>NZ_JBBGZW010000001.1:1229597-1844396 GCF_037479095.1 Pantoea nemavictus | reverse complement strand
CCATAATTCTAAAAGCCAAAGATTTCGCCACAGAAATTACTATTCATAATGCTCGTACGCTACAAATGCAAAGTGAGCTGCAGATATCCGGCGAGCACGTTAATAATAACCAGGCGGTAAGAGAAACATTACTCAGTCGAGGAATTAGACCTGAAAGTTTATCGGCTGCTGAAGATGTAAAAAAAGTTGAGCGGAGATTGGCTTCAGCAGAAAAGAAGTCACTTGTTAAACCAGCGAAACTGGAAAAAGATAGCGATGAACTTTAATAAATCAACATCAGGATGCATAAGCATCCTGATGTTATTTACGAGATTAGCGGTTTATTAATCAAACCGATATTAACGCATCGTCACAAATTCTTCGGCCGCGGTGGGGTGGATCGCCACGGTGTTATCGAAGTCTTTTTTGGTTGCGCCCATTTTTAGCGCCACCGCGAAGCCTTGCAGCATTTCATCCATACCGTTGCCGATACCGTGGATGCCGACAATCTTCTCTTCCGGACCGACGCACACCAGCTTCATGCGACACGGCTGGCGATGTTGCGTTACCGCGGTGTACATCGCGGTGAAGGAGGAGGTGTACACTTTCACCTGATCGTCGCCGTACTGCTCGCGCGCCTGCGGTTCGCTCAGGCCAACGGTGCCAATCGGCGGATGGCTGAACACCACGGTGGGCACGTTGCTGAAATCCAGATGCTCGTCCGGCTTGTTGTTAAACAGACGCTCGGAGAGACGACGACCGGCCGCTACCGCGACTGGCGTGAGCTCAACCGCGCCGGTGTTATCACCTACCGCATAAATGCCTTGCACATTGGTGTTCTGGAATTTATCGACGCTGATATAGCCTTTTTCATTCAGCTTAACGCCGGTTGCCGCCAGATTGAGGTTATCGGTCGCCGGTTCACGGCCAATCGCCCACACCAGGCAATCCACGGTTTGCTCGTGGCCGCTCTCCAGCTGCAGCGTCAGGCTGCCGTCAGCGTTTTTAATCACGGCTTTCGGAATCGATTCGGTGTGCAGCGTTGGCCCTTCCGCCTGCATCACTTCTACCAGCGTATCGACGATCAGCGGATCGAAGCTGCGCAGCGGCGCATGCTTACGCACGAACAGGTGCGTTTCTGCGCCCAGCGCATTAACCACGCCGGCCAGTTCTACCGCGATGTAACCTGCACCCACCACCGCCACGCGCTTTGGCAACGCATCCAGCTCGAAGAAGCCGTCTGAGTCGATACCGTACTCCGCGCCCGGTACGTCTGGGTGGCTTGGACGACCGCCGGTGGCGATCAGGATGTGGTCGGCGGTGAGTGTTTTACCGTTGACTTCCACGGTATTGGCATCGATAAAGCGCGCGAAGCCTTTGATCACTTCCACCTTATTTTTGCCCAGCACGTTGTCATACGAGCTGTGAATGCGATCGATGTAGGCGCTACGATTTTTCACCAGAATTGACCAGTCAAAGCGGTTTACCGTGGTATCGAAGCCATAATCCGGTCCATAAAGATGAATCGCTTCAGCGATTTGCGCCGCGTGCCACATCACCTTTTTCGGTACGCAGCCGACGTTGACGCAGGTGCCGCCCAGCTCTTTGGCTTCAATCAGCGCGCATTTCTGGCCGTGCATCGCAGCGCGGTTAATCGAGGCGATACCGCCGCTGCCGCCGCCGATGGCGAGGTAGTCAAAATGTCTGGTCATCCGTTATGTCCATCTGTTGGAAGAAAATTGGCATAGAGTTTAACGCTTGAGGCGTGAGGCGCGCAAAGATTGCACCTATAAATGTAATAGGGTTGAATCCCGAAACCCGCCATACTTCAAGCCGCAGGCGCGTTGGCTGCATCCTTTAACCCCAGTCACATAGTGAACTATGCTCCTGGGTCTAAAGAATTTGCCGCCTTCCTGCAACATGAATTATGACGGGTGCTACTCGTCAAAAGGAAATGAATATGCAACTGACTTTTCTCGGCACCGGCGGCGGTGCGCCCAGCCTGCAACGTAATGTCACCGCGATTGCGCTGACGCTGTCGAAACGCGGTGAAACCTGGCTGTTCGACTGCGGCGAAGCGACGCAGCATCAATACATGCGCTCGGCGCTCAAGCCGGGCAAGCTGGAAAAAATCTTCATCACCCATCTGCATGGCGACCACATCTTCGGGCTGCCAGGATTGCTCACCAGCCGTTCGATGGCGGGCATCCCCGAACCGATGACCATTTACGGTCCAGCAGGTATTCGCCAGTTTATCGAGACGGCGCTCAGTTTAAGCGGCTCTTACACCTCCTATCCGCTGGAAATTGTCGAAATCGAAGCCGGTTTGGTGCTGGATGATGGCGAGTTTCGTGTTACCGCCTGGCCGATGAATCATGTGATTGAGTGCTTTGGCTATCGCATTGAGCAGCACGACAAGCCGGGCTTCCTTGATGCGCCGCGTTTGAAAGCAGAAGGCGTACCGCGCGGTCCGTGGTATCAGGATTTAAAAGCAGGCAAGCGCATCCAGCTGGAGGATGGTCGGGAGATCAACGGCGCGGAGTATCTTGGGCCTGCCACCAAAGGCAAAGTGCTGGCGATATTTGGCGACACCGCGCCCACCGATGTTGCGCTGCAGCTGGCCGCCAATGCCGATGTGATGGTGCACGAAACCACGCTGGAAGCGGCGCTGCAGGAGAAAGCCAACGGGCGCGGTCACTCAACCACGATTCAGGCAGCCGAAGTGGCCAAACAATCAGGCGCTAAGCGCTTGATCGCCACGCATTTCAGCTCGCGCTATTTATCGAAGGATCGGGAAAAACTGCTGGCGGAGTGCCAGTCGGTGTTTGCTGCGACCGAGCTGGCACATGATTTCGCGGTGTTCGAGGTTTAGTGCTGTAGCGCCGGATAGGTGAAGAACAGCAGGTGCGTCATGTTGAAAATGAAATGCATGCCGGTGGCAACCCACAGGCGTCCACTCCAGTGCCACGCCAGACCGTAAATCAGCCCGGCCAGCGTGGCGAAGATCATCAGCAGCGGCCCGCCGGGAAAATGCGCTAAACCAAACAGCAGCGACGTCAGCAGCAGTGCCGCCCCGGCGCCGATGTGCTGGCGCAGGCGCTGCTGCAGATAGCCGCGAAAGAACGCTTCTTCCGCCAGTGAAACGAAGAACAGGTTCGCCAGCATAAAACTGCCCAGCCACTCCGGCCAGTGCGGCTCAACGGCCAAACCACCTAACTGCACCGCCACGTAGAGCAGCAGCGGAATCGCAGCCAGCAGCGCCAGCCACAAAATTTTGTAACGCGGCGGAGCGGCCTTGGTGCGAAACAGCTGCGGCAAGCAGATGAGCAACACAAACGGAATCAGCGCTTTATCGAAGTTGTAGGAGAAGCTGAACGGCAGGCTGAGCGGCCCGGCCTGCACATCTTCAACCTGGCGCGGATTTTTGAAGCCTGGGAAGAAATGCATAAACAGGCCAATGGCGATAGCGACCAGCGCGGCTTCACTGACCAGCTGAATCCAGCGCGCGCTGTTTTCGACGCGAACCCACGCGATAATGGCTATTGCACCGAGCAGCAGCATCGCCGGCCAATCCAGCACATCCTGAAACAGGCCGAGAATCGTGGCCAGCGTGAGCAGCAGTACCGAAAAACGTTTGGCGGGCGACAGCACAGCGAGCGCGCCAGCCAGAATGATCCACATGATAATTATCCTATTTGGCTGGCAGCGCCGTGAGCGAACTTACTCTGGCACGATCTGCGTGACGCTGAAGTGACCGGTGCCGGCTGGCACCAGCTTCTGATGTAGCCACGGCAGCAGCTCTTCCATCTGCGCTTTGAGCTTCCACGGCGGATTAATGACGATCATGCCGGAGGCGGTCATGCCGCGCTGATCGCTGTCCGGACGTACCGCCAGCTCAATCTGCAGAATGTTGCGGATATTAGTGGCCTGCAGATCTTTAACCATGTGCTTGATCTGCTGACGCATTACCACCGGATACCACAGCGCGAACACGCCGGTGGCGAAGCGCTTGTGGCCTTCCTGAATGCCTTTCACCACATCCTGATAATCGCTTTTCATCTCATATGGCGGATCGATCAGAATCAGACCGCGACGGCTCAGCGGCGGCAGCTTGGCTTTCAGCTGCTGGTAGCCATCGCCACGCGCCACGCGCGCGCGCGAATCTTTGCTGAACTCGGTGCGCAGCAACGGATAATCGCTGGAGTGCAGCTCGGTCAGCTCCATCTTGTCCTCTTCACGCAGCAGGAAGCGGGCAATCAACGGTGAACCGGGATAATACTTTAAGGTGCCGTGTGGGTTGAGATTACGCACCGCCGAAAGATACGGCTTCAGCAGCTCAGGCACATCCGGCTGCTGCCAGATACGGCCGATGCCTTCCAGATATTCACCGGTACGCTCGGCGTGCTCACCGCTCAGCAGGTAACGTCCGGCACCGGCATGGGTATCCAGATAGAGGAAAGGTTTCTCCTTCTCCATCAGGGCGGTGAGGATCAGGCTTTCAACGGTGTGTTTCAGCACGTCGGCATGGTTGCCGGCATGAAAACTGTGGCGATAACTCAGCATAAAAGAGAGGGGTCCGCGGTTGGATCAAAGGGAGTCAATACATCGTGTGTGGCGCGATTATAGCCGTGCTGGGTAAAAATTGCTGACGTTTTGCGAGACGCTTAAGTTTTGCGACAAAGCGTCGCTATAGCGGGTTGCGACTTGCCTGGTTATCAGCGAATATTCCTAAGGAAAATTCCTTACTCGAATTTCATCCATAGATTAAGTAAGTTAGTTTGCGCTAAACCAAGCGGTCATAAGCCAAATGCCAGAGAGTCTGGCAGGAAACTTTCCGGTTAAGGCCGTATAATTTTTTGCTTCAAGCATCTCTAACAACTCCTGGTGAAAATAATGAAAAAAATGACTGGTATCGCGGTGGCAAGCCTGTTGGTACTGACGGGCTGCGCGAAACAACAACCCGTTCATAGTTTGGTCACACCGCCAACTGCGGACGAGCAGCCTGCTGCGCAAAATGCGCCAGAGCAGCAAGGTACTCCTTTTGTGGCTTCCGCACCGGCTCAGCCAGCAAGCGCCTCATTTAGTGATGACCGTGCCAGCAACATTCAGCAGTGCCGCAAAGAGCTCGACGCGATGCGCCTTTATAGCCAGGCCTCGTATGACAGCTATCAAGCCGAATTCCAGAAAATCGGCGCCCAGACCAATAAATATCTGCAAATTAAAGATTCAATTGGCGCGGATATTAACGATTTAGTGATGCCACGTTATCAGTTCCAGATTCGTGAGTTGTGTTTCCGTATTAAGACTCGTCTGTCACAGCTGATTATTCGCCAGGCCGGTTAACACGCGCGTTCTTAATCATACCCGCGAAGTAGCAGCGCGATATTTCGCGCGCAGGATGGGCTTCATCTCTATTTTATCAATAGAGATGAAGCCTTTTGTGTTCTTAAGGCTGCCCCAGGAGATTGTGATGACACAGCGTCATCTGCCCGTTGTCCTTTTCATCACCGCACTATTATCCCCGGCGCTGGCTTGCGCGGCTTCTGAAGAGGAGATGCTGCACGCCTTTGGCGATGCCGCACGCACGCTGCCTCCTGTACCAGTCCAAAAGCCAAAACCGCAGTTACCGCCGGTAGCAAAACCGGTCGACAGGCCTGTCGTCCATGCAGCCGATCAGAAAGAAGTGAAGCAATTGCGCGCCCGCATCAGCGAGCTGGAAAAGCAATTGGCGGCCAGGCAGACCAGGAGTGACGCCAGCACGATCGCGGCACCGCAAAGTGATGCCGAACGTGATGGCTATACGCTGGGCCAATCCATCGCCAGCAATGCCGTCGCGCAGCTGCAAATGGTAAAAGATGTCGGTCTCGACATCAGCATGGATCAGTTGATCGCTGGCGTAACCACGCAGTTGAAAACCGGCACCTCGGCGCTAAGCAGTAAAGAGATGGCGCAGCGTTATGCCACGATGCAGGCGTCGATCAATAAAGGGATGGGTGCGCTAATTGCCAAAGGCTATGCGCAGCTGAATCAGCAGCTAGAGAAGCGCAAGGCGCTGCGGGCAGAAAACGGTATGCACTGGTTTGCGGTGAAATCGGTGCAATCGAAGCTCATTCCTGACCAGCCGGTAGAACTTAACGTAAAAGTCAGCACCTTGAGCGGCAAAGTGATTAACAATTTTGCGGATGACAACGTGCCCTTTGATAATCATCTGCCGCCGCTGATGCATGACGGCATGTCGCTCACCGGTAAAGGGGGCGAAGTGGAAGGCTGGGCGCTGGCCAAAGATATCTTTGAGCGTGAACCATTGCCGCCGTGGGTGGCGCCCTACGATGTCATCCATTATCAGCTCGCGATTAAATAATCTTCAGCCTGCCTTCTGGCGGGCTTTTCTTCGCTAGTCCATCCTTAGTGGCATTGATTTTCATGCCATCAAGCCGCATGTTAGTAAAATTGTGTCGCGCGAGAGTTCGCGCGCAACTTCATCATGAAAGGACTGCGCTTATGACCAATCCGTTACTCACGCCTTTTTCGCTTCCGCCGTTTTCTGCCATCAAACCTGAACATGTGGTTCCAGCGGTTACCGAAGCGCTGAACGACTGCCGCGCAGCGGTGGAACGCGTAGTGGCGCAAGGCGCGCCCTACACATGGGATAATCTGGTTCAGCCGCTGGCTGAAGTGGACGATCGCTTAGGTCGCCTGTTCTCGCCGGTCAGCCACCTCAATTCAGTGAAAAATAGCCCGGAACTGCGTGAAGCTTACGAGCAAACGCTGCCGCTGCTCTCCGAGTACAGCACCTGGGTTGGCCAGCACGAAGGTTTGTATCAGGCATATCGCAACCTGAAAGAGGGCGATAGCTACGCGGGCCTCGATACTGCGCAGCAGAAAGCGGTGGATAACAGCCTGCGTGATTTCGAGTTGTCCGGTATCGGCCTCGATAAAGCGAAACAGAAGCGCTATGGCGAAATCGCTGCGCGTCTGTCTGAGCTGGGCTCGACGTATAGCAACAACGTGCTTGATGCCACCATGGGCTGGAGCAAGCTGGTGACCGATGAAGCCGATCTGGCGGGCATGCCGGAGAGCGCGCTGGCCGCAGCCAAAGCGCAGGCCGAAGCCAAAGAGCAACAGGGCTGGCTGCTGACGCTGGATATCCCAAGCTATCTGCCGGTCATGACCTATTGCGATAACGCCGCGCTGCGTGAAGAGCTGTATCGCGCCTATTCAACGCGTGCGTCCGAGCAGGGCCCGAATGCCGGCAAATGGGACAATGGTCCGGTGATGGCGGAAGAGCTGGCGCTGCGCCACGAACTGGCTCAGCTGCTGGGCTTCGACTCCTACGCTGACAAATCGCTGGCCACTAAAATGGCGGAAAATCCGGCGCAGGTTATTGAGTTCCTCACCGATCTGGCGAAACGTGCGCGTCCGCAGGGCGAAAAAGAGCTGGCTCAGCTGCGCGCCTTCGCCAAAAAAGAGTTCGGCGTCGACGAGATGAATCCGTGGGATTTGACCTACTACGGCGAAAAGCAGAAACAGCATCTCTACACCATCAGCGATGAGCAGCTGCGCCCGTACTTCCCGGAAGCGCGCGCGGTAAGTGGCCTGTTTGAGGTGGTAAAACGCATCTACGGCATTACTGCCAAAGAGCGCAAAGACGTGGATGTTTACCATCCGGACGTACGCTTCTTCGACCTGTTCGACGAAAGCGGCGAACTGCGCGGCAGCTTCTATCTCGACCTGTATGCGCGCGAACACAAGCGCGGCGGTGCGTGGATGGACGATTGTGTGGGGCAGATGCGTAAAGCCGATGGCAGCCTGCAGAAGCCGGTGGCGTATCTTACCTGTAACTTCAACCGTCCGCTGCAGGGCAAACCGGCGCTGTTCACGCATGATGAAGTGATCACGCTGTTCCACGAATTTGGTCACGGTCTGCATCACATGCTGACGCGCATCGAAACGCCGGGCGTATCCGGTATCAGCGGTGTGCCGTGGGATGCCGTGGAGCTGCCGAGCCAGTTTATGGAGAATTGGTGCTGGGAGCCGGAAGCGCTGGCGTTTATCTCCGGCCACTATGAAACCGGCGAACCGCTGCCGAAGGAGCTGCTGGATAAAATGCTGGCGGCGAAAAACTATCAGGCGGCGCTGTTTATCCTGCGTCAGCTGGAGTTCGGCCTGTTCGATTTCCGTTTGCATACCGAGTTCGATCCGGCGAAAGGCGCGCAAATCCTCGAAACCCTGCGAGAAGTGAAGAAGCAGGTTGCCGTGGTGCCAAGCCCGGAGTGGGGCCGCTTCCCGCACGCCTTCAGCCACGTGTTCGCCGGCGGTTATGCGGCGGGTTACTACAGCTATCTGTGGGCCGATGTGCTGGCTGCCGATGCCTATTCGCGCTTCGAAGAAGAGGGCATTTTCAACCGTCAGACTGGTCAGTCGTTCCTCGACAACATCCTGACGCGTGGCGGTTCTGAAGAGCCAATGGAGCTGTTCAAACGCTTCCGTGGCCGTGAACCACAGCTCGATGCGATGCTGGAACACTACGGAATTCAGGGATAAGCCGGCTTGTGAAAATTGGTTTAATCGATGAATCAGGCGCCGGAGACGGCGCCTTATTACATTTGGCTGAGCGCTGGGGCCTGCAGCAGGACGTTCAGGCGACCATGGCGCTGGTGTTAACGCCGGAGCACCTTGAACTGCGTAAGCTGGATGAGCCGAAACTGGGCGGCATCTTTGTGGATTTCGTGTCGGGTGCGATGGCGCATCGGCGTAAGTTTGGTGGCGGTCGCGGCGAAGCAGTGGCGAAAGCAGTCGGCATCAAAAGTGGTTATCTGCCTGAGGTGATTGATGCGACGGCCGGATTAGGGCGCGATGCCTTTGTGCTGGCGGCGCTCGGTTGTCGTGTGCGTATGCTAGAGCGGCATCCGGTGGTGGCGGCGTTGCTGGAGGATGGTTTGCGTCGTGGCTACGAGGATGCAGAGATTGGCGGCTGGCTGCGCGATCGCCTTACGCTACTGCATGTCGTTAGCCAACAGGCACTGAGCGAGATCACTCCCGCACCGGATGTGGTGTATCTCGATCCGATGTATCCGCATCGGCAGAAAAGCGCGATGGTAAAGAAAGAGATGCGCGTGTTTCAGTCGCTGGTGGGGCCCGATCAAGATGCCGATGCGCTGCTGGAACCGGCGCGCCGACTGGCGAAGAAGCGTATCGTGGTGAAGCGTCCGGACTACGCGCCGCCGCTAGCGGGCGTGGTGACACAAGATGCGGTGGTGACTAAAAGCCATCGTTTTGATATTTATCCGCCGCTGGCGTAGGTCGTGCGGGCATGAAAAAGGTCGGCATTCATGCCGACCCTACGAATTGTCAGGTCAGCATTCACGCTGACCTGATCAATTATTCTTCATCTTCATCGCGCAGCGGCACGATTAACATGTCGATATGCACGGTATTAATCAACTGGCGTGCTGAGGACATCAGCTTGCTCCAGAAGTCCTGATGGTGGCCACATACCACCAAATCCACGTCATATTTCTTAATCGCATCCACCAGCACCTGGCCGAGATCGCCGCTGCCACTCAGGGTTTCACTGATCGGATAGCCGGCATTGATCGAAAGCTCTTTCAGCGCGGTGTGCGTCTCTTCAGAAATACGCTTCTGCATGTCACCCAGATTAACGTCAATCAGCCCGGTGTAGAGGTCTGAATAGTTCACATCAACGTGGATCAGCGAGATTTTCGCGTCGTAAGGGCGGGCCAGCGAAACGGCTTTATCAACCAGCAACTGGCTTTCGGGGGAAAGGTCTACTGCAATCAGGATGTGTTTATAAGCCATGATAAAACTCCTTTCTCAAGATTCGGGGCAATCTTCCTGCTTTCACGGTAGGCGGTTCCTTTGCGCGAGACGGCGATGAAGCGCCACCAACCACTATTTCAGCCTTGCAGGCGGTTTTTGTTATGCCCTGAGTATAGCCAGAGTTGTTAACAAATGCTGCAAGCGAAAGTCCGCTTGTGAGGAAGATCAAGCGTTATCGGCTTTTTCACTCGCCCCGAACGAAAATCATCGCTGGAAAAAAATTGAACAGATCTCCTACACTGAAAATAAGTGCCACTGCCGTATGAGTCGCGCACTCAGGTTCGCATAACAACAATGCAATCGGAATCATTCAGTGGCTGGTTTATTTCCCGTGCGGCGTCTACAGCAATTCCCCGCTGCGTTCGACGTCGTTGCGGCTCCAGCCGGGAGGGGAACATGATCAGCACTATCGCGCTTTTTTGGGCTCTGTGTGTGGTTTGTCTGGTGAATATGGCGCGCTACTTCTCTTCTTTGCGCTCACTATTGGCCGTTTTGCGCGGTTGCGATCCGCTGTTATATCAATACGTGGATGGCGCGGGGTTCTTCACCTCGCACGGGCAGCCGAGCAAGCAGGTACGGCTGGTGCGCTATATCTGGGATAAGCGCTATCACGATCATCATGACGACGAATTCATTCGCCGCTGTGAGCGCGTGCGCGGTCAGTTCGTGCTGACCAGCGGGCTCTGTTTTTTGGTGGTGGTCAGCCTGATTGCGATGGCAATCTGGCAATAAATAACGGCAATAAAAAAGGGCGACATCGCTGTCGCCCTCATACCCGTCATACTTCGACTTGCAGCTGCGTTAGCTGCGTGTGTTCTCCCCAGTCACTTACTTCAGTAAGCTCCTGGGGACTCACCCACTTGCTGCCTTCCTGCAATTCGAATTATTTAGGGTATCTATTAAATTAATTTCAACGCGATCCAGTAAAGCGAACCCGACAGCAAAATACACACCGGCAGGGTGAATACCCACGCCATGGCGATATTTTTGATGGTGCGGCTCTGCAATCCACCGCCATCCACCAGCATAGTACCGGCTACCGACGATGACAGAATGTGCGTCGTGGAAACCGGCATACCGGTATAACTGGCGACGCCAATCGATACCGCAGCCGTCACCTGCGCCGACATACCCTGCGCATAGGTCATGCCTTTCTTACCGATTTTCTCACCGATAGTGGTGGCAACGCGACGCCAGCCAATCATGGTACCGATGCCCAGCGCCAGCGCCACAGCAACAATAATCCAGATCGGTGCGTACTCAACGGTGCCCAGCAAATCGCTTTTCAGCTTGTTGAGGAAGCGCTTATCTTCCGCACTGGTTTCCGGCAGCTTAGCCACTTTATCCACGGTATCGGAGACACACAGCAGCAGACGACGCATCTGTCCGCGTTGATCAACCGACAGCTGGTCATAGCTCTGCAGGTTGTTCAGCAGCAGCTGCGCACGATCGATGGCTTGCAGCGCACGGCTGCTATCGCAATGGAACTCCTGCGGGCCGCCGACTGACTCTTCCGGCGTAGGTACCACCGGCGGTGCAAGCTGCACCATATGCGCCAGCGACTCGTTATGCTGCTGATAATACTGTTCCAGATGGTTAACAGCATCGCGTGTGCGGGTGATGTCATAACCCGACGCATTCAGGTTAACCACAAACCCGGCTGGCGCGACGCCGATCAGCACCAGCATAATCAGGCCAATGCCTTTCTGACCATCGTTTGCGCCGTGTGAATAGCTCACGCCAATCGCCGAAACGATCAGGGCGATGCGCGTCCAGAACGGCGGCTTTTTCTTGCCATCAATCTTTTCACGATCGGCAGGCGTCATGTGGATGCGTGAACGCTTAGTGGTTCCGCTCCAGTAGCGACGCAGGATAAAGATCAGCCCGCCTGCTATCACCAGACCAACAATCGGCGAAAGAATCAGGGACATGAAGATATTGATGACTTTCGGCAAGTTGAGCGCGTCAACCACCGAGGTGCCGGTCATCAGGGCGTTGGTGAGACCAATACCGATGATGGCGCCAATCAAAGTATGAGAACTGGACGCCGGCAAACCTAAATACCAGGTGCCAAGGTTCCAGATAATCGCGGCCAGCAGCATGGAGAAGACCATTGCGAGGCCGTGGGCCGAACCGACATTCAACAGTAAATCGGTCGGAAGCATGTGAACGATGGCATACGCCACGCTCAATCCACCAAGCAAAACACCCAGAAAGTTGAAAACACCCGCCATGACAACTGCCAGTTGCGCCCGCATCGCACGGGTATAAATGACAGTCGCGACCGCGTTAGCAGTGTCGTGAAAACCGTTGATTGCTTCATAAAACAATACAAACAGCAGAGCAAGAATCAGTAACAGGCTGGTACTGAGGTCGAGACCAGCAAACAGATGTAGCATAAACGTTACGCCATTTTGGGAGGACATGAACGCGGCGCATTATCTGCGACAACGTGCGCGATATGAAAGAAAAATATAGCTCTTTCTTGTCTTAAAATTGTAATGCAGCGTATAGATTTAGCTGAAAACAGCTAAAAATTAGTGAGTTACATTATGACATATTTACGGCAATTTTTTGACGCTAGCGCTAAAAGCCGCAAATCCCTACAATCAGCGCCTTTCGGGCAAGGCGGATAAAGCAGTGGAAAAGTTTGACGTTATCATTATTGGTGCAGGCGCAGCCGGCATGTTCTGTGCGGCGCAGGCAGGGCAATTGGGTCGTCGCGTGCTGCTGCTGGATAACGGCAAAAAAGCCGGACGCAAAATTTTGATGTCGGGTGGCGGCCGCTGCAACTTCACCAACATGTTCACCGAGCCTGCTGCGTATCTGTCGCACAACCCACATTTCTGTAAATCGGCGCTGGCGCGTTACAACCAGTGGGATTTCATCGACCTGGTGAATCGCCATGGCATTGCGTATCACGAGAAAACGCTGGGACAGTTATTCTGCGATGACTCGGCGCAGCAGATTGTCGATCTGTTATTAAAAGAGTGTGAGGCTGGCCAGGTTACCGTGCGTTTGCGCAGCGAAGTGATGAGCGTGGATCGTGACGACAGCGGTTACACCTTGCAGCTTAACGGCACAGCGGTGCAGGCGGAAAAATTGGTCATCGCCAGCGGTGGACTCTCGATGCCGGGCCTGGGTGCGACGCCGTTCGGCTACAAAGTGGCCGAGCAGTTCGGCCTGAAAGTGTTCCCCACGCGCGCGGCATTGGTGCCTTTCACGCTGCATAAACCGCTACTTGAACAGCTCAATACGCTGTCGGGCGTGGCGTTGCCTACCACCATCACCGCGCAGGACGGCACCTTATTTAAAGAAGCGATGCTGTTCACCCATCGCGGCCTGTCTGGCCCGGCCGTGTTGCAAATCTCCAGCTATTGGCAGCCTGGTGAATTCGTCACCATTGATTTGTCGCCTGCCACCTCGCTGGATGATTTCATTAATGTGCAGCGCGAGGCTCATCCTAATCTCAGCCTGAAAAACAGCCTGGCGAAGATCCTGCCGAAACGGCTGGTGGAAGTGCTGCAGGAGCTGAAACAGATTCCCGACGTCACGCTGAAGCAGCTGAATAGCAAGCAGCAGAGCGAGCTGGTTAACACATTGCATCATTGGCGTGTGCAGCCGAACGGCACCGAAGGTTATCGTACCGCTGAGGTGACGCTGGGCGGCGTGGAGACCACGCAGCTGTCGTCGAAAACCATGGAAGCACGCGATGTGCCGGGGCTGTTCTTTATTGGTGAAGTGGTGGATGTCACCGGCTGGCTGGGTGGCTATAACTTCCAGTGGGCGTGGAGCTCAGCCTGGGCCTGCGCGCAGGCGCTGTAGTGCGTGCTGAATAGGCCGCACACGCGCAATCTGCTACTATCGCGCGCTTTACTCTTCAGCGGGTGACGCCCTTCATGTTAAAAATCAAATTTCTTCTGCCGTTGCTGATTGTGCTGAGCGCCGTTGTCTGGTGGCTGATGCCGCACTACAGCGACGAGGATAAAGCCTACTACATCGCCACGTTCTGTACCCTCACTCATGATGGGCGCGGCAATACATCACAGGATATGCAGCACATCATTGAAGGCAGCAATTCCGATTACGCGCTGCAGAAGATTCATTTCAAGCCAGGGCTTGCAGATCATCTGCAAAGCATTTGGCAGGATTTGTCACCGGAGCAACAGCAACAAGCGCGGCAGGAGAGTCTCTCCTGCCGCCGTTTGATGTCTGACAAACTGTTACCCGGCCAGCCGGTTCAGTAATTATTTAACGGGCATCGCCAGCACAGCATCGGTGGTTTTAATTTCAGCGAACACATCTGCGACGCCGGTCAGCGCCGCTTGCTGCAAGACTTTATGATCCACCACCTTGTTGTCCCAGGTTGCCAGATCACGTGTTGCTGTCGCATCTTCCGGAATAATGACGGAGTAGCCGAGCGGCACCGCATCACGCGCGGTGGATGACACACACATGTGCGTCATCAGACCGGTAATGATCAGCTGTTTAATGCCCAGTGAGTCCAGCTGCTTCTGCAGGTCGGTGCCGACAAATGAGCTTGGCGTGGCTTTGCTGATTACGCGATCACCCTTGGCTGGCTGCAAATCCTTATGGAACTCAGCAAAACGGCTGCCTTTGGCAAACAGCGGACCATCGGCATCACCTAAATGCTGGACGAAGAAGACCGGCATCTTGTTTTTGTGAGCGAACTCGACGATGCGTTTGCTATTTTTCAGCGCTTGCATGCCATCCGGGATCGGCATTTTACCGCCAGGGAAATATTCGTTTTGAATATCAATGACGATCACAGCAGTTTGCTTCGCATTGAGTGAAGTAGTAGCAGTAGCACCGCTCATGGTACGAATAGTCGGCGCTTTCTCAGGCTTAGTCTCAGCGGCGAAAGCATTGCCTGAAATTGCCATGGCCAGTGCCAGAGTTCCTGAAGCAAAAATATTTTTCATACGTAATAATCCTTTGATGGTTTAGCGTAGAGAGGAGGCCAGCACGGCTTCCGATGGGGTGCAGTATGGCGATTTCGCCGTGAGTGAAGGAGTACAACGGATGACAAATAACGTTCAGTTTGCGCCAAAAACGCCAGGTAAGGCTTCGCCCATCAAAGTCGGTGTCGTGGTGTTCGACGACATCATCCCGTTCCACCTTTCAGTGCCCTGCGCGGTATTTGAAAAGGCGGCTCAGGACGACGGCACCCTGTGCTATCAGTTAATGATTTGCGCTACGCATCCCGGCCCATTAAAAACCAACAGCGGTTTTTCGATCATTGCTGAGCATGGATTAGCACAGCTGGCCGATGCCGATATGGTGGTGGTGCCAAGCTGGAGCGATCCCTCGGTGCCGCCACCCGCTGAGCTGCTGCAGGCGCTTCAGCAGGCGGCGCAGCGCGGAGCGAAAGTCGTGGGTTTGTGTCTCGGTGCGTTTGTACTCGGCGCCGCCGGCTTACTGAACCAGCGCCGTGCAACCACACATTGGCGTTGGATGGCGGATTTTGAACGCCTGTATCAGGATGTGGCGATTGATCGCGACGTGCTGTACATCGACGAAGGGCAGATTGTCACGTCGGCAGGTACCGCCGCGAGTATTGATTGCTGTCTGCATCTGGTGCGCGAGCAGTGTGGTGTTGATGTGGCCAATAGCGTCGCGCGTATGCTGGTGGTGCCGCCGCATCGACAGGGCGGACAGGCGCAGTACATTGAGCAGCCGGTTTATCATTCGGCAGGCAACGATCGCTTTATGTCGGCGCTGAGCTGGGCGACAGAAAACCTGCAGCAGGCGCTCACGCTGGAGCAGCTGGCTGAGAAAGCGCTGATGAGCCGCCGCAGCTTCACCCGCCGCTTTAACCAAACCACCGGCAGCTGTTTTAGCGATTGGTTAGTGAATCAACGCCTGGCACTGGCGCAGCGTTTTCTGGAGAAAACCGATCAACCGGTGGAGTTGATTGCTGAAAAAGCCGGATTCTCATCGCCGCTGATGCTGCGCCGTCATTTTAAGAAGCAGCTGAACACCTCCCCACTGCAATATCGTAAAACCTTTCGCGGCAGATCCTAACGCACATTTTGCGAGCGCTCTCGCATCCAATTGCACGTTACTTGTTGTACTAATTGATATTTTTCGCCGTGTAGCGCAAAATGCAAACAGTCACATGGTGCAATAATTGCTCGCTGGGCATGATGTTTGACAGACGCGTCACATCAACTCAGGAGCTTCACGGATGACACTCGCGATGATGAATACTCACAAAGCTTTTAAAGCGTTGCAGCTGGCTGGTGTCAGCGATCAACAAGCCGAAGCGATGGTAGAAATCTTTACTGAAATGCAGCAGGACAATGCGCTGTCACGTGCGGATTTGATGAAGGCTGGAGAGGAAACGACGAGGAGCATTAAAGAGCTGGATCTTCGGGTGAGTGGAGCAATTAAAGAACTGGACGTTCGGCTGAGTGCAGCAATTAAAGAGCTAGATGATCGGCTGAGCGGTGCGATTAAAGAACTGGATTCTCGACTAAGTGGCGCGATACAGGAACTGAACACGCGCCTGTTCGCAGTTGAAACGCGCCTCGACGCGGTGGAAAAAGATATTGGCGAACTTAAAGCTGATGTCAAACAACTGAAAGCAGACGTCTCTGC
Organism: Pantoea nemavictus; assembly: GCF_037479095.1. Lineage (NCBI taxonomy): Bacteria > Pseudomonadati > Pseudomonadota > Gammaproteobacteria > Enterobacterales > Erwiniaceae > Pantoea > Pantoea nemavictus. The sequence goes on along the minus strand of NZ_JBBGZW010000001.1, from coordinate 1,827,956 downwards.
ATTAAAAACTGACATGCGCTGGATTAAACGCTTACTGATGGTGATGGCCACCACCATGGTGATTGCGGCTGTTAAATATATCTTCTCGTAAATTCTTGCGCGCTGGGGTGTTGAGTACAGTCGGCTGTACTTTCAGCGCGGCACGATTCACATTCCCGCACACACGCTGCTGTATGAAGCGCTCTCCCTAAGGGAATTTGATACGGCGCACACTTATACCCAACTAAAACCACAACACTGCCCTCCAGATAATCAGACTGGAGTCCAGCATGTTGGAAGTCACACCTGTCCCCGCACTGACGCGCGCGATTGCTATTCTCGACTTTATTGCGCAGCACGGACCGTGCAGCGCCGCTGAGATTATAGAAACGCTCGCGCTGCCTAAAAGCAGTGCCTATCTGCTGTTCGCCGAACTGAAAAAACAGCGTCTGATCACCATCGATCGCAATAACAACTACTGCCTGTGGACGCGACTGGTGGAGTTCGCCGGTCACGCACTGCAGCACATGGACATCCGCGATATCGCGCGCCCGCGTCTTACGCGGTTAATGCAGCAAACCAACCTGTTGTGTCATCTCGGCATCCTTGATGGCGGTCATGCCTGTTACATCCTCAAACTCGAATCGGCTGCCACTATCAGCGTGCGCTCGCACGAAGGTAAAAGCCTGTCGCTGTATCGCTCCGGCATTGGTAAGTGTTTGCTTGCCTGGCAACGCCCCGAAGAGCAGGAACGCATCATCAACGACATGCGCTTTGTGGCGGTAACGCCCACGTCGCTGCGTAGCGCCGATGCCTTGCGTACTGAGCTGGCGCGCATTCGCCGTCAGGGCTGGAGCTTTGATAACGGTGAGGATTATCCCGATGTGCGCTGTGTGGCTGCCCCAATTTTTAATGCTCGCGAGCAGTTAGTCGCCGCCATTTCGCTGGTGGGTACCCGGCTGGAAATTGATGACGATAAGCGCGATTACCTTGCCGGCCTGGCGATAGCCTGCGCCCGCGATATTTCCCGTCTGCTGGGCTGGCGTAGCCCGGCGGAAAAACACGCCTCGTAACCCGGAGAAGCTCATGTCCCTACCAAAAATTAAAACTGTCCGCGCCTACTTTGCCGGTGGCGCAACGGCCGATAAAGCGGCAGCTGGCGGCGATTACCACGATCAGGGTGCTAATCACTGGATTGATGACCATGTCGCCACGCCGATGAGCAAATACAAACAGTATGAGCAGTCGCGACAATCCTTCGGCATCAACGTGCTAGGTACGCTGATTGTTGAAGTCGAAGCCGATAACGGGCAAATCGGGTTTGCCATCACCACCGGCGGTGAAATGGGCTGCTTTATCGTTGAAAAGCATCTGAATCGCTTCATCGAAGGGCGCTGCGTTAGCGATATCAAACTGATTCACGACCAGATGATGAATGCCACCATGTACTACGCCGGTTCCGGTGGCGTGGTGATGAATACTATTTCGTGCGTCGATTTGGCGCTGTGGGATCTGTTCGGCAAAGTTACCGATCTGCCGGTATACAAGCTGTTGGGCGGCGCGGTGCGTGATGAACTGCAGTTCTATGCTACCGGCGCTCGTCCGGACCTGGCGCAAAAAATGGGGTTTATCGGCGGCAAGATGGCGGTGCAGTGGGGACCGCACGATGGTGACGAAGGCATCCGTAAAGAGGTGGCGCGCATTGCCCACTATCGTGAAACCTGTGGCGCAGATTTCTGGCTGATGCTGGATTGCTGGATGAGCCAGGACGTGAATTTTGCCACCAAACTGGCACACGCCTGCGCGCCTTATAACGTCAAGTGGCTGGAAGAGTGTTTGCCGCCACAACAATTTGAAGGCTACGCCCAGCTGAAAAAGCAGGCGCCGCAGGGCATGTTAATCACCAGCGGCGAGCATCACGGCACGCTGCAATCCTTCCGCACGCTGGCAGAAACCGGCATCGATATTTTGCAACCCGATGTCGGTTGGTGCGGCGGCCTGACTACGTTGGTTGAAGTGGCCGCGCTGGCAAAATCACGCGGTCAATTGGTGGTGCCGCACGGCTCTTCGGTTTACTCGCATCATGCGGTAATCACTTTCACCAATACGCCATTCAGTGAATTCCTGATGACCAGCCCGGATTGCAGCACGCTACGCCCGCAGTTTGATCCGCTGCTCATCAATGAGCCGGTGCCAGTCAATGGCCGCATACACAAATCGGTACTGGATAAACCGGGCTTTGGCGTAGAGCTGAATCGCGAAGGTCTGAAACGTCCTTATCACCATTAACCGCGTGGGCTGCGGCTGATGGTCGCAGCCCTTTGTGAGGGCTTTCCCAATGGATAATCTGGTGCACAGCGCGGTGAAGAAAAACCGTGCCCGCCTCATTCCTTTCATGTTGATGCTCTACGTGCTGGCGTTTCTTGACCGCGCCAACATCGGCTTTGCCAAAGAGGCGTATCAACTCGATACCGGCTTAAGTAACGAGGCTTACGCGCTCGGTGCCGGGATTTTCTTTGTGGTGTACGCATTGCTCGGCGTGCCGGCCAATTTGCTGATGCGACGTTTTGGCGCACGCAGCTGGATTGGCGGCACCACGCTGCTGTGGGGATTTCTTTCGGCGGCGATGGCATTTGCCGACACCGAGGCCAAATTTCTGCTGGTACGCACACTGCTCGGTGCCGCTGAGGCGGGATTCTTTCCTGGCATGATCTATCTGACATCGCTGTGGTTCCCGCAGCAGCAGCGCGCCAGCGTAATGGGTTTGTTCTACATGGGCGCACCGCTGGCGTTGACGTTAGGCTCGCCGCTTTCGGGTGCGCTGCTGGAAATGCATGGCGTGCTGGGACATCCGGGTTGGTTCTGGATGTTCATTATTGAGGGATTATTAGCGGTAGCCGCCGGGTTTTTCACCTTCAGCTACATCGACGACACGCCGGCAACCGCGCGTTTTCTCAGCGCTGATGAGAAACAAGCGTTGCAGCGCCAGCTGGAGAGCGAGGAGCAGCAAAAGCCCACCGCACAACTGCGTGATGCGCTGCGTAACGGTCGCGTCTGGCAGCTCGCCATTATCTACATGACCATTCAGATTGCGGTATATGGCCTGATCTTCTTCCTGCCTTCGCAGGTGGCGGCGCTGATCGGCACCAAAGTCGGATTTCTCGCTTCGCTGGTGGCGGCGATTCCGTGGGTTGCCGCGCTGTTTGGCACCTGGTTGATTCCGCGTTATTCCGATCGCAGCGGCGAACGGCGTCGGGTGGCGGCGTTTACATTGCTAGCGGCGGCGCTGGGGATTGGGCTATCCGGATTGGTGTCGCCGCTGCTGGCCATCCTCGCACTTAGCGTGGCGGCGGTAGGCTTTATTGCCGTGCAGCCGGTGTTCTGGACCATGCCAACCCAGCTGCTGTCCGGCACCGCGCTGGCGGCGGGCATCGGCTTCGTCAATCTGTTTGGTGCCGTCGGTGGCTTCCTCGCCCCGCTGATTCGCGTCAATGCCGAGGCGCAGTTTAACAGCAGCAGCGCCGGGTTACTGGCGCTGGCGCTGATCGCTGCCATCGGTTCACTGATTATTCTCAGCCTGAAAGTGGAGCGTCAATTGCCACAATCTCAGCAGGCGTCGCATTAAAGAAGGAGCGGGTATGCAGGATCCATTAAAAAATGCCTTTAAAGCCGGCCTGGCCAACGGTGAAACGCAGATTGGTTTATGGCTCAGCAGCACATCGTCGTATCTGGCCGAGATTGCCGCCACCAGCGGCTACGACTGGTTATTGATTGATGGCGAACATGCACCGAATACCGTGCAGGATCTCTATCATCAGCTGCAGGCTATTGCGCCTTATCGCAGCCAGCCGGTGATTCGTCCGATAGAGTTCCAGACGGCGTTGATTAAGCAGGTGCTGGATATCGGTGCACGTACTTTGCTGGTGCCGATGATTGATACTGCCGAGCAGGCACAGGCGCTGGTACGGGCGACACGCTATCCACCTTATGGCACGCGCGGGGTAGGAGCTGGGGTAGCGCGTGCGGCGCGGTGGGGACGGGTGGAAAATTACATGGCGCGTGCCAATGACGAACTCTGTTTACTGATACAGGCCGAAAGCAAAACCGCCATTGAGAATCTGGATGCGCTGCTAGAGGTTGAGGGTGTTGACGGGATATTTATTGGCCCAGCGGATCTGTCAGCTTCATTAGGTTTTCCCGATAATGCCGATCATCCCGAGGTGCAGAAGATCATTGAACACAGTATTAAACGCATCCGCAGTGCGGGAAAAGCCGCTGGTTTTCTGGCGGTTAATCTGGCCATGGCGGAACGTGCTCTCGATTGGGGGGCAAATTTTGTCGCCGTCGGGGTAGATACCATGCTTTATACCGCCGCGCTGGATAATCGTTTAGCGCATTTTAAAAATAGCGCAATCGCGCTGAATAAAGCGAGCTATTAAATGAAAAAACGGATGGTGCGCCATCCGTTTTTCAGCGTTGATATAGCCTTTAAATTTGACATGAATAAGTCTATTAGCGTCAGAAATGAGTGCAAAGGCGTTAATAAAAGCGTGATGGATTCGTTAGCGCATCACGCAGCTGATACGTGGTAAAAATTCATTAGTGCGTACTTTAGGAGCAACAATTTCTCGCGTGCGTTCTGTAACATCAAATCCGGCCTGTCGACAAAGTACGCAGGGATCATTACTTTCGTGCAGTGCTTGTTGGGTTTCCTTATCGAGTTGCCTTTTGCGACAGAAGAGCGGCGTGCAGCCGAGTACGTGTTTAAACGATCGCGTGAAAGATTGCTGACTTTCAAAGTGGTATTTTACGGCCAGGCTAATTATCGGCGCGTTGCTGTTTTTCAAATCATTGATGCAGTGAATCAGTTTCTTTTTACGAATGTAGCGTGCCAGGGTTTCATTGTGATAGCGGGCAAAAAGTTTCTGCAAATACCATTTTGAATAGCCCGATTTTAATGCGATATCATCAATGCTTAAACGTTGATCCAAATTAGACATAATCCATTCGGTCACCGAATCAATCACCCCTTCATTATATTTTTGCTGTGTCATTGTAGTCCTCCATAAACACTTAGAGAGTGTAATTTAATTAATCTTTCCAATCTGCAATTAATGTAAAGTTTTCTGATTATTTGGCTTATTTATTATTTGTCATCAAGACTGGTCTTGTTTTCCGTGCGCAAAACCGTTTGCGTGTTGTTCTGATGTTGAATATTTATCGTAATAACGGACGTTATTATTAACTCAAATTTTTCATAGTGTTGATGGGCTAAATGTAAAATTTACATCCCTCTGCGGCACACGCCATCAATACGTAAAACGGATTAACGTGTCAGACTGAAGGTTTTCTCCGTTAAGGAAGGGCAATATGGGTTTTCGTTTTAAGACAAAACAGTCACTTGCCGTTATTCTGGCCACGGTGGCGATAGCCAGTACTGCACCTGCGTTCGCCGCCAATGTGTATGGCGAACAGCTGGAAGGCTTCCGCTATCCCTATCCACTGCAGCACTTTTCCTTCTCTTCGCAGCAGCAAACGCTGAGCATGGGCTATATGGACGTAAAGCCTGAGCAGCAGGCCAATGGAGCCACCGTAGTACTGATGCACGGCAAAAACTTCTGCGGCGCCACCTGGGACGACACCATCAAAGCGCTGAGCCAGAAAGGCTATCGTGTGATTGCGCCGGATCAGATTGGCTTCTGCAGTTCAACCAAACCGGCCAACTATCAATACACCTTCCAGCAGCTGGCGCAGAACACCCATCAACTGTTGCAGCAGCTCGGCGTCGAAAACGCCATCATCATTGGGCACTCAACCGGCGGTATGCTGGCAACGCGCTACGCGCTGATGTATCCCAAGCAAACGCAGCAGCTGGTGCTGGTGAACCCTATTGGTTTAGAGGACTGGAAAGCCAAAGGCGCACCGTGGCGCTCGGTCGATCAGTGGTATCAGCGTGAACTCAAACTGGATGCGGCGGGCATCAAGAAGTACGAGCAACAGACCTATTACAGCGGCCAGTGGAAGCCAGAATATGACAAATGGGTCGATATGCTGGCTGGTTTGAACGGCGGGCCGGGGCACAAGAAAGTGGCGTGGAACTCGGCATTAATCTACGACATGATTTTCACTCAGCCGGTCTATTACGAGTTTAAAGATTTACGCGTCCCAACTACCCTGATGATTGGCACCGCCGATACCACGGCGATTGGCAGTGATATTGCGCCACCGGAAGTGAAAGCGAAGCTGGGGCATTACAATGTTCTGGGTAAGCAGGTGGCGCAGATGATTCCCGGTGCCCGTTTAATCGAATTCCCGGGCATGGGACATGCGCCGCAAATGGAAGAGCCGCAGAAATTTAATCAGCAATTGATTGAGGCGCTGACGCGTAAATAGCGGCCAAACGCGATGATGATGAGGTCGCCACGGTTGGCGACCCGCTTGTTATACGCTCTGCTGCTTTTTGCCGTTTTTAGCGGCGTACATACGCTCATCGCTGCCTTCCAGCAGCTGCTCCAGCGATTGCGGATGGTCGGGATCAAACTCAACAATTCCCGATGAGAAGTGCAGAACGTAGCGGCGATCCAAATCCTGGGTTTGCTGCTGCAGGAACCGATCAAAGCGCGCCAGCACGCCTTCGGCATCGGCTTGCTGCAAGCCGTTAAACAGCACCACAAACTCATCACCGCCCAGGCGGGCAAAGATATCCGCATGGCGGAAGCTCACCTTCATGGCATCAGCAAAATCCATGAGCGCGCGGTCGCCTTCGCGGTGGCCGAGCGTATCATTGATGGCTTTAAAGCGATCGAGATCGAGGAAGGTCAGGCTGGCAGGTAACTGCTTCACCTGGCACTCATTCAGCGCCAGCTGGCCGAGCGTCATAAAGCCGCGGCGGTTGGTGATTTGCGTCAGCTCATCGGAGGTGGCGGTCTGAAATGCGACCAATTCCGCTTCCGCCATGGCAGCCAGATCGCGCAGGGTATGGATATCGTCAGCGTCAAACTCGCGCACATGATGGTCAATCAGACACAGCGTGCCGACTTTAGCGCCAGCGGGCGTGCGCAGCGGACAACCGGCGTAAAAACGTATCGGATTGTCGTTATCTTTCACCAGCGGGTTGTCGCAGAAACGCTCATCTTCTAAGGGATTTTCCACCACCATCACATCGTCTTGCAGAATGGCATGGCCGCAGAAGGAGGTATTGCGCGGCGCGGTGGCAGCACTCGGTCCAGCGATGGATTTGAACCACTGATGGTCCTCTTCCATTAAGCTCACGAGCGCCACCGGCACGCCAAACAGACGACGGGCAAGGCGGGTTAAACGGTCGAAACGCTCTTCTGCCGGCGTATGCAGAATGTTGAGCGCACGTAACTGGGCCAGACGATGTGACTCGTCCGCAGGCAGTGCAGGTGCTTTCATCGCGTTACTCTTATTAATTATGGAATTACGACAACACTGGTGTTTTTGCCACACAGGCAGAAAGCGCCGGGCAGCGGCTGCGATAACCACTGCCAAGCGTAACGAGGATCAGAGCATTTTTTGCTCGGCGAGATCAAGGGCAAAATAGCTGAAAATGAGATCGGCGCCGGCACGTTTAATCGCACCGAGGCTTTCCAGAACCACATTGCGTTCGTCGATGGCACCGGCCTGCGCGGCGAATTTAATCATTGCGTATTCACCGCTAACCTGGTACGCAGCCAGCGGCAGCGTGGTGCGCTCGCGGATGTCACGCAGGATATCGAGGTAGGCTCCGGCCGGTTTGACCATCAGGGAATCAGCGCCTTCCGCTTCATCAATCAGCGACTCACGAATCGCTTCGCGGCGGTTCATGGGATTCATCTGATAAGTCTTACGATCGCCTTTCAGCGCGGTACCTGCCGCTTCACGGAACGGACCGTAGAAGGAAGAAGCGAACTTGGTGGAGTACGACATGATAGCGGTATCGGTGAAGCCGGCAGCGTCCAGCGCCTGACGGATCGCTTTTACCTGACCATCCATCGCGGCAGAAGGTGCGATAAAGTCCGCACCGGCCTGCGCCGCCACCACCGCTTGCTTACCGAGGTTGATCAGCGTTTGGTCGTTATCGACGCCGTGATCGCACAGTACGCCGCAATGGCCGTGGCTGGTGTATTCGCAGAAGCAGGTATCGGACATCACGATCATTTCCGGCACGGTGTCTTTGCAAATACGCGACATACGCGCCACCAGGCCATTTTCATTCCAGGCATCGCTGCCGGTGGCGTCGGTGTGGTGCGAAATGCCGAAGGTCATCACGGAACGGATGCCTGCTTTGGCAATCCGTTCGATCTCATACGCCAGTCGTTTCTCAGGAATACGCCTCACGCCCGGCATGGCGTTAATCGGCACGTAGTCATCTACGCCCTCTTCGACGAAGATCGGCAGCGCCAGATCGTTCAGGCTCAGGTTGGATTCCTGGAACATTTCGCGCATTGACGCGCTTTTACGCAGCCTTCTTGGGCGCTGGATAAGATTAAATTCAGACATGCTCGACAACTTTTGCAGGTTAAAAAAGTGGCAATAGTTTACCCCTTTTCACGGCTGCGGATGAAGGATTGTGTGCGGAAACGAAAACTCCCGCCGGGCGGCGGGAGTGGGGAAGATTACTCGTTGATGTCCGGGTGCTGCTGCACCAGGTTTTTACGTTTCGCCTCAAGCTTGGCGATCTCACCATCAATATCTTCGATTTTCTGCTCAATGTTGTCGTGATGCTCCTGCAGGATTTCACGCGCCTCTTCCATGTCCGAGGCCGCCGGTGTTGCGCCGCGCAGCGGCTTGTTGGCGGTCTCTTTCATGTAGATACCGGTGATTAAGCCAATCACTGCCACCACCATCAGGTAGTAAGCCGGCATATACAGATTGTTGGTGGCTTCAACCAGATAGGCAGTCAGCGTTGGCGTTAAACCGGCAACCAATACCGAAATGTTGAACGCACTCGCCAGCGCACTGTAGCGGATGTGCGTCGGGAACATCGCAGGCAGCGACGAAGCCATCACACCGGTAAAGGCGTTGAGGATCACCGCCATCAGCAGCAGACCAGCAAAAATCAGGCCCAGCACGCCGCTATTGATCAACATGAAGGCCGGAATCGCGAAGATGAACAATGCGATGCTGCCGATGATAACAAACGGACGACGACCAAAGCGGTCACTCAGCATCCCCATTACCGGCTGTACAAACAGCATACCCATCATGATGGCGATAATAATCAGCACACCGTGATCTTCCGAGTAGTGCAGGTTATGCGACAGGTAGCTCGGCATGTAGGTTAGCAACATGTAGTAGGTCACGTTGGTGGCGATCACCAGACCGATACAGGCCAGCAGGCTTTTCCAGTGTTTAGTCGCAATCTCTTTGAACGAGACTTTCGGTCCATCGCGCAGACCTTCGCGGTCACCCTGTTCCAGCTTCTCAACGTGCTGCTGGAACGCCGGGGTCTCTTCCAGCGCATGACGCAGATACAGACCGATAATACCCAGCGGCAGCGCGAGGAAGAACGGCAGACGCCAGCCCCATTCGAGGAACTTCTCTTCACCAATGATGGTGGAAATCAGGACCACGACGCCCGCACCCAGCACGAAGCCGGCAATGGAGCCGAAATCAAGCCAGCTGCCCATAAAGCCGCGCTTACGGTCTGGCGAGTATTCGGCGACGAAGATTGAGGCGCCGGTGTATTCACCGCCGACCGAGAAGCCCTGCGCCATTTTCGCCAACAGCAGCAGCACCGGTGCCCAGATGCCAATCGAGGCATAAGAGGGTATCAGGCCGATACAGAAGGTACTGATCGACATGATGACAATGGTAATGGAGAGGATTTTTTGACGACCGTATTTGTCGCCCAGCATACCGAAGAACAGGCCGCCCAGCGGACGGATCAGGAATGGCACCGAGAAAGTTGCCAGTGCGGCAATCATCTGAATACCTGGCGTTACGTCCGGGAAAAACACTTTACCCAGCGCATACGCTACAAAGCCATAAACACCAAAATCAAACCACTCCATCGCGTTGCCCAGCGAAGCCGCGGTAATGGCTTTACGTAAACGGGAGTCGTCGATAATTGTGACATCATCAATCCCGATAGGTTTTACACGCTTCCTACGTAGTTTCATGCAGTTACCCTGTATTGGAATTCGAAAAATCCTCAACGCTGCGGACTCAAAGAATGCTAACAGTCCGCGGCGTTGAGAAAATTAAAGCATAGCCGTGAAATAACGATTTTCCCTGGCCTGCCTGGCAATTATTAGGGGGGTAATGATTGCCAACCGCGACAGAGTATACCGATTTTGTGTGATATTTGTCATGTTTCCGCCATTAACTGTCTATTTTTTAGCTAATGCTGTGGCTTATAGCGTGTTTAAACGCGTCAAAAAATCCAGCTAAATCTCGTAGTAATTTGCGGTAAGCGTGCGCCAAACGCTGAAACTACTTATACTTGCGCCAATTGCTTTTTGGAAATCAGGATCCGCATGGCGCGCTTTGTTTTGTTTGCCAAAAGTCTGTGTTTTGATGCCAAACAACAGGTGTTATATCCGCTGAATTCTCCCGCCCAGCGCGTGGCGCTGACGCCTTTGCAAAGCGCCATGTTGCATCGTGTGGTTAACGCGCAGGGGAAGCTGGTGCGCAATCAGGCGCTGCATGTGCTGTTCCAGCGTGAAACCTCGGATGCTCCCTTTGCCGAGCGGCTTACCGTTGCCATCACTGAGATCAATCGTCTGGCGCAGCTGGCAGATGCTCCGGGTCCGTTGATTCATCATGTGCCGTTAATCGGCTGCGTGCTGGCGGAGCAGGTGGATGTTGTGCCTGTCGATGACGATGCGCCTTCTCTTCCGGCCGCAGAAACAACGCCAGTGGCGTCGCCCGAACCGTTGACGAAACCGCCGCTAGTAAAGAAAAAATCCTGGCGACTGCGCGGCGTGCTGGCGGCGGCGCTGCTGCTCAATGCAGGCCTGGCATTGATGGCACGCCAGGAGTTTGTGCCAACCGACCATGAAGGTACGCGCTACAAATCTTATGGGCAGGAGCAGCAGACGCAGGTGTTTATTACCGAAAGCCTCTCCGCAGATTCGTACGTGGTGAAAGATGCACTCACCCGGTTCCGTGCCTTAAAACCTCATTTGCCCGATGGCTCCGTCCCGCAGTTGTTGTATATCAACCGCTCGCGCACCCGCGTATTTACCAGCGCCTTCCTCTGCGCTAAACCAATGTCGCAAAAGAATAACGAATGCATGTCGTGGATGGTTTTTTTCCAGGAGTTACCGGATGCGTAAATCTTTGCTGGGCAGCGCTATTTTTGTCGCCTTTATCTTGCCGTGGGCGCTGGTATTGCTCATTCGTCCCGCTGAGCCGGTGCCAGAATGGTGTGAGTTTCCTTACCGCATTGATAATGAAGGAAAGCCAGCAGGAACGATTGAGGCGACTTCACGTAATCGTTATAAAGCCGATGGCAGCGGCAGTGCCATGCTGCTTGGCACGGTAACTTCAAGCGATAGCCACTATCGGCTGCACCGCATCTCCAGCGGCACATGGCATCGCCAGGGGGATTTCATGCGGGTCTATACGCAAAAAGTCCAGGTCATGGGCGACGATACCTTACCTGCGGCCCTCGCACCCATCATCCTTTTCACCTCGGCCCGTGAAGCAAATAATGATTTTTATCAGATGTATCAACTGCCGAATGGTGACCAAATAATCAATTATGCTGGTATGCCGCGGCTTTATTGCCATACCTGATTGTTGCGCAAATAAATAAGAAAAACTTACCATTAAGCGAGGCGGTAACCACTGCTTGCCAGCTCTAAAACATTCAGTAATACTCTGCCGCCTTGCTTTGGTGGAGTGTTCATGTCGAGGAAAAACGCCCAGCTTTTTGAGAATCCCTGGCTGTCAATGATTGACAGTGTAGAAAGGAATCTTATCAATCTTGTGCCTGCGGCACCGCGTACGGCTGCCGTTCCTGCTGCCTCGATCGAATGGATAAACTGTGGTGAGCGTGCGGATGCGCAGCTAGCATTACTGGCGCAACAACCGGATGAGCTGTTGCTGCGCCTGAAAAGCTGGCGCCAGGCGGGATTACTCTCCAGTCAGGCGCTGGAAAGCGTGCGCCAGCTACAACGGCTGACGCAAACCAGCATCGCACGCAACCAACCCATCACGCAGCTTGATGAATATCAACAGCTGGTAGGGCAATTAACGCCCACGCTGGAACGCATCAACCAACGTCTTAACGCGCAGCGCGATCTGCCGGCCAGCGCACTGGCGGAAGACAGCCTTGAAGTGGCACTACGCATTGCCGAAAAACGTCGCGCGGGCCGCTCAGAGCAGTGAGCGCAGCGGCGCACCCGTTAACCATCCCTGAATATCCTCCACCGCCTGAGTAAAGTAGCTGTGATAGTTACTGTCGGCAACATAGCCGAGATGCGGCGTGGCCAGCACGTTAGGTAGCTGGCGCAATGGATGATCCGCGGGCAGCGGCTCCTGTTCAAACACATCTAATCCCGCACCGGCCAACTGTCCGGATTGCAGTGCGGCGATCATCGCGGCTTGATCGACAATACCCGCGCGTGAGGTGTTAATCAGCAGCGCGTCCGGCTTCATCTGCGCCAGCGCAGCTTCGTCCAGCAAATGGCGCGTACGATCGCTGAGCACCAGATGGATCGACACCACATCACTTGTATTCAGCAGTGCAGTCAGCGACGGCATGCGTTCCACGCCGCACTCTGCCGCGCGTTGCGCGGTTAAATTTTGGCTCCATGCGCATACCTGCATGCCAAACGCCTGCGCCACTTTGGCCATTTCGCCGCCAATTTTACCCAAGCCGAGTAAGCCCAGCGTTTTGCCATGCAGGCTCATCCCTAAGGTGTGCTGCCATGGCCCGTTGCTGCGCAGCGCCTGGTTCTCCGGCACGATGTGACGCGCCAGTCCAAGCAGCAATCCCCAGCTGAGCTCCATCGGCGCAGCGCTGCTACTGGCGGTGCCGCATACCGCGATATAGCGTTCGGCGCAGGCATCCAAATCAATTGAAGCGTTGCGCATGCCGGAGGTGACCACCATTTTCAGATCAGGTAGGCGGCCAATGAGCTCGGCGCTGAGCGGCGTGCGCTCACGCATCACCACCAAAATGTCAGCATGGGCGATTTTCTTAACCAGTTCATCCTGGTCGGCGTAATGTTCAGTGAGGGAAGTGGTGTGAACCAGCGGTTCGAGAGACGCCCAATCGGCAAGCGTTAGGGCGACGTTCTGATAATCATCAAGAATGATGCAGTTCAGGTTCATGATGTTCCTCAACGAGAATCGGCTGGTGCCCATGCTCATTGAGCCAGGCACGTAGCCGGTCATTATCCAATGGACGGGCATAATAGAAGCCCTGAATAAATATCACACCACGCCGGCGTAAGTACTCAAATTGTGTCGCGGTTTCGACGCCTTCACCGAGCACATCCAGCTCCAGCTTGTGGCACAGATTAATAATGGCATCCAGCACCGGCGTCTCAATCTCGAGACCTTCGATGGCGTTGATAAAGCCGCGATCGATCTTCAGGTAATCCAGCGGGAACTTCATCAGATACGTTAAGGAACAGTGGCCGGTACCGAAATCATCGATCGCCACTTTCATGCCCTGCGCGCGCAAATGGCGCAGTTTCTCGGCCACCATTTCGCCATCTTCAATCAGGCTACGTTCGGTCAGCTCTAGCGTAATAGACATCTGTTTATCTTTAATGCGCGCCGCAAATAGCTCGATATCTGCCACAAAATCAGCATGCTGCAGGTGTTCCGCTGCCAGGTTCAGCCCGATATGAAAACCAGGTTTTACCTGCCAGCTCTGAATATCTTCGGCCATCAGCTCCAGCAAATGCTGCGTCAACGGCACAATCATTCCTTCAGTTTCGGCAGCGCTGATAAAGATATCAGGGCGAATCATCTCACCGTTCGGCAGTTGCCAGCGCAGCAGAGCTTCTGCACCGGAACAGGCCTGTAACTTATTGCTGTAAACCGGTTGATAGTGCACTGAAAACTGGCGGGCACGGATGGCGCGGGCAATCTCATCGTGCCAGGAGATGCGGCGACGCAGCCAGTTAGCGGTGAGGATCATCAGCAGAATCGAGAAAATTGCCGCCATAGGCAGGAAGATGAACAGCGCCTGACGCCAGGCTTTGAGCAATTCGGAGGCGGGCGCCGTAACAGTAACGCTAATTGGATAGCGGCTGGATTCGGTCTGGAAGGTCTCGCTTTGCAGATACAGCTCAGGCGTGTTGTCGTTTGGTCCGCTGCTGATCACCGTGCCGCCGCTAAACTGCAGGCTCATTTGATAATCGCGCGATTCGCCAATCGCGTGCATAAAGTCCAGCAGATATTGGCCATCAATCACCGCCCAAAAACCGGTGGTATCCGGCAGCTGACGAACAAAGACTACCGCCGGACGATTGGGCACGCCCACCGTGCCGCGCACCGAGATGCTCCACCAGGCTTTGCCGGTAATCGGCGGCGGCTGCATCATCATTTCGGTCAGCGTGCCGGGCGCCAGGCCGAAGGCGGAAGAGCAGCTGATATCATCGCCTTTCAGCATGCCAATCGAGCGAAAATAGGGATTGAGGGTGCCGGCGCGCTGCAATTTGTCCTCAATCTGCGCACAGGATTGGTAATGATACTGGCGCAATTCGGTAATCATATCCCACGCAGTGTCGCTCATCTTTTCGGCCTGGGTGAGCAACGCATTGGCGGTGGAAATCTGCTGCTGGCTGACGGTATGGCGTGCTTCGATGGCGGTACAAAGGATGCCGAGCACCAGCGGTAATAATCCGGCGCAGATAATTAATAGCCAGCCAAAATCGCGATTTCGTTTTTGCGGAGGCACCAGGCATTCCTCGGTCGGTTAAAGCAGTTGAAAGCAGGCAAACAGCGGCGTCAGCAGCATACCACTTTCATCGGGCGCTGCATGTTAGCGATTTAAGAATTAACCGATCTGATATAGGTCAATTATCAACCTCACTTTGCGTTTAATGACAATGTTTTGCCGTTATTGGCATTTCCCAGCGGCAAAA
Source organism: Pantoea nemavictus (assembly GCF_037479095.1). Lineage (NCBI taxonomy): Bacteria > Pseudomonadati > Pseudomonadota > Gammaproteobacteria > Enterobacterales > Erwiniaceae > Pantoea > Pantoea nemavictus. The sequence continues at coordinate 1,812,924 of NZ_JBBGZW010000001.1, read as the reverse complement.
TCGCTATGCCACGATGTTAGGCAAGCATATTGACCTGAAATGAGGAACGGAAATGAGCACTGAAACACTGGATGTCGCGTCATTACGGCAGCGTATCAGCGAAGGCGAATGGCAGGCGCGCGTGAAGCTGGCTCAGGCCTATCATCTGGCGGCGAAACTGCGCTGGACCGATCATATCTACACCCATTTTTCCCTGCGCGTGCCGGGCGATAAGCCGCACTTTCTCATCAATGCTTTTGGCCAAACCTTCGATGAAATTCAGGCGGAAACGCTGGTGAAGATCGACATCGACGGCAACATTATTGACGACCCAACCGGGCTGGGAATTAACCTTGCTGGATTTGTGATTCACAGCGCGATTCATCGCGCGCGTCCCGATGCGCATGCGGTGCTGCATACGCACACGGCCGCAGGCATTGGCGTTTCGGCGCAGAAAAATGGCCTGCTGATGATTTCGCAGCACAGCACCCGTTTTCATAATCGCCTTGGTTATCATGATTATGAAGGCATCGCGCTGGATCTTGATGAGCAGCAGCGCATCGTCGCCGATCTCGGCGATCGCAATGCGCTGATTCTGCGTAATCACGGTTTGCTGACCAGCGGCGGCAGTATCGAAGAGGCGTTCTACAACCTCTATTATCTTGAGCGTGCCTGCCAGGCCCAGTTGGCGGCGCAATCTGGCGGCGCGCAGCTGATCATCCTGCCGGATGCGGTCGCCGAGAAAGCCGCCCAGGCGTTTGATAACAGCATCCGTAATCACAAATATCAGCTGCACTGGGATGCTTACATCCGCCAGCTCAACCGCAACGCACTCTGAGAGCTGACCTGATGAAATGGATGAAACCGGTGGTTGCTACGCTATTGCTGTGCGCGGCGTTTGGCAGCCAGGCCGCGCCTGATTTGAGTAAGGTCACGCTGGTGCTGGGCGATCAGGCGCGCAATCTGCGCTCGCTGATCGAAGCGGCGGATGTGATGAAAGATGCGCCCTATCAATATCGCTGGGCGAACTTCCAGGGCGCTGCACCGCTGTTTGAAGCGCAGCGTGCCGGCGCGGTTGATACCTCCTATGCCGGAGATTTGCCGGTATTGATGGCCGCATCGGGCGGCGTGCCGCTCAAAATCATCGCCACCAATGTCGGCGATGGTGGTTCGAATGGCTTGATCGTCCCCGCCGATTCGCCGATCCACAGCGTGAAGGATCTGGCGGGCAAGCAGGTGGTGGTGTCATCGGCGCGCGGTAGTATCTCGCAGCACTTGTTGTATGAAGCGCTGGAAGAGGCACAGGTGCCGCGCGATACGGTGCCGGTGCGCTTTGTGTTGCCAACCGACGCCAGCGCAGCGTTCAATTCTGGGCAGATTGCTGCGTGGGCGACCTTCGATCCTTATCTGGGCATTGCTGAGCAGCACGGTGCGCGCCTGTTGCGTGACGGCAAAGGGCTCACCACCGCGCTGTCGTTTGTTACCGCGACGCAAAGCTCGCTTGACGATCCTGGCAAGCGGGCGGCGATTGCCGATTTTACGCATCGTTTGGCCAAAGCGCGCGCATGGGCGCTGGCCCATCCGCAGCAGTATAACGCGGTGTATGCGCAGCTAACGCGGCTGCAACCGGCGGATGCGCAGCAGATTACCGCGCGAATTTCACACGGCGTGCGCGGCGTAACGGCGGATGATGTAGCGAAAGTGCAGAAGGTATCGGATCTGTTCAGCGAGTTGAAAATCTTACCAAACAAAGTCGATGTCCAGGCGATTACTGATAACAGCGTGTTCCAAACGCACTGATCGAAAACCGCGCGATAAATCGCGCCGCTACGGAACCTGTGCAACCATTTGTAGCGGCGCAATTTATTGCGCGATGTGTTGTAAAAAGGCGTTATCGCGCCCGTTTACCCGGCCGCCCATTACCCAGCATAATCGCTAACCGGCTACCGCCCGGCGTGGTCTCCATCAAAATCTTGGTCACGCTGGTGAGCGGCACCGACAGCAACATGCCAACCGGGCCCAGCAGCCAACCCCAGAAAATCAACGACAGAAACACCACCAACGTTGAGAGTCCCAGCCCGCGCCCCATCAGTCGCGGCTCGAGCATATTGCCAAACACCATATGAATTGCACTGAACAGCGCGGCCACCAGCATGGCGTCATAAATGTTGTTCAGCACCAGCGCCTGAATAAACGGTGGAATGCCGGCGATGATCGGCCCGATGTTAGGGATAAAGTTGAGGATGAACGCCACCACGCCCCAGAACAGCGCAAACTTCACGCCGAGCAGCAGCAGCGACAGCCAAACGGCCACGCCGGTAATCAAGCTCACCAGGGTTTTCAGGGCCAGGTAGTGCGTCACCCCTTTTAGCGCGCGGTGTAAACCGGCAATACGGATCTGCGGATTGACCATCGCGTTACGCATTTTGTAGGGCAGATGGCGCACTTCAAACAGCATAAACACCACCGTCAGAATCAGCAGCAGCACGTTGGTCATCGCGCCTGATAGCTGCGTTAATATGGTGGTGGCCATATTCATTACGACGTTGGGATCGAGGCGTGCCGCCAGCGCATCGGTAGAGATGTTGATGTGAAAACGTCCGGCGAAGTGCTGAACCACAGCGAGCTTCTGTTCCAGCATGGTACGAATTTGCGGATAGGTATCGCTGAAATCACTCGCCGAGCTGGCGAGCACCGCGACCAGCAGCAGTAACACAATGAAAATCACTGTGATCACCAGCGTAATCGCCAGGCTGCGCTTGACGCCGCGGCGCATCAACATCGTCACCAGCGGATTCAACACAATCGCCAGGAAGCTGGCTAATAAGAAGGGCACCAGGATGTCCGAGGCGGCGCGAATGCCCGCCAGAATAATCACCAGCATCGCCAGTTTTACCAGGATGTTCTGGCCAATTTTTTCCTGTAGCAGGTTATTCATTCTCTCTCCTGAGACATATTTTGCTCAGGCAAGTGTAGCTGATTAAAATTAACTCTCTGTATTTTAAGATAAAGAGAAAGCATCCATTTCGTAACATTCGTAGCGGCGCAATTTATTGCGCATTACTTAGTTGGGCGTGGTGCCTGCATTGATGTGCGCGATAAATCGCGCCGCTACGGTATCTGCAGCTATTCATTTTCCCTGACGCCTCAGCAATGCGGTGGCCGCTAACATCAAACTCAAACTGGCGAGCAGCGTTAAGGTCGCCATCGCCATGCCTTGCCCCACAGAGCCCTGCTCGAACTGGCGCCAGATAAAGATCGCCACGGTTTGTGTACCGGCCGGTGCCAGCAGCAGCGAGGTCACCAGCTCGCGTGAGGCCACCGCGAACACCATCATCATTGCCGCCAGCAGGCTGGGTGCCACCAGCGGCAGCACAATCAGGCGCAGCGCCTGCAGGCGTGAGGCGCCATGCACGCGCGCGGCCGGTTCCAGCGTCGGGGCCAGCTGGCGCAATGCGCTGCTGACATAGCGCACCGGCCACGGCAGCAGCAAACAGCTGTACGATAACAGCAGAATAAACATCGTGTTATAGGGCGAAACTGGCCAGAAACCGCGATTCCACAGCAGAATCAACCCCACGCCAACCACCACACCGGGCATCGCGGCAGGCAGCAACGCCAGTCCATCCATCATCGCCAGCATGCGGGTTTTACCTTCCGATACGCGCCAGGCGATGAGAAACCCGAGCGCGCCGGTCAGCAACGCCGCGCCGAGCGCCAGTCCGATGCTGGTGGAGAAGGCGGCCAGCGCATCGCCTTGTTGGCTAAACAGTGCGCTAAAGTGGCGCAGCGTCAGGTTATTGAGCCGTAATCCGCCGGAGAGAGTATTTAGCAGGCCGCTCATCGTCATAGCACCCAGCGGCAGCACCACCGCCAGCAGCAGCGTGAGCACAAACGGCAGCAGCAGCAATATCTGCCAGCGACCGGCATGCGCCAGTTCCTGATTCACCGGTTTGCCGCTCACCGCCGTCACATCGCTGCTGCCGGTCAGTTTGCGCTGCAGCAACCACGCCGCGAGCGCTACCACACTCAGCATCAGCGACAATGACGCCGCGCCGGGCAGATCGATAGGCCAATCGGCGAGTTTGGTTTCAATGCCAACGGTCATCAGCGTCAGCTTCGCCTGCGCGCCGAGCGCGGCGGGCACGCCGTACTCCTCAATCGCCAGGGTGAACGCCAGCAGCACGCCGCCCGCCAGCGCCGGTAACGTCAGCGGCAGCGTGATATGCCAGAAGCTGCGCCACGCCGATGCGCCGTGCACGCGCGCCACCCAGGCGAGGCGCTGTCCGCTCGCCAGCAGCGAACGTGACACCGCGAAATAGACCACCGGGAAGATGTTCAGGGTCATCACCAGAATCATACCGCTGCTGCTAAACAGCAGGCTGGCGAAATGAATACCGGTAAGTTGTTCAATGTAGCCGTTGCGTTGCAGCGCCAGCGTCCATGACAGCGCCACAATATAGGGCGGCGTGAGGAAGGGGATCAGGAACAGCAGATCCCACAGCGCCGCGCCCGGCAGGCGGAACAGGCCGCGCAGTGCGCCGAGCGGTAAGCCCAGCAGTAAACTGCACAGCGCCACGCCGCCGCCAATTTTCAGCGTGCCCAGCCACATGGAGAGCAGCTGCGGATCGTCCAGCAGCGCCGGTAAGGTACTCAGGGCGCCATGCCAGCTGCCTTCACTGAAGTGTGGAAACAGCGCCTGCAGCACGATAAACAGCAGCGGGAGCGCCACCAGCAGCAGTAGCGCTAGCAGCATCAATCCGTTCAAGGCACGGGACATTGTTATTGCCCGAACAGCGCGCCGAAGCGCTTCAGGACTGCCGAGCGCTCGCTGCTGCCGTCCTGCTGGGTCGGTAATAGCTTAATCTCGGTAATCAGCGGACGCTGGGCTTTGATATCGGTACGCGCTGGCATTAGCCAGGCTTTCGCCACCTGTTGCTGGCCCTCATCCGACAGCACGTAATCAACGAAGGCTTTGGCATCTGCGGCGTGCTGGCTGCTTTTCAGAATCATCATCGGACGCGGTGCCACCACGGTGCCGTTCTCCGGGAAGATCACCTTCACGCTCTCGCCCTGCGCAATGTTGTTATAGGCGACGTAATCGACCGCGCCAAACACCGCCGCCTTGGCGCCTTGCAGCACCGGCGTTACCGCCTGCGCATTCGGACCGCTCATGACCATGCCGTTAGCTTTCAACTGGTCAAACAGCTGCCAGGCTTTTTCGCCTTCGCTATTTTGCAGGCCAATCAGCAGATCGAGTGACGCACCTGACAGCGCCGGATCCGGCGTGGTGACCTTGTCTTTGAAGGCGGGTGCGGTGAGATCCTGCCAGGTTTTCGGCTCTGGCGTGTTGCTTTGCGTATTCCACACGATGCCCAGCGCGGAGATGCCCTGCGCCACGTAGTGGGCGGTTTTGAACTGAGCCGGTACGTTCGCCGCGTTGGCGCTGTGGAACGGCAGCAGCCAACCGCGCTGTTGCAGATCTTCGGCGGTATCCCACGAGGCTGAGATCAGCACATCGGCCTGCGGATTGGCCTGCTCGGCTTCCAGGCGCGCCATCACTTTACCGGTGGTAGCCTGGAAGATATTCACTTTGATGCCGGTTTGCTTTTCAAACCCGGCGGCGAGGCTTTTTGACAGCGATCCCGGACCGGCGGTATACACCGTTAACGCCTGGGCATCGTTCATCATCATGGCGGAAGTCAAAATCATCGCGCTGATGGCTCCTTTCTGGCTAATGGCTCGTTTAACTGACTTGAGAGATGGCATTGCGGTCCCCTGAGAGGTGAGTAACGGAAACAATCTGGCCCTGCGCCAGGTGAATGATACGGTCCGCGAGGGTGTTGGCTTCCTCGCGATCGTGCGTAACGTAAACGGCGGTGATGCCCGCCGTGCGCAGCAGATCGGCCATGGTGTGAACCAGCGTTTCACGCAGGTCGCGGTCAAGGTTGGAAAGGGGTTCGTCGAACAGCAGAATCGCCGGTTTCGCGACCAACGCGCGCGCCAGCGCCACGCGCTGCTGCTGGCCGCCGGAGAGCAGCGCCGGTTTACGATCGCCAAAATCAGCAAGGCCAACCTGCGCCAGGGCGGCATCGGCCTGTTGATGTGCGGCGGCTTTTTTTATGCCGCGCATGCGCAGCGGGAAGGCGACGTTCTGTGCCACCGACATATGCGGCCACAGCGCGTAATCCTGGAACACCATGCCAAGGTTACGCTTCTCTGGCGCGTCACAGTGGCGCGCCGACGCCACGCAGCGTTCACCGATCCACAGCTCGCCTTCTGTCGGTTGCAGTAAGCCTGCCAGCAGTTTCAGCAGCGTGCTTTTGCCACAGCCGCTCGGGCCAAGTAGCGCCAGGATTTCGCCGGCGGGAATCGTCAGGGAGAGATCGTGCAGAATAGTCAGGTTACCCACCGACCATCTGAGATTTTTCAGTTCAATAGGCAGCGCCGCATGCATCATCGGCCACCTCCGGCAAGAGAGTAGGCGATACGCACGCGCGCCTGAGGTGAAATCAGGAGCGTCATCAGATTGTTATCCTCTTTGGGATTTGATAGGGGGCGAGTCTACGAGCGCGATATGACGAAATGATGACCGTAAAACTGGGCATTTCACTGATGCGCTGTACGCCAAATGACGTATAGTTATCCTTCTGTTATAAAAATTCCGTCACCCACGAGCGCAATCACTCATGCCTGACCTGCCCGCCACCGCACCTGAAAATGGCCGTTTCCGCCTCAATTTACTGATCCTGTCCATCGTGAAGTTCAACTTTGCCAGCTATCTCACCATCGGCTTGCCGCTGGCGGTGCTGCCGGGTTTTGTCCATGACGGGCTGGGTTACAACGCTTTCTGGGCCGGATTAGTGATCAGCCTGCAATACATCGCCACGCTGCTGAGTCGTCCGCACGCAGGGCGCTTCGCCGATCTGTGGGGACCGAAAAAAGTGGTGGTGCTGGGGCTGGTGGGCTGCTTGCTGAGCGGCATCTGTATTCTGCTATCAGCGCTGAGTGAAGGGCAGGGCGTGCTGAGTCTGGTGTTGCTGTGTCTGGGCCGCGTAATTCTGGGCGTAGGGCAGAGCTTCTCCGGCACCGGCACTTCGCTGTGGGGCGTGGCGCGCGTCGGTTCGCTGCATATCGGTCGGGTGATTTCGTGGAACGGCATTGTCACTTATGGCGCGATGGCGATCGGCGCGCCGCTCGGCGTGGTGATTTTCCGCAGCGGCGGTTTGCTGCTGCTCTCCAGCATTATCATCGCCATTTGTCTGCTGGCGATTGCGCTGGCGCTGCCGCGTGCGCCGGTAAAAGGCAGCAAAGCCAAGCCGCTGCCGTTCCGGGACGTGCTGAGCAAGGTGTACGGTTTTGGCCTGATTCTGGCGATGGGTTCTGCCGGTTTTGGTGTCATCGCCACCTTTATCACGCTGTTCTATCAGGATAAAGGTTGGGATGGTGCCGCCTTCGCGCTGACCATGTTCAGCGCCGCGTTCGTTGGCACGCGCCTGCTGTTTCCCAATGCCATTAATAAGCTGGGCGGGTTGCGCGTGGCGAGTATCTGCTTTGCGGTGGAGGCGATTGGCCTGTTTCTGGTGGCCGGTTCGTTCGATCCGTGGATGGCGAAGATGGGCGCCTTCCTCACCGGCGCGGGTTTCTCGCTGGTGTTCCCGGCGATTGGCGTGGTGGCGGTGAAAGTGGTGCCACAGCAGAATCAGGGCAGCGCGCTCGCCACCTATACCGCGTTTATGGATTTATCCCTCGGCATCACCGGGCCAATCGCCGGTTTCATCATGAGTTATGCCGGCGTGTCGCTGGTCTATTTCCTCACCGCGCTGCTGGTGTGTTTAGCGCTGTTCTGCACGCTGCGCATGATCAAAAGAATGCCGGAAACCGCCGCAGCAGAGATTAAAGAGAGTGCGTAAATTTTCTATATAACTCAGGCATACCCTAAATAGTTTACGTCAGAGCAAGGCGGCAAGCGTGAGAATCCCCAGGAGCTTACGCCCGTAAGTGACTGGGGTGAGCACGCGTAGCCAACGCAGCTATGGCTTAAAATATGACGGGTATGAAAAAAAGGGCCTCCGACCGAGGCCTAACACTAGCAAAAGTGTCTAAAAGACACAGATAAGGGTTCTTTCAGGCTTGCAGCAATTCGATGCTGTGGCGAATCTGGCGCTCAATCTCTGCGGTGTTCCACGTCTCCAGTTCCGACGAAAACGGCTCAAACGCGTAGATCCCTTTGTAGCCGAGTATCTCCAGACGTTTCACCTGCGCCACGCTGTTAAGTACGTCGTGGTCACTGAGCATGATGCGTTCTTCATCGGTCAACTGCGCCGTTGGGCGGGTGTCTTCCACGCCGGAAAGATGCACCAGGCCAATGTAATTAATATCAATCTCCTGCGGGAACTCGTTTTCGGCGTTCTCATACAGGTGATGATGGAAGGTATCGAGCAGCACGTTGAACGGGACGTTTGCCTGCTGAATCAGCTTTTGCGTCTGCACCGCCGAGCGCAGTGAACTCACTGGGAAACCCAGCGGTTCCACCAATCCCTGAATGCCATACTTCTCAAAGCGCGGTGCGAGGACCTGCAGCGCTTCCAGCGTCTGCTCGGGCGTAACCTCAACGCCTTCATTGAGCGGACACATCACCAGCGCCTGCGCACCAATGGCGTGCGCTTCTTCAAGCAGCGCATCGGCTTTGGCCAGCAGTGTGTCATCGGCACGATTGAACGGGTAAAGCGCGTTAATCGTCACGATCTCAATATGATACTTATCCGTCAGCGCCCGCAGCTCGGCTACGCTGAGATCATCGGTTACCTTGCCGCTCGGCATATCATTACGCAGTTCAACCTTGCTTAATCCTAAGCGTTGCACCAGCTGAAAGAAGGCTTCCAGCGACAGCTGAGGCGCGATTTTACGGTTAATACAGAAACGGGTTGGATCGATGGCCATTTGCGGCTCCTGTAAAGGGTACGGATAAGGTGCTGCAAAGAGAACATTTATTTCATAATTGTTGAATTATGAAATGTCAGATATTGGATCTGCCTCGCAAAAATTTCATATTTCGTTTCGCGTTACATGTGGATGCAGGATTTCAGACACAATTTCTCTGCTCACAACGGCTTAGCGACGGTGTGATTTGGTAAGGGCTTATCGCCCGCAGGGAAGCGCTACAGGCTGATTTTTACCTGGCTGTCAGCGTACAGGGAAAAAATGCGATCCATGCCGCTAAAAGGAAATTTTCCAAAAAGAAGTATTTGAAAAATTTATTTCATTGCTATAGCTTCATAGCACGCTTTAAGTATTGCCTGCACACGCAGCGTTGCGGTTTGAACCGGCTGTCTGCAGGGAACTTCACATCTAAGAGGCAACGACATGACTATCGTAGGAAACTTTATCGGCGGCAAAATTACCCACAGCGCCAGCAATGAAACCATTCCCGTGTACGATCCCGCGACTGGCAAAGTTGTGCGCGAACTGACGCAGAGTACCTCTGCTGAAGTGGAGAAGGCGATTGAAGTCGCTCACGCTGCGTTCCCGGAATGGTCGAAAACCGCTCCGTTACGTCGTGCCCGTGTGATGTTCAACTTTAAAGCCCTGATGGAAAAGCATCGCGAAGAGCTGGCAGCGCTGATTGTTTCTGAGCACGGTAAAGTGTGGTCGGATGCGCTGGGTGAACTGACGCGCGGTATTGAAGTGATTGAATTTGCTTGCGGTATTCCGCATCTGATTAAAGGTGAAAACTCACCAAGCGTGGGCACCGGCGTAGATAGCTACTCGCTGATGCAGCCGGTCGGCGTGGTGGCGGGCATCACGCCATTCAACTTCCCGGCGATGGTGCCACTGTGGATGTTCCCGATCGCGCTGGCGTGCGGCAACACCTTTATCCTCAAGCCACCGGCGCTGGATCCGTCAGCCTCGGTGCGCATGGCCGAACTGCTGAAAGAAGCGGGCCTGCCAGATGGCGTATTCAACGTGGTGCATTCGTCTAATGAAGATGCCGAGCAGTTGTACAAAGATCCGCGCATCGCGGCAGTCAGCTTCGTCGGTTCTTCCGGTGTGGCTGAGCACATCTACAAAACCGCCAGCGCCCACGGCAAACGTGTGCAGGCATTCGGCGCGGCGAAAAACCACGCTATCGTGATGCCAGATGCCGACCTCGATGCCACCGTGAACGCAATTATGGGCGGCGCGTTTGGTTCTGCCGGTGAACGCTGCATGGCGCTGCCGGTGGTGGTTGCGGTCGGCGACGACACGGCCGACAAACTGATTGCCCGTTTAACGCCGCTGATCAAAGCGCTGCGCGTCGGTCCTGGTATTCAGAAAGGTGCCGAAGAAAATGAAATGGGACCGGTGGTGTCTGCTGCGCACCAGAAGAAAGTGCTGGGCTACATCGACAAAGGCGAGCAGGAAGGCGCGAAGCTGGTGGTTGATGGTCGCGGCATCCAGGTGGCCGGCCATGCCGAAGGTTACTACGTGGGCGGCACGCTGTTCGACAACGTGACGTCAGAGATGACCATCTGGCGCGAAGAGATCTTCGGACCGGTGCTGAGCATCATGCGTTCCACTGATTTCGACAGCGCACTGCAACTGGTTAACAGCCACGAATTCGGTAACGGCAGCGCCATCTTCACCAGCAACGGCCACACCGCGCGTGAATTCGTGCAGAACGTCGAAGCTGGCATGGTTGGCGTGAACGTACCGGTTCCGGTGCCAATGGCGTTCCACAGCTTCGGCGGTTGGAAGCGTTCGGTGTTTGGTGCGTTGAACGTGCACGGTCCAGACGGCGTGCGTTTCTACACCCGCATGAAAACCGCTACCGTGCGTTGGCCGAGCGGTCAGCAAACCGTATCTGAGTTCAGCATGCCGACGCTGGGCTAATTTCGCTCAACAAGGAGGAACAGGATGTCTCTGATTTCGAAAGCGCAAAAACCCGACAGCAACGGTCGTATTCAGCACGTCACGCCTGAGAGCGCGGGCTGGGAATATGTTGGCTTTGATGCCTATCTGCTGAAAAAAGGGCAGAGCCTGAAACTGAGCAGCGGCGACAAAGAGTTGTGTCTGGTGCTGGTGGCGGGCTTTGCGTCGGTGAAAACCCGCCACGCCGAGTTCCCGAATCTCGGTAAGCGTCTCTCGCCGTTTGAACGCACTCCGCCTTACTCGGTGTATGTGCCGCATAACGATGACGTTGAAGTGTATGCGGATAGCGATCTGGAGCTGGCAGTGTGTAATGCGCCGAGCAGCGGCAACCTGCCGGCGCGCCTGATTGCGCCGGAAGATGTTGGCGTTGAGCAGCGTGGCAAAGGCCGCAACCAGCGTCTGGTGCACAACATTCTGCCGGATGACAAAGAGGCCGACAGCCTGCTGGTGGTGGAAGTGTATACCGACGAAGGCGCGACCAGTTCATATCCAAGCCACAAGCACGACCAGAAAAACAGCCCTGACGAAACCTATCTGGAAGAGACGTACTATCACCGTTTCGATCCTGAGCCAGGCTTCGCCATGCAGCGCGTTTATACCGACGATCGTTCGCTCGACGAGTGCATGGCGCCGTACAATCGCGATGTGGTGACGGTGCCGCGTGGTTATCATCCGGTGGCCACCATTGCCGGTTACGATAACTACTATCTGAACGTGATGGCGGGTCCAAAACGCTTGTGGAAATTTACCTGGGAGCAGGATCACGCTTGGGTGAACAGCGATAAGTATCCGCGCAGCAAGTAAGCCGCACTAATGCAAAAGGGCAGCCATGTGGCTGCCCTTTTTGCTGGCTGGTCGCCATCAATGGCGACTCTACGAGGTATTTATTCGCTAATAACATTGTTATTCAGCGCCAGCGACACGGCGAGCGTCTGTGCCAGGCACAGCGACGCCACCTGCGAACGGAAGCCATCCACCTGCGCTTCACGTACCACAAAGCACACATCGCTGAAGGCGGCCAGCGGGCTCACCTGGCTATCGGTGATGGCGATCAGATGCGCGCCACGCTTAGCACCCAATTCAACCAACTCCACCGCTTCACGTGCGTAAGGCGAATAGCTGATGGCAATCACCACGTCTTTGGGATTTACCATACTGAGCTGCTCGGTGAACATGCCGCCAAGGCCGTCAATCAGGAATGCCCGGCGCTCCAGATGGCGCAGCGCATAGACCAGATAGGAGGCCACGCTGAACGAACGGCGTAGGCCGATAATGTAGATGTTCTCGGCTTCATCGAGCATTTTCACCGCACGGTTGAGCTGGTCCGGATTCACCTGCATCGCCAGCTGTTGCAGCGCCTGGCTGTTCACCATGGTGAAGACGTTGAGGATCTCGGCCGGGCTCTCGGGTGAGGTGGCGCTGTCGTCGGTGGCGGTTTGACGGAACAGACGTGCGCGCTCGGTGTAGTTAACCGTCTCTTCCATCAGGTGCTGACGGAAAACCTGTTTCATTTCGTTGAAGCCGCTAAAGCCAAAGGCGTTGGCAAAGCGGATCAGCGTTGAAGGCGGCACATCGGCATGTTGCGCGATGGAGGCAACGGTATCGAACGCAATGCTGTTGCTGTTATCAAGAATATAACGAGCCACCTGCTTCAGGCGTTTACTCAGCGTCTCATAGCGACGACGGATATCGTCCTGTAACAGGGTAAGTTGTGTTGGATTATTGGTCATTACTTCGGCCCGCTAAAAAAGAAAATATGGCTGGATAATGAGCGCTATAGTACCAGATGGATGGAAAATTTCATTCGTTTGACAACTTCGTGACGGTTATTTCATCGGTTTATGAAATGCCTCACAGAATGTGCATGCTTTTCCCTCACCCTAACCCTCTCCCGCTAGCGGGCGAGGGAACCGATCGAGTGAACGTTTTATCTATCACTCACATGTGGCAGCGTCGCCCTCTCCCGTGGGAGAGGGTCGGGGTGAGGGCATCAGGTCGCAGAGGACAGTTCCTTCTCCCGCTTGCGGGAGAAGGTTAGGATGAGGGCCAGCGCGCACAGTGCCAAAAAAAAAGCGGCCATCTGCCGCTTCTCTCAGGCTCATTCAACAACTCAACCGCGCACCGCACGCCAGTAGCCGATCAGGCGCAGATAATTACCTTTCACGGTTTCGATTAACGCCTTGTCGTCCAGTTCGCCCTGCAGCCACTGACGTGACGGCTGGCCGAAGATGGTGCGGCCAACGGCAAAACCTTTCACCCACGGCGCTTGTGCTGCTGCCGCGAAACCGGCTTTCAGCGTCTCTTCTGGCGCATCCAGACCCAATAGCAGAATGCCGCGGCAGTGCGGATCGTTCTGTTCGATCAATCCGCTAATGGCCTGCCAGCTCTCCGCTGACAGCGGCGGCAGTTTCCACCAGTCTGGCTGAATACCGAGGCTGTAGAAATGGCTCAGCATCTCGTAATAGTAGGATTCATTACGGTCCGGATTGCTCTCCGGCAGAATCAGCTCCAGCAGCAGTTCATGTCCACTTTTGTTACAGCCATTCCACACATCAAGAACCAGATCATCCTGCTCTTTACGCAGTTCAGCGCTGTCGTGCGGATGGTAAAACACCAGGCATTTCACCACGTGCTCGGCAGGCCAGTCGACCAGCTGCGAGCCAATGTTGCCGTGCTCAAGGCGCAGTGGGCGTGAGCTGGGCAGCTCAATCGGACGACCAATCCACCAGTTTTTACCGGTAATCGCGTTGAGGGCTTTTTGGCCGTAAGTGGTATCCGCGAGGATGCCGCTCTTCTCATTCAAACCGGCTTCATTCGCCGCTTCTTCTGCCGCGCGCAGCAGCAGCAATTTCAGTTGCGGAATGCGCTCTTCGCTAACGCCCGCTTCGCGCGCCATATCGGCCAGCTGCTTACGGTGGTCGAAGGCAAACACATTCAGCTCTGGCCACTGCTGTTTACGCGTGGTGACGCGATGCAGATGGTTCAGACGCGCATCCAGATCCGGGCGTTGCACCTCTTTATCGCGATTGAGGAAATCATCCAGCTCTTCTTTGGTTGGCATCGCCGGTGCACAGCCGTGGCGGGAAACCACCAGTGCGCCACAGGCGTTCGCGTAACGGCACGCCTGCTCCCAGCTTTCGTCATTCAGCCAGCCGCGCAGCAGGCCAGACATAAAGGCGTCGCCCGCGCCCAATACGTTCAGGACTTCAACGCGCACGCCGCTCTGCAATTTGGTCTGTTCCCAGCTATCCGGGATATCACCTTCAAATACCACGCAACCCATCGGACCGCGTTTGCACACCAGCGTGGCCTGGCCCGCTTTACGCACATTTTTCAGCGCAGTTAGCGTATCGGTGCTGCCGCCGGCGATATGGAACTCTTCTTCCGTCCCGACCACCAAATCGAAATAGTGCAGCACTTCCTGCAGCTGTTGCGTCACTTCGCCCGATTCAATGAAACGCGTTTCGCCGTCGCCGAGTGAAGTCAGACCCCACAGCACCGGGCGATAATCGATATCCAGCGCGGTGCGTAGCCCGTTACGTTTGGCGATATCCAGCGCTTTCAACACTGCCGCGCGGGTTTGCGGATGCGAAAGATGCGTGCCGGTGACCGCCACCGCCCGTGAAGAGGTAATGAACGCTTCGTTGATATCTTCCGGCACCAGGCCCATATCCGCGCAGTTGTCGCGGTAGAAAATCAGCGGGAAAGTCTCTTCATCTTTGATACCGAGGATCACCAGGCCGGTGAGGCGATGTTTATCGGTGATCAACCCTTCGGTATTGCAGCCTGCACGTTGCAGTTCTTCACGCAAAAAGCGGCCATTATGTTCGTCACCAACGCGTGCCAGCATGGCAGATTTCAGGCCCTGAATGGCTGTGCCGTAAGCCACGTTACCGGAAGAACCGCCCAGATACTTATTGAAGCTGGTCATATCTTCCAGACGTGATCCAATTTGCTGACCATAAAGGTCGACGGCGATGCGTCCGATACAAATCACATCAAGCCGCTTCTGTTGTGTACTCATACCTGTTGTTTCCTTCTGTGATAAGCAGACACTGCGGGCGCTGCCGCCCAACATCGAGCGCTTTGCTTCCGGGTTTTCATGGTGCCTGATTGGCTTTGGTCGCAGTATGAGGAATAAAAATTCCAATTTCAATATGAAATGAAACATCCATCACGATTTTGTGAGCCAGGTAAAACTCTGGCCAGGGCGCAATGTGGCATCGCATAAACCGGGCGTTTCAGTGATAGTCAGGCTTGTGAGCCAGGTCTCAGGAAAGTGGCGATGAATCAAGGAAGCTACTGAAGTGAAATGAAATTTCGTTATGACCGGCAAATGACCTTTTATTGTTCCACTTTCCCGCCTTTCGGCGCTCATGCAGCGCACGTTTCATCGCTGAATTTGATCTCCATCGCAAAATGAAATGTTTCTTCTGTAATCGTATTTAATGAAAAAAATATTTGTTTATAATCGCCTCACGTTTCACTTAATCCGCGGGCGCCGTGAACGGCAGTTTTTACCCGAACCGCGATGTACCTCACCGCAGGTACCAGCATGTAAAGGAAGAAGCATATGGGCACAATCAGACTCACCACAGCACAGGCGCTGGTAAAATTCCTTGATAATCAGTACCTGAACGTTGACGGCGTGGAAACCAAATTCGTGAAGGGCATTTTTGCCATTTTCGGTCACGGTAACGTGCTGGGATTGGGACAGGCGCTGGAGCAGGACAGCGGCGATCTGGTAGTGCATCAGGGCCGTAACGAGCAGGGCATGGCGCATGCTGCTATTGGTTTTGCCAAACAGTCGCTGCGTCGTCAGATCATTGCCTGTACCTCCTCTGTTGGACCTGGCGCGGCCAACATGATCACGGCCGCTGCGACCGCAACCGCTAACCGCATTCCTTTATTGCTACTGCCGGGCGATGTGTTCGCTACGCGCCAGCCGGATCCGGTATTGCAGCAGATCGAACAGAGTCACGATCTCAGCATCAGCACCAACGACGCGTTCCGTGCGGTGAGCAAATACTGGGACCGCGTTAGCCGCCCAGAGCAGCTGATGACCGCCTGCATTAATGCCCTGCGCGTACTGACCGATCCGGCAGAAACCGGTGCAGTAACCATCGCGTTGCCGCAGGATGTGCAGGCTGAAGCCTGGGACTTCCCGGAGTACTTTTTCCAGAAACGTGTGCATCGTCTGGATCGTCGCCTGCCAACCGCTGCGCAGTTAGACGATGCGCTGGCGCTGATTGCGCGTAAACACAAACCGTTGATCATTGTCGGCGGCGGTCTGAAATATTCCGACGCCGGTGATGCGCTGCTGAAGTTTGCCGAGCGCTTCAACATTCCGTTTGCTGAAACCCAGGCCGGTAAAGGCACCATCGTTTCCGACCACCCGCTGAACGTCGGCGGCGTGGGCGAAACCGGCTGTCTGGCGGCCAACCTGCTGGCGAAAGAGGCCGATCTGGTGATTGGCATTGGTACGCGCTACACCGATTTCACCACCGCGTCGAAATGGATTTTCCAGAACCCGGACGTCAGCTATCTGAACCTTAACGTCAGCAACTTCGATAGCTACAAGCTGGATGCGGTGCAGCTGCTGGCGGATGCGCGTGAAGGCCTGACGGCGCTGGAAAGCGGCTTGAAAGGTTTCGAAAATCAGTGGGGCGGCCAGATTGAGCTGTCGCAAAGCAAGCTGCTGAAAGAGACGCAGCGCGTGTACGCCGCGACCTATAACACCGACGACTTCATTCCAGAAATCGCCGACCACGCCGATCGTGAAGCGCTATTCGCCGAATTTGAGCGCCTGACACAATCGGTGCTGACGCAGAGCAGCGTGCTGGGCACCTTAAACGAGCAGCTCCCAAAGGATGCGGTGATTGTCGCGGCAGCGGGCAGCCTGCCGGGCGACCTGCAGCGCGTGTGGCGCACCAAAGATTACAACTCGTACCACGTTGAGTACGGCTACTCCTGTATGGGCTATGAAGTGAATGCCGCGCTGGGCGTGAAGCTGGCGCAGCCGCAGCGTGAAGTCTACGTCATGGTCGGCGACGGTTCGTTCATGATGCTGCACTCCGAGCTGGTTACCTCGATTCAGGAAGGGGCCAAAATCAACGTGGTGCTGCTGGATAACATGACTAACGGTTGTATCAACAACCTGCAGATGGAACACGGCATGGACAGTTTCACCACCGAGTTCCGCTTCCGTAATCCGGAAGGCGGCAAGCTGGATGGTGGCTTTGTGCCGGTGGACTTCGCAGCGATTGCGGGCGGCTACGGTTGCAAAACTTACCGCATTACCACGCTGGAGCAGCTGGAAGCCGCGCTGATTGACGCGCAGCAGCAGACCGTTTCGACGCTGTTCGATATCAAAGTGCTGCCAAAAACCATGGTGCACAAATACTTCAGCTGGTGGCACGTCGGTGTGGCGCAGACCTCAACTTCGACCCGCACGCAGGAAGTGGCTGACAACCTTAACGTGCATATCGAACAGGCGCGTAAGTACTAAATCCTCTTTTAGGCCGGGCTTCTCCGGCTTTGTTTAACCCTATTCCCAACATAATTCGAGATGCAGGAAGGCGGCAACGTACCTGCATCCTCAAGTATGAAGGGATATTTATCCGACTCTACAGGTGTAATTATGACGCTCAAACTCGGTGTAATTGGTACCGGTGCAATTGGTCAGGAACACATTCGCCGCTGCAATAACGTCTTGCAGGGTGCGAAAGTGGTGGCAGTTTCTGATATCAACGTGGAAGGGGCGCGTGCCGCGCTGCAACGCCTGAATATCGACGCCGAGGTGTATCAGGATGGCCATCAGGTGATCAACTCGCCAGAAGTCGATGCCGTGCTGGTGACATCCTGGGATCCGACCCACGAAGAGTTCACGCTGGCGGCCATCGCAGCGGGCAAACCGGTGTTCTGTGAAAAGCCGCTGGCACTGAGCGCCGAAGGCTGCCGTCGCATCGTCGATGCCGAGATCAAACACGGCAAACGTCTGGTGCAGGTGGGCTTTATGCGCCCGTATGATTCCGGCTATCGCGCGCTGAAAAAAGTGATTACCGACGGTGAAATCGGCGAACCGCTGATGCTGCACTGCGCGCACCGCAACCAGAGCGTCGGCGAGAATTACACCACCGATATGGCGATCACCAACACCCTGATTCACGAGCTGGACGTGCTGCGCTGGCTGACGGAAGACGATTATAAAACCGTGCAGGTGGTGTTCCCGCGTACCACGTCGAAGTCTCATGCCAAACTGAAAGATCCGCAAATCGTGCTGTTCGAAACGCAGAAAGGCATCCGTATTGATGTGGAGATTTTCGTTAACTGCGCGTACGGCTACGACATCCAGTGTGAAGTGGTGGGTGAAGAGGGCATCGCGAAACTGCCTGAACCTTCTGCTATTCAAACGCGCAAAAACGCGCGTCTCGGCGTTCCGCTGTTGACCGATTGGAAAGACCGTTTCATTGATGCCTACGACG
The DNA here is from genome assembly GCF_037479095.1 of Pantoea nemavictus. Lineage (NCBI taxonomy): Bacteria > Pseudomonadati > Pseudomonadota > Gammaproteobacteria > Enterobacterales > Erwiniaceae > Pantoea > Pantoea nemavictus. The sequence continues at coordinate 1,794,550 of NZ_JBBGZW010000001.1, read as the reverse complement.
TTGAGCTGCAGGCGTTCATTAATGACGTAAAAAGCGGCGAGTTGACCGGTCCTTCGGCCTGGGATGGCTTTGCTGCCTCCGTGGCCGCCGATGCCTGCCAGAAAGCGCAGAACAGCGGTGCGATTGAGCCGGTAACTATGCCGCCGCGTCCGGATTTCTACGCCAAATAACTGAGCTGTGCGCTAACTCCTCGGCGGCTCAGCGGCCGCCTCTGTGAATCAGGGAACTGAAGATGAACCAAGACAACGTAAAACTGGCGATTGCGCCAATCGGCTGGACCAACGATGACATGCCGGAGCTGGGCAGCGAAAACACCTTCCAGCAAACCGTCAGTGAGATGGCACTGGCCGGCTTTACCGGCAGTGAAGTGGGCAGCAAATACCCGCGCGACCCGGCGATTCTCAAGCCGATGCTGGATATCCGTGGTATTCAGATCTGCAACGCGTGGTTCAGCACCTTCTTCGCCAACGGCGACAAAGCGAAAACCATCGACGAATTCACCAATCACATGAACTTCCTGCATGCCATGGGCGCGCGCGTGATTGGCTGCTCTGAGCAGAGCAAAAGTATTCAGGGCACCACGCTGGCGGTGCTGGAGCAGAAGCCGATCTTCAGTGATGAAGAGTGGCGCTTGACGGCGGAAGGCTACAACGAGCTGGCCGAGATCGCCGCGAAAAAGGGCATGCGTTTAACGCTGCACCATCACATGGGCACCGGCATCCAGACGCCCGCCGAGATTGATCGCTTTATGGAATCGACCAATGACAATGTCGGCCTGCTGTATGACACCGGCCACATCTATTACTCCGAAGGGTCACAGCAGGCGATGCTGGACGTGCTGACTAAATATCTGCCGCGTATTTTCCACGTGCATCTGAAAGACGTGCGCGACAGCGTGGTAGCGGAAGTGCGCGAAAAATCGTTGTCGTTCCTGGATGGCGTGAAGAGGGGCACCTTCACCGTGCCTGGCGATGGCGTGATCGATTTCAAACCGGTGTTCAAAATTCTCGACGATTACGGCTATAAAGGCTGGATGGTGGTGGAAGCGGAGCAGGATCCGGCGCTGGCCAATCCGTTCGAATATGCGGTGAAAGCGCGTAAGTACATCCGTGAGAATGCGGGGCTGTAAGCTTAACGACGCAATAAAGTGCGCCGCTACAGTATGTGCACACATTCGTAGCGGCGCGATTCATCGCGCGTTTTTCCATAAAAAAGGCCGTTATCCAATTTGGAATAACGGCCTTTTATTTGGCTCGGATTACGAGGCTAACGACAGCGCCGGTTTCTGTGCGTTGACCGCCAGCCACTCACGAATGCGCGCCTGTTCAGCTTCGCTCAGCCACATACCTTGTTTGGTACGACGCCAAATCGCATCATCCAGCTCGCGCACCCATTCGTTTTTCACCAGGTAGCGCAGCTCGGCTTCGTAGAACTCGTGACCGAAGTTCTCACCCAAATCATCAATGCTCTTCGCGCCTTCCAGCAGCACTTCGGTAAGGCTGCCGTAGGTACGGGCAAAGTGGCGCGCCATACCTTCGCTGATAAACGGATAGCGACGACGCAGGCCCGCAGCGTAATCTTCACGCGTACCGGAGAAATCACCCCCCGGCAATACCGCGCTTTTGGTCCAGGCTGGGCCGATATTCGGGTAGTACTTGGTCAGTTTTTCCAGCGCGTGTTCCGCCAGCTTACGATAGGTGGTCAGCTTGCCGCCAAACACCGACAGCAGCGGTGCCTGGCCGTTGTCATCATGCACATCCAGCGTGTAATCGCGGGTGATGGCCTGCGGCGAATCCGATTCGTCATCGCACAGCGGGCGCACGCCCGAGTAAGTCCAAACGATGTCATCTTTGCTCAGCTGCTGTTTGAAGTGTCCGTTGAACACCTTCAGCAGGTAGCTGATTTCGTTGTCATCAATCTTCACGTCTTTCGGATCGCCTTTGTACTCCACGTCGGTGGTGCCGATGATGGAGAACTCATCCATCCACGGAATGACAAATACGATACGGTTATCTTCGTTCTGCAGGATATACGCCTGCTTTTCGCGATGGACGCGCGGCACCACGATGTGGCTGCCTTTGATCAGACGAATGCCGTACGGCGATTTCAGCTTCAGGCCGTCGTCGAAGAACTCTTTTACCCATGGACCAGCCGCGTTGACCAGACCTTTGGCGCGCCAGGTATAGGTTTTGCCGCTATCAATATCTTCGGCTTCCACCATCCACAAACCGGCTTCACGCCAGGCGCGGGTCACGCGAGTACGGGTGCGCACTTCGCCGCCCTGTTTTTCCACTTCCTGCGCGTTGAGCACGACCATGCGTGCATCATCAACCCAGCAGTCGGAATATTCGAAACCGCGCGTGATTTCCGGCTTGAGGGCCGAATCCGCGCCAAAACGCAGGCTTTTACTGCCCGGCAGCGTGGTACGTTTGCCGAGGCGATCGTACATAAACAGGCCCATGCGGATCATCCACGCCGGACGCAGGTGCGGGCGGTGCGGCAGACGGAAGCGCATCGGGAAAGCGATATGCGGTGCCATTTTCAGTAGCACTTCTCGCTCGGCTAAAGCTTCGCCAACCAGGCGGAATTCATAGTGTTCAAGGTAGCGCAGGCCACCGTGAATCAGCTTCGAGCTGTTGGAGGAGGTTGCACAGGCCAAATCCCGCGCCTCCAGCATCAGCACCGACAGTCCGCGTCCTGCAGCGTCCACTGCAATGCCGGCTCCGTTAATGCCGCCGCCGATCACGATCAGGTCTTTGGTTTCCACGTCATCTCCTCCGATGTTCGGAATAGTTCTAAAATGTTCGTTTTCGAGCGTAATAATAATCGGAAACCAACATCGACGCCAGCGGTTAACTGAATAAAAACATTTTTGCGTGATATAGCTAACATTCCGACAGGAAAAAAATCACATAACCACAGGACTTGTCAGGTTATCGCGACAGATTCTCAGGGTAAACTAGGCGCTAATTGTGACGAAGTAATGAGAGACACCATGGAAACCTTCGAATGTATTAATGTCCTGCAGGCGCAAGAGCATCTGGCACAAGGTGCGCAGCTGGTGGATATCCGCGATCCGCAAAGTTTCATGATGGGCCACGCCGCAGGCGCGCAGCATCTGACCAACGATAACCTGGCGGACTTCATCGCCAAGGCCAATCAGGATTTACCGGTACTGGTGATGTGCTATCACGGCAACAGCAGTAAAGGCGCGGCGCAGTTCCTGCTTGGACAGGGATTTAACGCGGCCTATAGCATTGACGGCGGCTTTGACGCCTGGCGCGCGGCATTCCCGGCGCAGGTTGCCACCGGCGACGCCTAAGCCCATCGCATAAGGAAGGAGAGCACCGCATGATGCGCATCACCCAGTTTAATAATCCGCGCATGGCGCAGGCGTTTGTCGACTACATGGCGACGCGCGGCGTGAAGTTACGTATTGAGCGCGAAAGCCACTTTGTCATTATGTTGGATGATGAAAGTAAGCTGGAGATGGTCGAAAACGAACTCGCGCAGTTCGTGCGCGATCCCAACCATCCGCGTTATCAGGCTGCCAGCTGGCATAGCGGTAATACCGCCAGCGGCCTGCGCTATGAGCGCACCCACATTTGGGCGAACATTCGCCAGCGCGCCGGTCCGCTCACCATGAGCATCATGATTGCCTGTATCGCGGTGTTTATCGCGATGCAGATCGTCGGCGATGACGTGGCGCTGGACTGGCTGGCGTGGCCGGCGGATGCGTCGCAATATTTCCAGGTGTGGCGCTGGTTCAGTCATGCGCTGCTGCACTTCTCGCTGCTGCATATCCTGTTTAACCTGATGTGGTGGTGGTACCTCGGCGGTGCGGTCGAGAAACGTCTCGGCACCGGCAAACTGTTTGTGATTATGTTGATCTCGGCGCTGCTCACCGGCTGGATGCAGGCGAAGTTTAGCGGCGTGCTGTTTGGTGGTTTGTCGGGCGTGGTGTACGCGCTGATGGGATATTGCTGGTTACGCGGTGAGCGCGATCCCGAAAGTGGCATTTATCTGGAGCGTGGCCTGATTGGCTTCGCGGTGGTGTGGTTGGTGATTGGTTTTTACGGCGCGTTTGGCCTGGCGATTGCCAACGCGGCGCACGTTACCGGCTTGCTGGTCGGTTTAGCGATGGCATTTGTTGATACGCGCAACATCGCGCGTCGTTAGCAGCGCGAATAAAACAGCGGCTTCGAGCCGAGGAGAGAGATGTGAAGCAGACGCAACGTCATGACGCCATTATCGATCTGGTCCGGCGTCAGGGATATGTCAGTACCGAAGAGCTGGTAGAGCACTTTGAGGTCAGCCCGCAAACCATTCGGCGCGATCTCAACGACCTGGCCGATCAGAATAAAATTATGCGCCATCACGGCGGGGCGGCGTTGCCGTCCAGTTCCGAGAACACCGCCTGGCAGGATCGTAAGATGATGTGGTCAGCGGAGAAAGCGCGCATCGCCGAGCGTGTGGCGAGCCAGATTCCGGATGGCGCCACGCTGTTTATCGATATCGGCACCACGCCGGAAGCGGTGGCGCACGCGCTGCTTAATCACAACAATCTGCGCGTGGTCACCAACAACCTCAACGTGGCGATTCTGTTGATGGCGAAACCGGATTTTCGCGTGATCATCGCCGGTGGTGAAGTACGCACGCGCGATGGCGGCATCATGGGCGAAGCGACGCTGGACTTCATCTCGCAGTTCCGGCTTGATTACGGCATTCTCGGTATCAGCGGCATCGATATGGACGGTTCGCTGCTGGAGTTTGACTATCACGAAGTGCGCACCAAACGCGCGATTATCGAAAACTCGCGCTGCGTGATGCTGGTGGTGGATCACTCGAAGTTCGGCCGTAATGCGATGGTTAACCTCGGCAATATGAGCCTGATTGATTACATGTATACCGATCAAAGCCCGCCGGCCAGCGTGCTGAAAGTGATTGAACAGCACGAAGTTCATCTGGAACTCTGTTAAGGCTGTAGCTACCGTCTTGAACGTCAAGCGGTAGCTACGTAGTTTTCGTTCCACGGCTCTCGTGTTTTAAGCACACCGAAGCAGAGATGGACCAGTTTGCGCATCACCGCTCCCAGCGCCACTTTGGCTGGCTTGCCCTTCGCCATCAGCCTTTCATACAGCGCTCTTACGGGGCGATTCCACCTTGCCGCTACTATCGCGGCCATATACAGCTTCGCTCTCACGTCGGCGGGACCGGTTTTCGACATCCGGGCCAGCCCTCTCACCGAACTGCCTGACGTCTTCTCGACCGGCACCACGCCCAGCCACGCCGCTACCTGACCCGCATTGCGGAACTGGCACGTACGCAGCACCGACAGCATGGTCGTTCCCACTACGCCGCCGATACCTTTTATCGACTCCAGCAGCTTAAGATCATCTTTCAGACCATCATTCTTATCCATGTGGTCGTCAATCAGCGCGTTTATTCGCTTCAGCTCCTTTTCATGCGATTTTTTTGTTCTTTCAAGCGAGTCGGTCACCTCGCCCGCCGTCTGGGTTGAGTTCGCCTTCTCGAGCCTGTTCGTCGCGCGCTGCACATCTTCAACGATGGCGTCACGCAGACGCAGCAGGTCTTTCAGCTTGCGGACTTCCGGTGGCGGCGGAACCCAGGCATCGGGCTGTTTCAGCTCGCCGTAACGGGCCAGCACCCCGGCGTCGACCGCGTCATTTTTGGTCCGGATACCCATTCCGCGGGCAAACTCCCTGACCCGTTGCGGATTGCCGATACAGACCGTCACGGGCGTGTTCCCGTGCAGCCCGTAAGCGACGTTTTCGTGATAGACGCTGGTCGCTTCCATCACCACCATCACCTGCTCTGGCGGGCACTTCTGCTTCTGGAGCCAGTCGCAGATGTCACGTTCTACGCCGACCTGATTTTTGATGGATTTCGTTTTCTTTTTGCCGTTGCCGGGGAACAGGCAGAGGTCGAGTTTGTTTTTGCTGACATCAATACCAAGACAGAACATCGGATATCTCCCTTTCACTTAAACCATCACGCCATCTAGCCTTGTACATACGAAGTCAGAGCTTCTGGTTACCGTTCAGAGTAGTTGCTGGCGTGAAAGGAGAAACGGAGGGCTTAAAGCTACGAAGCAAGATCGGGTCTTAAGCGGCGCAAAAAGCTGCCTCCGTTTCATGTTGCTGGTAGCTAACCAGCAACACATTCAAGATACAAGCGGCGCACTTTATTGCGCGATAAATCGCGCCGCTACAACCATCAGCCTCGATATTTTTCACCACACGCGCATTTCCCTGTCGCTTTTTTCTGCGCCCGCAGCTTTACTTATCCATTCACCTCTTGCGCTCGCCCCGGCTTTACCGTTAACGGACACGAAGGGATTGATATGTCGCAGCAAAAATTCAATAAAACACGTTTCGACGCCGCTCTCACCCGCCAATGGCAGCACCTTGGACTCACTTCCGCCCAGCAAATGACACCGCATCAATGGTGGCAAGCGCTGAGCAGCGTGCTGGCCGAAATGCTGGCGGCCCAGCCACCGGCACCGCCGAAGCAAGGGCAGCGCCACGTCAATTATCTGTCGATGGAGTTTTTGATTGGTCGCCTGACCGGCAATAACTTGCTTAACCTTGGCTGGTACAACGACGTGCAAGCCGCGCTGGCGGAACATCAGGTTGAGCTGAGCGAACTGCTGGAGGAGGAAGTGGATCCGGCACTCGGCAACGGCGGGTTGGGGCGCTTAGCCGCCTGCTATATGGATTCGATGGCAACCGTCGGTCAGGCTGCGATGGGCCACGGCCTCAACTATCAATATGGGCTGTTTCGTCAGACGTTTGCCGACGGGCAGCAGCAGGAAGCGCCGGACGACTGGCAGCGCGATCGCTATCCATGGTTCCGTCACAACGCGGCGCTGGATGTACAGGTCGGCATCGGCGGCAAGGTAAAAGAGAATCACGATGGCAGCCTTCAGTGGCGTCCCAACATCCTGCTGAAAGGAGAAGCCTGGGATTTACCGGTGGTGGGTTATCGCAATGGCATCACGCTGCCGCTGCGATTGTGGAAAGCCAGCAGCGCGCAGCCGTTCGATCTCACCGCGTTTAACAACGGCCAATTCCTGCAGGCCGAGCAGCAAGGCATCGAGGCCGACAAGCTGACTAAGGTGCTCTATCCCAATGATAATCATGCGGAAGGTAAGCGCCTGCGCCTGATGCAGCAATATTTCCAGTGCGCCTGCGCGGTGGGCGATATTCTGCGCCGTCATCATCTCGCCGGGCGCGCCATTCGCAGCTTGCCTGATTTCGAAGTGATTCAGCTCAATGACACGCATCCCACCATCGCCATTCCGGAAATGCTGCGCGTGCTGCTGGATGAACATCAGTTGAGTTGGGACGACGCGTGGCACATCACCAGCCGCACCTTTGCCTACACCAATCACACGCTGATGCCGGAAGCGCTGGAGCGCTGGGACGAACGGCTGGTGCGCGATTTGCTGCCACGCCACTGGCTGATCATCCGCGAAATTAATCGCCGGTTTAAAAAGCGGGTGAAACAGCAGTGGCCGGGCGATAAGGCGATGTGGCACAAGCTGGCAGTGGTGGCTGAAGGCCAGGTGCGGATGGCGAATCTGTGCGTGGTGAGCTGCTTCGCGGTGAACGGCGTGGCGGCGCTGCACTCCGAGCTGGTGGTGAAAGATCTGTTTCCGGAATATCACCAGCTGTGGCCGAACAAATTCCATAACGTCACCAACGGCATTACGCCGCGCCGGTGGTTAAAGCAGTGTAACCCGCTGCTGTCGACGCTGATTGATGACAGTTTGCAGGTGGAATGGGCTAACGATCTCGATGCGCTGGCATGGCTGGCGCCGTTCGCGCGCAAGAAAACGTTCCGCCAACAGTTTCGCGCCATCAAACAGCAAAATAAGCAGCGGCTGACGCTTTACGTTAAACGCTTGACCGGTATTGATATCAATCCGGATGCGCTGTTTGACGTGCAGATCAAGCGTCTGCACGAGTACAAACGTCAGCATTTGAGCTTGCTGCATATGCTGCACTGCTATCGTCAGCTGCGCGATAATCCGGATAATCCCGACTTCGTGCCGCGTGTATTTCTGTTTGGCGCCAAAGCCGCGCCCGGCTACTACCTTGCCAAAAACATCATCTATGCGATTAACAAAGTGGCGGAGGTGATTAACAACGATCCGCGGGTCGGCGATCGCCTGAAAGTGGTGTTTATTCCGGATTACCGCATTACCGCCGCCGAATTAATGATCCCGGCCGCCGATCTCTCTGAGCAGATCTCAACCGCCGGTTATGAAGCCTCCGGTACCGGCAACATGAAACTGGCGCTAAACGGTGCGCTGACCATTGGCACGCTGGACGGCGCCAACGTGGAGATTGCGCAAGCGGTGGGCGAGAAGAATATCTTTATCTTCGGCAATAGCGTGGACGAGGTTAAAGCGCTGAAGGCGGTCGGTTACAGCCCGAAAAAGCTGCGTAAGCACCATCCTTACCTCGATGGTTTGCTGAAGGAGCTGGAGAAGGGCAAGTTCAGCGAGGGAGATAAGCACGCGTTTGATCTGATGCTGCACAGCCTGACGAAGAGTGGCGATCCCTGGCTGGTGCTGGCCGATTTCGATGCCTACATCGCGGCCCAGCAGCAGGTGGAAGCGCTGTGGAAAAACCCGGAAGCCTGGACGCGCGCGGCAATCCTGAATACCGCGCACACTGGCCGTTTTAGCTCTGACCGATCGATTCGTGATTATCAGCAGTTGATTTGGCAGGCGGCGCGTTGATGTATTACATCCGTCAGCGCTGTGTAGCGGCGCAATTTATTGCGCAACGCCTGGAGGGGCGCGGTGCTGCCATCAAAACGCGCGATAAATCGCGCCGCTACGGTAAGTGCAAATTTCATGATCAGGAGAAAGGATGACGCTCAATAAGTTGGATCAGGCGGCACAGGATGCCGGCATCGCGCTGCGCTTTATCAATGCCCATGGCGAGCCGGAAACGATCAGCGATGCCACCAAACGCGCATTGCTGGCGGTGATGGAAACCCCAGTCGGCAAGGCTCCACCGCTACCGCCGGTGCAGGTGTTTGCCGCCCGCGCCAAACGCCAACTGACGCCGCAAGGCAGCGGCAGCTTTTCCTGGCAGTTGCACAGCGAACAGGGCAAAAGCTTCAGCGGCGAGGTGCAGGCCGGCGAATCGCTCACGCTGCCGCCGCGTCTGCCGCAGGGCTATCATCAGCTGACCCTGCGCAAAGGTCGCCAGCAGTGGCAAACGCGCATCATCATTGCCCCGCGCCGCTGCTATCTGCCAGCGCCGCTGGAACAGGGCGAAAAACGCTGGGGTGCATTAGTGCAGCTCTACACGCTGCGTTCAGAAAGTAACTGGGGCATTGGCGATTTCGGTGATTTGAGGCTGATGCTGGAACAGATTGCTAAACATGGCGGCGATTTTGTTGGCCTTAATCCGCTGCATGCGCTCTATCCGGCGCTGCCAGAACATGCCAGCCCTTATAGCCCCACGTCGCGTCGCTGGCTCAATGTGCTGTATCTCGACATCAATCAGGTGGCGGATTTCCAGCACAGTCAGGACGGCCAGCGCTGGTGGAAAAGCGCTAAAACGCGCAAGGCTCTGCAGCAAGTGCGCGCCAGCGAGTTTGTCGATTACAGCGCGGTGGCTGAACTGAAATTAGCCGCGCTGCGTTTTGCCTGGCAAAACTATCAGCCACGCGCGGCAGCCGACGTCGAATTCCAGCAATTTATCGCCGACGGTGCCGAGCATCTGCGTTATCAGGCCGCCTTTGACGGCATTCTCGCCGAGCGCAGCCAGCAACATCCCGATGAGTGGGGTTGGGCAAACTGGCCGGAAGGCTGGCGTAACGCCTTGTTGCCGGAAGTGCAGCAATGGTGTGCTGCACACGAAGAGGAGATTCAGTTCTGGAGCTGGTTGCAGTATCTGGCGCAGCAGCAGTTTGCGGCCTGCTGGCAATACAGTCAGCAGCTGGGCATGGCGGTAGGGTTATACCGCGATTTGGCGGTCGGCGTGGCGCAGGGCAGTGCCGAAACCTGGCAAGATCCGGAACTCTATAAGCTTGGCGCATCAGTCGGCGCACCGCCGGATCGTCTCGGTCCGCAGGGACAAAACTGGGCGTTACCGCCGCTCGATCCGCATGTGATGCGTGCGCGCGGTTATCAGCCGTTTATCGATCTGCTGCGCGCCAACATGCGCGACTGCGGCGCACTGCGCATCGATCACGTGATGGCGCTGCTGCGTTTATGGTGGATTCCCTACGGCGAAAGTGCCGATAAAGGGGCTTACGTGGCGTATCCGGTGAATGATCTGCTGGCGATCCTCGCGCTGGAGAGTCAGCGCCATCGCTGCATGGTGATCGGCGAAGATCTCGGTACGGTACCGCAAGAGATCGTCAGCCTGCTGCGCAACAGCGGCATTTTCTCGTGGAAAGTGCTGTTCTTCGAGCAGCATGACGACGGCAGCTATCGCCAGCCGCACGCGTATCCGCGCCAGTCGATTGCCAGTGCCAGCACGCATGATTTACCGACGTTGAGCGGATTCTGGCATGCGGATGATTTAACGCTGGGTGACAAGCTGGGCATCTATGCTCGCGACGGCGTGCTGCAATCTCTCCAGCAACAGCGGGTGAAACAAAAACAAGCGCTGCTGGATGCACTGCATCAGGCCGGTGCGCTGCCTGCACGTAGCGGCAAACGAGCTGATGGCATGGCTTTATCTCCTGCGCTGACGTTGGCGTTTCACCGTTATTTGGCGCGCACCCATAGCGCACTACTTGGGCTACAGCCGGAAGATTGGCTCGGTATCTCTTCGCCGGTCAATGTACCGGGCACGGTCAATGAATATCCTAACTGGCGTCGCAAGTTGAATGTCACGCTGGAAACGATGTTCACGCCTGAGGTGCAGAAGGTATTAAAAGCAGTAAATGAAGGGCGGAAAGCGTAGTTAAAACGCGCGGCAGCATCGGGTTGCTGCCGCGTGCTGAATCAGTAGTACGAGTGCTCACCGCGCTGGTGCTCGGTTAAATCACGCACGCCTTTCAGCTCAGGGAAGGCTGCCAGCAGCTCTTTCTCGATACCATCTTTCAGGGTGACGTCGATCATCGAACAACCGTTACAGCCGCCGCCAAATTGCAGAATGGCGATGCCGTCATCGGTGATTTCCATCAGCGATACGCGACCGCCGTGGCCAGCCAGCTGCGGGTTAATCTGCGCTTGCAGCAGATATTCCACGCGCTCAACCATTGGCGCATCGTCAGAGACCTTACGCATTTTGGCGTTTGGCGCTTTCAGCGTCAGCTGCGAACCGAGGTTGTCGGTTACAAAGTCGATTTCCGCGTCATCAAGGTACGGTGCGCTCAGCTCATCAACAAAGGCTGACAGTTTTTCGAACTTAAATTCGGTATCGGAAGCTTCTACTGCATCAGGTGGGCAGTAAGAAACACCGCATTCTGCGGTTGGCGTACCCGGATTAATGACGAATACGCGAATCTGAGTGCCATCTTCTTGTTTGGACAGCAATTTTGAGAAGTGCTCTTGCGCAGCATCAGTAATAACGATCATGGCGATTGCTCAATAGTTGACTAAATTACTTGGTTATAATACGCCCAACACCGACGCTCTACAAGGTACGGCACAGGCAACCAATGTGTACGCTGGCCGCGCCTTGCGCCAGCAGGATGCGGCTAATTTCCGCCACGGTACTTCCGGTAGTCACAACATCGTCGATAAGCAGGATATGGCGCCCGCGCACCGGTATTTCAAGGCGAAAGGCACCGCGCAGGTTCTTTTTACGTGCGCTAGCGCTTAATGAATGCTGCACCGCGCCGTGCCGCACGCGTTTTACCCCTTCGCGATATTCGCAGCCCAGCCAGCGTGCCAGCGGTTTTGCCAGCAGCGCCGCCTGATTATAGCCGCGTTGCCAGGCGCGCCGACGATGCAGCGGCACGCTCAGCACCAAATCTACACGCGGCAGCCGGTAATCACGACGCATTGTTAATAATTTTAACAAAATCAGCCGCGCCAGCATCACCCTGAGTGCGGTAATGCGAGAAAACTTCAGCTGCTGCACCCAATCACTCAGCGGCGGCAGATAATCACTGACGCAGGTTAGACTTTGCCACGGCGGCGGATGGCGGATGCAGCGCCCGCAGGGTTGGGCGCCACTGGCCGGTAAACCGCAGCATGGGCATAGCGCCGGCAGCCGTGGAATTTGTTGCACGCAGCGACTGCACAAACCGTGGCCGGCAATCTGCAGCGGCAGGCAGCATAGCCAACACAGTGCCGGGATTGGTAGCATAGCGACCTCCTTTTCACTTTTCGGGAGTGTAACCGATGAGTTCGCTTTACTGGCACACCACAGGCACGGGCGATTGCGATCTTGTGCTGCTGCACGGCTGGGGTTTGAACGCCGAAGTGTGGCAAAACATTGTTCCTCGACTCAGCTCGCATTTTCGCCTGCACCTGGTGGATCTGCCGGGCTTTGGTCGCAGCCAGGGTTTTGGCCCGCTGACCTTAGCGGAAATGGCGCAGCAACTGTTACCGCAGTTACCGCCGCGCGCGGTGCTGCTCGGCTGGTCGCTGGGCGGATTAGTCGCCAGCCAATTGGCCTTAACCCAGCCCGATCGTGTTACAGCACTGATCTCCGTGGCATCATCGCCGTGCTTTACCGCACGTGATGCGTGGCCGGGCATCAAGCCTGAGACGCTACAGAGTTTCCAGCAACAGCTGAGCACAGATTTCCAACGCACTGTGGAGCGTTTTCTGGCGCTGCAAACCATGGGCACCGAGCATGCGCGACAAGATGCACGTCAGCTGAAAGAGGTGGTGTTGTCGCAGCCGATGCCATCGGTCGAGGTATTAGAAGGCGGACTGGAGATTCTGCGTCAGGACGATCTGCGGGCTTCGCTCGACGACCTCACTCTGCCGTTTCTGCGCATTTATGGTTATCTTGATGGGCTGGTGCCGCGTGGTATCGCACAGGAGCTGGATACGCGCTGGCCATCTTCTTCATCGGTGGTGATGGAGAAAGCGGCGCATGCGCCATTTATTTCCCATCCGGATGCTTTCTGTCAGCAGGTGCTGAATTTTGTCCGCGCAGCCACATAAACTGCCACGCAGCTAGCGTTATTGGCTGGCTGCCATCCAGCTTCTCCCCGCTAATGAGATCCTGCACCTGGCGCGCCAGCGGCAGCTGTGTGGTTACATCATGGTTGCTGAGATTAAACACGCACACTAAGCCTTCGCTATCCGGTTTATGGCGACGCAATACCAGCAAGGTATTCTCGCTCTCCAGCAGCGTCATCGGATTGTCCGGATGAAACGCGGACTGGCGCGTGCGCAGCTGAATCAGCGCGCTGAGACGTTCATACACCTGCTGTCGCAGCGGATTGCCGCCGCTAATCCACGCCTCCATCTCGCGCAGGCTGTACTTCTCACGGTTGATGGCGCGGTTGTGGCCAGCGGCACGCACGCCTTCGTTATCGTTGCGTGAGCCGAGAATGCTTTGAATGTAGATGGCGGGCACGCCGGGAAACGACAGCAGAATTGCATGTGCCAGCAGGAAGCGACGCAAACGCGTGTCATCGTCGTCGTTCTGCTGATTCAGCGCATCGAAATAGGTGACGTTAATTTCGTAAGGGCTAGTGGTGCCGTCGGCATTGTTCTTGTAGGAGACCAGCGCGCCCTCCAGCGCTAAATCGCGTACCAGCGCCACAATCTCCACTTCCGACAAAATACCGCGCGCCGGATTCAGCCCAATGCCGTCGTGCGAGGCGAGAAAGTTAAAGAAGGTGGTGGTGCCGCCGCCTAAATCCAGCGTGCTGGCCCATTGACGCAGCGCACGCGCCGAACCGGAGTGTATGGCGTGCAGCACCAGCGGCGGCAGTGAAAACTGGTACACCATCTGCGCTTCATCTTTGCCGTTGCCGAAATAGCTGATGTTGTCTTTGTGCGGCACATTGGTTTCGGTGACGATCACCGTGCCGGGCGCCGCTTCATTGGCGATGGCGCGAAACAGTTTCACCAGCTGATGCGTTTTCGGCAGATGAATGCAATGGGTGCTAGGCGTTTTCCACATGTAGCCCACGGCGTCGAGCCGCACATAATCCGCGCCTTTGATCAGGTAATCCAGCAGCACGTCGACCATGCGAATCAACACTTCCGGGTTGGCGAAGTTGAGGTCGATTTGGTCGGCGCTGAAGGTGGTCCAGATGTAGCGTGTCTCGCCGTTGGCCATCTCAAACGGTGTTAATAAGGGTGAAGTGCGTGGGCGCGTGACCGCGCTGAGATCGGTGGCGGGCGGCATGCTGATAAAGAAATCATCCCAGCCGGGATCCTGCGCCAAAAAATGGCGAAACCACGCGCTGTGCGCCGACATATGATTGCAGACAAAATCGAACATCAGGCGGGTTTCAGTATGTAGCGCGCTGATATGTTGCCACTCGCCGCAGATCGGATTGACCTGGTGATAGTCGATAACCGAGAAGCCATCATCGGATGAATAAGGAAAGAACGGCAGCAGATGCACCAGGCTGAAAGTGGATTGCAGATGTTGCTGATAAAAGCGTGAAAAGCTGGCGAGGGTGGGTTGTTCCGGTTCGCGAAACTGATCGGCGTAGCTGATCAGCACCACATCTTTCTCATCCCAGTGCGCCTTGCGCGGCAGTTTAACCGTATCGCGCGCGGCTCGAATGTGCGAAAGCAGGCGTTCACGCGCTGCGGCAGGAAAGCTGCCGTGATAAATCTCATCGATTAAGGCGTTGATAATATCCATTGGATCGCTGGGCCACGCGGAAGCGTCATTTTTTCACACAGAATTTTTAGCGTAGTTGGGCGAGGAGATTTATCAAGGCTTATACGCGCGGAGATAGCGTTATCTCCGCGCGTTTTTAGGGCAGGATCTTAACGTTTTTTACCGAAGGCTGCGGCAAGCGCATCGCCCATCGCGCTGTTGCCGGCGGAAGCGCTGGCCGGTTTGCCACGGCCTTTGTTATTGGCCGCCGGACGCGCTGCTTCTTTGCCCGCGCTGCGGTTGTTCCCGCGCGCATTGCTTTCACCTGGCTGCTCATCCAGACGCATGGTGAGCGCAATACGTTTACGCTGCATATCCACTTCCATCACCTTCACTTTGACGATATCGCCGGCTTTCACCACCTGATGGGGATCCTCGACGAACTTGTCGGAAAGGGAAGAGATGTGCACTAAACCGTCCTGATGCACGCCGATATCAACGAACGCGCCGAAGTTGGTGACGTTGGTCACCGCGCCTTCCAGCACCATGCCCGGCAACAGATCGTTGAGCGTTTCCACACCTTCAGCAAACTGCGCGGTTTTAAACTCAGGGCGCGGATCGCGACCCGGTTTTTCCAGCTCTTTGATGATGTCCGTCACCGTTGGCAAGCCGAAGCGCTCATCGGTGAATTCACGTGCGTTGAGATCGCGCAGGCTGCCCGGATTGCCCATCAACTCATTCAGCGCCTGCTCGGTGGCGGCCAGAATGCGCTCGACCAGCGGGTAAGCTTCCGGGTGCACGGTTGAGGCATCCAGCGGGTTATCGCCGTGGTTAATACGCAGGAAGCCGGCGCACTGCTCAAAGGCTTTCGGTCCCAGACGACTGACTTTCAGTAGCTGCTGACGATTCTGGAAACGTCCATTCTCATCGCGCCAGCTGACAATATTCTGCGCCATCATGCGGGTTAAACCGGCTACACGGGTTAACAGCGCTACCGATGCGGTGTTGAGATCAACACCCACGGCGTTTACGCAGTCTTCTACCACCGCATCCAGTTTCTTCGCCAGCTGGCTTTGGCTGACATCATGCTGATATTGGCCCACGCCGATAGATTTCGGATCGATTTTCACCAGTTCGGCAAGCGGATCCTGCAGGCGGCGCGCGATGGAAACTGCACCACGAATCGAGACGTCGAGATCCGGGAACTCCAGCGCCGCCAATTCCGACGCAGAGTAAACCGATGCGCCCGCTTCACTCACAATCACTTTCTGCGCGTTAACGTGGGGGAACTGCTTCTGCACGTCGAGGAAAAAGCGTTCGGTCTCGCGCGAAGCGGTGCCGTTACCAATCGCCACCAGTTCAACCTGATGTTTGGTGCACAGTGCCGCGACGGCCGCGGCCGCTTTCGCTGCCTGACCGGTGTGCGGATAAATTGTGTCGGTGGCGACCAGTTTGCCGGTGGCATCCACCACCGCGACTTTTACACCGGTACGCAAACCGGGATCGAGACCCATAGTGGCGCGCATTCCCGCCGGTGCGGCCATCAGCAAATCGTGCAGGTTGCGGGCAAACACGTTGATGGCTTCATCTTCGGCGCGTTCACGAATGGTGCCCATCAATTCGGTTTCGAGGTGCAGCAGCACTTTGATGCGCCAGGTCCAGCTCACCACCGCCTTGCGCCAGCTGTCCGCCGGGGCGTTATTCAGGCGCAGATTGAGGTGTTCGGCGATCAGCGTTTCGCCATAGCTTTCACGCGGGGCTTCTTCAAACTGGGGATCGGCATTCAGCGACAGCTGCAGCACGCCTTCGTTACGGCCGCGGAACATCGCCAGCGCGCGGTGCGATGGCACGCCGCTCAGCGCTTCGTGATGATCGAAGTAGTCGCGGAATTTCGCGCCTTCTTCCTCTTTGCCTTCCACCACGCGAGAAACCACATGTGCGTTCTTCCACAGATACTCACGCACTTTCGCCAGCAGCGAGGCGTCTTCTGCAAAGCGCTCCATCAGAATGTAGCGTGCGCCATCCAGCGCGGCGCGTACGTCGGCAACGCCTTTGTCGGCGTCAACGTAGCCCGCGGCCAGCTGCTCGGGATCCTGCGACGCATCCTGCCACAGCGTCTCGGCCAGCGGCTCAAGACCGGCTTCAATCGCGATCTGTCCGCGCGTACGACGCTTCTGTTTATACGGCAGGTAAAGGTCTTCCAGCTCGGTTTTGTTCAGCGTGCTGTTGATGGCGGTAGCGAGTTCAGGGGTAAGTTTGCCCTGTTCGTCGATAGATTTAAGAATCGACTGGCGACGATCATCCAGCTCGCGCAGGTAACCTAAACGGCTCTCCAGTAAACGCAGCTGGGTGTCGTCCAGGCCTCCGGTCACTTCCTTACGATAACGTGCGATAAACGGCACGGTGTTCCCTTCATCAAGTAAGCGCACGGCGGCATCAACCTGGTCGGCGCGTGCCTTTAGCTCACTTGCGATAATCTGGCTCAGCGAATCTTTCATCATCATTAACAATGCTTACACAGGGTTAGAAATAGGGGACAGTTATACGGGCTGAGGGCGAAAATTGCCAGCCGGGGGCCAGTGAATCCGTCTTTTTCTGAATGCAGCGCGCGCTTTAAAGTCTGCTTCTTGCTGATGGCGAATCGGTCGCTTATTGTTAGCCTCTTTGCTGCGAAGAAACGCCGTTACCACGAGTTGATGTCATGAAAACCCAACTGATTACCCGCGAAGGCTATAACAAGCTGCGCGCCGAACACGACCATTTGTGGAACGAAAAGCGTCCCGAAGTGACCAAAATTGTCTCCTGGGCGGCCAGCCTCGGCGATCGTTCGGAAAACGCCGATTACACCTACAACAAACGTCTGCTGCGCCAGATCGATCGCCGCGTACGCTATCTGCGTAAATGCCTCGCCGACCTGAAAATTGTCGATTACGCACCGCAGCAGGAAGGCAAAGTGTTTTTTGGCGCGTGGGTGCAGGTGGAGAACGAGCAGGGTGACGTGAAGCGGTTTCGCATTGTCGGCCCGGATGAAATCTATGGCGAGACGATGAAAGAGTACATTTCGATTGATTCGCCGATGGCGCGCGCGCTGATCAAGAAAGAAGTGGATGACGAAGTGGTGGTGAACACGCCGGAAGGCCAGAAAATCTGGTTTGTGAACAGCATCGACTATGTAAAAGAGACGCCCTAAAAAGAGTCGGAGAATAATGGCCTGGATAACGAGGCCGGGGCGCAACTTATTCTCCGGTGGCGAAATGGGCTGACAGTAAAAGAGGGGAAAGCGCCGCAGCCTTGCCGCGCATCAATAGTATGAATTATTTGCCTGGCGTGGTCGCGGTGGTGGTTGAGGTACTGTTACCACCTTTGTCGCCGCCGCTCATGGTCGCCAGTGCAACACCCAGCAACGCGCCAACCGCGCCAATACCGATAGCGTCAGAGTTTCCTTTCGCCGTGGTAGAAGCCTGTGCGCCAGCCGCTTCGCCCGCGCTGGTGGCCGCCTGAACCTGAGTGATGCTGGTCAGTACCAGTGCGCCCAGCAGAATTACGGTTTTTTTCATCTTTCTCTCTCCACATGAACTCAATAACAGCAGGTACGCATGCAGTGTCGAAGATCGCGCTGCGATAAGAAAGACGTGTTTATTGCCTGATTTATCGGCCTTTATTTAATGCTGGCCTTGTTTTTTCCTGGCGTGGAATTGTTCCGAGAGCAGATACGCGGCTGATGGCGAAAGCACAATATTTTATGCTGCCCTTCAGCTGGTACTGGCATATTCTGCACCGTTACCTTAAGCCAAATCGCGCTGAGCGCCTTCCTGGCCGCGATTTAATATGTAATGTTCCAGTAACAGAAAGAATATGCGCCAAATTTTCAGATAAGCGCTAAGCGGCTTGAAAGCACAGATAAAAAACGCGAAGCGAAGCGCATTTCGGGGCTAAAAATAAATATAAGCTGCTGTTTAATATGCTTTGTAACAATTTCGGCTAGAATATAAACCATAAATGACTGTCACACTGAGGCCTCTTTTTTTAACAATATTGGCTCAGGCAATGGCGCCTTTGGGAGTTGAACATGCAAGAGAACTACAAAATTCTGGTCGTCGATGACGATATGCGTCTGCGTGCGTTGCTGGAGCGCTATCTCACCGAGCAGGGCTTTCAGGTGCGTAGCGTTGCCAACGCCGAGCAAATGGATCGACTGTTAACCCGCGAATCTTTCCATTTGATGGTGCTCGACTTGATGTTGCCGGGCGAAGATGGTTTGTCTATCTGCCGTCGTCTGCGCAGTCAAAGTAACCCGATGCCGATCATTATGGTCACCGCCAAGGGTGAAGAAGTGGATCGTATCGTCGGTCTGGAGATCGGCGCGGATGACTACATTCCAAAACCGTTCAACCCGCGTGAGCTGCTGGCGCGAATTCGTGCCGTGCTGCGTCGTCAGGCCAATGAACTGCCGGGCGCGCCTTCGCAGGAAGAAGCGGTTATCGCCTTCGGTAAATTTAAGCTGAACCTCGGCACCCGCGAAATGTTCCGTGAAGATGAGCCGATGCCGCTGACCAGCGGTGAGTTTGCCGTGTTAAAAGCGCTGGTGAGCCATCCGCGTGAGCCGCTGTCGCGCGATAAGCTGATGAACCTGGCGCGTGGTCGTGAATACAGCGCCATGGAACGGTCCATCGACGTGCAGATTTCCCGTCTGCGTCGCATGGTGGAAGAAGATCCGGCGCATCCGCGCTATATCCAGACCGTTTGGGGCCTTGGCTACGTATTCGTTCCGGACGGCAGCAAAGCATGAGGCGATTGCGCTTCTCACCCCGCAGTTCGTTTGCCCGCACCTTGTTATTGATCGTTACCTTGCTGTTCGTCAGCTTGGTAACGACCTATTTGGTGGTGCTCAATTTCGCCATTCTTCCCAGTTTGCAGCAGTTCAATAAGGTCCTCGCGTACGAAGTGCGTATGTTGATGACTGACCGGCTGCAGCTGGAAGATGGAACACAGTTGGAAGTGCCGCCGGCCTTCCGACGCGAAATTTATCGTGAGCTGGGCATCTCGTTGTATACCAACGCGGCGGCGGAAGAGAGCGGTTTGCGCTGGGCGCAGCATTACGAATTCCTCAGTGAACAGATGGGCCAACAGCTGGGCGGCCCTACCGATGTCCGGGTCGAGGTGAATAAAAACTCGCCGGTGGTGTGGCTGAAAACCTGGCTGTCGCCGGATATCTGGGTGCGCGTACCGCTCACCGAAATCCATCAGGGCGACTTCTCACCGCTGTTCCGCTACACGCTGGCGATTATGCTGCTGGCGATAGGCGGCGCCTGGCTGTTTATCCGCATCCAAAATCGACCCTTGGTGGATTTGGAACATGCGGCATTGCAGGTGGGTAAAGGCATCATTCCGCCGCCGCTGCGCGAATACGGTGCGTCTGAAGTGCGTTCAGTGACGCGCGCCTTTAACCAAATGGCGGCCGGGGTGAAGCAGCTGGCCGACGATCGTACCTTGTTGATGGCCGGTGTCAGCCACGACTTGCGTACGCCGCTGACGCGTATCCGCCTTGCCACCGAAATGATGGGTGAGCAGGATGGTTATCTGGCGGAGTCGATCAACAAAGATATCGAAGAGTGCAACGCCATTATCGAGCAGTTCATCGATTATCTGCGCACCGGACAGGAGATGCAGACCGAACGTGCCGACCTGAACAGCGTGCTGGGCGAAGTTGTGGCGGCTGAAAGCGGCTACGAGCGCGAGATTGAGAACGCGGTAATGTCCGAAGATGTGATGCTGGATATCAACCCGTTATCGATTAAGCGCGCGCTGGCGAATCTGGTGGTCAATGCGGCGCGTTACGGCAACGGTTGGATTAAGGTTAGCAGCGGCAAAGAGCTGAACCGCGCGTGGTTCCAGGTGGAAGATGATGGTCCTGGCATCAAACCGGATCAACTGCAACACCTGTTCCAGCCGTTTGTGCGTGGCGACAGCGCTCGCAGCACCAGCGGAACCGGCCTGGGCCTGGCGATTGTGCAGCGTATTATCGATGCCCATGAAGGTTCACTGGAGATTGGTGAGAGCGATCGCGGCGGATTGCGTATTCGCGCGTGGCTGCCGATCCCCGAAGGCAGCAGTAGCAGCGCAGTGGTGAGCATTAACCACAGCGCGTGATGGCCATGTGGGCACAAATCACCTTACAAAACCCGTCGATGCAGAAACAACAAAGCCGCTATCCCTCGCAGGATAGCGGCTTTTTTATGGCCTCAACCACATCACATCACAGCTGCGGACCGGCTTGCACCAGCGCCTTACCGGCGTCGTTATCGGTGTACTTCTCAAAGTTAGTGATAAAGCGCTGCGCCAGATCCTGCGCGGCTTGCTGCCAGGCCGCTTCTGTTGGCCAGCTGCGGCGCGGATCGAGAATTGCGCTATTCACCTGCGGTAAATGCTTTGGCATCTGCAGGTTAAACACCGGCAGCTGTTCGGTTTCCACGTTATCCAGTTCACCGGCCAGAATCGCGTTGATGATAGCGCGCGTGTCTTTCAGTGAGATGCGCTTGCCGCTGCCGTTCCAGCCGGTATTGACCAGATAGGCCTGCGCACCCGCTGCTTCCATGCGCTTCACCAGCACGTCGGAATATTGCGTGGGATGCAGCGTCAGGAACGCCGCGCCAAAACAGGCGGAGAAGGTTGGCGTCGGCTGGGTTACGCCGCGCTCGGTGCCGGCCAGCTTGGCGGTAAAGCCCGACAGGAAGTGATACTGTGTCTGTTCCGGCGTTAAGCGCGAAACCGGCGGCAGCACACCAAAAGCATCGGCGGTGAGGAAAATCACCCGCTTCGCATGGCCCGCCCTGGAAACCGGCTGCACGATGTTTTCGATATGCTCAATCGGATAGGAGACGCGGGTGTTCTCAGTTTTGCTGCCGTCGGCGTAATCCACGCTGCCATCGGCGCGCACCACCACGTTTTCCAGCAGTGCATCGCGGCGGATAGCGCGGTAGATTTCCGGCTCCGCCTGCTCAGACAGATTAATGGTTTTGGCGTAGCAGCCGCCTTCAAAGTTGAACACGCCATCATCATCCCAGCCGTGTTCGTCATCACCGATCAGCTGGCGATCTGGGTCGGTAGATAAGGTGGTTTTGCCGGTGCCGGAGAGGCCGAAGAACACCGCCACATCGCCCGCTTTGCCGACGTTAGCCGAGCAGTGCATCGACGCAATGCCTTTCAGCGGCAGCAGGTAGTTCATGATGGCGAACAGGCCTTTCTTCATCTCGCCGCCGTACCAGGTGCCGCCAATCAACTGCATGCGCTCAGTGAGGTTGAAGGCGACGAAGTTCTCAGAGTGCAGACCCTGCGCCTGCCAGTCCGGATTGGTGCACTGCGCGGCGTTCATCACCACGAAATCTGGCTTGAAGTCAGCTAGCTCGCTCTCGCTCGGACGGATAAACATGTTTTTGACGAAGTGCGCCTGCCAGGCCACTTCCATCACGAAGCGCACGCTCAGGCGCGTATCGGGATTGGCACCGCAGAACGCATCAACCACAAACAGACGTTTGCCGGAAAGCTGCTGGGTGCAGCGATCTTTCAACGCCTGCCAGGTTTCCTGCGACAGCGGCTGGTTATCATTTTTGCCGTTGCCAACATCGTTCCACCACAGCGTGTCGCGTGTGGTGTCATCGCGAACGATATATTTATCTTTGGGCGAGCGACCCGTAAAGATGCCGGTATCCACGGCAATGGCGCCGCTCTGCGTCAGAGTGCCTCGCGCATAACCTTCCAGCTCTGGGCGGGTCTCTTCCTGAAATAGCGTGTCGAAGTCAGGGTTGTACACCACTTCGGTGGTGCCGCTGATGCCCATAGAGGCGAGGTCTTGCGATGTCAGGCCGTTAACGCGCATGTGACTGCTCCTTTAATCGGTATCTGTTACTGCGTATTTTTTATGGGGGGATTCTGCTGCCTGCCGTGCATAGCCACACAGGGCAGATCGCGCGCAGTGTACTCTTATGAGCACAGCGGAAAAGAGAAGATAGTCAGAAATGCGAGCTGGAACGTGACAAGTAGAGAAATCTGCCACTTATGTAATTAAAGTCAGCGTTATTTAGCTAATAACCGTGATAAATGATAGGGATACGTTCAGAGGGAAATGCGGGCGGCTGAACCGCCCGGCAGGAAATTAATGCACTTGATCGCTGTTGTTGGTTGGCGCGTTACGAATGGCGGCAATATCCACCGCATCGTACACATAGTGCGAATTGCAGTAGTCGCAATGCATATCGATTTTGCCATCCTCTGCGAGGATTTCATCCACTTCTTCAATCGGCAGCGTACTCAGGACTTCGCCGCAACGCTCGCGTGAGCAGGTGCATTTGAAGCTAACCGGCGACGGATCAAACACCGTGGCTTCTTCCTGATGATACAGACGCCACAGCACGTCGGTGGCGGGCAGTTCGATCAGCTCTTCGCTCTTCACGGTTTCGGTCAACGTGGCGAGATGATTGAAATCATCCGGGCTCGGCTCTTGCGCTGGCAGCACCTGCAGCAGAATGCCCGCCGCGCCTTTCTCGCTGGTACGGATAAACAGGCGCGTTGGCAGCTGCTCAGAGCGCATGAAGTAATCTTCCAGGCAACCCGCCAGCGTATCCGCTTCCAGGCCCACCACGCCTTGATAACGCTCGCCTTTCTCTGGCGAGATGGTGATCACCAGATAGCCGTTACCGACCATCTCTTTCAGGCTGCTGCCCGGTGCGATCTCGGCATCTTCTTTGACGCGCGCCACGCCACGCAGCTCCTGGCGGTTGTTACCGTTGATCACCGCCAGCGTCAGCGGACCATCGCCCTGCAACTGTACGGTGATATCACCATCAAACTTCAGCGTTGCCGTCAGCAGACTGGTGGCCACCAGCAGCTCGCCCAGCAAGGTTTTTACCGGCTCAACGTAGTCGTGATTTTTGACAATTTCACGCCAGGTTTCCGTCACGTTAACCAGCTCACCGCGCACGGCGACATTTTCGAACAGGTAGCGGTGCAGTTGATCGTTTGCAGACATAGTGTTTCTCTCGTTGGGGGCGCGTTATTTATCGCCCGACAATTTAAATTTCATCAGATCGCGGCGCTCTTTCTTATCCGGGCGACGATCGGGGTGCGGCATGGTTAACGCATTCATCTTGCGCGCCAGCGCGGTTTTCTCTCGCTTTTCGATACTGGCGTCGGTTTCGGCATACAGCGCTTGCGCTTCGGTGGCGGGACGACGCTGATCGGTGACCGCGGTGATCACCACGGTGCGCTCATCATTGCCCTGACGCAGCGTCAGCTCGGCGTTCAGCTCCACCAGTTTACTGGGCTTGCTGCGCTGACCGTTGTAATGCACTTTGCCGCCTTCCACCATCTCGCGAGCCAGCGCACGGGTTTTATAGAAGCGCGCGGCCCACAGCCATTTGTCGAGGCGGACCCCTTCGCTGATTTTCTCTTTCATTGCGGCTCCTGCTTTAACGCAGCGTCTCACACAGTTGACGATAATCTCGTACCGCCGGATGACGCTGGAAAGATTGATCGGGCCGACCGGAATCCGGATTGCTGACGCCTAAACACCAGCGAATGCCCCAGCTTGTCGCCGCATCCAAAATCGCTTCGCTGTCATCAATGAATAGCGTGCGCGAACTCTCAAACGCAGTGTGCTGCTGAACAGCCTGCCAGAGACGCGGATCCTCTTTCGGATACCCAAAGGTATGGGTGGAAAGTAATAAATCAAGGTGGGCAGCTAATCCGGTCTGCTCCAGTTTGACATCCAGATTATAAGGATGCGCATTGGTCAGCAGAATGGTGCGTTTGCCTGCGGCGCGTAGCGCCTGCAATAACGGCAGCGTATCTTCACGCATTGCGGCGCGATGGCGCTTTTCCCACGTCATGGCGCGAATATCCAGCGCCAGTTCCTGCGACCAGTAATCGAGACAATACCAGTTTAGCGTATGCATCACGGCCTGATACTTCTGCTCAATCAGCTGATGGGCTTCACCCAGGGTGATCGCGCGTTCACGGCTTAAGGTTTCGGGAACGTGTTCCAGCCAGAAGTGGCGATCAAAGGCGAGGTCGAGCAGCGTGCCGTCCATATCCAGCAGCACGGTATCAATCTCTGACCAGTTAAGCGTAACCTGCATTTTCTTTCTCGCCGCAAAAAAGTGGGCGACAGGGTAGCACAGAAGGGAAGGGCTCAGAACAGCGAGCGCACGCTCTGCATAGTGTTCAGATTGTGGTTGAAGCACTTGTCGTAATATTGCTGAATTTCCGCCATACGCAGACGATTACGGTGAATACGACGCAGCGCCAGCAAGCCGTTGATCACCGCGCTGGCAATCAGTACCAGCATCAGCAACGCGGTGCCTAGATAGCGCCATTGCGCCATCGCATCTGGCTCGTTATGCAGCGCGATATGACGGGTACCGTTAGCATCAGTGGTAATACTGGTGATGATGCCGCTGGCGGCGAACGGCGTATGCAGCAGCATTTCAGACATGCGCTGTAGCTCACGCCATTGCGAAGGGGCATCAAGATCAAACAGTGAAACTGACGGCTGCGGCTGCGTCACCATCTGGCGACCTTCATCACTAATGATCAGGAAACCACCCGGCGGCGGACTATTGAGGTTTTCTGCCGCGCGACGGGTCTCGCGCGCGAAGAAGGTAGAAGTAGCAGTGTTGACCAGATTTTCCAGCGCTTCAGCGCTAACCGGGCGCAGCAGCACATTCATGCCATTCAGCTTGCCGGAATCTGCGCGGTGGATCAGTGAATCCCAATCTTTGGCGTTGCCCAGATTTACCAGCGCATTTTTCAGGCGCACACAATCCTGCTGCTGGCTGCACAGCTCCTGGGTTTTCAGCACCAGATCGGAGAAGTCATCCAGCAGAATCATGCCGGATTTTTGAATCGCCGAGGCCAGCTGCGGGTTGAGCTTCGGATCGGTGTTGGTTTCCGGATGCAGCTGGCGCGTGGTGGTGTCGAGCAACGCGGAAGCTTTATCGATGATATCCGATTGCGGCTGTGGCAGCGGCGCGGCGTTGTTCCAGTAAATGGCTGAGCAGTCAAACGGCATGTAGGCGTAACTGCGATTGCTTTGGTAGTTGCCTGGCACCGAACACATACCGGTGCCGCCCACTTTCAGGCTGTCGCCGATGTGCAGTGGCAGCGCATTCAGCTTATCAACGCTGTTCACTTCGATGCTCTCGGTGCCTTTTACCCACGCGAGGCTGAGTTTGATCGGCATGCTGAGCGGAATCCAGGTGAACAGCATCACCAGCACCAGTAGCGAACCACACGCCAGCACCAGGTTTTTACGCCAGCGCTGCACCGGGAAGTTACGCACTTCGTCCTGCAGCGACAGGAAGCGGCCCTGACGCACCACCTGACGATTGAGGTACATCTCAACATCGGTGATCTGGCCTAGATCATGCGCCACATAAGGCTGCCAGTGTGCAGGGTAGATCAGATCAATAATGCCAAGCGAGATGTTGCTCTGCTCCTGATTTGATTCGCCGAACAATCCCCAGCGCTTGGGCGCACCGCGCAGGCAGTGGACGTCACGCAAACCATTCGCACCCGGGAAGCGGTAGAGGAACCATAGGCTGACGGCGATCATCAGGCAGCCGAGCAGGGCAATCCATACCATCAGGCTGCCGGGCAGCACCAGGCTAAGGAAGAACAAGAGGAAAGCGAAACAGATGGCGACCGCTTCACGCGTGCCGTCGGCGCGTGACAGTTGATACTCTTCCGAGGTCTCTTTGCGCACCTGCAGCAGTTCAACGTTCTCGCTCTCTTCTTTACGAATAGAGGCGTTGGTTGACATCGGTCGTACCAGCGGCGGCAGCGCCGGTTGTTCAACGGCGTAGCTCACCAGTGAATGACCGTTGAGCGAAATCACCAGCGGCAGCGTTTGCGTACGGATCAACTCAACATAGTTTTCATCGGCGATGTACTGCTCCCACAGCGGCGGCAGATGCACCTCGACTTCGTCGAGATAGTAGCGCCATTTCTGCGGATCGTCGGTGGAGAGGCCATAGCGGGTGATGGAACGAGTGACAGGATAAACGTTACTGCTTTGCGCGGTGAGCGTCAGCGCTTCGGGTTCGCGTGACTTCTTTGCAGAACGGGTACTGCTGTGTTGCTGCTGTTTGGCCAGCAACGCAATGTACTTTTCAACGGCATCACGTTCTTCGTCAGTAAGCTTGCGATGAGGCGGACTGATAAACGGCAGAGGTTTCGCCAACGGCGGACGATGCCGCATAGCGTACCAATAGCCGATACCTGCGAGTAACGAACAGGCGAGCATGACTGCCAGAATGACAATGTAAGTGCTCATGCTTTGCTCAATCCAGCCAAAAAACTGCCTTCACGTTAACGATGTACTCCCGGTGAATCCATCAATACAAGTCAATTTTGGCGAGCAGAAGTGATTCTGACAAGGGAAAAGTCAGATAAAATAACGCGCAAAATCATTTAATTATAGTTTGGTAGATTATTCCTTAACGGGATGTTAACCAGATAAAACTCAATTAAATATCGGCATTATCTGAATTGTGCACAACATCGTTGACTTATTGTGAATTTTTAACTGCATAGATAACAAGAAGTTGTTAGCGGCAGTGAGTGAATGTATGTCACCATAGTTTACCTACACCGCGTCTCGCACAATAGTTCGGGCTTCGGTATGCTGGCGTCATCACGTTTCACAGGGTTGTGCTAAGTTTGAGGCTGATATGAAAACCCCAATGAAAAAACCTGACATCCTCAATGTGGAAGCGGTTGCCCGCTCCCGTTTGTTCACCATAGAAGCGGTCGATCTCGCTTTCAGCAATGGCGCGCGTCGCGTCTATGAACGCATGAAGCCTTCCGATCGGGAAGCGGTGATGATTGTGCCGATTATCGGCGATGACGTGATCCTGATACAGGAGTACGCCGTGGGTCTGGAAAGCTATGAACTCGGTTTCCCGAAAGGGCTGATCGATCCCGGTGAAAGTGCCTTTGAAGCCGCCGACCGCGAGCTGAAAGAGGAGGCGGGATTTGGTGCCACTAAACTGGAAGCGCTCGGCAAGCTGACCATGGCGCCCTCTTACTTCTCCAGCAAGATGAACATTGTGGTCGCGGAAGGTTTGTACGAAGAGAAGCTGGAAGGTGATGAGCCGGAGCCGCTGATTGTTCATCGCTGGCCGTTAAATAACCTGTTGGCGCTGCTGGAGGAACCTGATTTCCGCGAAGCGCGTAACGTCAGCGCCCTGTTTATGGTGCGCGAATGGTTGGTGAAGCAGGGACGTTTAAGCTACTAATCTTTGAGCATCGCTTAAAAAAAGAAAGCCGGCAGAGTTGCCGGCTTTTTTGATCAGAACAGTTCGTGGCTTTGGCCATTGTCCATGATGGTGGTTCCTACATCATGCACCGAATATTCCGTTGGCTGCGTGCCGTTGATGAAGTACTCCTGACGCGAGTTGCCGCCGTTGGCCAGTTTACCGGTACCGCGATCGATATTAACGGTGACTACGCCATCTGGCGGTGTCAGCGGCTGAACCGGCACGCCTTCCAGCGCGGATTTCATATAATCATCCCACGCTGGCTGAGCACTCTTGGCACCGCCTTCGTAACCGGAGATTTGGTCCGGAATCGCGCCTGACATCGTTGAACGACCGAGCGCACGTGAATCATCGAAGCCAATCCACACTGAGGTCACTACGCCCGGACCGTAACCGGAGAACCACGCATCTTTCGAGCTGTTGGTGGTACCGGTTTTACCGCCGATATCGTTACGTTTTAAGTCACGACCTGCACGCCAACCGGTTCCCATCCAGCCGGGTTCGCCGAAGATGTTGGTGTTTAGCGCGCTCTTGATCAGGAATGACAGTGGCGTGTTGATCACGTGCGGTGCATATTGCTGATCGCCACCCGGCTGCGGCTGCGCGGGGACTTGCTCCAGCTCCGGTTGCGGCACAGTTTGGTTCTGCGATTGCTCGGAAGTGGCGACATTCTCAATGCTCTCTTCGTTCAGCGCCACCGACTTTTTGGTATCGCCATAGATCACCGGCAAGTTGCACTGCGGGCAGGCAATTTTCGGTTTCTCTTCAAAGATCACGCCGCCTTGTTCGTTCTCAATCCTGGTGATGAAGTACGGATCGACCAGGAAGCCGCCGTTTGCCATCACCGCGTAACCGCGCACCACCTGCATTGGCGTGAACGAAGCCGCGCCTAACGCTAACGATTCGGTATGCACGATGTTCTGCGCCGGGAAGCCGAAACGCTGCAGGTATTCCGCCGCGTAATCTACGCCCATTGCACGCATCGCACGCACCATCACCACGTTTTTCGATTCGCCCAAGCCCTGACGTAAACGGATAGGACCGGCATAGGTAGGTGGCGAGTTCTTCGGACGCCAGTCGGCGCCTGCACCCGCATCCCAGCGCGAAATCGGCACGTCATTGAGAATCGATGCCAGCGTTAAACCGCGATCCATCGCCGCGGTGTACAGGAACGGTTTGATATTGGAGCCGACCTGGCGTAGCGCCTGGGTAGCGCGGTTAAACATGCTCTGGTTGAAGTCGAAACCGCCGACCAGGGCGCGTACGGCACCATCTTCTGGATTGAGCGACACCAGCGCGGAGTTCACCAAGGGAACCTGGCCGAGCCACCAATCATCATTCACTTTACGCACCCAAATCTGCTGACCGGCTTGCAGCACCTGCGTCACGCTACGCGGCGTTGGGCCTTGCAGCGTGTCAGATTTGTAAGGGCGCGCCCAGCGCACGCCCGCCATGCTCAGTGAGACGCTACTGCCATCTTTCAGCATAGCCGTGGCCTGATCGGCGCTGGCACTGGTGATCACTGCGGCATTCAACGGGCCATAAGTCGGCAAGTTTTTCAGCGCGCTCTGGATGCGGGTTTGATCCCAGCTAGCTTCACCCACTTTCCACAGCACGTTAGTCGGACCGCGATAGCCGTGACGCATATCGTAGGCCATCACATTGTTACGCACCGCCTGCTGTGCGGCTTCCTGCAGGTGGCGGGTCACGGTGGTGTAAACCTTATAGCCATCTTCATACGCTTTATCGCCGTAACGCTTCACCATCTCCTGTCGCACCATTTCACTCAAATAAGGTGCGGAGAAGGCGATTTCCGGGCCGTGATAGCTGGCCGTCAACGGTGCATTACGCGCTTCGTTATATTGCTGCTGCGTGATGTAGTTTTGATCCAGCATACGTGCCAGCACCACATTACGACGCGACAGTGCACGCGTATGAGAATAGAGCGGGTTGAAGGTGGAAGGCGCTTTTGGCAACCCGGCAATCACCGCCATTTCGCTCAGCGACAGCTGATCAATGGATTTTCCAAAGTAGACCTGCGCCGCAGCGCCCACACCGTACGCGCGATAGCCGAGATAAATCTTGTTGAGGTACAGCTCAAGAATTTCATCTTTGCTTAGCAGCTGCTCAATGCGGATCGCCAGGAACGCTTCCTTAATTTTACGCATTAAGGTGCGCTCTGGACTGAGGAAGAAGTTACGCGCCAGCTGCTGGGTGATGGTACTGGCACCCTGCGATGCGTGACCTGACATCAGTGCAATGCTGGCAGCACGGAAAATCCCCACCGGATCGACACCGTGATGCTCGTAGAAACGGCTGTCTTCGGTGGCAATAAACGCTTTGATTAACTCAGGCGGCATCTGCTTTAGGGTCAGCGGCACACGGCGCTTCTCACCGTATTGGGCGATTAGATCGCCATCCGCGCTGTAAACCTGCATAGGCGTTTGCAGGCGCACATCTTTCAATGTGTTCACATCGGGCAGCTGCGGCTCTATGTATTTGTACAAACCATAAACCGTGCCGGCTCCCAGCAAAATGCAACACACTGCAAGGATCAATAAATACTTTACGAACTTCACCTGAGAATTCCCATCTGTTGTCGTTTGAGCAGTTTATAAGCAACCGCGCGGTAGTATAAAGACAAGCCTGACGCTTTGATATACCCGTCAGACTTGAAGTTGCCGGTGCGTTGGCCAGGTGTAATCCCCCTAGTCACTAACTCATGTAAGCGGCTGGAGATTCATGCACTTGCCGACTTCCTGCAACGCCAATTCTTTCGAGTATTGGCCTAAGTCCCTTCAATGGTAATGATAAGGAGATCGCGCGCATGGCTTTTGAGCGCTGGCAAATCGGACTGGACATCCAAAATGGGCAGATCTGTGCCCTTGGCATTGAACGCCGTCGTCATGGTTGGCAGTTGCGACACTGGTGGCAACAAACGCTGCCGCAAGATACGTTAAGAAACGGTGTGCTGCAAACCACGCCTGCGTTACTGGATATGTTAGGACGCTGGCAGCGCCATCTGCCGAAACGTTATTCGCTGCGCGTTGGTCTGCCGCCACAGCTGGTGTTGCAACGAACCTTACCCTTGCCGGAAACCTCGTTGCGTGAACCAGCATTAGGGCGTTATGTGGCGGCTTCCGCACAGCGTCTTTTCCCGGTTGAGCCGGCTTCGCTATCGCTGGATTATCGATCGCCGGGTAAGGCTTCGCAGCTTTGCGTCACTGCGGCGCGGCGCGAGGTGATCGCCCAATGGCTGACACCGCTCAAACAGGCGGGTCTGAGACCTGACGTATTTGAGCTGAGTAGTCTGGCGCTGACGCAAATCGGCATGCGTATGCCTTTACGCCACAACCAGCTGTTGATTCATCCGCTTAGCGATCACTGGCTATGGACGCTGGCAGGTGAAAGCACCACCTCAGGCGCAGCCACCGAACCCCTCACTCTCGCGCAACTGCGTGACACCTTTCCACAGATGGAGAGCGTGCTCTGCACGTCACCCCAGGTTTTGCCTGAGGAGCAGGTTAAACGCTGCAAGCCGTTTACGCTGCTGCACTATCTGCAACCGCCTTTGCCCGAGCAGGAGGGTGAGTTTGCTATCGCGCTTGGGTTGGCACTGCGCCCGGAGGATGCCTGATGCTGGCGGTCAACTTGCTGCCCTGGCGCATCCAGCAATGGCAGCGGCGGCGCCAGCAGAGCATCACGCTGCTGGCACTGACGTTGGTGTGCACCTTGCTGATCCTTTCAGCGCTGTGGTGGCGTGGCGCAATCGCACGGCAGCTACAGGCGGAAGCCCTGATGGATATCACCTTCATCCTCACCACACTGCAACAGCAGCTTGAGCAGCAGCAATCGCTGCTGCAGTTGCGTGAGTCACTTCTTCAGGCGCAGCGCGCCCAGCAACAGCGGCAAGATCAGCACCACCGCTGGCAGCATTTCTGGCAGCAATTGCCGGAACTAATGCCTGAAACCTTATGGCTACATCGCCTTGAGCGGCGGCAAGGGCAGTTGGTGCTGGAGGGGCAGGCGCAGAGCATGGCGGCAGTGAGTGATTTTCGCCATCAATTGATAACGCAGCCGTTGTTCAGCAGCGTGAAGCAGGGCGGTGTGCAGCGCCAGTCCGGCGGCGATTATCGCTTCGCCCTGCATGCGCGCATACAGGAGTTGGCCGATGAATGATCTGCTGCAACGCTGGCTGATGTTAACGCTACCGCTACGCATCGTAGCATTACTGCTGCTATCGCTGCTGCTGTTCGCGCT
Organism: Pantoea nemavictus; assembly: GCF_037479095.1. Lineage (NCBI taxonomy): Bacteria > Pseudomonadati > Pseudomonadota > Gammaproteobacteria > Enterobacterales > Erwiniaceae > Pantoea > Pantoea nemavictus. The sequence continues at coordinate 1,762,233 of NZ_JBBGZW010000001.1, read as the reverse complement.
GATGTGGTGGGTGGTGCTTCGTCCGCAGCAGCAGATGCATGAAGCGCAACAGCAACAGCTGGGAAAAATGAGGCAACAACAGCAACAGCGTTTGCAACAGCTGGCACTCTTTCCAGACATTGAGCTGTTGCAGGATGAGATCGCCACGCTGCAGCAACCTGCGCCGGATATGGCGGCGCAGCAAACGCTGGAGACAATTGTTGCTGCACGGGGTAGCCAGCTGGAAGCCTGGCATCCGGATAGCCAGCCGCAACAGCTACAGCTGCGGCTCATCTGGCCACAGTTTCTGCCGCTGTTTAGCGAGCTCGCCACGACCCGCTTAGCCGTGCCACAGCGTTTTCAGCTGCAAGCCGAGCAGGGCGTACTGAACACGCAACTTTGGCTGGAGAGTGACGATGCGGAGTAGCGCGCTGCTGTTGCTGCTCTGCAGCTCCCTTGCGCTAGCGCGCGATCCTTTCCAGCCGCTGACAGAAACGCTTTGCCAGGCACAGGTTGCCGCGCCGCAAGGCTGGCGTTTGCAGGGCATCATTGGTGCAGCGCCGCACTATGTGGCGTGGCTGGTTTCTCCGCAGGGAAAAAGTCATCGGCTGACCGAGCAAACACCCTTTCCGCTGCCGCCCTGGCAAGTCGTGCAGCTTACGGCACGCACGCTGGTGCTGAACGCGACACAAAGTTGTTCGCCCCAGCAAATCACATGGGTAATAAAAGGAGGTTTTTATGAAATGGATGACGTTACTGATACTGCTGTCTCTGAGCGCCCCGCTGCGCGCCAGTGACGATCGCCTGAGCCTGACGTTTGATGATGCACCGGTTGAACGCATTTTACAGGCGCTGGCGGATTATCAGCAGACCAACCTGCTGATTGCACCGGGTGTTGAGGGCCGCCTCTCGCTGCGCTTAGATAATGTGGGTTGGGAGCGCGCGCTCGCCCTGGTGACACAGCTGGCAAAACTTACCGTGGTACAGGAAGAGGGCGTGCTGTTGGTCTACCCAGAAAGCTGGCAACAGTTGCAGGCGCAACAAGCGCAGGCAGAGCGTGAGGAGGAAAAACAGCAAACGCCTCTGGAACAACGAACCGTGACGCTGCATTACGCCAGCGCCAGCGATATTTATCGTAGCTTACAAGCCGAGCGATCCTTGATGACGCCACGTGGCAGCGTGACGGTGGACAGTCGCACCAACAGTCTGCTGTTGCGCGATACGACCGAGGCGCTGCGTGACACTGAGCGCTGGTTAAAAGCATTAGATTTACCGCTGGAGCAGGTTGAGCTGGCTGCACACATCGTCACCATCAATGAAGAGCATCTGCGCGAGCTGGGCGTTAACTGGGGCACTTCACCAGCAGAAGTCGTGACCCAGGCGCTGCGTAATCCACTGCTGGATATTCCCCTGGCGGTGGGCAATCCGGCGTTTCGTGCCGGCGTGACGCTGGGCCAGGTGAGTGGCGAATTGTTGAACCTCGAATTAAGCGCATTGGAGCAGGAGAACCAAATCGAAATTATCGCCAGCCCGCGCCTGTTTACCGCGCATCAACAGACCGCCACTATCAAGCAGGGAACGGAAATCCCCTATGAGGTGAAGTCGGGTAATAGCGGGGCGACGGCGATTGAATTTAAAGAAGCGGTGCTGGGTATGGAGGTCACGCCCGTGGTATTAGGTAATGGACGCATCCAGCTAAAACTCAGATTGAGCCAGAACCTGCCGGGAAGGAGCGTCAACATTGGCGATAATCAGGTACTGAGTATTGATAAGCAGGAGATTGAAACCCAGGTAACGCTTCGAGATGGCGAAACCTTAGCGCTCGGCGGCATTTTCCAGCAGCAGCGTACGCAGAGCGAAAAACGCGTTCCCTGGCTGGGTGAATTGCCGCTGCTGGGGAATTTGTTCCGTCAGCAGACCGACGAGCAGAAAAAAAAGGAGCTGGTTATCTTTATTACCCCAAGACTGGTCAGGGAAGCAGCGCTTACTGCCGGATAAAGCGGAAAATTCGTTCTGTGAGGCCAACTGCGTTGACGCAGGGCTGGAATTAGCTTACAAGGTTTAGCGATTTTCAAAACGGTGTAACGGAACGCGGCAGAATAACCTTCCGAATGACGTCGGTCACAAGCGATACTGACGTCAAAAGAAATATCTCCAAAATAATTCGAGCTCCAGTAGGACGTTAAATGAGTGAATTCACTGTGCTTACATCGGTAAGCGATTACGGTGGATGACCCCGGCCAGCGTGCCTGTAGCACGAAATATAGCGGATTAGCGGAGGTGCGTTACCGTCTCGCGAACCACAGACCGGTCCTGTTAAGAGGTCGCCGGGGGCAATTTATTCGGTTGCCAAACGGCCATGAGTGTTGAGATAATTTTCCGTCTGACTCTTGTTAACGCTCATGAGGTCTCAGTTCCTGTCCCGCCAGCTATGCTGAACGCGGGGTATCATCAACGAATTCTTAGTAATACCGATAAAATGGCAGAGAAACGCAATATCTTTCTGGTTGGGCCGATGGGTGCCGGCAAAAGCACTATTGGTCGTCAGTTGGCTCAGCAACTCAATATGGAATTTTTCGATTCCGATCAGGAAATTGAGCGACGCACCGGAGCGGATGTAGGCTGGGTATTTGATGTGGAAGGCGAAGAAGGCTTCCGCGATCGTGAAGAAAAGATCATTAATGAGCTGACCGAGAAGCAGGGCATTGTCCTGGCGACCGGTGGTGGCTCCGTCAAATCCCGCGAGACCCGTAATCGTCTCTCCGCCCGTGGTGTGGTCGTATACCTAGAAACCACCATCGAAAAGCAGCTTGCTCGTACCCAGCGTGATAAAAAGCGTCCGCTGTTGCAGGTTGAATCACCGCCGCGCGAAGTACTGGAAGCGCTAGCAGGTGAACGTAATCCGCTTTATGAAGAGATCGCTGATGTCACTATTCGCACTGACGATCAGAGTGCAAAAGTGGTGGCCAATCAGATCATCAACATGCTGGAAAAGAACTAATCCAGCGCCCTGAGGGCTCAGTAATAGGTATCGGTCATCATGGAGAAGATCACTGTCTCACTCGGGGATCGCAGTTACCCCATCACCATCGCTGCCGGACTGTTTAACGATCCGGCTTCTTTTTGGCCGCTCAAAGCAGGCGACAATGCCATGCTGGTAACAAACCAGACACTGGCGCCGATCTATCTGGAACCCCTGGCAGCGCTACTCAGCAAGGCTGGAGTGAAGGTAGATCAGGTCATTTTGCCTGATGGTGAGCAGTACAAAACGTTGGCTGTAATGGACGAGGTGTTCACCGCGCTGCTGAAAAAGCCGCACGGTCGTGATACCACGCTGATTGCACTGGGCGGTGGAGTGATTGGTGATCTGACCGGATTTGCTGCGGCCAGCTATCAGCGCGGCGTGCGCTTTATTCAGGTGCCGACCACGTTGCTGTCTCAGGTTGACTCCTCCGTGGGTGGCAAAACCGCGGTAAACCATCCTCTTGGCAAAAACATGATTGGGGCGTTTTACCAGCCCGCGTCTGTGGTTGTGGATACCCATTGCCTGGCCACTCTGCCGCCGCGCGAACTCGCGTCGGGTCTGGCGGAAGTGATCAAATACGGCATTATTCTTGATGGCGAATTTTTCCTGTGGCTGGAGCAGAATCTTGATGCTCTGCTGGCACTGGATGAAAAAGCCATGGCTTACTGCATTCGTCGCTGCTGCGAGCTTAAAGCCGAAGTGGTCGCGGCTGATGAGCGCGAAACCGGTGTGCGTGCACTGCTTAATCTGGGCCATACTTTTGGTCATGCGATTGAAGCGCATATGGGTTACGGCAACTGGTTGCACGGCGAAGCGGTGTCGGCTGGCATGGTGATGGCCGCGCGTACCGCCGAGCGTTTGGGGCAGTTCACTTCAGCTGAAACCGATCGCATTATCGCGCTGCTATTGCGCGCCGGTTTACCGGTGCATGGCCCGGCGAGCATGGCGGCGGAAGATTATCTGCCTCACATGATGCGCGATAAAAAAGTGCTGGCCGGCGAGTTGCGTCTGGTGCTGCCTCTCGCTATTGGCCGCTCTGAAGTGCGTGCAGGTGTGGCTCATGATATGGTGCTGGCAGCAATCAATGATTGCCAGAAACCCTGATTATTAGAAGTGATGAGTGGTGATGCGGCGTGTGGGAAGCGCGTCGTTTTACGGAGGAGGCTAAATGGATGAGTTCAAACCGGAAGACGAGTTAAAACCTGACGCCAGTGACCGCCGTCCGACGCGGTCACGCAAATCGTCTTCTGCGCCGAAAGTGAAAGTACCGGTTTCTCGTCAGCATATGATGATGGGTATTGGTATTTTAGTTCTGCTGTTGGTGGTGCTGGGAATTGGTTCGGCGTTAACCGGTCCAGATGAGAAGAAACCAGCAACTAATACCGCAAATAATGGCGCGGCACCTTCAGCCGGTGGCAGCGAAAAGAACATCGACCTTTCAGGTTCGACGTCCATGAGCGGCCAGCAAAATGCCACACCTTCTGCTGATGGCGGCGCTGCGCAAACTACAGCGGGAGCGGCTGCACCTGCGGGCAACGACGCCCAGTCCATCTCGATGCCACCGGTATCCTCAACGCCCACTCAGGCCGAAACCGTTGATACTCCAGCGAACCAACAGCGTGTCACGCTGCCGGGCGATCTCAACACCGCGCTGAACAATCAGCAGGGTTCTGTGGATGCTGCGGCACAAGGCGCACAGGGTAACAGTTCGCTGCCAACCGCACCGGCAACGGTCAGTGGCAACGGTAAGGCGATGACGCCGCCAGCGATGCGTGCGGAAACCCCACCGCGTAATGCCAGCAACGGTGCACGCGAGACGCACGCTGCCAGCACCACCACGCACAAAGCTCCGGCAGCGACTAAATCGACGCCGGTGAAAGAGAACAACACGCACACTACGCCAGCGCGTAATGCGGCGCCTGCGAGCAGCAGCGCCAGCAAATCGTTGCCATCGGGCGGCAACTACACGCTGCAGTTGAGCGGTGCGTCGAAAGAAGAGAGCCTGAACGCCTGGGCGAGAAAACAGAACCTGAGCGGTTATCACGTGTATAAAACCACGCGCAACGGCCAGCCATGGTATGTGTTGGTGAGTGGTGCTTACGCCACGCCAGCCGATGCGAAACGCGCGGTGGCATCGCTGCCAGCAGAAGTGCGTGCGGCGAATCCATGGGTGAAACCGCTCAGTCAGGTGAAGAAAGAAAGTCAGTAATTGATGTGGGGCTGCGCAGATGTGGCCCCGTTTAAAGCGCAGAGCTGCTGTCGGTTTCACCACAGCCAATAATTAAGATGTAATAACCACGACAGCATGAAAAAAAATCGCGCTTTCCTGAAATGGGCCGGAGGGAAATACCCGCTCCTTGATGACATCCGTCGTCATTTGCCACAAGGTGATTGTCTAATCGAACCCTTTGTCGGCGCCGGTTCAGTATTCCTCAATACCGATTATGACCGCTATCACCTGGCGGACATCAACGGTGATCTCATCAATCTCTACAACATCGTCAAAACGCGTACTGCAGCGTTCATTGAAGACGCGCGCCAGCTTTTCAACGCCGAAGGTAACACGGCGGAAACCTACTACGCGCAGCGTATCGCATTCAATGCCAGCAAAGATGAATATCAGCGCGCGGTGCTGTTCCTGTATCTCAATCGCCATGGTTATAACGGGCTGTGCCGCTACAATCTGCGCGGGGAGTTTAACGTCCCTTTTGGTCGCTATCGTAAGCCCTATTTCCCGGAAGCGGAGCTGCTGTGGTTTGCCGAACGGGCGCAAAAAGCGACCTTTGTCTGTGAATCTTACGATGTTACTCTGAACAACGCCGCTGAAGGCTCAGTGGTTTATTGCGATCCGCCGTATGCGCCGCTCTCGGCAACGGCGAATTTTACCGCGTATCACACCAACAGTTTTAGCCTGCGCGAGCAGCAGCATCTGGCAGAACTGGCCAATAAGCTGGCGCAGCAAAATCGCATCCCGGTATTGATTTCTAACCACGATACGGTGCTCACGCGCGAGTGGTATCAGAATGCGGATTTACACGTAGTTAAAGCCCGGCGTTCCATCAGCCGAAGCATAAGTGGTCGCACTCAGGTCGACGAACTGCTGGCGCTTTTCCGCTAGTCTGTTTCGTCCGCGACCAACGCATTACGCCAGCTCCGGCTGGCGCACAAAATTGGGAGATTCGGATGAAACAATTTTTACTGGCCCCTTCAATTCTTGCTGCTGATTTCGCTCGTCTGGGCGAAGACACAGCCAAAGCGCTGGCGGCAGGTGGTGATGTGGTCCATTTCGATGTGATGGATAACCACTACGTTCCTAATCTGACCATGGGGCCGATGGTGCTGAAAGCGCTGCGCGATTACGGCATCACTGCACCTATTGATGTGCATCTGATGGTAAAACCAGTGGATGCATTGATCCCGGAATTCGCTAAAGCGGGCGCTACCTTTATTACTTTTCACCCGGAAGCCAGCGAGCATGTTGATCGCACGCTGCAGCTGATCAAAGAGCACGGTTGCAAAGCGGGTCTGGTATTCAACCCTGCGACACCGCTCGACTACCTCGACTACGTAATGGATAAGCTGGATATCATTCTGCTGATGTCGGTGAACCCTGGTTTTGGTGGTCAATCCTTCATTCCCGGTACGCTCGACAAACTGCGCGAAGCGCGTCGCCTGATCGATCAAAGCGGCTATAACATTCGTCTGGAAGTGGATGGTGGCGTGAAAATCGACAACATCGGCCAGATTGCTGCTGCCGGTGCCGACATGTTTGTCGCGGGTTCTGCGATCTTTGGTCATCCGGATTACAAGAAAGTGATCGACGAGATGCGTGGCGAACTGGAGAAAGTTAATGGCTCATTTCACTGATATCCGCGCGCTGGCGTTCGATCTTGACGGTACGCTGGTCGATAGCGCGCCGGGTTTGGCGCAGGCCATCGATCATGCGCTGGCCGATCTGCAATTGCCGCCGCCGGGTTTGGCATTAGCCTCCACCTGGATTGGTAACGGTGCCGACGTGATGATGACCCGCGCGCTGACGTGGGCGCTGGGACGCGAACCGCATGCCGAAGAGCAACGTGATGCGCGTGCACTGTTCGATAAATATTACGCCCAAACGGTGGAAGCGGGCAGCACGCTGTTCCCGCAGGTGAAAGAGACGTTGGCAGCGCTGCAGGCGCAAGGCCTGCCGCTGGCGATCGTCACCAACAAACCGACGCCGTTTGTTGCGCCGCTGCTTAAGTCACTCGGTATTGCTGATTACTTTACGCAGATTATCGGCGGCGATGATGTGGTGGTGAAAAAACCCCACCCGGCGGCCATTTTCCTCGTGCTTGGCCATTTTGGCGTGCTTCCCGGACAATTGCTGTTTGTCGGCGATTCGCGCAATGATATTCTCGCGGCCCAGGCAGCAGGCGTGCCGAATATAGGCATGACATTTGGCTACAACTACGGCGAGCCGATTGCGACAAGCCAACCCGATTTAACTCTCGACTCTTTTGACGAACTTTTGCCCGCTATCGGGCTGTGATTATCAGGACATAACATGAGCAAACCCATCGTTTTCAGCGGCGCCCAGCCTTCCGGTGAACTGACCATTGGCAACTATATGGGTGCGCTGCGTCAGTGGGTGCAGATGCAGGATGATTTCCACTGCATTTACTGCATCGTCGATCTGCACGCCATCACCGTACGTCAGGATCCGGTTGCGCTGCGTAAAGCCACGCTGGATACCTTAGCGCTGTACCTTGCCTGCGGCATCGACCCGGCCAAAAGTACCATCTTTGTTCAGTCGCATGTGCCAGAGCATGCGCAGCTGAGCTGGGTGCTGAACTGCTACGCCTATTTCGGCGAGCTGAGCCGCATGACGCAATTCAAAGATAAATCAGCGCGTTACTCGGAAAACATCACTGCCGGCCTGTTTGATTATCCGGTGCTGATGGCGGCAGACATCCTGTTGTATCAAACCAATCAGGTGCCGGTGGGCGAAGATCAGAAGCAGCATCTGGAACTGAGCCGCGATATCGCACAGCGCTTCAATGCGCTGTATGGCGACGTGTTCAAAGTGCCTGAGCCGTTCATTCCGAAATCGGGCGCGCGTGTGATGTCGCTGCTTGAGCCAACCAAAAAGATGTCCAAGTCAGACGACAACCGTAACAACGTGATTGGTCTGCTGGAAGACACCAAAGCGGTGGTGAAGAAGATCAAACGCGCAGTGACTGACTCTGCCGAGCCGCCCGTGGTGCGCTACGACATCAAAGAGAAAGCCGGTGTTTCTAACCTGCTGGACATTCTCGCTGGCGTCACAGGCAAAACCATTGCCGAGCTGGAGCAGGAGTTTGAAGGCAAAATGTATGGCCATCTGAAAGGCGCGGTTGCGGATGCAGTTTCAGGCATGCTGACCGATTTGCAGGAGCGTTATCATCGTTTCCGCAACGATGAAGAGCTGCTCAATCAGGTGATGCGCGATGGCGCAGCGAAAGCCCGAGCGCATGCGCAGGAAACGCTAAAGAAAGTGTACGAAGCGGTAGGTTTTGTCGCACAGCCATAAACGGCTTGCAGCATAGAGCAGAACGGCGGGTCATCATGACCCGCCGTTTTTATTTGATGCGATGTAACGCCAGTTCGGCGCCATCCCAGAACAGACGGGCATTGCCGTCAGCCAGCACGCTCAGCACGGCACCCGGTGCTGGTCCCCACGACTTATTGCCACAGCTCACGTTGAAACCGTAGCGGAAAGTGAAATCACGATCTTGCCCCGCGCCATTGGCGGCAGTGAGACGCGGTTTAGTTGCGCAGTTATCGACCGAAGGATTGATGCTGCGTTCGGCGGTACCGCGCGTCCAGTTGATCGCATTCGGCTTAAACGCCACGCGCGCACCCATAAACTGCGGGTCATTCTTAATGTAGATCTGACCCATCTCCTTCTTAGGTGTTACCGCCACCACCTGCCATTCGCCGACGACGTTCGACCAGGTAACGGGTGCAGCAGCGGCAACCGCGCTTAGCGGCAATAGCAACGCGCAAACCAGTGAAGCAACGCGCATGGAAACTCCTTATCAATGAGAAAGATGGCTATTAGTCTGGCGACAAAGCGCAGCGCTGTACAGTTTTTTGCCGCTTCAGAACCAGCGTAACTGTGAGCGCAGTTCCACAACGCGACCAACAATAATCAGAGCTGGACTGACAAACTGCTGCGCTAACGTCGCCAGCTCAGCCAGGGTTGCGGTTTCGACCCGCTGCTGCGGCGTGGTGCCATTCTGCACAATCGCGACTGGCATGGTCGCATCCATGCCGTGCTGCAACAGCTGCTGCTGGATCTCAGGCGCCTGCGCCAGTCCCATATAGAACACCAGCGTTTGCTGCTCGGCGGCCAGCTTGCGCCATTCGATTTCCCCGTGCTGCTGCAAATGGCCGGTCACGAAACGCACGCTTTGCGCGTGGTCGCGATGCGTAAGCGGAATGCCGCTGTAGGCAGCACAGCCCGATGCGGCAGTAATGCCCGGCACCACGCTAAACGGAATATGGTGCTGCGCCAACAGTTCAAGCTCTTCGCCGCCGCGACCAAAGATAAAGGGATCGCCGCCTTTCAGTCGCACCACGCGCTTGCCGCTCTGCGCCTGCTCAAGCAAAACCTGATTGATCTGCGCTTGCGGCACGCAGTGATGGCCCGCCTGTTTGCCGACGAAGATACGCTCAGCATCGCGGCGCACCAGATTGAGAATCGGCTCGGAGACTAAGCGGTCATACACCACTACATCGGCCTGCTGAATATGCTGCAGGCCTTTCAACGTCAGCAATCCGGCATCGCCCGGCCCGGCGCCCACCAGCACCACTTCGCCTTGCTGCGACAGCGGCGCATCGAATAAGGTCTCGACGATATGCTCCGCGCGCGGCCGATCATTATTTGCCAGGGTTTGTGCCAGGCGATCGCTGACAAAAAAACGTTCCCAGAACGCGCGGCGCTGCGCCATGCTGGCGAAGGTGCGCTTCACACGGCTGCGCAACGAACCGGCTAGTGCAGCCAGCTCACCGAGATGCTGTGGCAGCATCGCTTCGAGTTTTTCCCGCAGTAAACGCGCCAGCACCGGCGCACGACCGCCGGATGACACCGCAATCATCAGCGGTGAGCGGTCAATTATCGATGGCATAATGGCGCTGGCTTCCTGTGGTGCATCCACCAGATTACAGAAGATGCGACGCTGCTCAGCCACATCGCCAACCTGCTGATTGACCGCGTCATCGTCGGTGGCGGCAATCACCAGCCAGCAGCCGTCGAGCCAGCGCTCATCAAACGCGCCGGGTAGTAAAGTCAACTTTCCCTGTTGTGCCCACTGCTGGAAGGCAGGGGAGAAATCCAGCGCGCCCACGTGCAGATCGGCACCGGCATCCAGCAGCAAACGCGCTTTGCGCTCAGCCACATCACCACCGCCAACCAATAAACAACGTTTGCCCTGCAGGCGGCAAAACAGCGGAAAGTAGTCCATAGCTCATCCTGAAAAAAGCCCGCACGGGGCGGGCTAAAAAAGTGTTATACCGCTTTGAGCGGCGCGGCTTGCGCTTCGGGCTGCGGGCGTTGCGCCTGCGGCGTGGCATACCAGTAGCCAAGGCCCATCAGCACCATGCCAGAGAACATATTGCCCAGCGTCACCCACAGCAAATTGTGGCCGATACCGCTCATTGTGAGGTCTGCATTATGCTGACCAAACCACGACAGCGCAAAGACCGTCATGTTGGCAATCGAGTGCTCATAGCCGGAAGCGATAAACGCCAGTAAACACCACCAGATGGCGATAAACTTCGCCGTCCCTTCCGTACGCACCGCCATCCAGATCGCCAGGCACACCAGCCAGTTACACAGTGCGCCTTTAAAGAACAGTGCCATGGCCGGCTGCGTGGTTTTCGCCAGCGCTGCGCTGTGGATCAGCGAGCCAGCATTTGGCAGCAGCGGACCCGCGGCATAGTAATAAATCAGTGCCACCAGCACCGAGCCGACCAAATTTCCTAACCAGGTTTGCGGCAACACGCACCACATCTGACCTTGTTTGATGGTGCCGGCTTTCACGCCAATGGTGAGGAACATAGTATGACCGGTGAACAGCTCGGAACCGGCGATGATCACCAGCGTCAGCGCAATCCCAAAGGTCGCTCCCATCAGCAGTGGACGATAAGCCGCATCGACCAGATTACCGAGCGTGAAGATCAGGATAATTGCCAGGCCCACATAGGCGCCGGCCATTGCTGAACCGATCCAAAAAGCCAGCGGACTGTGCTGTGCAGTACGCACAATGCGCGCCGCATTGGCGGCGCATTTATTCAGGGTGTCAGTAAACATAGTGACGTCTCATAAAGTGAAGGAATGCGGTCAGGCACATATCTCAACCTTGCCTGCGCTGACGCGCACCGGATAGCTCGCCACGGAACGCGCTTCGTCTTCCAGACAAAAGCCATCACTCAGGCGGAAGCGCTGCTTTTTCAGTGGGCTTGCCACCCACAGCGCTTGCTGGTGCTCAGCAATCAAACCGCGTGATAACACGCTGGCCTGGGCGAAAGGATCAATATTGCTTAATGCGTAGAGCTGCTCATCATCGCGCGGTCGGAAAATGGCAATCTGCTGGCCTTTGACGAGGGCGCAAACGCCGGTCGCCGGGAGAATTTGGTTGAGTTCACACACCGGATGCCACTGGCTCATGCGTCGATCTCCTCAATCAGGGTGATCGCAATGCGCTCGTCGGGACGCGCCGGGCGATGCTGATCGCGTTGGTTAATATGCTGCACCAGCGGATCGCGCTGATCGCTGTTGATAAAGGTGTTGAAGTGATTGTGCTGCTGCGGATGTTGCACCGTCGCGGTCCATTCGCACTCAACTTCGCCGCGCAGGCGAGTCAGCTCGCTTTCAAGCTGCGCATTGAGGCCAAGCTTGTCGTCAACAATGACGCTGCGCAGATAGTCGATACCGCCATCCATGCTTTCCAGCCATAGCGAAGTTCGCTGCAGGCGGTCGCCGGTGCGGATGTAGAACATCATGAAGCGATCCAGATAGTGCAGCAGCGTGTCGCGATCGAGATCGGCAGCCAGCAGATCGGCGTGACGAGGTTTCATGCCGCCATTGCCGCACACATACAGGTTCCAGCCTTTTTCGGTGGCGATAATGCCTACGTCTTTGCCCTGAGCTTCCGCGCATTCACGGGTGCAGCCGGAGACGCCAAACTTCATCTTGTGCGGGGTACGAATGCCTTTGTAGCGATTCTCCAGCTCGATGCCGAAGCCAAGGCTGTCGCCAACGCCAAAGCGGCACCAGACGCTGCCGACGCAGGTTTTCGCCATGCGCAGCGCTTTGGCATACGCCTGTCCGGTTTCAAAACCGGCCTCAATCAGCAGTGTCCAGATGGCAGGCAGATCGTCACGCTGCGCGCCAAACAGGCCAATACGCTGCGAGCCGGTGATTTTGGTGTAAAGATTGTACTGGCGCGCCACGGCGCCAATCGCCATCAACCCTTCCGGGGTAATTTCACCTCCGGCTGAGCGCGGGATCACCGAGTAAGTGCCATCTTTCTGAATATTGCCGAGGAACAGATCGTTGCTGTCCTGCAGCGGTGCCAGCTGTGGCTTCAGTACGTACTCGTTCCAGCACGAGGCCAGCAGCGAACCCACGGTGGGCTTACACACTTCGCAGCCGTAGCCCTGACCATATTTGGCCAGCAGCGCGTCAAACGATTTGATCTCTTCTACGCGAATCAGGTGATACAGCTCCTGACGCGAGTAAGGGAAGTGCTCACACAGATGATTGTTGATTTCGATGCCCTGACGGCTCAGTTCACCGTTCAGTACCTGCGTAATCAAGGGAATGCAGCCGCCGCAACCGGTTCCGGCGCGGGTTTCGGCTTTCAGCGCCGCTACGGTGTGGCAACCGCCCTGCACGGCCTTGACGATATCGCCTTTACTCACGTCGAAGCAGGAGCAGATCTGTGCGCTATCCGGCAGCGAATCAACGCCCATTGCCGGTTTCTCGCCGCTGCCTGCAGGCAGGATCAGCAATTCGGGATTTTCGGGTAACGTGATGTTATTCAGCGCCAGCTGCAGCAGATTGCCGTAATCGCTGGTGTCACCCACCAGCACCGCGCCCAGCAATGTGCGGTTATCTTCGCTGACAATCAGCCGCTTATAGATATTTTTCTGTTCGTCGAGCCACAGGTAGCTGCGCGCGCCCGGCGTGCGGCCATGCGCATCACCAATGCCCCCGACATCCACGCCCAGCAGTTTCAGCTTGGCGCTCATGTCTGCACCGGCAAAGGCATTATTGCGGCCCATCAGCCTATCGCTGGCGACCTGTGCCATTTTATAGCCCGGCGCAACTAAGCCATAAATACGGTTCTGCCAGGCGGCGCATTCGCCGATAGCGTAGATGGCCGCATCGCTGGTTTGGCAATGATCGTTAATGTCGATGCCGCCGCGCTGACCTAGCGTCAGACCGCACTGCTTAGCCAGTTTGTCCTGTGGACGAATGCCGGTAGAGAAGACGATGAAATCAACATCCAGCGCGCTGCCGTCGGCAAACTCTAGCGTTTTACCGCCTTTGGCATGATGGACGATTTGCTGGGTGTTTTTGCCGGTGTGGACGCGTACGCCCATCTGCTCGATTTTGCGTCGCAGCTGCTCGCCGCCTTGCGGATCGAGCTGCTCCGCCATCAGCACGGGTGCGAACTCAATCACGTGGGTTTCAATGCCGAGGTTTTTCAGCGCGCCTGCAGCTTCGAGCCCCAGCAAGCCGCCGCCAATCACCGCGCCGCGTTTGCTGCGACGGGAACAGGCTTCAATGGCGTTCAGATCTTCAATGGTGCGATAGACAAAGCAATCGCTGCCTTCCGCACCTTTGATGGGGGGAATCCATGGGTAGGATCCGGTGGCGAAAATCAGCGTGTCATAATGCACCGCGCGACCGGTATTAGAGTGAATCAGTTTTTCGTCGCGGTTAATGGTGATGGCGCGTTCGCCAAGCAATACATTCACCTGATGCTTCTGGTAATAACCTTCGCGAACCAGTGAAAGTTCTTCAGCGGTGTGATGGGAGAAATAGGCGGAAAGGTGGACGCGATCATAGGCGACCCGGGGTTCTTCACAGAAAACGGTTATCGAAAACTGATTCGAAACATCTTTGTCGATAAGTTCTTCTATAAAGCGGTGGCCGACCATGCCGTTGCCAATAATAACGACACTGTGCTTGCTCATGCTTGCCTCAAAAATTGCGGTATCTGCGGCTACCTTAACGCGCCGCTTTAGGCGCTTATTGATATACATCAAGCGCGCTCTTATATACCTATTTAGAGGTATGTAACTGATTTTGAACAAATAAGTTAAGTGGCTTATTTGGTTGATAATTACCCAATCATTTTCTTCGCCGCACATTCCGTAGCGGCGCGATTTATCGCGCAATAAATCGCGCCGCTACGGAATGTGCCCGCGGTGACATTGGTTTTCATGCTAGCTTAAGATTTTGTGTTTTAGCGGAGAACGGCATGGCAAACCCGTCACTGAAGTGGATTAACAACCTGCGCTTAGCGGGTCAGCAAGGCTTGTGGCAAATCGAAATCGACAACGGCAAAATTGCGCACCTTCGCCCGCAGCCGCCACAAACGGCTGTACAGGCTGACGCGTTGGATGCTGAGGGAGGACTGGCGAGCGCACCGTTTATCGAGCCGCACATACACCTCGACACCACGCAAACCGCCGGTGAGCCTGCATGGAACCAATCCGGCACGCTGTTTGAAGGCATTGAACGCTGGGCGGAGCGTAAAGCGTTGCTCAGCCATGAGGATGTTAAACAGCGCGCGCAGCAAACGCTGAAGTGGCAAATCGCCAACGGTATTCAGCACGTGCGCACACATGTTGATGTCTCCGATCCCACGCTTACCGCGTTAAAAGCGATGCTGGAAGTGAAAGCGGAAATGGCACCGTGGATCGATATCCAGATTGTGGCATTTCCGCAGGAGGGCATTCTCTCTTATCCCAACGGTGAAGCCTTGCTGGAAGAGGCGCTGCGCATGGGCGCGGATGTGGTTGGCGCGATTCCGCATTACGAATTTACCCGCGAATATGGCGTCGAGTCGCTGCATAAGACGTTTGCGCTGGCCAATCGCTACGATCGGCTGGTGGATGTGCATTGTGATGAGATTGATGATGAGCAGTCGCGCTTTGTCGAAACGGTGGCGGCGCTGGCGCATCGCGATGGCAACGGCGAACGCGTCACCGCCAGCCACACCACGGCGATGCACTCATACAACAATGCTTACACGTCGCGGCTGTTTCGCCTGCTCAAGCTTTCCAATATCAATTTCGTCGCCAATCCGCTGGTGAATATCCATCTGCAAGGGCGCTTTGATAGCTATCCCAAACGTCGCGGCATCACGCGGGTGAAAGAGCTGCTGGAGGCCAATATCAACGTCTGTTTCGGGCACGATGACGTGTTCGATCCCTGGTATCCGCTTGGCACCGCCAGCATGCTGCAGGTGTTGCATATGGGACTGCACGTCTGTCAGTTGATGGGCTACGAGCAGATCGATAACGGATTACAGCTGATTACAGCGAACAGCGCCAAAACCCTGCAGCTGGCGAATTACGGTATTCAGCCGGGCCACGAGGCCAGTTTGATTATTCTGCCGGCGGAGAGCGGATTTGATGCCGTGCGGCGTCAGGTGCCGGTGCGTTATTCGCTGCGCAAAGGGGTATTAGTGGCAGCGACGCAGCCAGCCAGCAGTGAAATCTATTTAGCGGAAAAAGAAGCGGTAACGTTTAAGCGGTGAAGAGCAGGGCGGACCGAAGTCCGCCCGTCAAACTTAGTGAGTAACGTGGCCATGCTGGCGATGTTTGGTGACAAAGCCCAGCAGAACACACATTACAAACACCACGGCGTACAAACCGTTGGCGGTAGAGAGCGCCGCATGTGCGCCACCGGTTGCCACGATTGGGCCGGTCACCACGAACGTCAGCATGGTGCCGACGGTGCCGCAGGTCAGGATGAAGTTCACCAGCTTCGGGGAAGAGACCTTGGTTTGCAGCGAGCCCAGCGTGATGATGGTGGTGTAAATGGCGCTAGAGCTGAAGCCCAGCGTCATGATGATCCAGTGCAGCATGCCAGCATCTTTGGACGTGACGAACCAATACATCAAACCCGTTGCCAGTGCTGCCAGCACCATCAGAATGCGTTGCAGATCGAAGAAGCGCAGCACGAAGCTAAACACCCACATGCCGACCATATACGCGGTCCAGAAATTACCTACCAGTTGACCGGCAGCGGCAATATCCATGCCCATTGATTTGGTGGCGTATTCCGGTACCCAGGAGATGAAGCCGAGCTGGCCAAGGATGTAGCACAGCGCCGCAATCGACAGGAACAGTACGCCGATGCCCCACTTCTCTTTCTCCACGCCTGGCTTAGCAGCCTCGCTTTTCAATACCGGGAACTCAATGAACAGCGTAAGCACAAAGATCGCGACATAAATCACGCCGATGCAGGCATAGACCCAATACCATGGCAGCGCACGCGCCAGCAGGATACCGGCGATAATCGGGAAAATGGTGCCCGCCATGCTGAAGAATGAATCGGTGAACAGCAGACGTGCGCCGCGTTGACGACCGTCGTACAGATGGGTGATCAGGAAGGTGCCGATCGACATGGTAATTCCGCTGACCACGCCGAGCACGAACATGCACAGCGAGAAGACGGTGAGATCGTGGCTGGTCATCAGGCCAGCGACGGCGAGGATCATCAGCACGAAGCCAAAAATCAACTGACGCTTCAGCGGCACAATCACCATCAGCCAGGCGTTCAGAAACACCGACACCAAAATGCCCGCATTAAGGAAAGTAAAGGTGTTGCTCATTTCTGAGATAGGGCGTTGGAAGTACTGCGCGATATTGTCCAGCACCATACCGGTTACGATCACTAGTGCGCCGGTGAGCGCATAGGAGAAATAGCTAATCCAGGTAAGGCCGAGCCGATTACGGTTTGTCATGTTCTGAACCTGTGAAGCGCCGAGATTGGCAAAAAAGTGTCATGAATTGTAAGTGCAACTGTGATCTTAATAAACAACGAGTGAAACAAGCGGGAACTATTTCATTAAGAGTGTGATTTTAATCACGCAAATGATTGCGTGGCGGCAAAAGTATGACAATCGCAACATCCACGTAAATATCGGTAAAACGCTGGCTCTTGGATCACATGCTCTTTACAATCAATCTCGTTTTTGAGCTAGCTCTCCATGGTAAGGAATCTTTCATGCTTAAACGTACTTTAACAGCGGCTGTTGCCCTGTTAGCGCTCTCTTCTGTATCTTCTGCCGCTCTGGCAGCCAAAGGGGATACTCATGTGCTGCTCACCACGTCTGCGGGCAATATTGAACTCGAACTGAACAACCAGAAAGCCCCGGTTTCGGTGAAAAACTTCGTCGATTACGTCAACAATGGTTTCTACAACAACACCATTTTCCACCGCGTTATTCCTGGCTTTATGATTCAGGGCGGCGGATTCACGACGGATATGCAGCAGAAGCAAACTGTTGCGCCAATCAAAAACGAAGCCGACAACGGCTTGCGTAATCTGCGCGGCACCATTTCAATGGCGCGTACCGCAGATAAAGATAGCGCCACCAGCCAATTCTTCCTCAACGTGGCAGATAACGCGTTCCTCGATCACGGTCAGCGTGATTTTGGTTATGCGGTGTTTGGTAAAGTTGTGAAAGGCCAGGATGTGGTCGATAAGATAGCTCAGGTGCCGACCAAAGATGTGGGCCCGTACCAAAATGTGCCGTCAAAACCGATTGTTATCCTCTCCGCCAAAGTCCTGCCTTAATCGCGTAACGCGCCATATTCCCCTGGCGCGTCATTTCATCTCCGGCAAAGCAAAAAATTGCTGCTTATACTTAGGGCTCATTGCTTGCCGGAGGCGCTATGACCAGCAAACTCACCGAGAAACAGAAAGCCACGTTGTGGCAGCAGCGCCGTGCTGCGAGCTATCAAGCCAGCTGTCGCCTGGCCGGTTACACGTCGAGTGAACCTTTAATCGATGCAGAACACGCCGAAGAACGACTGGCGTCGCTGAGGAGACAATATGGCGGATAACAGCTTAGCGGTGCGCGATCCCTACCTGTGGCATAACGACAGCGTGCTGAAGAATCGCCTCGACATTCACGACGAAGTGCAGCTGCGTAAAGCCGAACTGGCCTTCAGCAGCGCGCGTCTGGCGACGTTAGAACTGGGGCCGCGCAGCATCGGCTTGCCGCGGTTGTGCCATATTCATCGCACGCTGTTTCAGGATCTCTACAGCTGGGCGGGAGAGCTGCGCACTATCGATATCTGGCGTGATGAAACGCCCTATTGCCACTGCGAATACATCGAGAAAGAGGGCAATACGCTGATGCAGGCGCTGGAAGAGGAGCGCGGTTTAGCCGACCTGCCAGCGGAAACGTTCAGGGCGCGCATCGCTCATTACTACTGTGAGATTTTCGTCCTGCATCCATTCCGCGCTGGCAACGGACGCGCGCAGCGCATCTTCTTCGAGCAGCTGGCGTTGCACGCCGGTTATCAGCTGTCGTGGGAAACACTCGAACGCGAGGAGTGGCGCGCCGCGATCTCGGCTGGCGTCGCGGGCGATCTGGATCCGCTTACTGCCCAGTTTGCGAAAGTGGTGAGCCCGGTCAGCTAAAATGGGTAGAATAGCGCCGCTTTTACTGGCCGGAGGGCGCTATGCTGCTGCTAATCGATAACTACGACTCCTTCACCTGGAATCTTTACCAATACTTCTGCGAACTCGGCGCGGATGTGCGCGTGGTGCGCAACGATGCCATTACGCTGCAAGAGATTGAAGCGTTGCCGCTAACGCATCTGGTGATTTCGCCAGGCCCGTGCACGCCAGATCAATCCGGCATCTCGCTTGCCGCCATTCGCCACTTTGCCGGGCGCGTACCGATTCTCGGCGTTTGCCTTGGGCATCAGGCGATCGCCCAAGCGTACGGTGCGCAGGTGGTACGTGCGCGGCAGGTGATGCACGGTAAAACCTCGCGCATACAACACAGCAATCAAGGTGTGTTCCGCAACCTGAATAACCCGCTTACCGTAACGCGCTATCATTCGCTGATTGTGGCGCGTGATACGCTGCCCGCTGAGTTTGAAATCACCGCGTGGAGCCTGCGCGACGGCGAGCCGGATGAGATTATGGGCTTCCGCCATCGCACCTTGCCGCTGGAAGGCGTGCAGTTCCATCCGGAAAGCATCCTCAGTGAACAAGGCCACCAACTGCTGGCTAATTTCCTCAGCGCGTAACTTATGTTTGCCTTCGTATGATTTTTTATGCATATTTTGTGATTATATTTTCACATTAGCTCAACATATAACCCGATGAGGTCATCAATGGCAGCGGAAAAACTAGCGGTAACCCGGGAAACGTTCGATAACGTTATTTTGCCTGTTTATGCACCTGCGCAGTTTGTGCCGGTTAAGGGCAAAGGCAGCCGAGTGTGGGATCAGCAGGGCAAAGAGTATATCGATTTCTCAGGCGGTATCGCGGTAACTGCATTGGGCCATTGTCATCCGGCGCTGGTGGAGACGCTGAAAACCCAGGGCGAAACACTGTGGCATACCAGCAATGTGTTCACTAACGAACCGGCGCTGCGTCTGGCCAGCAAACTTATTGCTGCCACTTTTGCCGACCGCGTGTTTTTTGGTAACTCCGGCGCAGAAGCCAACGAAGCAGCCTTCAAGCTGGCACGTTATTACGCCTGTAAAAAACACAGCCCGTTTAAGAGCAAAATCATCGCCTTCCATAACGCCTTCCACGGTCGCACGCTGTTCACGGTCTCGGTTGGCGGGCAGCCGAAATATTCCGATGGCTTTGGGCCAAAACCGGCGGATATCGTGCATGTGCCCTTCAACGATCTCGACGCAGTAAAGGCGGTGATTGACGATCACACCTGCGCCATCGTGGTGGAGCCGATTCAGGGCGAAGGCGGCGTGGTGCCCGCTACGCAGGCGTTTATGCAGGGTTTACGCGCATTGTGCGATGAACATAACGCGCTGCTGGTGCTGGATGAAGTGCAGAGCGGCATGGGCCGCAGTGGCAAACTGTTTAGCTACGAGCATTACGGCATCAAGCCCGATATTCTCACCAGCGCAAAAGCGCTGGGCGGCGGATTCCCGGTGAGCGCGATGTTAACCACCAACGACATTGCATCGGTGATGGCGCCGGGCGTACATGGCACCACCTACGGCGGCAATCCGCTGGCCTGTGCGATTGCTGAAACCGCGCTGGATATCATCAACACACCGGAAGTACTGGAGGGTGTGGAAGCGCGCCGTCAGCAATTTGTTGAAGCGCTGCAAGCCATCGACAGCAAATTCGATATTTTCAGCGAGATTCGCGGCAAAGGCCTGCTGATAGGTGCCGCGCTGAAGCCGCAATTCGCCAGCAAAGCACGCGACATCCTCAATGCTTCTGCAGAGGAAGGGCTGATGATTCTCACCGCCGGCACCGATGTGATTCGTTTTGTGCCGTCGCTGGTGATTGAGCCAACCGATATTGCCGAAGGCATGACGCGTTTCGCGACGGCGATTGAAAAGGTGCTGGCCGCTTAATCTGCTTTCGGACGTAACACCTTGAGCCAGCGGCCATGATGCGGTCGCTGGCTCCACGCCAGTGAAGAGATGGTGTGCATGACGTTAAGGTGCTGCAAAATCCGCTTCACATGCTGTTCGACAATCGTAACCGGCCCTTCGTTAAGATTCTCCGGCGCTTCCAGAATATTGCTGTCGTTGCCCGGCCCGTCATACGCCAGCCGCTGCTGGCAACGCTGCAGCGCAATTTCACAAGATTGCAGATAACGTTCCGCCAGCTTCGCCGTCAACATGGTGTGCTCGCGCGCCAGAATCGTCATGGCGTTAATGTGCTCAACGATAAACTGGCTGTGCGTCACCCACATGCGCATATCTTGCAGATATTTCAGGTTAAAGCCCGGCTCGCTCGACGCCTGGTTCAATGAGTTGAACAGCGCGTTGTGTGCCTGGTTAACCTTGATACGCTGATACGCCAGCTTCTCGGGCGACTGCTCCGGGCCAAGCAGTAGCTGCAGCGCTTCCTGATATGCTTCCAGCGCATCGTGCGCATTCTTGCGCAGCAGTCCGCTTTGCCACTGCGGCCACAGCCAAATCATGCCGGCGAAAGCAATCAGGCAGCCCATCAAGGTATCCATCATGCGCGGCAACAAGAACTGCGCGCCGTTGAGCGACAGCAGCTGCAGCGAATACACCGCAGTGACGGTGAAGCCAATCATCGACCAGCCATAATATTTCCGCGTGATCAGATAGCTCGCCAGCGTGATGCCCAGCATAAACAGCAAGGTGATTGATTCTGGCACCGCCAGCTGCAGCGAGGCCGCGGCAATCAATAAACCGGCAAAGGTGCCCAGCGCACGGTGCTGAATACGCACGCGCGTGGCGCTATAGCCGTTCTGGCTGACGAACATAATCGTCATCAATATCCAGTACGGTTTAGGGATATTAAAGAACAGTGCCAGCGAGCTGCCAAACATCAGCATCACGGCGAAGCGGGCCGCAGTGCGTAAGGCGGTGGATTTGAACGACAGATAACTGCGCAGTGCTGGCAACAGCGGCAAACGACGTTGACGATCGGCCATCAGGTCGCGCGTGTAGAGCGGTTTCTGCGTGCGCAATACGCGGGCGATGCGGCTGAAGTGGTAGAGGCAGAAATTGCCGACCGGATTATCCGGATGCTGGCGGGCAATTTTCTCTAGCGCGCCGAGCTGTTTCTCCATATGAAAGCGATCCGGCAGCTGATGATAGAGAATGGCATCGGCCAGCACGCGTAACCGTGCGGAGATAATTTTGGCGTTCCAGCGGATCACCGCTTCAGCGTGACTCTCCTCCACCAGCTTCTGCACCTCTTCAGGCTGATGCAGGCTGACCGAGATGTGTTCCTGTAAATCCAGCGCCACCTGGAAGGCGCGCGTCAGGCGCTTGTGGCTGTTATCGCGGCTGGCCGACAGCATATGCATTTGCTGGTAGCAGGTGGTAATGAGATCGACCGCCTTTTGCTGACGTGCCAGCAGCGGTGGCAGCGCTTTTTCCGGATCGGTTAGCTGCGTCAATAAGGTGTACTTGGCATCGCAATAATCGGCCAGTTCGCGGAACAGCAGGCTGAGTGATTCGCGCATCGGCTGCTCTTTCCACAGCCAGAACCAGAACCAGTTGAATAAGCCGTACCACAGCGTGCCGCCAATATAGAGCAGCGGCGGCACCCATATCGGCATGCGCCTAACCAGGCTGAGCGTAAAGATGGCGGCGATTAAAGTGGCGGGCAGCAGGCGTGCATGCAGCGGGCCGATTTCGCCGGTTACGCCGATCAGCAGCGGCAGCGCCAGCAGGATCAGCGGCAGCGGAATCTGGTAAGCGGTCAAAATTTGCATCAGGAAACTGCCGGTGGCAAACAGCGAACCACCGACAATCAGGCGTTTGAAGAAGCGTTTATGCGGCGTATCCAGACCCGCCATATTGCAGCAGGCAGGCACTAACGAGAACAGCAGACCTTTTTGCAGATCGCCAAACAGCCAACCGAGAGCCACAGGCAGGCACAGCACCAGCGTTTGCCGCAGCGCATAGTTGACTTCAGGATGATAGATGATTCGGCGCCACATCAGCTCATCGCAAATAGAAACGGCGCGATGTTGCCATCACGCCGTGGGTGAGAAGAAATTAGCGGGTGCCGTAAACGACGATGGTTTTACCGTGTGCGGAGATCAGATTCTGATCTTCCAGCATTTTCAGGATACGGCCCACAGTTTCGCGTGAGCAGCCCACGATCTGACCAATCTCCTGACGGGTGATTTTGATTTGCATGCCGTCTGGGTGAGTCATCGCATCTGGCTGTTTAGCCAGATTAAGCAGCGTTTGCGCAATACGTCCTGTCACATCAAGGAAAGCGAGGTTGCCCACTTTCTCCGATGTCACTTGCAGACGACGCGCCATTTGCGACGAAAGTCGCATTAAAATATCCGGGTTTACCTGAATCAGCTGACGGAATTTTTTGTAGGAAATTTCAGCCACTTCGCAGGCAGACTTCGCACGCACCCAGGCACTACGTTCCTGGCCTTCTTCGAAAAGACCGAGTTCGCCGATGAAATCTCCCTGATTGAGGTAGGAGAGAATCATCTCTTTGCCTTCTTCATCTTTAATCAGTACCGCTACGGAACCTTTAACGATGTAGTACAGCGTTTCCGCTTTCTCACCCTGATGGATGAGCGTGCTTTTGGATGGATATTTGTGAATATGGCAATGGGACAGGAACCATTCGAGTGTAGGGTCTGTTTGCGGTTTGCCGAGAACCATTCGCTATTATCCTCTGTTGTAATCGTGCCCAAAATACAGGGGGCATTTTTTCCCTGTCAGGCGGTTTAATCGTCGAGCGTTTCCAGTAATGGAAAAATTATTCCGGGTCATTCTTAAGCTACGCTTTTGATTCTTCCCGCCTTCGTCTGTAACGACGAAAATATTTTCAGCACTGTTTGTAGCACAGCTTTTGCGAGCTGTCTTGTGTTGTCTCGCTTCAGCAAACGGGGGAATAGTCTGGATTGCTGTTTATCAGGTGAAAGCGTAATCTGGCGGCAAAACCGCCGCTTCAGGAGAAAGAATCATGCAGGCACGAGTGAAATGGGTGGAAGGTCTTACCTTTCTCGGAGAATCCTCATCCGGTCATCAGGTATTAATGGACGGTAATTCCGGTGATAAAGCGCCAAGTCCTATGGAGATGGTGCTCATGGCCGCCGGTGGTTGTAGCGCCATTGATGTGGTGTCGATTCTGCAAAAAGGGCGCAGCGATGTCGCCGATTGCGAAGTCAAACTGACGTCAGAACGCCGCGAAGAAGCTCCACGCATTTTTACCCATATCAACCTGCATTTTATCGTCAGCGGCAAAGCGTTGAGCGATAAAGCCGTAGCGCGCGCGGTTGATCTCTCTGCGGAAAAATACTGTTCTGTGGCGATTATGCTGGGCAAGGGCGTGGAAATCACCCACAGCTATGAAGTGATCGAGCTTTAATGCTTCCAGGTGCGCATCAATGCGCACCCTACGAAATCATCGCGTTTTTTGTAGAGTCGCCATTCATGGCGACCGGTTCCATACCGGCGAGTAACCCTCACTCAATCCGTTTTCCTTCAATTAGTCGCTGAACCAGCGGTAGCATTATCAGTTCCATCGCCAATCCCATTTTGCCGCCCGGCACCACCAGCGTATTAATGTGGGAAATAAACGATCCCTGAATCATCGCCAGCAAATAGGGGAAGGCGATACCTTCCAGCCCGCGGAAGTGAATCACTACGAAGCTTTCATCGAGTGATGGAATTTCACGTGCGGCAAACGGGTTTGAGGTGTCAACGGTTGGCACGCGCTGAAAGTTGATGTGCGTGCGTGAAAACTGTGGCGTGATGAAGTTGATGTAATCCTCCATCGAACGCACCACCGAATCCATCACCGCCTCACGTGAATGGCCGCGCTCGCCGGTGTCGCGCACCAGCTTCTGAATCCACTCAAGGTTAACAATCGGCACCACGCCCACCAGCAGATCAACATGCTCCGCCACATTCTGCTGCTGTGTGACCACGCCGCCGTGTAAGCCTTCATAGAACAGCACATCGGTGTTTTCCGGCAGCGGTTGCCACGGCGTGAAGGTGCCGGGCACCTGATTCCACGGCACGGCTTCATCGTAGGTGTGCAGATATTTCCGCGATTCGCCCAGGCCGGTTTGGCCATAATGCTTGAACGTTTGCTCCAGTAAGCCAAAGTCGTTGGCTTCCGGGCCGAAATAGCTGATGTGGCGGCCGAGATCGCGCGCTTTGCGGATCGCCATGTCCATTTCCGGACGCGTGAAGCGATGGAAACTGTCGCCCTCTAATTCCGCCGCATGCAGATTAAGCTGCTGGAAAATCTTGCGGAAGGCGAGGCTGGTGGTGGTGGTTCCGGCACCGCTGGAACCGGTGACGGCAATAATTGGATGCCTGGCTGACATAACAGAGCTCCCTGTGAGGTCCGGCGATGAGCATTGTTACCACGAATTGCGCTTGGGTGCATCAGCCGCGGAATTCACCCTTCGGCATGATATTGATGGATTCATGCAGTTCTGACCACACTAACACGACGTCGCCGCGCTCCAGCTGACGCCGCACATCGGCAACTTTTTGCAGCAAACTGCGCTCCTGCTCGCCGTAATCGGTGCCTTCGCGTAACACAAAGGTTTCAATCAGATTTTCCAGCGTGTCCGCTTCGAGTTCTTGCCAGGGAATAATCACAATTACACATCCAGATACGTTGAGAGCCAATCGGGTACGCGCTGTTCCAGCCACATTTTTGGTTTAAGCAAGCTGCCGCCGACGAAGCCAACGTGGCCACCGTGCTGCGTCAGCTGATACTGCGTGGAGGCTGACAGCTGTTCGGGGCGCGGGATCACGGCATCGGTCATAAAAGGATCGTCTTGCGCATGGATGATCAATAACGGTTTGCGCACGCCGGTCAGCAGCGGCATGGCGCTAGCACGTTGATAATAGTCGTTCGCGTCAATAAAACCGTGCGCACGTGCGGTTATCGCATCATCAAATTCGCGTAAGCGGCGAAAAGCGCGCAGTTGGCTGAGATCGACCGGCAACGTGCCGGGCCAGGCGTGTAATTTACGCGTGGCGTTCTTCTTCAGCCGCGTCAGCAAATAGTGCTGATAGAAACGCGAGAAGCCGACATCCAGTTTGGTGCTGCACGGCTCGAGCGCCAGCGGTGCTGAGATGGCGATGGCGGCATCAATGGGCGCATCGTTACCTTGCAATCCCAGCAGGCAGGCCAGCATGTTGCCGCCGAGCGAAACACCCACCGCAGCAGTCGGCACCGTGCCCCATTCACGCTGCAGCCAGTGCAGGAAAAAGGTGGCATCTTCGGTCTCACCGGAGTGATAGATGCGCTCCAGGCGGTTCGGTTCGCCGCTGCAGCCGCGGAAGTGCATCACTACCGCCAGCCAGCCACGTGCCTGACACGCCTGCATCAAGCCGTGCGCGTAGGGGCTGCGAAAGCTGCCTTCCAGGCCATGAAACATCACCATGCGCGGCTTGTGACGCGCCTGCGCCGGATCTTCGCTCCACGCTAAATCAACAAAATCGCCGTCCGGCAAGTCAAGACGCTGCCAGTGCGGACGTAAGCTGACCCGGCGGCGCAGAATGCGCGGCAGCAGCGTTTGCAGGTGCGCGTTAGTGAATCCGCGCAGTGGTTTAAAGCGCTCGCCGCTGGGGCGATCAAAATAGCTTGGGTAAAGGCTTGTCTGATGCATAAGTCGCTGATAGCTTCGATGGGTTGTTCGCTTTACTGGGTGAGGAGCACCCGAATATACATGGAACTGAGTCTTTTTTTATCAATGTTAGGTTTTCTTTGGGTCGCAGCCATCACGCCCGGGCCCAATAATATGTTACTTACCGCCTCTGGTGCTAATTTTGGCTTCCTGCGCACCATTCCGCTGCTCATTGGTATCATGATTGGTATGCAAGTCATGTTGCTGATGGTGGCATTTGGTATCGGCAGTCTTATCCTGCTTTATCCCTCACTACATCTGATCCTGAAGATTGCCGGTAGCCTCTATCTGCTGTGGCTGGCGTGGAAAATCGCTACCGCCGCGTATGAAAAGCTGGAAACCGACGATGTCACGGTGAAGCAGATGCCATTCTGGCAAGGCGGTTTGCTGCAGCTGATCAACCCGAAAGCCTGGCTAATGGCGCTCGGTGCTGTGGCCAGCTTCAGCCTGGCGGGCACGGAATATCTTCATTCGGTGGTGGCGATTAGTCTCGGCATGTTGATGGTGAACGTGGTTTCCGGCGTGATCTGGATGGGCTTTGGCTCAATGATTGGACGTTTGCTGCGCAGCCCACGCGCATGGAAAATCTTCAATCTGGCGATGGGCTTGCTTACTGCAGCCTGCGTGTTGCTGATCTGGCACTGAGTTAACTGGAAGCGCGCTCGACGCGCTTCCAGGGCAATACTTCATGCACCATCGCTGAGTTTGGCTGACGAATGCGCTGCAGCAGCAGTTGTACGCTACGCGCGCCCATGCGATTCATCGGCTGCTCAATGGTTGTCAGCGGTGGATTCAGGCTGCTGGTAAAGTTAATGCCATCAAATCCTACTACCGCTAAATCTTCCGGCACGCGCAAACCCGCTTCCAGCGCTGCGTGTATTACGCCCACTGCCAATACATCCGATACCGCAAACACCGCATCGGGCGGTTCTGATTGCGCCAGCAGTTCGCGCAACGCCGCGCTGCCGGCCTCGCAGGTAATATTCTCGGCGTACGCTACGCTGCCCCAGTTTAGTTCCAGCTGTTCCAGCGCATCGCGATAACCCTCTTCGCGCTGATGTGAATAGAGGTAGCGCATATCACAGTTGACCAGCGCAATGCGGCGACGGCCTTTGCCCGCCAGATAACGCACGGTTTCAAACGCCGCTTCTTTATTATCAATCGCCACGCTGGAGGCCTCGATTGACGGATCGTATTCGGCGCATTGCACCCAGGGCGCGTCGCCAATCAGCTCCTTCAATCCCTGCAAACAGCCGGCGGCATCCATGGTGATCACGCCATCCACGACTTTACCGGTGAGCAGCGCAATATAGGCCGCTTCGCGCCGCAGCTGTGATCCTGAGTTACACAGCAGAATGTGATAACCCTGCGCTTCAGCTTCTGCCTCAATGCCCTGAACCACGCGCGAGCAGAACGGATTGGTGATGTCAGGAATCAGCACCAGCAGCATATGGCTTTGAGCAGTACGTAACTGACGCGCCAGCAAATTGGGTTGATAGTCGCAGATGTCGATCGCCGCCAGCACTTTGGCACGCGTATCCGGACGCACGCCCGGATTGTGATTCAAAACCCGTGAAACTGTGGCTTTTGACACGCCAGCTAAATGCGCGACTTTCTCAATCGACATGGATTTGGGACCGTTAGTAGAGGGGTGAAAAATGAGAAGTCTATCAATATCACAGTCCTATTGTGAGCGCGTGACATATTTACCGATTTACCGGTTCTTTCCATTTGCACTTTTTGCATAGCCTTGCCCAATGTTGATCTAAGAACGGATCGTCATTAGGGATAATTTTTAATTCCTTTATGAAATTACTGCTGCTGGAGAAACTGCCACCACAAAAACACATTGGGGTGAACGATGATGGCAGTGAAAAAAACAATAACGGCGGTCGCAGCGGCTCTGGCCCTGATGGCGTTCCAGGCGCAGGCGGTCAACGTGACCGTGGCGTATCAAACCTCGGCTGAACCGGCCAAAGTGGCGCAGGCGGATAACACTTTCGCCAAAGAGAGCGGTGCCACCGTGGACTGGCGTAAATTCGATAGCGGTGCCAGCGTGCTGCGTGCACTGGCGTCGGGCGACGTCCAGATCGGTAATATCGGTTCCAGTCCGCTGGCCGTGGCCGCCACGCAAAAGCTGCCGATTGAAGCTTTCCTGCTCGCCTCACAGCTGGGCAACTCTGAAGCGCTGGTGGTGAAGAAAAACATCAAGGACCCTAAAGACCTGATCGGCAAGCGTATCGCCGTGCCGTTCATCTCTACCACCCATTACAGTTTCCTCGCGGCGCTGAAGCATTGGGGCATCAAACCTTCCCAGGTGACGCTAGTTAACCTGCAGCCACCGGCGATTATTGCTGCCTGGAAGCGTGGCGATATTGACGGCGCCTACGTGTGGTCTCCGGCAGTGAATGAGCTGGAGAAAGACGGCAACGTGCTGACCGACTCCTCGCAGGTGGGTAAATGGGGGGCGCCGACGCTGGATGTATGGGTAGTGCGTAAAGACTTCGCGCAGCAGCATCCGGAAATTGTCACCGCGTTTGCCCGCAGCGCCGTAGAAGCGCAGCAGGCTTATATCGCCAATCCTGATCAATGGCTGAAGCAGTCAGACAATCTGAGCAAGCTGGCGCGCCTGAGCGGTGTGCCGGAAGCGGATGTGCCAGTGTTGGTGAAAGGCAACACTTACCTGACGGCGCAACAGCAGGTCGAGCAGCTCGGCAAGCCGGTGAACAAAGCAATTGTTGATACCGCAAACTTCCTGAAAGAGCAGGGCAAAGTGCCGGAAGCGGACAACGATTACAGCAGCTTCGTCACCACGCGATTCGTTGCACCCTTAGCGAAATAACCGGAGGCCGTATGCTCAACATCACCAACCTCAATGCGCGTTACGCCGGTCAACCCGCGCTGCAGGACATTAACTTGCAGCTGGGCAGCCGCGATCTGCTGGTGGTGTTGGGGCCATCCGGCTGTGGCAAAACCACGCTGCTGAACTTAATCGCCGGCTTTCTGCCGCTGGAATCCGGCAGCATCACGCTGGATGGCAAAGCGGTGCAAGGGCCGGGCGCTGAGCGCGGCGTAGTATTTCAACATGAAGGATTGCTGCCGTGGCGCAACGTGATTGATAACGTTGCGTTCGGTTTGCAACTGGCGGGCATGGCGAAAGCGGAACGCCATACCATTGCACGTCGTTTAATCCGCAAAGTAGGACTGGAAGGTGCAGAGCAGCGTTTTATCTGGCAGCTCTCTGGGGGTCAACGTCAGCGCGTGGGCATAGCGCGTGCGCTGGCGGCTGATCCTCAGTTGCTGCTGTTAGATGAGCCGTTTGGCGCGCTGGATGCGTTTACCCGTGAACAGATGCAAACCCTGCTGTTGACGCTGTGGCGTGATACCGGCAAACAGATTCTGCTGATCACCCATGACATTGAAGAGGCGGTGTTCCTCGCCAGCGAACTGGTGCTGCTATCGCCGGGGCCGGGCCGCGTAGTCGAACGCCTAAAGCTCGATTTTGGTCAGCGCTATGCCGCCGGAGAACCGTGCCGCAGTATAAAATCCGATCCGGAGTTTATCGAACGGCGTGAATATGTTCTGAATCAGGTCTTTTCCCAGCGTGAGGCATTTATATGAGTGCGGTAATTGATGAGAAAACCCAAACGCGTCGTCGTGGACTGCGCTGGCCGTTCTCCCGCCAGTTCTCACTCAGCTTGCTGAGCGTTGGCTTACTGCTGCTGTTGTGGTGGAGTATCACGGCGCTAGGCTTAATTGCGCCGCTGTTTTTACCGCCGCCGCAGGTGGTACTGCAAAAGCTGATCTTGATCGCCAGCCCGCAAGGCTTTATGGATGCCACTTTATGGCAGCACTTAGCTGCCAGCCTGGCGCGTATGCTGGTCGCGCTATTCTTTGCTGCGCTGATTGGCATTCCGGTTGGCATTGCGATGGGCTTAAGCCCGGCGATTCGCGGCCTGCTTGATCCCCTCATTGAACTCTACCGCCCGGTGCCACCGCTGGCCTATTTACCGTTGATGGTGATTTGGTTTGGCATCGGCGAAACCTCAAAAATTTTACTGATTTATCTGGCGATTTTCGCACCGGTGACCTTATCGACGCTGGCTGGCGTGAAGAATGCGCAGCAGGTGCGGATTCGTGCCGCGCAGGCGTTAGGCGCCTCGCGCTGGCAGCTACTGCGCTTTGTGATTTTGCCTGGCGCGCTGCCGGAAATTCTCACCGGCTTGCGTATTGGTCTGGGTGTCGGTTGGTCAACGCTGGTGGCAGCGGAACTGATTGCCGCTACGCGTGGACTGGGCTTTATGGTGCAGTCGGCCGGTGAGTTTCTTGCCACCGACGTCGTGCTGGCCGGGATCGCCGTCATTGCCCTGATTGCCTTTAGCTTAGAACTGGGTCTGCGCGCCTTGCAGCGCCGACTGACGCCCTGGAATGGAGAACAGCAATGAACGAACGTCTTACTTTTACCGCTCTGGGCCCGAATATCGGGGCGCAGGTCAGCGATGTCGATCTCAGCCGTCCGCTGAGCGATGCACAGTTTGAACAGCTCTATCATGGCCTGCTGCGCCATCAGGTGCTTTTCCTGCGTAATCAGGTGATTACCCCGGAGCAGCAGCGTGCACTGGCGATTCGCTTTGGCGATCTGCATATTCACCCGGTCTATCCGCATGCGGAAGGTGTGGAGGAGATCATCGTGCTGGATACGCATCAGGACAATCCGCCGGACAACGACAACTGGCACACCGACGTCACCTTTATTGAAACACCGCCGGCGATTGCCATTCTGGCTTCGAAGCTGCTGCCAGCAAGCGGCGGTGATACTTTGTGGTCAAGCGGAATTGCGGCGTATGAGGCGCTGTCCGCGCCGTTTAAACAGCTGTTGAACGGGCTGCAGGCGGAGCACGACTTTAAGAAGTCGTTCCAGGAGTACAAATACCGCAAAACTGAGGAAGAGCATCAGCGCTGGCAGCAGGCGGTTGCGAAGAATCCGCCGGTGCAGCATCCGGTGATTCGTACGCATCCGGTCAGTGGACGCAAGGCGTTGTTTGTGAACGAAGGTTTTACCACGCGCTTGCTGGGACTGAGCGAGAAAGAGAGCGATGCGATTCTTAACTTCCTGTTCTGGCACACCGCGAAGCCGGAGTTTCAGGTGCGCTGGCGCTGGCAGGAGAATGATGTGGCGATCTGGGATAACCGCGTAACGCAGCACTATGCGAATGCAGATTATTATCCGGCGCGGCGGGTGATGCATCGCGCGACGGTGTTGGGGGATAAGCCGGTTTGATTTGGAATAGTGCTCGCATTCCCCCTCCACGGTCCTCCCCCATAAATGGGGGAGGAAGATGCTGCCACATGTCAGTGTTGAAGGTGCATGTGGCAGCGTCTCCTTCCCTCGCTTGCGGGGGAAGGCCGGGATGGGGGACAGCGCGCACACTCAACCCGCCAGCATCTGCTCCAGCTGTTCCTGCGCATCCAGCCACGCCATTTCGACCTCTTCCAGCGCGGCCTTACTCTCCGCCTGACGCTGCAATGCCACATTCAAATCGGCTTTGCGGCTCTGATCGTAAATCGCGCTGTCGGCCAATTGCGCTTCAGCATCGCTCAACTGGCTCTGCCACTTCGCCATCTGCTTCTCAAGCTTCTCGATCTCTTTACGCAGCGGCTGGGTTTGCGCACGCAGTTCGGCGTCGCGGCGCTTCTGATCTTTGCGCGACTGCGCGCTGTTGCCGTTATCCTGCTTCGGCGCGGCATCCTGTTGGGCTTGCTGCTTCTGTAGATCGCTCAGCCACTGCTGGTAATCCTCCAGATCGCCCTCAAACACATCGACCTTGCCGTCATGCACCAGATAGAGATCGTCGGTGGTGGCGCGCAATAAATGGCGATCGTGCGAGACCACCACCAGCGCGCCTTCGAAATCTATCAACGCTTCGGTCAGCGCCTGACGCATATCGAGATCGAGATGGTTAGTCGGTTCATCAAGCAGCAGCAGGTTGGGGCGCTGCCAGACAATCAGGGCCAGCACCAGCCGCGCTTTCTCACCACCGGAAAAACGTTCAGTGATTTCGCTAACTTTATCGCCCTGGAAGCCGAAGCCACCCAGATAGTCGCGCAGCTGCTGTTCGAGCACTTTTGGCGCAATGCGTGACAAATGCTGCAGTGGCGATTCATCAGCGCGCAGGTACTCCAGCTGATGCTGAGCGAAGTAACCGAGTTTAATGCCTTTCGCCAGGCCGACTTTGCCATCCAGCGCTTCAAGCTCACCGGCTAACAGTTTAATCAGCGTAGATTTACCCGCGCCGTTACGGCCGAGCAAACCGATGCGCGAACCCGGCACCAGATTGAGTTTGATGGCGTCGAGAATGATGCGTTCGCCATAACCCGCAGTAACCCTTTCCATTTTCAGCAACGGATTGGGCAAGCTTTCCGGCGCGCGGAAGCTAAAGCTGAACGGATTATCGACGTGTGCGGGCGCAATCAGCTCCATGCGCTCCAGCATTTTAATGCGGCTCTGCGCCTGCTTAGCTTTGGTCGCCTGAGCGCGGAAGCGATCGATATACTTCTGCAGATGTGCGACTTTTTCTTGCTGGCTCTGGAACAGCGCTTGCTGCTGCGCCAGCTTGGCGCCGCGCTGACGTTCGAACGAGCTGTAGTTGCCGGTGTATTCGAACATCGTCTGTTGTTCGATGTGGATGATCTTATCGACCACCGGATCGAGGAAGTCGCGGTCGTGCGAAATCAGCACCAGCGTGCCTTCGTAGCTTTTCAGCCAGCGCTCCAGCCAGATTACCGCGTCAAGATCGAGGTGGTTGGTGGGTTCATCCAGCAGCAATAGATCGGAACGGCACACCAGCGCCTGGGCAAGGTTGAGGCGCATGCGCCAGCCACCGGAAAAATCACTTACCGGCCGCATTAATTGTTCCTGGCTAAAGCCCAAACCGTGCAACAAACTGGAGGCGCGAGCGGGTATGCTCCACGCCTGAATCGCATCCAGCCTGCCGTGCAGCAGCGCGATGGCGTTGCCATCGTTGCGCGCATTGGCGTCGGCTAATTCAGATTCAAGCTGACGATATTCGCGGTCGCCGTCGATAACATACTCCAGCGCGGGTTTACTCAGCGCCGGGGTTTCCTGATTGACCCATGCCAGCGCCCAGTTACTGGGGAAAGTGGCATTGCCTGCATCGCTGCTGATTTCGCCCTTCAGCAATGACAGCAGCGTCGATTTACCGCAGCCGTTTTTACCCACTAAGCCAACTTTCTGGCCGGGGTTAATGGTAGCCGTTGCGTTATCCAGCAGCACGTTGGTGCCGCGGCGAATTTGTAATGCTGAAAAGACAATCATAAGCGTCGTATCGTCAGAATATGTTAATTTATCGGCAACATAATTCGAGAATGATTTGTTGCGTCGAGCATGGTAGCGGAATTCCTGTGCCGTGACGACGCTTTGGAGGGGAACGATGTCGCAGCCACCTAAAATATTGCTGCTTTACGCCCATCCGGAATCACAGGATTCGATTGCTAATCGGGTTTTGCTGCAGTCGGCTATGGAACTTGACCACGTCACGGTGCACGATTTATACGCCCACTATCCGGATTTTTTTATTGATATTCACTATGAGCAGCAGCTGCTGCGCGAGCACCAAATCATCGTATTCCAACATCCGCTTTATACCTACAGTTGCCCGGCGCTCCTGAAAGAGTGGCTGGATCGCGTGCTGTCGCGCGGTTTTGCCAGCGGTCCTGATGGTAATGCGCTGGAAGGCAAATACTGGCGCAGCGTGGTGACCACCGGTGAGCCGGAAGCGGCTTATCACCATAGCGGCCTGAATCGCTATCCGATGAGTGACATCATGCGGCCGTTTGAGCTAACGGCGCAGATGTGCCGCATGCACTGGATGACGCCGATGGTGATTCACTGGGCGCGTCGGCAGACGCCGGAAGTGATGCGCAATTTTGCGCGGGCGTACGGCGACTGGCTGGCTTCACCGCTGCCGCAAGGAGGGGTGTGATGGAGGGGGAAACGTTACTGACGGCCGGCGTCATTTATCTGGTCGCGGCGGTGCTAATTGTGCCGATTGCGGCGCGCCTGGGCATTGGCGCGGTGCTGGGCTACTTGCTGGCGGGTATTGCGATTGGCCCGTGGGGTTTGGGTTTCATCAGCGACGTTGAGGAGATTCTGCACTTCTCTGAACTTGGCGTGGTGTTCCTGATGTTTATCATCGGCCTGGAACTTAACCCGTCGAAACTCTGGTCGCTGCGCCGTTCAATATTTGGTGTGGGCGCGGCCCAGGTGCTGATTTCCGCGGCGATTCTGGGCGGATTACTGTGGCTAACCGACTTTAGCTGGCAGGCAGCGGTGATTGGCGGGATTGGCCTGGCGATGTCGTCGACGGCGATGGCGCTGCAGCTGATGCGTGATAAAGGCATGAACCGCAGTGAATCTGGCCAGCTCGGCTTCTCGGTGCTGTTATTCCAGGATTTAGCGGTGATTCCCGCGTTGGCGCTGGTGCCACTGCTGGCGGGCGGCGACAGCGGTCACGTTGACTGGTTGAAAATTGGCATGAAAGTGCTGGCGTTTGCCGGGATGCTGGTGGGTGGGCGCTATCTGCTGCGTCCCATTCTGCGCTTTATCGCCGCATCTGGCGTGCGTGAGGTGTTTACTGCGGCGTCGCTGCTGCTGGTGCTGGGTTCGGCACTGTTTATGGACGCGCTGGGCCTGTCGATGGCGCTGGGTACCTTTATCGCCGGTATTCTGCTGGCGGAAAGTGAGTATCGCCACGAGCTGGAAGTGGCCATCGAACCGTTTAAAGGGTTGCTGCTTGGGCTGTTCTTTATCTCGGTGGGTATGGCGCTGAATCTCGGCGTACTTTACACCCACATTGTTGAAATTTTGCTGGGCGTGGTGATTCTGGTCACGGTGAAAACGCTGGTGCTGTATGTGCTGGGTCGTATTTACGGCCTGCGCAGTTCAGAGCGCCAGCAGTTTGCCGGGGTGTTAAGCCAGGGCGGGGAATTTGCCTTTGTGCTGTTCTCTGCGGCGTCATCGGCGAAAATGTTTAGCGGTGACCAAATGCCGCTGTTGCTGGTGACGGTAACACTGTCGATGATGACCACGCCGCTGCTGATGAACGGTATCGACCGTTTACTGGCGCGTCGCTTTAATGAGCCCGATGAGAATGCCGAGAAGCATTTTGTTGAGGACGATCGGCCGCAGGTAATTGTGGTGGGCTTTGGTCGTTTTGGTCAGGTGGTCGGTCGTTTGCTGATGGCGAACAACAAGCGCATTACGGTGCTGGAGCGCGATATCTCTGCGGTGAGCCTGATGCGTAAATATGGCTACAAGGTTTACTATGGTGATGCCACCGAACTGGAGCTGCTGCGAGCGGCGGGTGCGGAGAATGCGCAATCCATCGTGATCACCTGTAATGACCCGGAAGATTCGATGACCATCGTACATCTGTGTCAGCAGCACTTCCCGCAGCTGGAAATCCTGGCGCGTGCCCGAGGCCGTGTTGAAGCACACGAACTGTTGCAGGCAGGCGTTACGCTATTCTCACGTGAGACCTTCTCCAGTGCGCTGGAGTTGGGCCGCAAGGCGCTCATTACGCTGGGGATGCATCCGCACCAGGCGCAGCGTGCGCAGCAACACTTCCGCCGTCTGGATATGCGCATGCTGCGCGAACTGGTGCCGAGCCATGATGACAACGCGCAGGCTTCGCGTGTGCGTGAGGCGCGCCGTGAGCTGGAGGATATCTTCCAGCGCGAGATGCAGCACGAAAAACGCCAGATTGACGGCTGGGATGACGAGTAGGGCTACACTTAAGATATCCGTTCATTAACGACGGCAGGAAACAGTATGCGTAAACAATTTATTGCCGGTGCGGTTTGCCCGCACTGCCAGGAGAAAGACACGTTAGCGTTGTGGCGTGAAAACAATGTTGATGTGGTGGAATGCGTCGAGTGCGGCCATCAAATGCGCGAAGCGGATAAGCAAGTGCGCGATCAGGTGCGCAGCAATGAGCAAGTGATCGGCATTTTTCATCCTGAGTAGCGCAATGGCTCAGCTTTTTTTAAGCTTGAACTTACAGCGGGATTGAATTCCGCTACAATCGGCGCCATTAACGCTGAGCAGTATGCAGCAACACATTTGTTGGCATCCTCAGTCTTGAACCTTTCTGGTTGGTTATTGCTCGCAAAATTGACCAATGGGACGGGATCTTAGTTCTCAACGGTTAGGAGATATCATGAAAGTAGCAAAAGACCTGGTGGTGAGCCTGGCGTATCAGGTTCGTACCGAAGACGGTGTGTTGGTTGACGAGTCACCGGTGAGTGCACCGTTGGACTATCTGCACGGTCATGGTTCCCTGATTTCTGGTCTGGAAAAAGCGCTGGAAAATCATGATGTAGGCGATAAGTTTGACGTGCATATTCCGGCAAATGACGCTTATGGTCAGTACGATGACAACCTGGTACAGCGCGTACCAAAAGACGTGTTTATGGGCGTTGACGAACTGCAGGTTGGCATGCGCTTCCTGGCAGAAACCGATCAGGGTCCAGTACCGGTAGAAATCACCGAAGTTGAAGATGAGCACGTCGTGGTTGATGGTAACCACATGCTGGCGGGTCAGAACCTGAACTTCAACGTGGAAGTTGTCGCGATTCGCGCAGCGACCGAAGAAGAGCTGGCGCACGGTCATGTGCATGGCGCGGATGGTCATCATCACGATCATGACCACGACCATGGTCACGATCACGGCCAGGGCGGCTGTGGCACTGGCGGTTGCGGCTGCAGCCACTAAGCGGTGTGATGTCTGGCAAGGCCACCTTCGGGTGGCCTTTCTTTTTAATAATGCGGCGGGGGTGTTTCTTCTGATTGCGAGGCGATCATCGACGGCGCACTATCTTTCACTTTATCCACTAACAGACGGACCTGCTCACGCAGTCTGATCATCTCCAGCTCATGCTGAACCACCGTTTGATTGAGCTGATCGATGGTGTATTCCTGAAAAGCCAGCTTGCTCTCCAGCGTCTCAAGGCGTTGTTCCCATTCTGTTTGCTGCATGATCTTTCCTCATCTTCCGGTGCGGCGCGTTAATCTGTTTCGGGCGTGATTCTACGGCCTTTCGCTTCAGAATCACCTGATATTTTACCTTTACGCGGCACGCTACATTGAAATGGCGCATAACGCCTATATCTCTGATGAAACTTCCTGAAGCAAAAAAGGTCGGAGGTTGACCGGGTAATTACATTGTGGGAGTGTTCGCCGCTGCCACGTAAAGTTATAGTGTGGGCCTCAGTCCGCAATGATTCCCGAGGTGAGAGGCTTCGGTTTTGGAGAAAGGATGAATTCACTGTTTAAAGTCACATTGTTAGCTACCACCATGGCCTTCGCGCTGAATGCACCGCTGGCAATGGCAGCAGAAACTACCGCTGCTCCAGCAGACGCTGCTCAGGCCGCGCCGCAAGCACCGAAGAATGCTGCTTTCAAAAACGAAGACCAGCAATCAGCTTATGCGCTTGGTGCGTCCCTTGGTCGCTACATGGACAACTCTCTGAAGGAACAAGAGAAGCTGGGCATCAAACTGGATAAAGATCAGTTGATCGCAGGTGTTCAGGACGCATTTGGCGGTAAGAGCAAACTGTCCGATCAAGAGATTGAGCAAACTCTGCAGGCCTTTGAAGGCCGCGTAAAAGGCGCCGCTCAGGCGAAGATGGAAAAAGACGCGAAAGAGAACTCCGATAAGGGTTCAGCTTACGCCGACAAATTCGCTAAAGAAAAAGGCGTGAAGAAAACCGAATCGGGTCTGCTGTATCAGGTAGAGAAAGAAGGTACCGGTAGCGCGCCTAAAGACAGCGACACTGTGGTAGTAAACTACAAAGGTACGCTGATCGACGGTACTGAGTTCGATAACTCTTATACCCGTGGCGAGCCGCTGTCATTCCGTCTTGACGGTGTGATTCCTGGCTGGACCGAAGGTCTGAAGCACGTGAAGAAAGGCGGTAAGATTAAGCTGGTTATTCCACCAAACCTGGCTTACGGCAAAAATGGCGTTCCGGGTATTCCAGCTAACTCTACGCTGGTGTTCGATGTTGAACTGCTCGACATCAAACCCGCGCCTAAAGCCGATGAGAAAGCGCAGGCACCAGTCGCTGCCGATCAGAAAGCGCAGTAATTTGCACTTACTGTATTACGCCGCCTCCGGGCGGCGTTTTTATTTCTGAGAACAGAGTAAAGGTCTGGCTAAAGACCATGACATTTGCCAGACTAGCGCCTGCACAATTATCACAATATGAGTCTGCCCCAATGCTGTCGAGACAGGCTCCAGCCATTTAGGGTAATGTCTTCGATGTCTAATCCATTCAATCCCGGTGAACTGACTGACTTCGATTTACTGGAGCAACGTCCGTTCGAACAAGCTGATTACGATATTCTCAAATCCTACGAAGCTGTCGTTGACGGTCTGGCGATGCTTATTGGCTCGCACTGCGAAATCGTGCTGCACTCGCTGGAAGATTTGAAATGTTCCGCGGTGCGTATCGCTAACGGCGAACATACCGGACGTAAAGTGGGTTCACCGATTACCGATTTGGCACTGCGCATGCTGCACGATATGCATGGCGCCGATAGCAATGTTTCCAGGGCCTACTTCACGCGCGCGAAAAGTGGCGTGCTGATGAAATCTGTCACTATCGCGATTCGTAATCGCCAGCAGCGCGTCATTGGCTTGCTGTGCATCAACATGAACCTCGACGTGCCGTTCTCGCAGATTATGTCGACCTTTATGCCGCCGGAAATGCAGCAGGTTGACTCTAACGTTAACTTTGCCAGCTCGGTGGAAGATCTGGTGATGCAGACGTTAGAGTTCGCAATAGAAGAAGTGAGCGCTGACCGTAACGTTTCTAATAATGCCAAGAATCGTCAGATCGTCCTCAATATGTACGAGAAAGGTATTTTCGATATTAAAGACGCTATCAACCAGGTGGCCGATCGTCTCAATATCTCTAAGCACACGGTTTACCTCTACATTCGCCAGTTTAAAAGCGGCGATTTTCAGGGGCAGGATCGCTAATGCGCTACAGCTTGCTGGTCACCGGACCGGCATATGGCACCCAACATGCCAGCAGCGCGCTGCTGTTTGCCCGTGCGCTAGTGCAGGCGGGGCATCAGCTTGAAAGCGTATTCTTTTATCGCGAAGGCGTGTTGAATGCTAACCAACTGAGCGCGCCGGCCAGTGATGAAGTCGATATGGTGCGTGAATGGCAGCGGCTGCGCGATGAGAGCGGCACCGCACTGAACATCTGCGTGGCCGCTGCGTTACGGCGTGGCGTAACGGATGCACATGAAGCGACGCGTCTACAACTGGCGGGTAGCAATTTGCAGCCGGGTTTTGAACTTAGCGGCTTGGGCGCACTGGCGGAAGCCGCGCTCAGCTGCGATCGTCTGGTGCAATTCTGATGAATCGCGTAGCTTTTCTGTTTACTCAGGCTCCCCACGGCAGCAGCGCGGGCAGGGAAGGGCTGGATGCGGTTCTCGCGACCGGTGCGTTAAGCGAAGATATCGGTCTGTTCTTTATTGGTGATGGCGTGCTGCAACTTAATCGTGACCAACAGCCCGAGAAGATCCTGGCGCGCAACTATATCGCCACCTTCGGCGTGCTGGCACTCTACGACATCGATCAGTGCTTTGTTTGTGCTGATTCCCTGTTAGCGCGCGGGCAAAGTCTGACTGCCGAACGCGTGATGGCAGCAGAAGTGCTTGATGCCTCGTCGCTTCGTGAGAAGCTAGCCAGCTACCATCGTATTATACGATTCTGAGAACCGATCATGCTCTACACCCTGCTGCAATCTCCCTGGCAATGCGACATTGATAGCCTGCTGCTGCTATTACAGGAAGGCGACGACCTGCTTTTATTACAGGATGGCGTGACCGCGGCACTGGCCGGCAGCCAGATGTTAGTTAAGCTGAGCGCATCGCCGGCCACGCTTTGGGTATCAGAAGAAGATGTGGCGGCGCGCGGCCTGATTGAGCAAATTTCAACCAAAGTAGCACGTTTGGACTATACTGGTTTCGTTGCGTTGACGGCGAAGCATCAACAACAAGTGGCCTGGTAAGAGCGAAAACCTGGTTATTTCTTGACACCCTTTTGACACAGCCCTAAAATTCTGCCTCCTCGTAGTAATACGAGGCGATTTATTACGTGTTTACGAAGCAAAAAGCTAAATCCCAGGAGCTATTTAATGGCAACAGTTAACCAGCTGGTTCGCAAACCACGCGTACGCAAAGTTGCAAAGAGCAACGTGCCTGCGCTGGAAGCTTGCCCGCAGAAACGTGGTGTATGTACTCGTGTGTACACCACTACCCCTAAAAAACCAAACTCAGCACTGCGTAAAGTTTGCCGTGTGCGTTTGACTAACGGTTTTGAAGTTACCTCCTACATCGGCGGTGAAGGTCATAACCTGCAGGAGCACTCAGTGATCCTGATTCGTGGCGGTCGTGTTAAAGACTTGCCAGGTGTGCGTTACCACACCGTTCGTGGCGCGCTGGACTGCTCAGGTGTTAAAGACCGTAAGCAGTCACGCTCCAAGTACGGCGTGAAGAAGCCAAA
This sequence comes from Pantoea nemavictus, assembly GCF_037479095.1. Taxonomy (NCBI): domain Bacteria; kingdom Pseudomonadati; phylum Pseudomonadota; class Gammaproteobacteria; order Enterobacterales; family Erwiniaceae; genus Pantoea; species Pantoea nemavictus. Next base: position 1,721,248 of record NZ_JBBGZW010000001.1, on the reverse strand, counting down.
GGCTTAATGGTTCTCCGTTAAGTAAGGCCAAACGTTTTAACTTAAATGTCAAACTAAACTCGTAGAGTTTTGGACAATCCTGAATTAACAACGGAGTATTTCCATGCCACGTCGTCGCGTCATTGGTCAGCGTAAAATTCTGCCGGATCCTAAGTTCGGATCAGAGCTGCTGGCTAAATTTGTAAATATCCTGATGGTAGATGGTAAAAAATCTACTGCTGAATCTATCGTCTATACCGCGCTTGATACCCTGGCTCAACGCGCTGGTAAAGATGGCCTGGAAGCGTTCGAGGTTGCTCTCGAAAACGTACGTCCGACTGTCGAAGTTAAGTCACGTCGCGTTGGTGGTTCTACCTACCAGGTTCCAGTTGAAGTCCGTCCGGTTCGTCGTAATGCCCTGGCAATGCGTTGGATCGTAGAAGCTGCTCGTAAACGCGGTGATAAATCTATGGCTCTCCGCCTGGCGAACGAACTTTCTGATGCTGCAGAAAACAAAGGTACTGCAGTTAAGAAACGTGAAGACGTTCACCGCATGGCTGAAGCCAACAAGGCGTTCGCACACTACCGCTGGTAACAGCAACGTAGTTGTTATTAACCCAGCGGGCGTCCCAGTGACTCACCTGCTGGGCTTTTTTAACTTAGAACGTCTAAGAATCAGAGGAATCAAATGGCTCGTAAAACACCCATTGAGCGCTACCGTAACATTGGTATCAGTGCCCACATCGACGCCGGTAAGACTACAACTACCGAACGTGTTCTGTTCTACACCGGTGTAAACCACAAAATCGGTGAAGTACATGACGGCGCAGCAACCATGGACTGGATGGAGCAGGAGCAGGAACGTGGTATTACCATCACGTCTGCTGCAACTACCTGTTTCTGGTCTGGTATGGCTAAGCAGTTTGAACCACACCACGTAAACATCATCGACACCCCGGGACACGTTGACTTCACCATCGAAGTTGAGCGTTCTATGCGTGTGCTTGATGGCGCAGTAATGGTTTACTGTGCAGTTGGTGGTGTTCAGCCACAGTCTGAAACCGTATGGCGCCAGGCTAACAAATATAAAGTTCCACGCATCGCGTTCGTTAACAAAATGGACCGCATGGGTGCTAACTTCCTGAAAGTTGTTGACCAGATGAAAGCGCGCTTGGGTGCAAACCCAGTTCCACTTCAGCTGGCTATCGGCGCAGAAGAAGGCTTCACCGGTGTTGTCGACCTGGTGAAAATGAAAGCGATCAACTGGAACGATGCCGATCAGGGCGTTACCTTCGTTTACGAAGATATTCCAGCTGATATGCAGGAACTGGCTGAAGAGTGGCGTGCGAATCTGGTTGAAGCCGCAGCTGAAGGTTCTGACGAGCTGATGGAGAAATTCTTCGGCGGTGAAGAGCTGACAGAAGAAGAGATCAAAACTTCTCTGCGTAAGCGCGTTCTGAAAAACGAAATCATCCTGGTTACCTGTGGTTCTGCATTTAAGAACAAAGGTGTTCAGGCGATGCTGGATGCGGTAGTTGAATACCTGCCAGCACCGACTGACGTTACCGCGATTAACGGTATGCTGGACGACGGTAAAGACACCCCGGCTGAGCGTCATTCCGATGACAAAGAGCCGTTTGCTGCACTGGCGTTCAAAATTGCTACCGACCCGTTTGTTGGTAACTTGACCTTCTTCCGCGTTTACTCTGGTGTTGTTAACACTGGTGACACCGTGTTCAACCCGGTTAAGTCAAACCGTGAGCGTCTGGGCCGTATCGTTCAGATGCACGCTAACAAACGTGAAGAGATCAAAGAAGTTCGTGCGGGCGATATCGCCGCAGCGATCGGTTTGAAAGACGTGACTACTGGTGACACCCTGTGTGACCCAGACAACGTCATCATTCTTGAGCGTATGGAATTCCCTGAGCCGGTAATCTCTATCGCCGTTGAGCCGAAAACCAAAGCTGACCAGGAAAAAATGGGTCTGGCTCTGGGTCGTCTGGCGAAAGAAGATCCATCATTCCGTGTTTGGACTGATGAAGAAACCAACCAGACCATCATCGCTGGTATGGGTGAGCTGCACCTCGACATCATCGTTGACCGCATGAAGCGTGAATTCAACGTTGAAGCGAACGTCGGTAAACCTCAGGTTGCTTACCGTGAAGCAATTCGCGCGAAAGTTACCGATATCGAAGGTAAACACGCCAAGCAGTCTGGTGGTCGTGGTCAGTACGGTCATGTTGTTATCGACATGTACCCACTGGAGCCGGGCGTTAACCCGAAAGGCTACGAATTTGTCAACGATATCAAGGGCGGTGTGATTCCAACTGAATACATCCCTGCGGTTGATAAAGGCCTGCAGGAGCAGCTGAAGTCAGGTCCTCTGGCCGGTTATCCGGTAGTAGATCTGGGTGTTCGTCTGCACTTCGGTTCATACCATGATGTCGACTCCTCTGAGCTGGCATTTAAACTGGCTGCTTCTTTGGCCTTTAAAGATGGCTTTAAGAAAGCACAACCTGTGCTGCTTGAGCCAATCATGAAGGTTGAAGTAGAGACTCCGGAAGAGAACACCGGTGACGTTATCGGTGACCTTAGCCGTCGTCGTGGTATGCTCAAAGGACAGGAATCTAACGCTACTGGCGTTCAGATCCATGCTGAAGTTCCACTGTCTGAAATGTTCGGATATGCAACTCAGCTGCGTTCTCTGACCAAAGGCCGTGCTTCTTACTCCATGGAGTTCCTGAAGTACGATGATGCGCCGAACAACGTCGCTCAGGCCGTTATTGAAGCTCGTAGCAAATAAGCTACGGTTTAAAAATTGTGAACTGATGCCTTCATGACTCATGAAGGCACAACGTAAGGAATTATCGCCATGGCGAAAGAGCAATTTCAGCGTAACAAACTGCACGTAAACGTGGGCACCATCGGTCACGTCGACCACGGTAAAACCACCCTGACTGCAGCAATCACTACCGTTCTGGCTAAAACCTACGGTGGTAAAGCAAGCAAGTTCGACGAGATCGATAAGGCGCCAGAAGAGAAAGCGCGTGGTATCACCATCAACACTTCTCACGTTGAATATGAAACCCCGACTCGCCACTATGCGCACGTTGACTGCCCAGGGCACGCCGACTATGTGAAAAACATGATCACCGGTGCTGCGCAGATGGACGGCGCGATCCTGGTTGTTGCTGCGACTGACGGCCCAATGCCTCAGACCCGTGAGCACATCCTGCTGGGTCGTCAGGTTGGCGTTCCTTACATCATCGTGTTCCTGAACAAGTGCGACATGGTTGATGATGAAGAGCTGCTGGAACTGGTTGAGATGGAAGTACGTGACCTGCTGTCAGCATATGACTTCCCGGGCGACGACACTCCAATCGTACGCGGTTCTGCTCTGAAAGCGCTGGAAGGCGAAGCTGAGTGGGAAGCTAAGATCATTGAACTGGCTGAGCATCTGGATACCTACATCCCAGAGCCAGTACGTGCAATCGACCTGCCGTTCCTGCTGCCAATCGAAGACGTATTCTCAATCTCAGGCCGTGGTACTGTTGTTACCGGTCGTGTTGAGCGCGGTATCGTTAAAGTGGGCGACGAAGTTGAAATCGTGGGTATCAAGGCGACTGTTAAGTCTACCTGTACCGGCGTTGAAATGTTCCGCAAACTGCTGGACCAGGGTCAGGCTGGCGAGAACTGTGGCGTTCTGCTGCGTGGTATTAAGCGTGAAGATATCCAGCGTGGTCAGGTTCTGGCTAAGCCGGCTTCAATCAAGCCGCATACCAAGTTCACTTCAGAAGTGTACGTTCTGTCTAAAGATGAAGGCGGCCGTCATACTCCGTTCTTCAAAGGCTACCGTCCACAGTTCTACTTCCGTACCACTGACGTGACCGGCAACGTTGAGCTGCCAGAAGGCGTTGAGATGGTAATGCCAGGCGACAACGTTCAGATGACCGTTGAGCTGATCCACCCAATCGCGATGGATGAAGGCTTGCGCTTCGCTATCCGTGAAGGCGGCCGTACTGTTGGTGCGGGTGTTGTTGCTACAATTATCGCTTAATTGCGTTAATGTCGGAGGCTGCCAAGGTAGCCTCCGCAGCACAAAAGAGAGCACTTCGGTGCTCTTTTTTTATGTCTGAATCCTGCCGTTTCGATTAATCCCACATAAAAGCTGCGTTTGAAATAAAAACCATTCTCATTTACAATTTGATCATAAATTGTACGGAGGTCCGCAGTAAATGTACGTCTGCTTGTGTAATGCCGTGAGTGATAAAACCCTCCGCGAAGTGGTTCGCCGCTATCAACCTAAATCAATTCAGCAGCTGCGCCAGCTGGTTCCCATTGGCAAGCAGTGCGGGAAATGTGTGCGCTTTGCACGAGAAATTATGGAAGATGAATTACAGCAGGTGCCTCTCTACAAAGAAATTGCATGACCGCCTAATTGTACGCCTGCAATAACCACAATAACTGTCGCGTTTTTTTGACTTCCTTTCATCCGCATCTACGCTCTATTTAGTTGGAAGCGGAGGAAGCAAAATGAAGGGCGATGGTAAAATCATAAGTCATCTCAATAAATTGCTGGGGAATGAACTGGTTGCAATTAATCAGTACTTCCTTCATGCGCGTATGTTCAAAAATTGGGGACTGACTCGACTCAATGACGTTGAATATCATGAGTCGATCGATGAGATGAAGCATGCGGATAAGTACATTGAACGCATTCTTTTTCTCGAAGGGATTCCTAATCTGCAAGACCTCGGTCGATTACGTATTGGTGAAGACGTACCGGAAATGCTGCAGTCTGACCTTGCATTAGAACTGGAAGGCGCAAAGGATTTACGCGAAGCGATAGCCTATGCCGACAGGGTGCATGATTACGTCAGCAGAGACATGATGATTGAGATTCTTGCGGAAGAGGAGGGGCACATAGATTGGTTGGAAACTGAACTCGACCTGGTGCAAAAGCTCGGTCTGCAAAATTATCTTCAGTCTCAACTAAAAGAGCAGAACGAACATTAGCCTTATGACCAACATGCAATCTCGTGCAAGCCCGCCACAATCAAAATGGATTGTCGCGGGCTTTTTTAGGTCAAAAGCCAGATTGATGTGGTTAAAAACACAACACGGGTTGCTTCCTAAACAGATCTAAGTATAATGCGCGGGCCTGCCGATATTGGTGCGGCGCGATTCGAGCAGAATCGCAGGGGATAGCAGTTGATGTATCGCCTAACAATACTCCCAAATGTGGAGTTATATGCTGAACGATTACACTCCTCCATCAATCGTAATGGATGCGGGTAGTAATTCTTTTCGTTTATAAAATGTTTGGAGCCTTGGTCTCATGTCGAACCAAAGAATCCGTATCCGTCTTAAAGCGTTTGATCATCGCCTGATCGATCAATCAACCGCGGAAATCGTTGAGACTGCCAAGCGCACTGGTGCGCAGGTACGTGGTCCGATCCCGCTGCCAACCCGCAAAGAGCGTTTTACCGTTCTGATCTCTCCGCACGTTAACAAAGACGCGCGTGATCAGTACGAAATCCGCACTCACAAGCGTCTGGTAGACATCGTTGAGCCAACTGAAAAAACCGTTGATGCTCTGATGCGTCTGGACCTGGCTGCCGGTGTTGACGTGCAGATCAGCCTGGGTTAATCAGGTCATCGAGCGATTGAGAGGTTGATACAATGATTGGTTTAGTCGGTAAAAAAGTGGGTATGACCCGCATCTTCACTGAAGATGGCGTTTCAATCCCAGTAACCGTTATCGAAGTTGAAGCAAACCGCGTTACTCAGGTCAAAGGCCTGGACAACGATGGTTACCAAGCTATCCAGGTTACCACCGGTGCTAAAAAAGCAAGCCGTGTGAGCAAGCCTGAAGCAGGTCATTTTGCTAAAGCTGGCGTTGACGCTGGCCGTGGTCTGTGGGAATTCCGCACCGAAGGTGAAGATTTCTCTGTTGGCCAGAGCATCAGTGTTGAAATTTTCGCTGACGTTAAAAAAGTAGACGTTACCGGTACCTCTAAAGGTAAAGGTTTCGCAGGTACCGTTAAGCGCTGGAACTTCCGTACCCAGGACGCTACACACGGTAACTCCTTGTCACACCGCGTTCCGGGTTCTATCGGTCAGAACCAGACTCCGGGCAAAGTGTTCAAAGGCAAGAAAATGGCTGGTCAGCTGGGTAATGAGCGTGTAACCGTTCAGAGCCTGGAAGTAGTACGTGTTGACGCTGAGCGCAACCTGCTGCTGGTCAAAGGTGGCGTCCCGGGTGCAACTGGGTGCGATCTGATTGTTAAACCAGCTGTGAAGGCGTAAGGGGATAGCAATGGAATTAGTACTGAAAGACGCGCAGAGCGCGCTGACTGTTTCCGAAACTACCTTCGGTCGTGATTTCAACGAAGCGCTGGTTCACCAGGTTGTTGTTGCTTATGCCGCTGGTGCTCGTCAGGGTACTCGTGCGCAGAAAACTCGTGCTGAAGTAACTGGTTCAGGCAAAAAGCCTTGGCGCCAGAAAGGTACCGGCCGTGCGCGTTCAGGTTCTGTTAAGAGCCCGATCTGGCGTTCAGGTGGCGTGACCTTCGCTGCGCGTCCACAGGACCACAGTCAAAAAGTTAACAAAAAGATGTACCGCGGCGCGCTGAAAAGCATTCTGTCCGAACTGGTACGTCAGGACCGTCTGATCGTTGTCGAGACGTTCTCTGTAGAAGCGCCTAAAACTAAGCTGCTGGTACAGAAACTGAAAGACATGGCGCTGCAAGATGTGCTGATCATCACCGGTGAACTGGATGAGAATCTGTTCCTGGCTGCGCGTAACCTGTACAAGGTTGACGTGCGTGATGCAGCGGGTATCGACCCAGTTAGCCTGATCGCCTTCGACAAAGTCGTTATGACTGCGGAAGCAGTTAAGCAAGTTGAGGAGATGCTGGCATGATCCGTGAAGAACGTCTGCTGAAAGTAGTGCGTGCACCGCACGTATCAGAAAAAGCATCTACTGCGATGGAAAAAACCAATACCATCGTTCTCAAAGTTGCTAAAGACGCGACCAAAGCAGAGATCGTTGCTGCTGTTGAGAAACTGTTCGAAGTAGAAGTTAAAGACGTAAACACCCTGGTAGTTAAAGGGAAAGTTAAGCGTCACGGACAGCGTATCGGTCGTCGTAGCGACTGGAAAAAAGCTTACGTCACCCTGAAGGAAGGCCAGAATCTGGACTTCGTCGGCGGCGCTGAGTAAGTCGGAGGAGAAAGACAATGGCAGTTGTTAAATGTAAACCGACATCTCCGGGTCGTCGTCACGTAGTTAAAGTGGTGAACCCAGAGCTGCACAAGGGCAAACCATTTGCCCCGCTGGTAGAAAAAAACAGCAAATCCGGTGGTCGTAACAACAATGGTCGTATCACTACCCGTCATATCGGTGGTGGTCACAAGCAGGCTTACCGTATTGTTGACTTCAAACGCAACAAAGATGGTATCCCAGCAGTTGTTGAGCGTCTTGAGTACGATCCGAACCGTTCTGCGAACATCGCACTGGTTCTGTACAAAGATGGCGAACGCCGTTACATCCTGGCCCCTAAAGGCCTGAAAGCCGGCGACCAGATTCAATCTGGCGTTGATGCTGCGATTAAAGCAGGTAACACTCTGCCGATGCGTAACATCCCGGTGGGTTCTACCGTTCATAACGTAGAAATGAAACCAGGCAAAGGCGGTCAGATTGCTCGCTCAGCTGGTACTTACGTGCAGATCGTTGCGCGTGAAGGTTCCTACGTAACCCTGCGTCTGCGTTCAGGCGAAATGCGCAAAGTTGAATCCGAATGTCGTGCAACTCTCGGCGAAGTCGGCAACTCTGAGCACATGCTGCGCGTGCTGGGTAAAGCTGGTGCAACCCGTTGGCGTGGTGTTCGTCCTACCGTTCGCGGTACTGCGATGAACCCAGTCGATCACCCGCACGGTGGTGGTGAAGGTCGTAACTTTGGTAAGCACCCGGTAACTCCGTGGGGCGTTCAGACCAAAGGTAAGAAGACCCGTAGCAACAAGCGTACTGATAAATTTATCGTACGTCGCCGTAGCAAATAATTTTAGAGGATAAGCCATGCCACGTTCTCTCAAGAAAGGTCCTTTTATTGACCTGCACTTGCTGAAGAAGGTAGAGAAAGCGGTGGAAAGCGGTGACAAGAAGCCCCTGCGCACTTGGTCCCGTCGTTCAACGATCTTCCCTAACATGATCGGTTTGACCATCGCTGTCCATAATGGTCGTCAGCACGTTCCTGTCTTTGTTTCCGACGAAATGGTCGGCCACAAACTGGGTGAATTTGCACCGACACGTACTTATCGCGGCCATGCTGCAGATAAGAAAGCCAAGAAGAAATAAGTAGGAGGAAGAGATGGAAACTATTGCTCAACATCGCCATGCTCGTTCTTCTGCTCAGAAGGTTCGCCTGGTGGCAGACCTGATTCGCGGTAAGAAAGTGTCGCAGGCTCTGGATATTCTGACCTACACCAACAAGAAAGCTGCTGTGTTGGTTAAGAAAGTCCTGGAATCTGCCATTGCGAACGCCGAACACAACGATGGCGCTGATATCGACGATCTGAAAGTCGCGAAAATCTTCGTAGACGAAGGCCCAAGCATGAAGCGCATTATGCCGCGTGCGAAAGGTCGTGCAGATCGCATCCTGAAGCGCACCAGCCACATTACTGTGGTTGTGTCCGATCGCTGAGACTCTGGAGACTAGCAATGGGTCAGAAAGTACATCCTAATGGTATTCGCCTGGGTATTGTAAAACCATGGAACTCTACCTGGTTTGCGAACACCAAAGAATTCGCTGACAACCTGGACAGCGATTTTAAAGTCCGTCAGTTCCTGACTAAGGAACTGTCTAAAGCGTCTGTATCTCGTATCGTTATCGAGCGTCCGGCTAAGAGCATCCGTGTGACTATTCACACTGCTCGCCCGGGTATCGTTATCGGTAAGAAAGGTGAAGACGTAGAAAAACTGCGTACGGTCGTCGCGAAAATCGCTGGCGTTCCTGCACAGATCAACATCGCCGAAGTCCGTAAGCCGGAACTGGACGCTAAATTGGTTGCTGATAGCATCACTTCACAGCTGGAGCGTCGTGTGATGTTCCGTCGTGCTATGAAGCGTGCTGTACAGAACGCAATGCGTCTGGGCGCGAAGGGTATTAAAGTTGAAGTCAGCGGCCGTTTGGGCGGAGCCGAGATCGCACGTACCGAATGGTACCGTGAAGGTCGCGTACCGTTGCACACACTGCGTGCAGACATTGACTACAACACCTCTGAAGCGCACACCACTTATGGTGTAATCGGCGTTAAGGTATGGATCTTCAAAGGCGAGATCCTGGGTGGTATGGCTGCTGTTGAACAACCGGAACCGGCTGCTCAACCTAAAAAGCAGCAGCGTAAAGGCCGTAAGTAAGGAGAGTCGCTGATGTTACAACCAAAGCGTACGAAATTCCGTAAAGTGCACAAAGGCCGCAACCGTGGTCTGGCGCAAGGTACGGATGTCAGCTTCGGTACTTTCGGTCTGAAAGCTGTTGGCCGTGGTCGTCTGACTGCTCGTCAGATCGAAGCAGCACGTCGTGCTATGACCCGTGCAGTTAAGCGTCAAGGTAAAATTTGGATCCGTGTATTCCCGGACAAACCAATTACCGAGAAGCCGCTGGAAGTGCGTATGGGTAAAGGTAAGGGTAACGTGGAGTATTGGGTTGCCCTCATTCAACCGGGTAAAGTCCTGTATGAAATGGACGGCGTTCCGGAAGAGCTGGCCCGTGAAGCCTTCAAGCTGGCAGCAGCAAAACTGCCTATCAAAACCACCTTTGTTACTAAGACGGTGATGTAATGAAAGCAAATGAGCTGCGTGAAAAAAGCGTTGAAGAGCTGAACACTGAGCTACTTAACCTGCTGCGTGAGCAGTTTAACCTGCGCATGCAAGCAGCATCCGGCCAACTTCAGCAAACCCATCTGCTGAAAGAAGTGCGCCGTAATGTTGCACGTGTTAAGACTTTACTGACTGAGAAGGCGGCGTAATGACCGATAAAATCCGTACTCTGCAGGGTCGTGTTATTAGTGACAAAATGCAGAAATCTGCAGTTGTTGCTATCGAACGTGTCGTGAAACACCCGATCTACGGTAAATTCATCAAGCGTACGACTAAGCTGCACATCCATGACGAGAACAACGAATGCGGTATTGGTGACGTGGTTGAAATCCGCGAAACTCGTCCGCTGTCTAAGACTAAGTCTTGGACGTTGGTTCGCGTTGTAGAGAAAGCGGTTCTGTAATAGAATCCGCTTCCTCTAAAAAATAAAATGAACGGCTCGTCTGAGCCGTTCATTTTTTCTACCCATGTGCGAGAACCGGTGTTATAATGCCGCGCCCTCAATTATGGGGCTTTTTAACGACCTGAGGTTTGGGTCCCGAAGTAGTAGTTGACATTAGCGGAGCACTAAAATGATCCAAGAACAGACTATGCTGAACGTCGCCGACAACTCCGGTGCACGTCGCGTAATGTGTATCAAGGTTCTGGGTGGCTCGCACCGTCGCTACGCAGGCGTCGGCGATATCATCAAAGTGACCATCAAGGAAGCAATTCCTCGTGGCAAGGTGAAAAAAGGTGATGTCCTGAAAGCGGTAGTGGTGCGCACCAGGAAGGGTGTTCGTCGCCCGGACGGTTCTGTCATTCGCTTCGATGGTAATGCATGCGTTATTTTAAACAATAACAGCGAGCAACCTATCGGTACGCGTATTTTTGGGCCGGTAACTCGTGAACTTCGTACTGAAAAGTTCATGAAAATTATCTCTCTGGCACCAGAAGTACTCTAAGGAGCGAGCAATGGCAGCGAAAATCCGTCGTAACGACGAAGTTATCGTGCTTACCGGCAAAGACAAAGGTAAACGCGGTAAAGTAAAGAATGTCCTGACTTCTGGTAAGGTCATCGTTGAAGGTATCAACCTGGTTAAGAAACATCAGAAGCCGGTCCCGGCCCTGAACCAACCAGGTGGCATCGTTGAAAAAGAAGCAGCTATTCAGGCTTCCAACGTTGCACTCTTCAATGCGGCAACCGGCAAGGCTGACCGTGTAGGCTTTAGATTCGAAGACGGCAAAAAAGTCCGTTTCTTCAAGTCTAATAGCGAAACTATCAAGTAATTTGGAGTAGTACGATGGCGAAACTGCATGATTACTACAAAGACGAAGTAGTCCAGAAACTCATGACAGAGTTCGGCTACAATTCTGTCATGCAAGTCCCTCGGGTCGAGAAGATCACCCTGAACATGGGTGTTGGTGAAGCGATCGCTGACAAGAAACTGCTGGATAACGCAGCAGCTGACCTGGCAGCAATCTCCGGTCAAAAACCGCTGATCACCAAAGCACGCAAATCAGTTGCAGGCTTCAAAATCCGTCAGGGCTATCCGATCGGCTGTAAAGTAACTCTGCGCGGCGAGCGCATGTGGGAGTTCTTTGAGCGTCTGATCACTATTGCTGTACCTCGTATCCGTGACTTCCGTGGTTTATCTGCGAAGTCTTTCGACGGTCGTGGTAACTACAGCATGGGCGTTCGTGAGCAGATCATCTTCCCAGAAATCGATTATGACAAAGTCGATCGCGTTCGTGGTTTGGATATCACCATTACCACTACTGCGAAATCTGATGATGAAGGCCGTGCTCTGCTGGCTGCCTTTGAATTCCCGTTCCGCAAGTAAGGCAGGGTTACTTAATGGCTAAGCAATCTATGAAAGCACGCGAAGTTAAGCGTGTGAAATTAGCAGACAAGTTCTTCGCTAAACGTGTTGAACTGAAAGCGATCATTTCTGATGTGAACGCTTCCGACGAAGACCGTTGGGATGCCGTTCTCAAGCTGCAGAGTCTGCCGCGTGATTCCAGCCCTTCACGTCAGCGTAACCGCTGCCGTCAGACAGGTCGTCCGCACGGTTTCCTGCGGAAGTTTGGGTTGAGCCGTATCAAGGTCCGTGAAGCCGCAATGCGCGGTGAAATCCCGGGTCTTAAAAAGGCTAGCTGGTAATTGTCACCATTTGAATCACGGGAGTAACACAGATGAGCATGCAAGATCCGATCGCGGATATGCTGACCCGTATCCGTAACGGTCAGGCCGCGAACAAAGTTGCGGTCTCTATGCCTTCCTCCAAGCTGAAAGTGGCAATTGCCAACGTGCTGAAGGAAGAAGGCTATATTGAAGATTTTAAAATCGAAGGCGACATCAAGTCTGAACTGGAAGTAACACTTAAGTATTTCCAGGGCAAGGCTGTGGTAGAGAGCATTCAGCGTGTTAGCCGTCCAGGTCTGCGCATCTATAAGAAAAAAGATGAGCTGCCAAAAGTAATGGCTGGTCTGGGCATCGCTGTAATCTCTACCTCTAAAGGTGTCATGACTGATCGTGCAGCGCGCCAAGCTGGTCTTGGTGGCGAAATTATCTGCTACGTAGCGTAATCGGAGGATAAAATGTCTCGTGTTGCAAAAGCACCTGTCGTTGTTCCTGCGGGCGTAGAGGTAAAACTCAACGGTCAGGAAGTTTCGATTAAAGGCAAAAACGGCGAGCTGACTCGTACTATCAACAGTGCTGTAGAAGTTAAGCATGCAGACAACGCCCTGACTTTCGCCCCGCGCGAAGGTTATGCGGATGGTTGGGCACAAGCAGGTACTGCTCGTGCGCTGCTGAACGGCATGGTTATCGGTGTTACCGAAGGCTTCACCAAGAAGCTGCAACTGGTTGGTGTTGGTTATCGTGCAGCTGTTAAAGGCAACTCTGTGAGCTTGGCCCTGGGCTTCTCTCACCCTGTTGACCATGCACTGCCGGCCGGCATCACTGCTGAATGTCCAACTCAGACTGAGATCGTGCTGAAAGGCGCTGATAAACAGCTGATTGGTCAGGTTGCAGCTGATCTGCGCGCCTACCGTCGTCCTGAGCCTTATAAAGGCAAGGGTGTTCGTTACGCCGACGAAGTCGTGCGTACCAAAGAGGCTAAGAAGAAGTAAGGTAACACTATGGATAAGAAATCTGCTCGTATCCGTCGTGCGACCCGTGCACGTCGCAAGCTCAAAGAGCTGGGTGCTACTCGCCTGGTGGTACATCGTACCCCGCGTCATATCTACGCACAGGTGATCGCCCCGAACGGTTCCGAAGTTCTGGTTGCTGCTTCTACTGTAGAAAAAGCTATTGCCGAACAACTGAAGTATACCGGTAACAAAGACGCCGCTGCAGCTGTAGGTAAAGCTCTGGCTGAGCGCGCTGTTGAGAAAGGCATCAAAAATGTCTCTTTCGACCGTTCCGGGTTCCAATATCATGGTCGTGTCCAGGCACTGGCAGATGCTGCCCGTGAAGCTGGCCTTCAGTTCTAAGGTAGAGGTCTAAGATGTCAAACATCGAGAAACAAGCTGGCGAACTGCAGGAAAAACTGATCGCGGTAAACCGTGTATCTAAAACTGTAAAAGGTGGTCGTATTTTCTCCTTCACCGCACTGACTGTAGTGGGTGATGGTAATGGCCGCGTTGGTTTTGGTTACGGTAAAGCGCGTGAAGTTCCAGCAGCGATCCAGAAAGCGATGGAGAAAGCCCGTCGCAATATGATTAACGTCGCGCTGACTCACGGCACCCTGCAGCACCCTGTTAAAGGTGCGCACACAGGTTCTCGTGTGTTCATGCAGCCGGCTTCTGAAGGTACCGGTATCATTGCCGGCGGTGCAATGCGCGCCGTTTTAGAAGTCGCTGGAGTACATAACGTTCTGGCTAAAGCGTATGGTTCTACTAACCCGATTAACGTGGTTCGTGCAACTATCGATGGCCTGGGCAATATGAATTCTCCGGAAATGGTCGCTGCCAAGCGTGGTAAATCCGTTGAAGAAATTCTGGGGTAATCACGATGGCTAAGACAATTAAAATTACACAAACTCGTAGTTCAATCGGCCGCTTGCCTAAGCATAAAGCGACTCTGGTTGGCTTGGGTCTGCGTCGCATCAATCACACCGTTGAGCGTGAAGATACGCCAGCAGTACGCGGTATGATTAACGCGATTTCCTACATGCTGAAAGTGGAGGAGTAAGAGATGCGTTTAAACACTCTGTCTCCGGCCGAAGGGTCTAAACACGCTTCTAAGCGTCTGGGTCGTGGTATCGGTTCTGGCCTCGGTAAAACTGGTGGTCGTGGTCACAAAGGTCAGAACTCTCGTTCTGGCGGTGGCGTACGTCGCGGTTTCGAGGGTGGTCAGATGCCTCTGTATCGTCGTCTGCCGAAATTCGGTTTCACCTCTCGCAAAGCAATGATCACTACAGAAGTTCGTCTGTCTGATCTGGCGAAAGTTGAAGGCGGTATTGTTGACCTGAATACGCTGAAAGCGGCCAATATTATCGGTGTTCAGATTGAATTCGCGAAAGTGATTCTTTCTGGTGAAGTTTCTGCACCGGTAACGGTTCGCGGTCTGCGTGTCACCAAAGGTGCTCGTGCTGCAATCGAAGCTGCTGGCGGTAAAATCGAGGAATAAGTAGCAGATGGCAAAGCAACCGGGATTAGATTTTCAAAGTGCCAAAGGTGGCTTTGGTGAACTGAAGCGCAGACTGTTGTTTGTAATCGGTGCACTCATTGTCTTCCGCATTGGCTCTTTTATTCCAATCCCCGGTATCGATGCCACTGTACTTGCCAAACTGCTTGAGCAACAGCGTGGCACCATCATTGAAATGTTTAACATGTTCTCTGGTGGTGCTCTCAGTCGTGCCTCAATCTTCGCGCTGGGAATTATGCCGTACATTTCGGCATCTATTATTATCCAGCTGCTGACGGTGGTTCATCCAGCGTTAGCTGAGATTAAGAAAGAGGGTGAAGCTGGTCGTCGTAAGATTAGCCAGTACACTCGCTACGGCACACTGGTTCTGGCTGTATTCCAGTCGATCGGTATAGCTACCGGTTTACCGAATATGCCTGGAATGCAGGGACTGGTTATGAATCCAGGCTTTGCATTCTACTTTACCGCTGTTGTAAGTCTGGTTACCGGGACAATGTTCCTGATGTGGCTGGGCGAACAGATTACTGAACGAGGTATCGGTAACGGTATCTCGATCATTATCTTCGCTGGTATCGTTGCGGGTCTCCCGCCGGCCATTGGCCATACCATTGAGCAAGCGCGGCAAGGTGACCTGCACTTCCTTCTGTTGCTGTTGGTTGCAGTTCTAGTATTTGCAGTGACGTTCTTTGTTATTTTCGTTGAGCGTGGCCAGCGCCGCATCGTGGTCAACTACGCCAAACGTCAGCAAGGTCGTCGTGTATATGCTGCACAGAGCACACATTTACCGTTGAAAGTGAACATGGCGGGCGTAATCCCAGCTATTTTTGCTTCCAGCATTATTCTGTTCCCAGCGACCATAGCATCATGGTTCGGGGGCGGAACCGGTTGGAACTGGCTGACAACAATTTCGCTGTATTTGCAACCAGGACAGCCGCTTTATGTGCTACTCTATGCGACTGCAATCATCTTCTTCTGTTTCTTCTACACGGCGTTGGTATTCAACCCACGTGAAACAGCAGATAACCTGAAGAAGTCTGGTGCATTCGTACCGGGAATTCGTCCGGGAGAGCAAACGGCGAAGTACATCGATAAAGTAATGACACGTCTGACCTTAATCGGCGCACTGTATATTACTTTTATCTGCCTGATCCCGGAGTTCATGCGTGATGCTATGAAAGTTCCATTCTACTTTGGCGGTACATCGCTGCTCATCGTAGTGGTCGTCATCATGGACTTTATGGCTCAAGTGCAAACTCTGATGATGTCGAGTCAGTACGAGTCTGCATTGAAGAAAGCAAACCTGAAGGGCTACGGCCGTTAATTTGGGTGCTTGAGAAGTTACGGAGAGTAAAAATGAAAGTTCGTGCTTCCGTCAAGAAATTATGTCGTAACTGCAAAATCATTCGTCGCGACGGTGTCGTGCGTGTGATCTGCAGCGCCGAGCCAAAGCATAAACAGCGCCAAGGCTGATATTGTCACATATTTTTCTTGCAAAGTCGGGTTGAGCTGGCTAGATTAGCCAGCCAATCTTTTGTATGTCGATGCGTTACCATTTGAGTATCCTGAAAACGGGCTTTTCAGCATGGGACGCATTTGTTTAATTATAGGAGTGCATAGTGGCCCGTATAGCAGGCATTAACATTCCTGATCAAAAACATACCGTTATCGCATTAACTTCGATTTTCGGTATCGGTAAAACTCGTTCTAAAGCCATCTGCGCTTCAACGGGTATTGCTGAAAATGTTAAGATCAGAGAGCTGTCTGAAGAACAAATTGAACAGCTGCGTGAAGCAGTTGGTAAATTCGTTGTTGAAGGTGATCTGCGCCGTGAAATCACCCTGAGCATCAAGCGTCTGATGGACCTTGGTTGCTATCGTGGTTTACGCCATCGTCGTGGTCTGCCAGTTCGCGGTCAGCGTACTAAGACCAATGCACGTACCCGTAAGGGTCCGCGTAAACCGATCAAGAAATAATCGGGGTGAGTAAATAATGGCAAAGGCACCAGTTCGTGCACGTAAGCGTGTAAGAAAACAAGTCTCAGATGGCGTGGCTCATGTCCATGCATCTTTTAACAACACCATCGTTACCATTACTGATCGTCAGGGTAACGCACTGGGTTGGGCAACCGCCGGTGGTTCCGGTTTCCGCGGTTCACGTAAATCTACTCCGTTTGCTGCTCAGGTAGCTGCAGAGCGCTGTGCAGAAGCAGTGAAAGATTACGGTATTAAGAATCTGGAAGTTATGGTTAAGGGTCCAGGTCCAGGTCGCGAATCAACAATTCGTGCTCTGAACGCTGCTGGTTTCCGCATCACTAATATTACTGATGTGACTCCAATCCCTCACAACGGTTGTCGTCCGCCGAAAAAACGTCGCGTTTAACGCCCGTTTTTAGGTTAGTTGGAGAAAGAAAATGGCAAGATATTTGGGTCCTAAGCTCAAGCTGAGCCGTCGTGAGGGTACCGACTTATTCCTTAAGTCTGGCGTTCGCGCGATCGATACCAAGTGCAAAATTGAACAACCACCTGGTCAGCATGGTGCGCGCAAACCGCGTCTGTCTGACTACGGCGGCCAGTTGCGTGAAAAGCAGAAAGTTCGTCGTATGTACGGCGTGCTGGAGCGTCAGTTCCGTAACTACTATAAAGAAGCAGCACGTCTGAAAGGCAACACAGGTGAAAACCTGCTGGCTCTGCTGGAAGGTCGTCTGGATAACGTTGTTTACCGTATGGGCTTTGGTGCAACTCGTGCAGAAGCACGCCAGTTGGTTAGCCATAAATCTATCCTGGTGAACGGTCGCGTTGTTAACATCGCTTCTTATCAGGTATCTCCGAATGATGTCGTAAGCATCCGTGAGAAAGCCAAACAGCAATCTCGCGTGAAGGCCGCTCTGGAGCTGGCTGAGCAGCGTGAAAAGCCAACCTGGCTGGAAGTTGATGCTACTAAGATGGAAGGTGTGTTCAAGCGTATTCCTGAGCGTACCGATCTGTCTGCGGACATTAACGAACACCTGATCGTCGAGCTTTACTCCAAGTAAAGCTTAGTACCAAAGAGAGGACACAATGCAGGGTTCTGTGACAGAGTTTCTAAAACCGCGCCTGGTAGATATCGAGCAAGTGAGTTCGACGCACGCCAAGGTGACCCTTGAGCCGTTAGAGCGTGGCTTTGGCCATACTCTTGGTAACGCACTGCGCCGTATTCTGCTTTCTTCCATGCCGGGTTGCGCGGTGACCGAGGTTGAGATTGATGGTGTGCTTCATGAGTACTCCACCAAAGAGGGCGTACAGGAAGATATCCTGGAAATCCTGCTTAACCTGAAAGGGTTGGCGGTAAGAGTTCAAGGTAAAGATGAAGTCATCCTTACTCTGAATAAATCTGGCATTGGCCCTGTGACTGCAGCCGACATCACCCACGACGGTGATGTTGAAATCGTCAAGCCGCAGCATGTGATCTGCCACCTGACCGATGAAAACGCATCTATTAGCATGCGTATCAAAGTTCAACGTGGTCGTGGTTATGTGCCGGCTTCTGCCCGAATTCATTCGGAAGAAGATGAGCGCCCAATCGGCCGTCTGTTGGTTGACGCTTGCTACAGCCCTGTAGACCGTATCGCCTACAATGTTGAAGCAGCGCGTGTAGAACAGCGTACCGACCTGGACAAGCTGGTCATCGAAATGGAAACCAACGGCACAATCGATCCTGAAGAGGCGATTCGTCGTGCGGCAACCATCCTGGCAGAACAACTGGAAGCTTTCGTTGACTTACGTGATGTACGTCAGCCGGAAGTGAAAGAAGAGAAACCAGAATTCGATCCGATCCTGCTGCGCCCTGTTGACGATCTGGAATTGACTGTCCGCTCTGCTAACTGCCTTAAGGCAGAAGCTATCCACTACATCGGTGATCTGGTACAGCGTACCGAGGTTGAGCTGCTTAAAACGCCTAACCTGGGTAAAAAATCTCTTACCGAGATTAAAGATGTGCTTGCTTCACGTGGTTTGTCTCTGGGCATGCGCCTGGAAAACTGGCCACCAGCAAGCATTGCTGATGAATAACCCGATCACAGGTTAAGGTTTCACTGAGAAGGATAAGGTCATGCGCCATCGTAAGAGTGGTCGTCAACTGAACCGCAACAGCAGCCATCGTCAGGCTATGTTCCGCAACATGGCTGGTTCTCTGGTTCGTCATGAGATCATTAAGACGACTCTGCCGAAAGCCAAAGAGCTGCGCCGCGTAGTTGAGCCGCTGATTACTCTTGCCAAGACCGACAGCGTAGCTAATCGTCGTCTGGCATTCGCCCGCACTCGTGACAACGAGATCGTGGCAAAACTGTTTAACGAGCTGGGCCCGCGTTTCGCGAGCCGTGCCGGTGGTTACACTCGCATTTTGAAGTGTGGCTTCCGTGCTGGTGACAACGCTCCGATGGCTTACATCGAGCTGGTTGATCGTCCAGAAGCTCAAGCAGAAGTTACTGCAGAGTAATTTGTAGTATCGTAGAAAACCCGCTTCGGCGGGTTTTTTATTGTCCGTAATTCCTTCCCATTTCCTCCCCTTTCGCTATGCTGATGGCAGATACATTTGTCAGGAGCTCCTTGATGTGGCTAATTGATCAACTTGTTGAGCAGCATATCCGTGAGGCTCAAGAAAAAGGTGAACTGAGTAACCTACCTGGTGAAGGTGCACCTTTACACATCGAAGACGATAGCGGAGTACCGGTCGAACTGCGCACTGCTTATCGTCTGTTAAAAAACGCCGGCTATTTGCCCCCAGAACTGGAGATGCGCCGCGAAGCATTAGCACTCAATGATTTGTTGCAAGAGTTAGATCCAAATGATGAAAAAGCGCGCGAGTTCTCGAAACGTTTAGCGTTGCTGCAGTTAAAACTGCAACAGGCTGGAATTAGCACCGACTTTTTACGTGGCGATTACAGCGACGTCATTCATCAGCGTTTGCAGCAGGAAAAATAGTATGTACAAGATAGGCAAGCTCGCAAAGATGGCGGATGTTACGCCTGATACCATCCGCTTTTATGAAAAACAGCAGATGATGAATCATGAGGTACGTACTGAGGGCGGTTTTCGTCTTTATAGCGAAGATGATTTACAACGCTTACGTTTTATTCGTTACGGACGGCAATTGGGCTTCAGCTTAGATTCTATCCGCGGACTATTGTCGATCCGCATCGATCCTGAGCATCATACCTGTCAGGAATCAAAGGCGATCGTGGCAAAACGCCTGGATGAAGTTAATGGTATGATCGCTGAGCTACAGACCATCCAGCATTCATTGCATCGTCTCGCCGAAACCTGCTGCGGTGATATACATAGCAGCACTTGCTGCTCAATTCTCGAGGCGCTAGAAAAAGGTGAAGAGCCGCATCCTGAAATTTGTTGTAGCAAAGATTGAATTTTGCACTGTAAGGACTATAGTTGCGCCGTAACTAACTGGAGGACAAGATGAGCCGCTATCAGCATCAAAAAGGTAAAATAAACGATAATGCACTCGAAGCCTTACTGCATGATCCACTGTTTCGACAGCGTATTGAGAAGAATCAGAAAGGTAAGGGTAGCTATCAGCGTAGAGAAAAACATGCGAAAGGACGTAACTGGGAGGCCAGTGATAAGCAGAAAAGTTTATCACTGGCCTTCAGCTCTAAAGTTAAAAAAGCCGCCTTATTCGGGCGGCTTTTTCATCATAATTTATCGTGATTTTGTTGTTTTAAAAGGTCACGAATTTCAGTCAGCAGTAACTCTTCATTCGTTGGTTTAGGTGCTGCTTTTTCGACTTCTTTTTTCTGGTACAGCTTATTCATTACTTTAATTGCCAGGAAGATAGCGAAAGCAACAATAACGAAATCGAAAACAGTCTGAATAAAATTACCGTACTCCATCACCACTGCAGGAATATCACCTTCTGCTGGTTTAAGTATCCATTTAAACTGCTTGAAATCAACGCCGCCAATCAACAAGCCAAGTGGTGGCATGATGATATTCGCGACCAGTGAAGAAACAATCTTACCAAAAGCAGCACCGATGATGACACCGACTGCCAGGTCAACCACGTTCCCACGCATTGCAAAATCACGAAACTCTTTGAATAAACTCATTGTTATCTCCTTGCCTTGGCCAATGGCTAAAGTCTAACAAACCTTTGTGCAATTGCCATTATAACAATGGATTAAGCAAAACTTTCACGGCGGGCTATCGCCCGCAGCAATTACAGGAAGAAAGGACTAGGCTGGAACAGGCGTTCGACATCCGGGACAAACTTCTTATCTGTCAGGAACATAATTACGTGATCGCCCTGTTCGACGCGAACATTGTCATTCGCGATGATCACTTCGTCACCGCGTACAACGGCACCGATAATGGTTCCTGGGGGTAGCTTAATATCTTCGATCAAACGGCCAACAACGCGCGAAGTTGTTTCATCGCCATGTGCTATAGCTTCGATGGCTTCTGCGATACCGCGGCGTAACGATGAAACGCCAACAATATCAGCTTTACGTACGTGGCTCAGCAGGGCCGATATCGTGGCCTGTTGTGGTGAGATAGCAATGTCGATCACGCTGCCTTGTACAAGATCGACATAGGCACGGCGCTGGATCAGCACCATCACCTTTTTGGCCCCCATCTTTTTAGCCAGCATGGCCGACATAATGTTGGCTTCATCGTCGTTAGTTACTGCGATAAAGAGATCGACTTGATCCACGTGCTCTTCTGCTAGCAACTCCTGATCTGAAGCGTCACCGTAAAACACAATGGTGTCGTGCAGGCGTTCAGCGAGTTCGGCCGCGCGCTGTTGATTACGTTCAATCAACTTCACGCTGTACTGTTTTTCCAGACGCTGCGCCAGGCCAAAGCCAATATTGCCGCCGCCAACCAGCATGATGCGTTTATACGGTTTTTCCAGGCGTTGCATCTCGCTCATTACCGCGCGAATATGCTGACTTGCTGCAATAAAGAAGACTTCATCACCGGCTTCGACAATTGTGGAACCCTGCGGGCGAATGGGACGATCCTGACGAAAAATCGCGGCTACACGCGTATCGATGTGTGGCATATGTTCGCGCATAATCGATAACGGATTGCCTACCAGTGGGCCGCCATAATAGGCTTTAACCACCGCGAGGCTCACTTTTCCTTCGGCAAAATTCACCACCTGAAGAGCACCTGGATATTGGATCAGCCGATAAATATTGTCTATCACCAACTGTTCCGGTGATATCAAATGGTCAATCGGTACGGCTTCCGGCACAAACAGCTTCTCCGCATCGCGTAAATACTCGGCGGCGCGGATACGGGCGATGCGGTTTGGCGTATTGAAAAGTGAATAGGCAATCTGACACGCTACCATATTGGTTTCGTCGGAGTTGGTCACCGCCACCAACATATCGGCGTCTTCAGCACCGGCTTCACGCAAGATGCGTGGATGTGATCCATGGCCATGCACAACGCGCAGATCAAATTTGTCCTGCAGCACGCGTAAACGGGTGGCATCGCTATCGACGACCGTAATATCGTTATTTTCCCCCACCAGATTCTCTGCCAGGGTTCCGCCGACCTGACCGGCGCCGAGGATAATGATTTTCATGGCTTAGATGCTCTTGTCAGATTGCGCTGCACTATTTTTTCATCAGCTTAGCGTAGAAGAAGCCGTCACCGCCATCGACGGTCGGGAAAACCTGCCAGCCATTGGCCTGTCCCTGCGGTAATGTCTCCGCCACTGCATCACTGTGCGCCGCCAAAAAGGTACTGATTTGTTGATGATTCTCTTCAGGGAGAATTGAGCAGGTTGCATAAATCATTGTCCCGCCAGACTTCAGACGCGGCCAAATAGCCTCAAGAATTTCACGCTGCAAAATAGCCAGCTCGGCAATATCACGATCGCGACGCAGCCACTTGATGTCTGGATGGCGGCGAATCACTCCAGTCGCTGAGCAGGGAGCATCTAGCAGGATACGATCAAATTGCATTTCGCCACACCATTCTGCCGGTGTACGACCATCACCCTGACGTACTTCAGCCTGCATATCCAGGCGTTGTAGATTTTCGTGTACGCGAAGCAGGCGTTGCTGGTCAATATCGACGGCTAATACCTTGGCCTGTGGGGCAATTTCAAGGATATGCGTGGTTTTACCGCCGGGTGCTGCGCAAAGATCGAGAATGGATTCGCCATTCTGCGGTTCAAGCAGTAACGCGCAGCGCTGTGCGGAGAGATCCTGAACCGTTACCCAACCATGTTCGAAACCAGGCAGATGGCTCACGGGAGCGGGGGAGTCCAAACGCAAAGCATCGGGTGCATCGCCCGGGAAAGCCTGTTTGTCTGCTGCCTGCAATAATGCTAACCATGCATCCCGGCTATGATGCTGGCGATTGACGCGCAGCCACATCGGCGGGCGCTGATTATTGGCTTCTACAATGTGCTGCCACTGTTCTGGCCATGCAGCTTGCAGACGTTTGAGTAACCAACCGGGATGCCAGTAACGTTGCGTACCTTGATCAACTTCCGCTAAAAGCGCTTCTTGTTGGCGCAGGAACTGGCGAAGCACACCGTTTAATAGACCTTTCAAATTTGCGCGTTTCAGTACCTCGGCACCTGCGACAGTTTCCGCCAGTGCGGCATGTGCTGGCACGCGGGTGTAGAGCAGCTGATAAAGCCCAACCATCAACAGATAATGCAGCACTCGCTGCTTACCCGTTAACGTACGTTCCATCAATTTGCCAATCAAGGCTTCCAGCTGTGGCAACGTGCGCATCACGCCAAAGCACAACTCTTGCAGCAGTGCGCCATCTTTATCCGATAACGCTTTTTGTGCAGCAGGCAGAATGGCGCTCAGTGATTCGCCCTTATCCACAACACGTTCAATGAGTTGCGCAGCCAGGCTTCGCAAATTGTTGTTTTTTTTCATTTTCTTTTATCAAACAAAAAGCCCGGTTAAACCGGGCTTGGAGGATCAGGCCAGAACGGTTCCAGGAGCGAACCATTCGCGACGCGAATTGAGCAGGTCCTGCGCAGACATGGCTTTTTTACCAGCAGGTTGCAGTGACTCCAGATTTAGTACGCCATCGGCTGTAGCGATCTGAATGCCTTGTTTATCAACATGCACGATTTCACCGGGATGCTTATTTTGGTGCGGTAAAACGCTTGCCTGCCAGACTTTAACCGGTTGCTCATCTACCATGAAATAGCTCATTGGCCATGGATTAAAGGCGCGGATACAACGCTCCAACTGCACAGCAGAAAGCGACCAATCGAGACGCGCTTCTTCTTTACTCAGTTTCTCGGCATAAGAGACCAATGCTTCATCCTGAACTTCTGGCTTGGCATGACCACTTGCCAGCAGTTCCAGCGTTAGCAACATGCCTTGGGGACCAAGTTGCGCCAGTTTTTCATACAGAGACGCGCTGGTGTCTTCAGGCGTAATTGGGCATGAAAGCTTATGCAGCATGTCACCGGTATCAAGACCAACATCCATTTGCATGATGGTCACGCCAGTTTCGCTATCGCCAGCCCAGAGCGCGCGTTGAATCGGCGCCGCGCCGCGCCAGCGAGGCAACAGCGAACCATGCACATTAATACAACCCAGACGCGGCATCGCCAACACGGCTTTCGGCAGGATCAAGCCATAAGCTACGACCACCATAATATCGGCCTGCAATTCGGCAACCAGATGCTGGTTCTCTTCAGGCTTCAGGGATTTCGGCTGAAACACGGGAATATCATGTACCTGCGCCAGGACTTTTACCGGGCTTGGCGTAAGTTTATTACCGCGTCCAGCGGGACGATCGGGCTGAGTAAAGACGCCAACTACCTGGTGCTGAGAAGCAAGCAGCGCGTCAAGATGACGCGCTGCAAAGTCAGGTGTACCGGCAAAGATAATTTTGAGCGGTGCAGACACAGTTTAACCTTCTATTAGCGCTTAATCTTCGCGTGCGTTAAGGCGGGCCAATTTTTCCAGTTTCTGTTTAATACGCTGACGTTTAAGTGGCGACAGATAATCAATGAAAAGTTTGCCATCGAGATGATCGATTTCATGCTGGATACAAATCGCCAGCAGACCGTCAGTTTCCAGCTCAAAGCTGTTGCCATCGCGATCCAGAGCACGCACTTTGACCCATTCTGCACGCGGCACAAAAGCACGTTGTTCAGGAATGGAAAGGCAGCCTTCTTCAATACCGGTTTCACCACTTTTTTCCAGCAATTCCGGATTGATCAGTACTAAACGCTCGTCACGATTTTCTGAAACATCAATGACAATGATGCGTTGATGAATATCGACCTGAGTCGCCGCTAAGCCAATACCTTCTTCGGCGTACATGGTTTCGAACATGTCGTCGACAATACGCTGAACGTCTGCGTTTACGGTTGCCACCGGCGCAGCGATTTTGCGGAGGCGATCATCAGGGAAATGTAATACCTGCAAAACTGACATAAATATCCAGATCTGTATGCGTTAAAGAAAAGATTATTGCCGCATATTGTAGACTTTCTGATGCCCGATTGACAGCATTGCACCGCATGATAGCGCGGCTGACAAGGAGTGCGGCATGGAGAGAATTGAATGGATGCTCAGGTTGGCAAACGTGAAAGGATTAAGCAGTCGGCTTGTCAGACATTTAGCGGTAACACTGCAGGATAACGCTCATATTGATGATGACCTTTTGCTAGATCACGGATTGAGCGAAATACAGCGACAGCAGTTCAGGGAGCTATGCCCACGCCAATTAGAGAGAACGCATGCATGGCTGGCGCATGAACAGCACCATTTAGTGGCATGTATAGAGGAACATTATCCTACGGCGTTAGCCGAAATTAGCCGACGTCCGTCATTACTGTATGTCGCCGGAAGTTTGGATGCTCTGCAAACACCCCAACTGGGCGTGGTGGGCAGCCGCCATTGCACCCATTACGGCAAACAATGGGGAAGCTGGTTTACGCAGCAATTGGCGCTAAGTGGTTTAACTATTACCAGTGGTTTAGCGCGCGGAATAGATGGTGTGGCACATCGCGCCGCGTTAGAAGTACAGGGCAAAACCGTGGCAGTGTTAGGCAGTGGCCTGCAATATATCTACCCGAAAAACCATCAAACCCTGGCGCGCGAAATCATGAACAGAGGTGGTGCGCTGGTCTCTGAGTTCCCACTTGATATGGCCCCGCATCCGGTTAACTTTCCTCGACGTAATCGTATCATCAGTGGTTTAAGCTTGGGTGTGTTGGTGATAGAAGCCACGCTCAAAAGCGGTTCGCTAGTTACTGCACGCTATGCTTTGGAACAAAATCGCAACGTTTATGCCTTACCCGGTGCTTTAGGTAATCCTGGTAGTGAAGGAACGCACTGGCTTATTCAGCAAGGGGCGCTGCTGGTGGCGCATCCCAACAATATTCTTGAAGATTTACATTCAACGTTGCAATGGCTGCCTGATAGCACTTCAGAAACAATATATTCACAAGACAGTGACGATGTTCCATTGCCATTTGCAACTGTGTTGGCTAACGTAGGTGATGAGGTTACACCTGTTGACGTCGTCGCTGAACGTGCCGGCCAACCTGTGCCAGTTATCGCAGCTCACTTGCTGGAGCTGGAGTTAGCAGGATGGATCGCAGCTGTACCCGGCGGCTATGTCCGATTGAGGAGGGCATGCCATGTTCGACGTACTTATGTACTTGTTTGAGACGTATATCCACAACGAAGCCGAAATGCGCGTTGATCAGGATAAATTGACAGATGATTTAACCGATGCCGGTTTCCATCGTGAAGATATCTACAATGCGTTGAATTGGCTTGAACGGTTAGCGGATTACCAGGAAGGCTTGGTTGCGCCTGTACTCATGGCAAACGATCCGCTCTCCATGCGAATCTACACGGAAGAGGAAAACCAGCGTTTAGATGCCGAATGTCGCGGTTTTATTTTGTTCCTGGAACAGGTCCAGGTGCTGAATATGGAAACACGCGAGATGGTTATTGAACGCGTAATGGCCCTTGATACCCTGGAATTCGATCTTGAAGATCTCAAATGGGTGGTGTTGATGGTGTTGTTTAACATTCCAGGATGTGAAAATGCCTATCAGCAAATGGAAGAACTGCTATTCGACGTCAATGAAGGTATGCTGCATTAATAATCTGCGCTTGATGCAACCGGTAATATGAGTAAACCAGCACTATTCTCCGTGCCTAAACACGATCCCTGCCCCGCTTGCGGGGCAGAATTAGTTATACGCTCCGGCAAACACGGTCCCTTTCTTGGATGTATCAACTATCCAACCTGTGACTATATCCGCCCGCTGAAGAGTCAGGGCGATGGCCACGTCGTAAAAGTACTGGAAGGCCACGCATGCCCAAAATGTGGAGCAGATAAAGTTCTACGCCAGGGACGATTTGGCATGTTCGTGGGGTGTAGCCATTATCCAGAGTGTGATTACACAGAAACCATCGACAAACCTGACGAAACAGCTATCAGCTGTCCGCAATGTCAGAACGGCAAACTCGTACAACGGCGCTCGCGTTATGGCAAAACCTTCCACTCTTGCGACCGCTATCCAGAGTGTCAGTTTGCAATCAATGCAACGCCGGTTGAAGGTGTTTGCCCACATTGTCAGTTCCCTTTATTAATAGAGAAGAAAACCGCACAGGGCATGAAGCGCTTCTGCGCCAGCAAACGCTGCGGTAAGCCTATTGTTCAGGACGAAGAGTTATCATGAAACCAAGTCAGTATTCAGCAGGAAGCCTCGATTTTTGTATTGAGCAACTCCAGCAGCAGGAAGTTATCGCCTACCCAACAGAAGCCGTATTCGGCTTGGGTTGCGATCCTGATAGCGAAAATGCCGTAATGGCGCTTCTTGCGCTCAAGCAGCGTCCAGTCGACAAAGGTCTTATTCTTATTGCAGCCGATTACGCGCAGCTTGAACCTTATATCGCTGATCGTGAGCTGACTGTACTACAGCGCGAGCGCATGTTTGCCAGCTGGCCTGGCCCGGTGACCTATGTGGTTCCAGCTTCGCCACACACACCGCGCTGGCTCACTGGACGTTTTGATTCTTTAGCAATTCGCGTTAGCGATCACCCTGAAGTGCAGGCGCTATGCCGTGGTTTTGGAAAACCCCTGGTTTCGACCAGCGCCAATCTTTCTGGTGAACCGCCTTGCCGCAATGCGGAAGAAGTTGTTCAGCAATTTGGTGCTCAGTTTCCAGTGTTACACGCTGAAACCGGTGGACGCCTGAATCCTTCTGAAATCCGCGACGTTATTAGCGGTGAACTTATTCGTCAGGGTTAATGTATGGAAAACTTTGCTGTTTTTGGTAATCCCATCGCGCATAGCAAATCACCTTTTATTCATTCTCTGTTTGCTGAGCAAACCGGTATTGAGCATCAATATGGTAGAGAGTGTGCGCCATTAGAAGGGTTTCCTCAGGCAATAGCGGATTTTTTTGCTAAGGGTGGTAAAGGCGCCAACGTAACGTTGCCTTTTAAGCAGCAAGCGTGGGAGTTTGCTGATGAGCTCAGCGAGCGAGCGGCACTCTCCGGCGCTGTTAATACCTTAAAGAAAGATGCGCAGGGTAAGATCTTCGGCGATAACACGGATGGCATTGGTTTACTCAGCGATCTGGAGCGACTGCAGCTGATCCATCCCGGCGATCGTGTGCTGCTGGTGGGTGCCGGCGGAGCAGCGCGAGGTGTGATCCTGCCGCTTCTTTCTTTTGGATGTTCACTGGTTGTGGTCAATCGCACCGTTGAACGAGCAGCAATGCTGGCAGAAATTTTCCACCAGAGCGGAGATATTCAAGCTAGTGGCTTCGGGCAATTAGAGGATCAGGAGTTTGATCTGATCATTAATGCCACTTCGAGTGGTGTCGATGGCAAGGTGCCTGCACTAACCGCCTCTCTTATTAACCAGCAAACGCGTTGCTATGACATGTTTTATCAACAAGGTTTAACGCCATTTCTGCTGTGGTGCCAGCAGCAGGGTGCGCAGCAGCTGGCAGATGGTGTTGGCATGCTGGTGGGGCAAGCCGCTCATGCTTTCCAACTGTGGCATGGCGTGATGCCAGAGATCACGCCAGTGATTACTAAACTAAAGCAGGCAATGCAGCAGGAGTGAGTTTGACGATCAGGAAGGAGCTTTGCTTTCTTGATCGAGATATTCATTCTTCCAACCAACATAATTGTTGGATGAATAGAGCAGCCCGGCGATTTCAGCTTCACTTAGCGGTCGTACTTGTTTAACCGGGCTGCCTAAATAGAGATAGCCACTCTCCAGACGTTTGCCCGGCGGCACCAAACTGCCAGCGCCAATCATCACGTCATCTTCAATAATTACGCCGTCCAGCAGAATCGATCCCATACCAACCAGCACACGATCGCCAATGGTACAGCCGTGTAGCATGGCTTTATGACCCACCGTCACGTCTTCGCCAATGATGAGTGGGAAACCTTCCGGATTGCTGGTGGATTTATGCGTGACGTGCAGTACGCTGCCGTCCTGGATATTACTTCTTTTACCAATCATCACTTTATTCACGTCACCGCGAATCGCTACCAGCGGCCAAATGCTGACGTCATCAGCAAGTTGTACTTCACCGACCACCACGCTGCTGCTATCGATCATGACGCGATCGCCGGTTTGCGGAAAATGGTTCTTATAAGGTCGTAGGGCTATAGACATGATCTTCTCCTTTTACATTTTTACCCAAGCCTGCGGTTTAAAAGCCGGATAAACAAGATGATTTTTGAACAGATCGCTCGCGATCGCAGCGAAAAGAATGAAAACTCGCCAGTCGATTAAAAAGATCGAAAAAAGGGGTTGTGCAAAAAATTCGGATCCCTATAATGCGCCACCACTGAGACGGCAAAGCGGCAACGCAGGCGGCTCAGCAGGGAGTGAAGAAATTCATCCCGCCGGATGAAAGCGCTGAAAAAAAGTGTTTGACTCTGAAGGAGGAAAGCGTAATATACGCCACCTCGCGACAGGCGGTTAACCCGCTGTTCGCAACGCTCTTTAACAATTTATCAGACAATCTGTGTGGGCACTCGCAGGATTGATATCAGCGTCTCCGGACGCAAAAAAATATCAAGTCTCACGAGTGAACACATAATGAAATTCATTATGACGTTTTACAGATGAGCATCGCTTAACTTGTTTAAGCAAATCAAACTTAAATTGAAGAGTTTGATCATGGCTCAGATTGAACGCTGGCGGCAGGCCTAACACATGCAAGTCGGACGGTAGCACAGAGGAGCTTGCTCCTTGGGTGACGAGTGGCGGACGGGTGAGTAATGTCTGGGAAACTGCCCGATGGAGGGGGATAACTACTGGAAACGGTAGCTAATACCGCATAACGTCGCAAGACCAAAGTGGGGGACCTTCGGGCCTCACACCATCGGATGTGCCCAGATGGGATTAGCTAGTAGGTGGGGTAATGGCTCACCTAGGCGACGATCCCTAGCTGGTCTGAGAGGATGACCAGCCACACTGGAACTGAGACACGGTCCAGACTCCTACGGGAGGCAGCAGTGGGGAATATTGCACAATGGGCGCAAGCCTGATGCAGCCATGCCGCGTGTATGAAGAAGGCCTTCGGGTTGTAAAGTACTTTCAGCGGGGAGGAAGGCGGTGAGGTTAATAACCTCACCGATTGACGTTACCCGCAGAAGAAGCACCGGTTAACGCCGTGCCAGCAGCCGCGGTACTACGGAGGGTGCAAGCGTTAATCGGAATTACTGGGCGTAAAGCGCACGCAGGCGGTCTGTCAAGTCGGATGTGAAATCCCCGGGCTTAACCTGGGAACTGCATTCGAAACTGGCAGGCTAGAGTCTCGTAGAGGGGGGTAGAATTCCAGGTGTAGCGGTGAAATGCGTAGAGATCTGGAGGAATACCGGTGGCGAAGGCGGCCCCCTGGACGAAGACTGACGCTCAGGTGCGAAAGCGTGGGGAGCAAACAGGATTAGATACCCTGGTAGTCCACGCCGTAAACGATGTCGACTTGGAGGTTGTTCCCTTGAGGAGTGGCTTCCGGAGCTAACGCGTTAAGTCGACCGCCTGGGGAGTACGGCCGCAAGGTTAAAACTCAAATGAATTGACGGGGGCCCGCACAAGCGGTGGAGCATGTGGTTTAATTCGATGCAACGCGAAGAACCTTACCTACTCTTGACATCCAGCGAACTTAGCAGAGATGCTTTGGTGCCTTCGGGAACGCTGAGACAGGTGCTGCATGGCTGTCGTCAGCTCGTGTTGTGAAATGTTGGGTTAAGTCCCGCAACGAGCGCAACCCTTATCCTTTGTTGCCAGCGGTTCGGCCGGGAACTCAAAGAAGACTGCCAGTGATAAACTTGAAGAAGGCGGGGATGAAGTCAAGTCATCATGGCACTTACGAGTAGGGCTACACACGTGCTACAATGGCGCATACAAAGAGAAGCGACCTCGCGAGAGCAAGCGGACCTCATAAAGTGCGTCGTAGTCCGGATCGGAGTCTGCAACTCGACTCCGTGAAGTCGGAATCGCTAGTAATCGTAGATCAGAATGCTACGGTGAATACGTTCCCGGGCCTTGTACACACCGCCCGTCACACCATGGGAGTGGGTTGCAAAAGAAGTAGGTAGCTTAACCTTCGGGAGGGCGCTTACCACTTTGTGATTCATGACTGGGGTGAAGTCGTAACAAGGTAACCGTAGGGGAACCTGCGGTTGGATCACCTCCTTACCTGAAGATACCTTCCCGCGAAGTGCTCACACAGATTGTCTGATAGAAAGTAACGAGCAGAAAAAACCTCTACAGGCTTGTAGCTCAGGTGGTTAGAGCGCACCCCTGATAAGGGTGAGGTCGGTGGTTCAAGTCCACTCAGGCCTACCAAATTTCTCCTCATGCTGCGTTATGCGCGCGGTCGTTTACGAAAGTAAACTTCCCTTACGCATGCCTTGCATGAGAAGAAATTAACATTTCTCATTTGATGAATGTGACTCCTGGTGAGTGGTAGTAGTGGTCTCTGCAGTAACTGTATGGGGCTATAGCTCAGCTGGGAGAGCGCCTGCCTTGCACGCAGGAGGTCAGCGGTTCGATCCCGCTTAGCTCCACCATTACAGTGACTCAAAACAATACTTCAGAGCGTACCGGAAACGGTGTGCTGCGAAGTATTATGCTCTTTAACAATCCGGAACAAGCTGAAAATTGAAACGACGCGTCGTTTTCATTCTCCGTAATAAGAATGAAATCACGATGCGTTCGAGTCTCTCAAATGCTTACAGTCCCGAGCGTTGCAAAACGCCTGTGGGTTGTGAGGTTAAGCGACTAAGCGTACACGGTGGATGCCCTGGCAGTCAGAGGCGATGAAGGACGTGCTAATCTGCGTAAAGCGTCGGTAAGGTGATATGAACCGCTACAGCCGACGATGTCCGAATGGGGAAACCCGGTGCACTCAGTGCATCATCGCAACATGAATACATAGTGTTGCGAGGCGAACCTGGGGAACTGAAACATCTAAGTACCCAGAGGAAAAGAAATCAACCGAGATTCCCCCAGTAGCGGCGAGCGAACGGGGAACAGCCCAGAACCTGAATCAGTTTGTGCGTTAGTGGAAGCGTCTGGAAAGTCGCACGATACCGGGTGATAGTCCCGTACACGAAAGTGCACAGATTGTGAGTTCGAAGAGTAGGGCGGGACACGTGGTATCCTGGCTGAATATGGGGGGACCATCCTCCAAGGCTAAATACTCCTGACTGACCGATAGTGAACCAGTACCGTGAGGGAAAGGCGAAAAGAACCCCGGCGAGGGGAGTGAAACAGAACCTGAAACCGTGTACGTACAAGCAGTGGGAGCCTCATTTATGGGGTGACTGCGTACCTTTTGTATAATGGGTCAGCGACTTATATTCTGTAGCAAGGTTAACCGTATAGGGGAGCCGCAGGGAAACCGAGTCTTAACTGGGCGTTAAGTTGCAGGGTATAGACCCGAAACCCGGTGATCTAGCCATGGGCAGGTTGAAGGTTGGGTAACACTAACTGGAGGACCGAACCGACTAATGTTGAAAAATTAGCGGATGACTTGTGGCTGGGGGTGAAAGGCCAATCAAACCGGGAGATAGCTGGTTCTCCCCGAAAGCTATTTAGGTAGCGCCTCGTGAACTCATCTCCGGGGGTAGAGCACTGTTTCGGCTAGGGGGCCATCCCGGCTTACCAACCCGATGCAAACTGCGAATACCGGAGAATGTTATCACGGGAGACACACGGCGGGTGCTAACGTCCGTCGTGAAGAGGGAAACAACCCAGACCGCCAGCTAAGGTCCCAAAGTCATGGTTAAGTGGGAAACGATGTGGGAAGGCACAGACAGCCAGGATGTTGGCTTAGAAGCAGCCATCATTTAAAGAAAGCGTAATAGCTCACTGGTCGAGTCGGCCTGCGCGGAAGATGTAACGGGGCTAAACCATGCACCGAAGCTGCGGCAGCGACGCGTATGCGTTGTTGGGTAGGGGAGCGTTCTGTAAGCCGTCGAAGGTGTGCTGTGAGGCATGCTGGAGGTATCAGAAGTGCGAATGCTGACATAAGTAACGATAAAGCGGGTGAAAAGCCCGCTCGCCGGAAGACCAAGGGTTCCTGTTCAACGTTAATCGGAGCAGGGTGAGTCGACCCCTAAGGCGAGGCTGAAAAGCGTAGTCGATGGGAAGCAGGTTAATATTCCTGCACTTGGTGTTACTGCGAAGGGGGGACGGAGAAGGCTAGGTTATCCGGGCGACGGTTGTCCCGGTTTAAGCGTGTAGGCTGACACCTTTGGTAAATCCGGGGTGTCTTAAGGCTGAGGCGTGACGACGAGCCACCACGGTGGTGAAGTAACTGATGCCCTGCTTCCAGGAAAAGCCTCTAAGCTCCAGGTAACACGAAATCGTACCCCAAACCGACACAGGTGGTCAGGTAGAGAATACCAAGGCGCTTGAGAGAACTCGGGTGAAGGAACTAGGCAAAATGGTGCCGTAACTTCGGGAGAAGGCACGCTGGCGCGTAGGTAGAGGGACTTGCTCCCCGAGCCGAAGCCAGTCGAAGATACCAGCTGGCTGCAACTGTTTATTAAAAACACAGCACTGTGCAAACACGAAAGTGGACGTATACGGTGTGACGCCTGCCCGGTGCCGGAAGGTTAATTGATGGGGTTATCCGCAAGGAGAAGCTCTTGATCGAAGCCCCGGTAAACGGCGGCCGTAACTATAACGGTCCTAAGGTAGCGAAATTCCTTGTCGGGTAAGTTCCGACCTGCACGAATGGCGTAATGATGGCCAGGCTGTCTCCACCCGAGACTCAGTGAAATTGAAATCGCTGTGAAGATGCAGTGTACCCGCGGCAAGACGGAAAGACCCCGTGAACCTTTACTATAGCTTGACACTGAACATTGAGCCTTGATGTGTAGGATAGGTGGGAGGCTTTGAAGCGTGGACGCCAGTCTGCGTGGAGCCAACCTTGAAATACCACCCTTTAATGTTTGATGTTCTAACGTAGGCCCGTGATCCGGGCTGCGGACAGTGTCTGGTGGGTAGTTTGACTGGGGCGGTCTCCTCCCAAAGAGTAACGGAGGAGCACGAAGGTTGGCTAATCCTGGTCGGACATCAGGAGGTTAGTGCAATGGCATAAGCCAGCTTGACTGCGAGAGTGACGGCTCGAGCAGGTGCGAAAGCAGGTCATAGTGATCCGGTGGTTCTGAATGGAAGGGCCATCGCTCAACGGATAAAAGGTACTCCGGGGATAACAGGCTGATACCGCCCAAGAGTTCATATCGACGGCGGTGTTTGGCACCTCGATGTCGGCTCATCACATCCTGGGGCTGAAGTAGGTCCCAAGGGTACGGCTGTTCGCCGTTTAAAGTGGTACGCGAGCTGGGTTTAGAACGTCGTGAGACAGTTCGGTCCCTATCTGCCGTGGGCGCTGGAGAATTGAGGGGGGTTGCTCCTAGTACGAGAGGACCGGAGTGAACGCACCACTGGTGTTCGGGTTGTCATGCCAATGGCACTGCCCGGTAGCTAAGTGCGGAAAAGATAAGTGCTGAAAGCATCTAAGCACGAAACTTGCCCCGAGATGAGTTCTCCCTGACTCCTTGAGAGTCCTGAAGGGACGTTGAAGACTACGACGTTGATAGGCCGGGTGTGTAAGCGCAGCGATGCGTTGAGCTAACCGGTACTAATGACCCGTGAGGCTTAACCTTACAACGCCAGAGGCGTTTTGGTCTGAGAGACCGGATTTTCAGCTTGTTCACGGACTGGTTTGCGGCGCCTTTGAGGGCTACGCGAACGAAACAGAATTTGCCTGGCGGCTTTAGCGCGGTGGTCCCACCTGACCCCATGCCGAACTCAGAAGTGAAACGCCGTAGCGCCGATGGTAGTGTGGGGTCTCCCCATGCGAGAGTAGGGAACTGCCAGGCATCAAATTTAGCGTGCTGATATGGCTCAGTTGGTAGAGCGCACCCTTGGTAAGGGTGAGGTCCCCAGTTCGACTCTGGGTATCAGCACCAGTTATAGGCATGAGTTCGGTTTAAAAGAATTTGCCTGGCGGCTTTAGCGCGGTGGTCCCACCTGACCCCATGCCGAACTCAGAAGTGAAACGCCGTAGCGCCGATGGTAGTGTGGGGTCTCCCCATGCGAGAGTAGGGAACTGCCAGGCATCAAACACAGAAGCCCTGAACGAAAGTTCAGGGCTTTTTTGTATGCGTAAACCCTTAAGCTGCCATCCAAAAGAAGCCCTTTGCGCGTTTCAAATTAGAGATATAAAAAAGCCTCTGCGGTAAAGCAGAGGCCATTTTCAACATAACTGACTGAATATTAGTGAATAACTTGCGAAAGGAAGGCTCGCGTACGTTCTGATCTCGGATTAGCGAAGAACTCCTGCGGCGGCGCCTCTTCGACTATTTCACCGCGGTCCATAAAGATCACGCGATCCGCCACGGTGCGCGCAAAACCCATTTCATGGGTTACGCACAGCATGGTCATGCCATCTTCTGCCAGGCCAATCATCGTATCGAGCACTTCCTTTACCATCTCTGGGTCGAGCGCTGATGTCGGCTCATCAAACAGCATAATTTTCGGCTTCATACAGAGTGAACGGGCGATCGCCACGCGCTGCTGCTGGCCACCAGAAAGTTGGCCAGGAAACTTATGCGCATGTTCAGCAATCCGCACTCGCTGCAAGTAATGCATAGCTAACTCTTCCGCTTCTTTCTTCGGCATTTTACGCACCCAAATCGGCGCCAGCGTACAGTTTTGCAGTACGGTAAGATGCGGGAAAAGATTGAAATGCTGGAATACCATGCCTACTTCAGTACGAACACGCTCAATATTGCGCACATCGTGATTAAGATGAATGCCATCAACCACGATGCGCCCTTGCTGATGCTCTTCCAGATGGTTGATGCAGCGAATAGTAGTGGATTTACCGGAACCCGATGGGCCGCACAGTACGATACGCTCGCGTGGTTTCACCTTTAAATTGATGTCTTTCAGTACGTGGAATTGGCCATACCATTTATTCACGTTTTCGAGTGTAATCATCATGGCATCAGCCGCATTAGTCATAGTTTGTGTCATGTTAAACCTCAGTGCGATGCACGCCCAGTGTGAAAACGCTTCTCCAGATACTGGCTATAGCGCGACATGCTAAAACAGAAAATCCAGTAAACCATGGCAGCAAAAACATAGCCTTCTGTCGACATACCCAACCATGTTGGGTCAACGGTGGCTTGCTGCACGCTACTGAAGAGATCGAATAAGCCGATGATGATCACCAGGCTGGTATCTTTAAACAGCGCAATAATGGTGTTCACCAGGCCGGGAATGGTGAGCTTGAGCGCCTGCGGTAAAATCACTAGCGCCTGTGTTTTCCAATATCCCAATGACAGCGACTCGGCTGCTTCGTATTGACCTTTCGGCAGTGCCTGCAAACCGCCGCGCACCACTTCCGCGACATAAGCCGACTGGAATAGGATTACGCCGACCAGCGCCCGTACCAACTTGTCGATGGTGGTACCTTCTGCCATAAACAGCGGCAGCATGACTGACGACATAAACAGCACGGTAATCAGCGGCACGCCGCGCCAGAACTCAATGAAGATGACCGATAGCGTACGCACCACCGGCATCTCTGAACGGCGTCCTAACGCCAGCAGAATGCCCAGCGGCAGTGCGCCGGCAATCCCCACTGAAGCGATAATCAGCGTTAACGTCAGACCGCCCCATTGGCGAGTTTCAACACGCTCTAAACCGAAGTATCCGCCGTACATCAGGAACCAAACTACGATCGGATATACCACAGCCCAGCAGGCGATATAACGGCCACGGCGTGGCATTGCTTTGATAAACATCGGGATAATGGAGAGTAAACCGATGATTAGCGAAAGATTGATGCGCCAGCGCAACTCATGCGGATAGAGCCCATACATAAACTGGCCAAAGCGCGCATGGATGAACACCCAACAAGCGCCTTCTTTAGTGCAGTCTGCGCGCGTGTCGCCAATCCAGTTGGCTTGAAAAACCAGCCAGTTCAATGCCGGTGGGATCACGTTCCAAATCAGCCAGATGCTGAACAACGTCAGGAGTGTGTTCAGCCAGCTGGAGAACAGATTTTTCCGTGCCCATAGCCAAGCCTTACTGAGTGGATTGGTTGGGATCGGCGGTGTTTCGTGTGTGGTAACAGACATAATGATCCCGTTCTCTTAACGCTCAACCAGCGCAATTTTGCGATTGTAGAGGTTCATCAGCAGTGAAATGATCAGACTGATAATCAGGTAGACCGCCATGGTGATCGCGATGGTTTCTATCGCCTGGCCGGTTTGATTCAGCACGGTGCCGGCAAACAGCGAGACCATGTCTGGATAACCGATAGCTGCCGCCAGGGAGGAGTTTTTCACGATATTGAGATACTGACTGGTGAGTGGCGGAATAATCACACGCATCGCCTGCGGAATAATCACCTGACGCATCGTCACTGGATTAGGTAAACCGAGCGAACGTGCAGCCTCACTTTGACCATGCGGTACTGATTGAATACCCGAGCGAATCACTTCAGCGATAAACGATGAGGTATAGACCGACAGCGCTAGCGTTAAGGCAGCGAGCTCAGGAATCATCACGAAACCACCGCGGAAGTTAAATCCACGCAGCTCCGGCACATCCCAGTGCATAGCAGCACCAAACAAGGTATGGGCAATCAGCGGCAGCAAAATTACCAGCCCTACCGCAGCGGGCCAGGTGCGGCGCAGCTGGCCAGTTTTTAGCTGATGCTTGCGGTTATAACGAAATAACGCCACGCAACCGAGCACCGCAATAGCCAGTGCAATCACAAAGGGCCAGGTACCCGGCGCATATTCCGGCCAAGGGATATATAAGCCACGATTACTGACAAACGCCAGATCAAAGGCGTTCAGCGCCTGACGCGGCCCGGGCAGGTTACGCAGCACCGCAAAGTACCAAAAGAAGATTTGCAGCAGCGGCGGGATATTACGGAAGGTCTCAATATAAATGGTTGAGAGCTTACGCAGCAGCCAGTTTTCTGACAAACGCGCCAGACCGATAGCAAAGCCAAGAATTGAGGCAAACACAATACAGAGCGCAGAAACCAGCAGGGTGTTGGTTAACCCCACCATAAACACGCGCGCGTAAGTATCGCCTTCGGTGTAATCGATCAGGTGCTGGACAATGCCGAAGCCGGCACTGCGATCCAGAAACCCGAATCCGGACGTGATGCCACGATTGGCCAGGTTGATTACGGTGTTATGGATTAAATATCCCACCACAGCAAGCACGGCAACAATCGCGACGATCTGGTAAAGCCAGGCGCGAACCGTAGGATTACCGAACGAAAAATCCCTCTTTACGGTTGGGCGTTGCGACATGTTAAAACCTCAGTGAAGATTACGCGTGGGCACCGCAGGATGCGGTGCCCGACTGGCAGGACGAAATTAACGCACTGGTGGAGCGTACTGGATGCCGCCCTGGTTCCAGAGCGCATTCTGGCCGCGTTTGATTTTCAGCGCGCTATCTTTACCGACGTTACGGTCGAACACTTCCTGATAGTTACCCACTTGTTTGATGATGTTGTAAGCCCACTTGTTATCGAGCTTCAGGTCTTTACCGAAGTCACCTTCCGCGCCCAGCAGATGTGCCATATCCGGTGTAGTTGGTTTCGCCACCATGTCATCGACATTTTTAGAGCTGATACCCATCTCTTCCGCATTCAGCATGGCGTACAGTGACCATTTGACGATGGTGAACCAATCATCATCACCGCGGCGTACTACCGGGCCCAGCGGCTCTTTGGAGATCACTTCCGGCAGCACGATGAACTCATCTGGTTTGCCAAGCTTAATGCGCAGCGCATACAGCTGTGATTGGTCGGAAGCGAGGGTGTCACAACGACCGCTGTCGAGTGCCTTGGCGGATTCGTCAGAACGGTCAAAGGTCACTGGCGTGTACTGCATTTTATGGGTCTTAAAGTAGTCAGCCACGTTCAGCTCGGTATCGGTACCGGCCTGAATACATACGGTGGCGCCATCCAGCTCTTTAGCGCTTTTTAAACCGGCTTTCTGGTGAGTCAGGAAGCCGATGCCGTCGTAATAGTTCACGCCAGCAAACAGGAAGCCCATGCCGCCATCGCGCGACGACGTCCAGGTGGTGTTGCGTGACAAGATGTCCACTTCGCCCGACTGCAACGCGGTGAAGCGCTCTTTAGCGGTGAGCGGGGTGTATTTCACTTTGGTTGCGTCGCCAAATACAGCAGCAGCGGCAGCGCGGCACACATCCACGTCGATACCCGTGAATTTGCCGTTGGAGTCAGCATAAGAGAAGCCTGGCAGGCCATCGCTGATGCCGCACTGTACAAAACCTTTCTTCTTAATGGCATCCAATGTGGTGCCGGCGTGCGCTTGTTGAGCAACAGCTAACAGCGAGGCTGCAGCGACCAGAGTGGAAAGCATCATCTTTTTCATAAAGCATCCTGTGTGGCGATATCGTGTGTTGTTATGTTTGCGCGCACTTTAATGTGCACTTTTTTATGTCTGTGGTGGTTAGCCATCCACAACTCTGCAAACCTGATGCCAGGTTTGCAGAATCCTGAATTCTCTGGAAAGATCTTTTAATAAACTGAAGCACTCAGAAGATTCTGGCTAATATGGCGCACCAAAAGGCAGCATGACGAGACGACACGATCACAAATAGTGCAAAAAGTTTCACTATATGGAAGCAGTGTGAGCTAACGCTCATGAGTGGATGTATGACTTTGCACGCTTACGGCTGAAGCGGTTGATGATCACAGAGATAGCGGCTTGAGGTCGGGTGGATGGATTAATATCTGAGTAACTGAAGAAAGAGAATAAGGTGCTAAGAAGGGCTAAATATCACTGATGCAATTGCAACTATCGTTACCATTATCGCGACAATTGTTTCATGCGTTGCTACCGCTACGGAACTAAAAGCATAAAAACAAAAACGCCAGCCGCAGGGCTGGCGTTATCGCAGCAACGAACGAATTAGTTCATGCCGTATTTTTTCAGCTTCTTACGCAGGGTACCGCGGTTGATACCCATCATCAGAGCTGCACGGGTCTGGTTGCCACGGGTGTACTGCATCACCATGTCCAACAGAGGCTGCTCGACTTCTGCCAATACCAGCTCATACAGGTCACTAACGTCCTGACCGTTCAGTTGAGCAAAATAGTTCTTCAGTGACTGTTTAACCGAATCACGCAGTGGCTTTTGAGTCACCTGATCCTGAGAGTTAACGGTAGAAACGGTGAGTACGTCAGAATTTACGCGTTGTTCGAACATAGTTCTTTCAGCTCTTTATTTCGTTTACGCAAGATTTTCGAAGTATGCCTCCAACGCCTCCAGCTGTTCGCTGGCATCCTCTATGGCGTTGAATGTGCGCCGAAACTGGTCATCAGGAGCACTTTCCTGCAAATACCAGGAAACGTGTTTTCGGGCAATACGGTATCCTTTGCGCTGACCGTAAAAGTCGTGCAGCTCCCGTATATGTCCAATCAGCATTTGCTTCACTTCAGCCAGCGGCTTCGGTGCCAGCAGCTCCCCTGTGTCCAGATAATGCTGGATTTCCCGGAAGATCCACGGTCTTCCCTGAGCGGCACGGCCAACCATAAGAGCATCGGCTCCGGTATAGTCGAGCACCGCTCTGGCTTTATGCGGGTCAGTAATGTCGCCATTCGCGATAATCGGAATGGAAACACTCTGCTTAACTGTCCGAATGCTATCGTATTCAGCAAACCCCTCAAACAAACAGGCGCGCGTGCGGCCATGAATGGTGAGAGCCTGAATGCCACAGCGTTCAGCCAATTGGGCAATCTCTACACAATTACGATTTTCTTTGTCCCAGCCGGTGCGAATCTTCAGCGTAACCGGTACATCAACTGCGTTAACGACCGCGGTGAGAATCGACTCCACCAGTTGCGGATGTTGCAGCAGCGCAGAACCTGCCATCTTACGATTCACTTTTTTGGCCGGGCAGCCCATGTTGATATCGATAACCTGCGCGCCAGACGCCACATTAATGCGAGCGGCAGCAGCCATCTCATCAGGATCGCAACCGGCAATTTGCACGGCACGAATACCAGGCTCGTCACTATGCACCATACGCAAACGGGATTTGTCACTGGCCCAAACTTCCGGGTTAGATGACAGCATCTCGGAGACAGTCATACCGGCGCCGTTCTCATAACACAGGGTGCGAAATGGCTTATCGGATACTCCGGCCATAGGCGCAGCAATGAGTCGATTACGTAGCTGATGATGTCCAATGCGCATGAAAAAGAAGTGACCCTAACTGTTCGCAAGGCGGCGTATATTACGCATTTTTTAAAGAAGATGAAAGGCCAAACTTTGAACAACTCGCCGTTAAACAACACGGGAAATGGCTCAAAGGTGTGGGTGATGGATAATATTCTTTATAATTCAGTTAATTAAAAAAATATGATGAAATTGTGTACAAAAATTTTTCTCAAAACATGAGCTAAATCACAACATAAAAACCGCCACATCTGGTAATTAGCCAGAGAAATGACGGCAATATGATTATTAAATGTACTAATTGAGCTTAAACTAAAAGTCCTGATTAACTTTATCAAGCAATAATCGCGAACGAAAATTATGCCTTTCGGTTATTACCTGAAAGCGCCGAACCGGCCAACCACCGCTGGCCGGTCGGTGAGTTAGCGAAGCACGCCCGTGATACGGCACCACTCTTCTTTCTCAACTACCGGATCTAAGTCGAAACGATCTACGTAGGCTTCACACACACCTTCCGCCTGGCTCGCTAACACGCCCGATAGCCCAAGATGGCCACCGGCTTTAGGCAGCACGCTAATCAGTGGCGCCAGTTCGCGCAGCGGGCCTGCAAGAATGTTGGCGACCACCACATCTGCCTGCAGGTTTTCCGGCTGCTGGTGCGGCAGATACAGCGCTAAGCGCTCGGACACGCCATTACGTTCGGCGTTATCACGGCTAGCCTGAATCGCCTGGGGATCGATATCAATACCGATGGCTTGTGCGGCACCCAGTTTCAGTGCGGCGATGGCGAGAATGCCGGATCCACAGCCAAAGTCGATCACCGTTTTACCCTGCAGATCCAGCCCGTCGAGCCAGGTTAAGCACAGCGATGTGGTGGGATGGGTGCCCGTACCGAACGCGAGGCCTGGATCCAGCATCACATTGACGGCATCTGGATCAGGCACGTCGCGCCAGCTTGGGCAGATCCATAGACGCTCGCCGAAACGCATCGGATGGAAGTTATCCATCCATTCGCGCTCCCAATCTTTATCCTCGATCTGTTCGATCTTATGGCGAAAAGCCGATCCCAGCAGAGGATGCTGGCTGAGCTCTGCTACCACGTCGCGCATCTCGGTTTCGGCGTCAAACAGGCCGATCACATCGGTATCGCCCCATAAAAGCGTTTCACCGGGCAGCGGCTCATAAACCGGATTGTCGTGGGTATCCTGGAAAGTCACCGACACGGCACCCACATCCATCAGCGCATCGCTTAGGGTCTCGGCATTGGCGCCGGTGCTATTAATTTTGATTTGAATCCAAGGCATCGCGTTTCTCTTTATTCCAGTATCGCAGCCTGCGTTGCAGGCGTGCGACCAAACAGATTGCCTACCAGGAAGGCCAGCAGGCTTAAGGTCAATGACGGAACGATCGGGTGGAATCCCCACCATTCAATATTCAGGCTGGCCAGCAGCGTATAGCATCCGGCGCCGACCAGCATGCCGCTGATTGCGCCGGTAGAATTGGCACGTTCCCAGTATAAACCCAGCACCAGCGGCCACAGGAATACGGCTTCCAGACCACCAAAGGCCAGCAGGTTTAACCAGATAATCATGTCGGGTGGATTCCACGCGGCTAGCAGCAGCAACACGCCGAGCACGAAGGTGATGGTGCCCGACAGCATGCGCAAGCGCGCCTCATTTTCACTGTGCTGCGGCGCGATACGCAGATAGAGATCTTTGATCAGCGTAGCGGAGGATTGCAGCAGCTGCGCGTTAATGGTCGACATAATGGCCGCCATGGGTGCCGCAAGAAATACGCCCGCCGCCATCGGCGGTAATACCGTGATCATCAACGTGGGAATCACACGATCGGGAATGGTCAGATCCGGCAGGATGACCCGTCCCAGCGCGCCGGCCAGATGCATGCCGAACATCAGAATCACCACGACGATAGTGCCGAGCACGATACCGCGATGCATGGCTTTGCTGTCTTTATACGAAATACAGCGCACGGCGGTATGCGGCAGGCCAATCACGCCAAAACACACCAGCACCGCAAAGGAGCTCAGGAAGGTGGGGTTGATGACATTACCAACACCTTCCGGTGACGTCAGCTGCGGATCGATAGTGTGCAATTTGCTCACCGCAGACGCCAATCCGCCGGCATGGTGGATCACCGCGAACAGCAGTAAGAAAGTGCCGATCAGCATCACCAGGCCTTGCATGGCGTCGTTCAACACGCTGGCGCGGAAGCCGCCGAAAGCGGTGTAGAGCGCGATGGTGCCGCCGAAAATCAGCAGGCCGGTATCGTAAGGAATGCCCGCCGCCGTCTCAAGCAGGCGCGCGCCGCCGATGAACTGCACGGTCATAGCACCGATAAAGGCAACTAACAGACTAATGCTGGAGAGCCAGATCAGCAGCGTGCTGCCATAGCGTCCATACAACATATCGTTAAGCGTGACGGCATTGTAGCGGCGCGCCAGAATCGCGAATTTCTTCCCTAACACGCCAAGGGAGAGCCAGACGGCCGGTACCTGAATCATCGCCAGCAGCACCCATCCAAGGCCATATTTATAGGCCGCACCAGGGCCGCCAATAAACGAGCTGGCGCTGATATAGGTAGTGGTGATGGTCATGGCCAGCACAAAGCCGCCCATCGAACGGCTCCCAAGGAAG
This sequence comes from Pantoea nemavictus, assembly GCF_037479095.1. Classification (NCBI taxonomy): domain Bacteria; kingdom Pseudomonadati; phylum Pseudomonadota; class Gammaproteobacteria; order Enterobacterales; family Erwiniaceae; genus Pantoea; species Pantoea nemavictus. The sequence continues at coordinate 1,677,351 of NZ_JBBGZW010000001.1, read as the reverse complement.
TATTCACTGAGGAAGTTGCCCTGACGCTGTTTGCGCATGGCAAACACCGACAACGCGGCAATCAGCACCAGGTAGGCTAATAGCGGAAGAATGATTTCAGAGTCCATCGTTATCCTCCAGCGACATGTCGCGGAATAGCACGCGCACCATCAGCCAGCACAACACAATAAACAGCAGCGGCGCGAACACACAAGAAAGCTCAAACCAGCGTGGTAAGCCAAACAAGCCGATCTCATTGCCGCCCAGCCAGGCAGAAAGCCCCCATACGGCGAGGTAGGCCAGCGTCAGATAAAATGACCAACGCGCCTCTTTGTTTGCTTGCAAAAAACGCCAATCCATTATGTAACCTCAAAGGCAACAAAAATGAAAAAGGCCGGAGTTAACCGGCCTCTGTTTTGCTCTGCGCTGCAATTACTTCTCTTGCAGGCCGAGTTTCTTCTCCAGATAGTGGATGTTAGTCCCACCTTGCTGGAAGTTTTCGTCGGACATGATTTTCATCTGCAGCTCAATGTTGGTCTTGATGCCATCGATGATCAGTTCCGCCAGCGCATTCTTCATGCGCGAGATTGCCACGTCACGATTTTCACCATAGGTAATCAGCTTACCAATCATGGAATCGTAGTACGGTGGCACGCTGTAACCGGCATAGATATGCGATTCCCAACGCACGCCAAAACCGCCTGGCGCGTGAAAACGGGTGATCTTGCCCGGGCTTGGCAGGAAGGTGTTAGGATCTTCGGCGTTGATACGGCATTCCACCGCATGGCCGCGAATAATCACGTCTTCCTGTTTAATTGACAGCGGCTGACCAGCAGCGATGCGCAACTGCTCTTTGATCAGATCCACGCCGGTGATCATCTCGGTTACCGGATGCTCAACCTGAATACGGGTGTTCATCTCGATGAAGTAGAACTCACCGTTTTCGTACAGGAACTCGAAGGTACCCGCACCGCGATAGCCAATGTCGATACAGGCTTTGGAGCAGCGCTCGCCGATGTAGCGACGCAGTTCCGGCGTGATGCCTGGCGCTGGTGCTTCTTCGACAACTTTCTGGTGACGTCGCTGCATAGAGCAGTCACGTTCGGCCAGATAGATGGCATTACCCTGGCCATCGGCCAGTACCTGAATCTCGATGTGGCGTGGGTTCTCGAGGTATTTCTCCATGTACACCATGTCGTTGTTGAAAGCCGCTTTGGCTTCCGCTTTCGTCATGTTGATGGATTGCTCAAGATCCTTGTCGCTGCGCACGACGCGCATACCGCGACCGCCGCCGCCGCCGGAGGCTTTAATGATCACCGGATAACCGATGCGCTTGGCGAAGGCACGGTTTTTTTCCATGTCGTCGGTCAGCGAGCCGTCAGAGCCTGGTACGGTTGGCACGCCGGCTTTCTTCATGGCGGTGATAGCTGACACTTTGTCGCCCATCAGGCGAATGGTGTCGGCTTTCGGGCCGATGAAGATAAAGCCTGAGCGCTCAACCTGCTCGGCGAAATCGGCGTTCTCAGAGAGGAAGCCGTAACCCGGGTGGATGGCAACCGCGCCGGTAATTTCGGCGGCGGAAATCAGTGCCGGGATGTTCAGATAGCTTTTGACCGAAGGTGGCGGGCCGATGCAGACAGTTTCGTCCGCCAGCAGCACGTGCTTCAGGTCACGGTCCGCGGTGGAGTGCACAGCAACAGTCTTGATACCCAGCTCTTTACAGGCACGCAGAATGCGCAGCGCGATCTCACCACGGTTAGCAATGACAATTTTATCCAGCATGCTTCGCCTCGTTATTCGATGATGACCAGCGGCTCGTCAAATTCAACCGGTTGGCCGCTTTCGACCAGGATTGCCTTCACAACGCCGGATTTGTCGGCTTCGATCTGGTTCATCATTTTCATCGCTTCAACGATGCACAGCGTGTCGCCGGCGTTCACTTTCTGGCCGACTTCAATGAAGGCTTTCGCGTCCGGGCTTGGGGTGCGATAGAAGGTGCCAACCATCGGTGAACGCACGATGTGGCCACTGATTTCTGGTTTAGCGGCTTCTGCTGCAACCGGTGCCGCAGGAGCAACGGCGGTCGCCAGCGCAGGCTGCTGCATCATTGGTGCAGCGTACGCCTGCTGCATCATCGGGTAGCCGGCATTTGCAGGTGAACGGCTGATACGAACGGACTCTTCGCCCTCGGAGATTTCCAGCTCGGAGATGCCAGACTCTTCAACCAGTTCGATCAGTTTCTTAATTTTACGAATATCCATGAGTGTGGTTCCGTACTCTGTTTAATTGGAATGTGACAGGCGTTTTACTGCCGTTTGTAAAGCCCAAGAGTATCCATCAGTGCCAAGTCCACAGATGACGCCGGCAGATACATCGGAAAGATAGGAGTGATGTCGGAACGGCTCGCGTGCATGCACATTTGAGAGATGCACCTCTATAAAAGGAATGCTAACCGCCAACAGGGCATCACGCAGTGCAACGCTGGTATGCGTGAACGCAGCAGGATTGATGATGATGTAATCCACATTGCCGCGGGCTTCGTGAATACGGTCAATCAACTGAAACTCTGCGTTCGATTGCAAATGACTCAATTTCACATGGTGCTGATCGGCCTGTTGCGTCAGATCGCCGACAATTTGTGCCAGCGTGGTGTGACCATATTTATCAGGCTCGCGCGTTCCCAGTAAATTCAGATTGGGACCGTTCAAAAGCAGTATGTGAAATTTGTGCGCCATCTTGCTGCTATCTCCTGCAATCAGTAAGGCATCGCGTAAAATACCGCGACGTCTTGCATTTGTCACCCTTGCGGATGAAAAAGAAGACGTGGCTTGCAATAAAGCCGGGCATTATATCCGTTTCGTCGCCATTCGCAGCAAAATACTGGTCTTATCTGCGAAGTTGATCGGATGTGGCCCGAAGGCCACACGTTTTAACAGATCTCGCGGGAGGAACACAACCTTGCGGGGATTATCTCTGCAGAAGTTTACGCAACTTATTGTAACGGCACGCTAACAGCCCAATCGCCAGTACGGCGTAGATCACGGGCTGCGGTGACAGCACTTTCACTGACCATAAATAGTGAATTGGCGCGAGGATCGCCACAAGATAGATGCCATTGTGCAGCGTTTGCCAGCCACGGCCCAGTTTGCGCTGCATACGCTGGAATGAGGTGATGGCGAGGGCGCAAAGAGTGATCCAGCTGATCATTCCCAGTAACAGATAAGGACGCGAAATGATCTCACTGCCCAGTAAACCGAGATGATCGTAACCTAGCTCCAGCAGGTAGTAGCTGGTGAGATGCAAGCTCGCCCAGGCGAAACACCATACGCCGAGCAGGCGGCGGGTACGAATCAGCAGCGGCTGTTTAAGATAGCGGGTCAGCGGAGTGACCAGCAGCGTGGCTAATAGCAACTTTAGCGCCATTCTGCCGGTAAAATGCTGGATATCTTTCGCCGGATCGGCGCTGAGCCAGCCCTGGCTCGCCGCCATAAAGAGATAGACGAACGGCAGGAAAGCCGCCAGATGCAGCACGACTTTTAGGCCGGTGATGTGGCGTAAAGAGAGGCGCACTCAATAGTTCTCCCGTAAATCCAGGCCACGATACAGTGAAGCCACTTCTTTGGCGTAGCCGTTAAACAGCAGCGTAGGTTGGCGATCCACCTTAAGAATGCCGCCCGCACCGATGAAACGTTCGGTGGCCTGCGACCAACGCGGATGATTCACATGTGGGTTCACGTTGGCGTAGAAGCCGTACTCATTGGCGGCGATCTGGCTCCAGGTGGTTGGCGGGCGATCGTGCGTCAGGGTGATTTTCACAATCGATTTAATGCCTTTAAAGCCGTATTTCCACGGCACCGTCAGGCGAATGGGTGCGCCATTTTGGGGGGGCAGCGCTTTGCCATACACGCCGGTACTCAGCAGCGTCAGCGGATGCATCGCTTCATCAAGGCGCAAACCTTCAACGTAGGGATAATCCAGCCCACCGCCGATAAAGCGATCTTTCTGACCCGGCATTTGGTCTGGCGCGTACAGCGTTTCGAATGCGACATAGCGCGCATTGCTGGTGGGTTCCACCAGCTTCAGTAGCTTGTTCAGTTCAAAACCAACCCATGGAATGACCATCGACCAGGCTTCGACGCAGCGCATGCGATAAATGCGCTGTTCCATCGCAAAACGCTTGAAGATGTCATCCATATCCAGCGTCATTGGTTTGGCGACTTCACCCTCAATGCGCAACTGCCATGGATCGGTTTTCAGCGTTCCGGCGTTGGCAGCAGGATCGGCTTTATCCAGACCAAATTCATAGAAGTTGTTGTAGCCGGAAACCTTATCAAAGGGCGTAAGCGGCAAATCCGCCTGCCATTCGGCCGGTTTAGTAAAATCTAACTCTCTACCTGCAGGCGCGGGCGGGCGGTTATTGCCTTTAAACCAGCTCAGTACATCGGCCTGCGCCGTTCCCGGCAAGCTGGCTGCGGCTGCGCCTAATCCTAACGCTTTCAACACCTGGCGGCGGCGCATATTAAAGACGCTTTCTGGCGTGACGTCGGCTTCTGTCAGCAAGTGCTTCAGGTTCATGACGTGCTCCTGTAAATAGTAAATTAGCGTTAGCATGCGCAACTTCAGCGTCGGGCGCGAACCTGGCGGAAAAAATGTGAAATTTCCTGGCCAAATCCTCCTTTTGAGAATAGGACGAAAAAGCCCACGTCAAAGTCGGGCGATCATCGTTTGACGCTATACTCGCGCCGTAGCGCTTATTAAGTTTTGCAGGGTGCGATTTTGATGTCAGTCTGGCGCTGAATCACACCATGATATGTGCTATTTTGCTCAGGTTTGCGCCAATGCTAAAACTGGCGTCGACGGATTAACACCGTTCATAACCGCAGTGATGCAGGCACAGGGATGCGATTAACAACTAAATTTTCTGCGTTTATTACCTTTTTAAGCTTACTGGCAATGTTATTAATGCTGGTTGGCTGCGTTTTTAGTTTTATCTGGCTGTCGCAGCAGCGGGTGGAAACACGGATGCAAACGCTGGCAACCGAAGTGGATAAAGCGCTTGCTACACAATCGCCGCAGGAGATGACGCAGTGGCTGACGCGCATGATGCCCGTGGTCAACGCCGAACAAATGCAATTGATCAACGGCGATACGGTAGTGTTCAGTTTAGCCCGCCACGAAAATCCAATGTTAGAAGATGAGCCCAATCGCTTTGTTCAGTTCGATTTGCCGCTGACGCACTCGCCAGGGCTTGAGCTGCGCGTAGTGGTGCTCGATCCCGCTAAAACCTGGTTTCGTTCCTTTACGGGGGCTTATACGCTGATCGTGCTGCTCACCGTCGTGGCCATCATGTCTGCGCTGCTGGTGATGACCCATCGCTGGCTTAATCGCCGCTGGCAGAATATGGAACAGTTAGAAGCGCGTGCCGATCGTATTTTGGCGGGTGAACGCATACCGCGCAGCGACAATGCTGCTGAGTGGCCGCCAAAAGCCAGCCGCGCAATCGATACGCTGCTGGGAGATTTACGCGAAGCGGGTGAGCAGCGTTTACGCATCGATACCTTAATTCGTGCCTTTGCCGCACAGGATTCACGCACCGGTCTGAATAATCGCTTGTTCTTCGATAACCAGCTCGCGACGTTGCTGGAGGATCAGGAGGATGTCGGTACGCACGGCGTAGTCATGATGGTGCGTCTACCCGATCTCGACACGCTGCACGAAACGCTCGGTCCGACGCTGGTGGAAGAGTATCTGTTTGACCTGATTAATATGTTATCGACCTTTGTGCTGCGCTATCCGGGTGCTTTGCTGGCGCGTTATTTCCGCAGTGATTTCGCTGTACTGCTACCGCACCGCACCTTAAAAGAAGCCAACAGCATAGCCGATCAGTTGATTAATGCCGTCGATTCGCTGCCGCCAATGCGCATGGTCGATCGCGATGACCTGATTCACATCGGCATCAGCGCGTGGCGCAGCGGACAAAGCGTGTCGCAGGTGATGGAAAATGTCGAGATGGCAACGCGCCGCGCAGCTTTGCAGGGCGGCAATAGCTGGTCGGTTGGCGAAGGTAATACGCTCGATATGGGACGTGGCAGCGTGCGCTGGCGTACATTGCTCGAGAATACCCTGAACCGCGGTGGCCCGCGTTTGTACCAAAAACCGGCGGTGCTGCTGGATGGGAAAGTCCATCATCGTGAAGTGCTGGCGCGGGTGTTCGATGGCGATAAAGAAGTGGTTTCGGCGGAATTCATGCCCTTAGTGTTACAGCTTGGCATGACGGATAGCTGGGATCGCCAGCTTGTTACACGTATCGCCGCGCTGTCTGAAGTGTGGCCAGATGAAACGCTGGCACTACCGGTGAATATTGATTCCCTGCTGCAGCGGCCCTTCCAGCGTTGGCTGCAGAAACTGCTGCTGCAGTGCAGCAAATCGCAAAGAAAACGTTTTTTATTTGAACTTGCTGAGGCTGACGTTTGTCAACACCTCAACCGTTTAGAGCCGGTTTTCCATATATTAACCACATTTGGCTGCCGCATTGCGGTGGATCAGGCGGGTTTGACAGTGGTGAGCAGCGCTTACATCAAGCAATTCCCGATTGAGGTGATCAAGCTTGCGCCGGGTTTAGTGCGAAATATTGAACGACGTACTGAAAATCAGCTGTTTGTGCAGAGTTTGCTGGAAGTATGTAAATCTTCCTCGACGCAGGTTTTTGCCGCGGGCGTGCGCACACGCGCAGAGTGGCAAACGCTGTCGGGATTGGGTGTTTCGGGCGGGCAGGGCGATTTCTTTGCGCCATCGTTGCCGGTCAATAGTAATGTGAAGAAACACTCACAACGTTATCGAATTTAAACCTTCAGCTCGAGAAAAGCAGGCTGAGGTCTGTTTTTAACTTATTTGTGCCGGAGCGCGCGATCCTGGCGGCTGGAAATGTTAGATTTTATGTCGAAATTGCCCCGTTAACGCCGGGTAAATTTAGGTTAAAACGGCGTGTTAACGCCATTTAACAGCGGCGTAAGGCGAGACAATCAGGCCAAAAAATTATTCAGCGTATTTTTTCACCGAAGCAGAACGTTTTTGCGCCTTGTAGCGGCTTCGCGTGGTTGGTAAAGTAGGCGGATTTTATTTTCCGCCCCCAGCTTGCAGGATTATCCCTTAGTATGTTTAAAAAATTTCGTGGCATGTTTTCCAATGACTTGTCCATTGACCTGGGTACCGCGAATACCCTGATTTACGTAAAAGGACAAGGCATCGTGTTGAACGAGCCTTCTGTGGTTGCCATTCGTCAGGATCGTGCCGGCTCCCCAAAGAGCGTAGCGGCTGTCGGTCATGACGCTAAGCAGATGCTTGGCCGTACGCCGGGCAACATCGCTGCTATCCGTCCTATGAAAGATGGCGTTATCGCTGACTTCTTCGTTACTGAAAAAATGCTCCAGCACTTTATCAAACAAGTGCACAGCAACAGCTTTATGCGTCCTAGCCCACGCGTGCTGGTCTGCGTACCAGTGGGTGCGACCCAGGTTGAGCGTCGTGCCATCCGTGAATCTGCGCAGGGCGCAGGCGCACGTGAAGTCTTCCTGATCGAAGAACCTATGGCCGCGGCGATTGGTGCTGGCTTGCCGGTTTCAGAAGCGACCGGTTCAATGGTGGTTGATATCGGTGGTGGTACCACTGAAGTGGCGGTGATCTCGCTGAACGGCGTGGTTTACTCCTCTTCTGTACGTATTGGTGGTGACCGCTTCGATGAAGCTATCATTAATTATGTGCGCCGCAACTACGGTTCACTGATCGGTGAAGCAACGGCTGAACGTATCAAGCATGGCATTGGCTCTGCCTACCCGGGTGACGAAGTGCACGAGATTGAAGTGCGCGGTCGTAATCTGGCTGAGGGTGTTCCGCGTGGCTTTACGCTGAACTCCAATGAGATTCTTGAAGCGCTGCAGGAACCGCTGACCGGCATCGTGAGTGCGGTGATGGTTGCGCTGGAACAGTGCCCGCCGGAACTGGCTTCTGACATCTCCGAGCGCGGTATGGTACTGACCGGTGGTGGCGCCTTGCTGCGTAACCTCGATCGTCTGTTGATGGAAGAGACCGGAATTCCGGTGGTTGTCGCAGAAGATCCGCTGACTTGCGTAGCGCGCGGTGGTGGTAAAGCGTTGGAAATGATCGACATGCATGGCGGCGATTTGTTCAGCGAGGAGTAACTCCTCACCGGCTGAGGCCCTGGTCAAATTGCGCAGGGAATAGCGCCTATACCCAAAGTCATTCAAACGCATCTGAAGTTTGAAGGACGAGGGATATATGCTGACGCTGCTGCTCCTGCGCACCACGGCGAGATGCGTCCAGCCCTGGAGGCGTTGGCGATTTAGGCTAACGCTTCTTCCCTGATGTCGAGGAACACGCAGAATTTATGAAGCCGATTTTTAGCAGGGGACCTTCCCTGCAGTTGCGCCTCTTTCTGGCAGTCATCGTAGCTATCGCGATTATTATCGCTGATAGCCGCGTGAGCTCCTTTTCCCAGATCCGCAACTACCTGGACACGTCGGTCAGTCCATTTTACTTTTTGGCCAACGGCCCAAGACAGCTGCTTGATGGCGTTTCCGAAACGCTGGCATCACGTCAGCAGCTGGAGCTGGAAAATAAAGCACTGCGCCGTGAGCTCTTCCTGAAGAACAGCGACTTGCTGATGCTGGGGCAATATAAGCAGGAAAACGCGCGTCTGCGTGAACTGCTCGGCTCGCCGCTGCGCCAGGATGAGCACAAGATGGTTACTCAGGTTATTTCAACCGGAACCGATCCTTATACCGACCAGGTGGTTATCGATAAAGGCAGCGTAAACGGTGTTTACGAAGGTCAGCCGGTGATAAGCGATAAAGGTGTGGTAGGGCAGGTCGTTGCGGTCGGTCAGGTGACCAGCCGCGTCTTGTTGATTTGCGATGCCTCGCATGCGTTGCCAATTCAGGTTCTGCGTAATGATATTCGTGTGATTGCGGCTGGCAATGGTTGTAGCGAAGATCTGCAGCTTGAGCATCTGCCGGGCAACACGGATATTCGCGTGGGCGATGTGCTGGTGACTTCCGGCCTTGGCGGACGTTTCCCGGAAGGTTATCCGGTCGGCGTGGTGTCCTCGGTTAAAGTCGATACACAGCGTGCTTACACGGTGATTCAGGCGCGTCCGGCTGCAGGTCTGCAGCGTCTGCGCTATTTGCTGTTGTTGTGGGGCGCGGATCGCAATGGCGAAACGCCGATGGCGCCAGATGAAGTACATCGCGTTGCCAATGAACGTCTGATGCAGATGATGCCGCAGGTTCTGCCGCCAGCAGGCGAAATGGGCCCGCCGGCACCGGACATGATGCAACCCGCGCAGCAAATGGGGCCGCCGCAGCCGGCTAACAGCAGTCGTTCGCAAGGGAATTCTGCGAACACACGCGGAGGCCAGCCTTGAGTCGATATCGCAGCCAGGGCCGATGGGTTATCTGGCTGTCCTTTCTGATTGCCCTCATCCTGCAAATCATGCCCTGGCCGGAACAAATCTTTATGTTCCGGCCTTCATGGCTATTGCTGATCCTCATTTACTGGGTGCTGGCGCTACCGCATCGGGTGAATGTCGGCACGGGTTTCTTCCTGGGTGCGATAATGGATCTGGTGGCAGGTTCAACGCTGGGCGTGCGTGCTCTGGCGTTTAGCATCATCGCGTATCTGGTGGCCTTTAAATTTCAGTTATTCCGAAACTTAGCGTTGTGGCAGCAGGCATTAATGGTTATGGTGCTGTCCCTTGCGGTGGATGTGATTGTTTTCTGGGCAGAATTCCTGGTGATCAACGTCTCTTTCCGGCCAGAGATCTTCTGGAGTAGCGTGGTCGACGGCATCCTTTGGCCCTGGCTATTCTTATTGATGAGAAAGATTCGCCGTCAATTCGCTGTTCAGTAAGGAATACTATGATTAGCCTGTACCTCGCGTCTGGTTCACCGCGTCGCCGTGAGCTGTTAACGCAGCTTGGTCTGCAATTTGAACGCCTGATAACCCACGTAGAAGAGCAGCGCCAGCCAGAAGAAGCGGCTGAAGCCTACGTGCGTCGTCTGGCGTCTGATAAGGCGCGCGCGGGAGTCGCGGTAGCACCACAGGATCTGCCGGTTCTCGGTGCCGATACCATTGTGGTACTAAACGGTGAAGTACTGGAAAAACCGTGCGATGCCGCCCACGCCGCCGAGATGCTGAGCAAGCTGTCTGGACAAACTCATCAGGTGATGACCGCCGTGGCACTGGCCGATACGCAGCGCGAGCTGGATTGCCTGGTGACCACCGACGTGACATTCCGCAAGATGTCGGCGCAAGAAATTTCGCACTATATCGCCAGCGGCGAGCCGATGGATAAAGCCGGCGCGTACGGAATTCAGGGCCTTGGCGGCAATTTTGTCCGCAAGATTAATGGAAGCTATCACGCTGTAGTGGGATTGCCGCTGGTTGAGACCGGCGAGCTGCTGAGTCATTTTCAGTCACTGCGCGCGTTAAGGGGACAAGATGACGGCTGAACTGCTGGTAAATGTGACACCTTCGGAAACGCGTGTTGCTTATATTGATGGCGGCATTCTGCAGGAAATCCACATTGAGCGCGAAGCACGACGCGGCATTGTGGGCAATATCTATAAAGGACGCGTCAGTCGCGTCTTGCCGGGCATGCAGGCGGCCTTTGTCGATATCGGCATGGATAAAGCCGCCTTCCTGCACGCCTCTGACATCATGCCGCACACCGAATGCGTGGCGGGTGATGAGAAGAAAAATTTTGTGGTGCGCGACATCGGTGAACTGGTGCGTCCTGGCCAGGATTTGATGGTGCAGGTGGTAAAAGATCCGTTGGGCACCAAAGGCGCGCGCCTTACCACCGACATTACTTTACCTTCGCGCTATCTGGTGTTTATGCCGGGCGCCTCGCACGTTGGCGTGTCACAGCGTATTGAGAGTGAAGCGGAGCGTGAACGCCTGAAAGCGGTGGTTGCAGCTTACTGTGACGATCTCGGTGGTTTTATTATTCGTACCGCCGCAGAAGGTATTGGTTCTGAAGAGCTGGCGCAGGATGCTGCTTTCCTCAAGCGTTTGTGGACCAAAGTCAGCGAACGTAAAAAGCGCAATCAGACGCGCTGCCTGCTGTACGGTGAGCTGGCGTTAGCACAGCGCGTGCTGCGTGATTTCGCTGGCGCGGCGCTGGATCGCATTCGCGTGGACTCGCGCCTGACCTGCGATTTGCTGGTGGAATTCACCAGTGAATATATTCCGGAAATGGCCAGCAAGCTGGAACTGTACAGCGGCAAACAGCCGATTTTTGATCTGTTCGATGTTGAGAACGAAATCCAGCGCTCGCTGGAGCGTAAGGTGGAGCTGAAGTCCGGCGGCTATTTGATCATCGATCAAACCGAAGCGATGACCACGGTAGATATCAACACCGGCGCGTTTGTCGGACACCGCAACCTCGACGAAACTATTTTCAATACTAATATCGAAGCGACGCAAGCTATCGCGCGTCAGCTGCGGCTGCGCAATCTCGGCGGCATTATCATTATCGATTTCATCGACATGAGTAATGATGAACACCGTCGTCGCGTGCTGCATTCGCTGGAAAGCGCGCTGAGCAAAGATCGGGTGAAAACCGGCATTAACGGATTCTCGGCACTGGGTTTGGTGGAAATGACGCGTAAACGTACGCGTGAAAGTATTGAGCATGTGCTGTGTGCCGATTGCCCGGTGTGCAAAGGGCGCGGCACGTTAAAAACGGTTGAAACCGTCTGTTATGAGATCATGCGTGAAATTGTGCGCGTGCATCACGCCTACGATTCCGACCGCTTCCTGGTGTACGTTTCACCTGCAGTGGGCGATGCCCTGAAGGGTGAAGAGTCACATGCGCTGGCGGAAGTGGAGATCTTCGTCGGCAAACAGGTCAAAGTTCATGTTGAGCCGCTCTATACCCAAGAGCAGTTTGACGTCGTCATGATGTGATCGTGAGGTTCAGCTCCGTAAGCCAACGGACAGCAAGGAGAGGTGTGTGAGGCGGTTGCCGAGGATTTTGTTACTGCTGCTCGCCGCAATCATCGTTATTGTGGCGCTGCTGGTCAGCGGGTTGCGCCTCGTGATGCCGCACCTCAACCATTATCGCAGCGATATTCTGCAGACGATCTCGCGCGTCAGCGGCGTCACAGTGGACGCCAGCGAGCTGCAGGGTAAATGGGAGAATTTTGGCCCCACGCTGCAGGTGCGTAACCTTAACGTTTCGATGCAGGAGGATGGTCAACTGACCATCGGCCGCGTCAATCTGGCGCTCAACGTCTGGCAATCGCTGTTGCACTGGCGCTGGCAATTCCGCGATCTCACCTTCTGGCAACTGCGCCTCGAAACCAATCACCCGTTGCTCACCAGCGACGAACAGAAAAACAGCTTCAAACCAGCACAAATCAACGATCTATTTTTGCGTCAGTTCGACCACTTCGATCTGCGTGATAGCAGCATTCGCTTTCTTACGCCGTCCGGCCAACACGCCGAACTGGCGATTCCGCGCCTCACCTGGTTAAACGAAAATACCCGTCACCGCGCCGAAGGTGAAGTGAGCCTCTCCAGCTTTACCGGGCAGCATGGCGTGGTGCAGGTACGGCTCGATCTCAACGATAACAACGGCTTGCTTAGCGATGGTCGCATCTGGATGCAGGCCGATGATGTTGATGTGCGGCCGTGGATTGGCCCATGGCTACGCGATAATACCAGCCTCGAAAGCGCGCGTTTCAGCCTCGCCGCATGGGTGAATTTGCGCGATGGCGACGTCTACGCCGGTGATCTGCTGCTGCGGAAAGGCGGGGCGCGCTGGCGCGGCGAGCAGGGGGATCATCAGCTGCAGGTCGATGGTTTAACTGCACATATGTCGCGTTTCCAGAACGGCTGGAGCCTTACCGTACCGCAAACCCGTTTGAGCACCGACGGCATCGCATGGGCGCCGGGACATTTTTCACTGCTGTGGAAACCGGAAGATAAGCAAATGCTCGGTGCCAACAGTGCGCCGGAAGTACGCGTACGTGCTACGCAACTTGATTTAGAACGTCTGGCGCCGATCCTTCCGCTGTTTGCCCCGCTTTCACCGACCTTGCTGGACAACTGGCGTTCGCTGCAACCGCGTGGCCACATCGACGCGCTGGCGCTGGATATTCCACTGCAGCAGCCAGACCAGACGCGCCTGCAGGCGAAATGGCGCGATCTCGCCTGGCAACAGTGGGAACTGCTGCCGGGCATCAGTAACCTCAGCGGTAGCGCCAGCGGCAGCTTGAACAACGGCTTGCTGGATGTGGCGATGGGCCAGGCCGAAGTGCCGTACGGTGATATGTTCCAGGCGCCGCTGCAGATTAAGCAGATCACCGGTCAGCTTAACTGGCTGCGCGATGCCAATGGCTTGACGCTGGATGGACATCAGCTTGATGTGCAGGCGCGTTCGCTGTGGGCGCACGGTGATTTCCGCTACCAGCAAAATCTTGGCAAGGCGCCGCGCCTTGATATTCTCGCCGGGATTCGCGTCACCGATGCCGGCGATGCCTGGCGCTATTTCCCACAACAGCTGATGGGGCACGATCTCACGCACTATCTAAGTGATGCGATTAAAGGCGGGCAGGTGGATAACGCCACGCTGCTGTTTGCCGGCGATCCCTCGCTGTTCCCGTTCAAGCACAATGACGGCATGTTTGAAGTCTGGGTGCCGCTGCGCAACTCCACCTTCCAGTTCCAGCCCGGCTGGCCGGCATTGGAAAACCTCGACATCAATCTCGACTTCCTCAACAACGGTTTGTGGATGAAGGCGGAGAAGACCAAACTCGGCGAAGTGGATGCACGTAACGTCAGCGCGGTAATTCCGGATTACCTGAAAGAGAAGCTGATCGTTGATGGCGATATCAGCGGTGAAGGCAAACAGATCGCTGACTATTTCGAGCAAACCCCGCTGAAACCGACACTCGGCGCAGCGCTGGAGCAGTTGCAGATAGGCGGCAATGTGCGCGGCTCGCTGAATCTCGACATCCCGCTGGATGGCGAACAGGTGCACGCCAGCGGCAATGTGGTGATGAACAACAACACTCTGCACATCAAGCCTTTAAATACCACGCTCAATAACCTCACCGGCCGGTTCCGTTACAACAACGGTAATCTGGAAAGTGAAGAGATGCAGGCGAACTGGTTCGGTCAGCCGACGGGCGTTAGCTTTAGTACTCAGGAAAATCCAGACGATTTCGGCGTTAACGTTAAGCTGCTGGGGGATTGGCAGCCAGGTAAACTGAAAATGTTGCCGCAAGCGATGGCTCGCCAACTGGGCGGAAGTTTGCCGTGGCAGGGGAATGTCGATATTACGCTGCCGCATAAAGGTGGCGCGAGTTACAAGGTTGAACTGAAAGGCGATGGCAAAACAGTAAGCAGTCACTTACCTGCGCCGCTGGATAAACCAGCCGGTGAAGCGATGCCGATTACCATCAACGCCAACGGTGATTTAAAAGGCTTTACCTTGAGCGGCAGCGTGCGCGACCAGCATCGTTTCAACAGTCGCTGGATTCTGGAGCCACAGCTGCGCGTTGATCGCGGTATTTGGCTGAACGATGCGAAAACGACGCCGAAACTGCCGGAAAAACGTGGCATGGAGCTGAATCTTCCTGCGCTGGATGGTGAAGCCTGGATGGGAATGCTGGCTGGTTCTGGCGGCTCACGCAATGCGCAGGGCGAACCTGAAGTGGGCGGCGCGCTGCTGCCGGGCGATTTCATTATCCGCACGCCAGCGTTGACGCTCGGCGGTCAGCAATGGCATGACGTTAATGCCACCGTTACTCAGGGCCCAAGTGGCAACACGCGTTTGCAGCTGGAGAGCCGTGAAGCACGCGGTAGTTTGCAGACGGCGCAGCATGCCCCCTGGCAGATCGACCTAAGCTATCTTTACTACAATCCTGAATGGGCCGACAAAAACGACGATAAATCCTCGCCGTTTAGCGGTGGCAGCAGCAACATTAATTTCAGCAGCTGGCCCGCATTGCAGCTTAATTGTGATGAGTGCTGGCTGCGTGGGCAGAAGTTTGGCCACATGCAGGCGAAGCTGCAGCCACAGGGAGATACGTTAGCACTTACTAACGGGTCAATCGACTCCGGCAGCTCGAAGCTCAATGTGGCGGGCGAATGGGTAAATAAACCCGGCAATCAGCGCACCTCGTTGAAGGGCAGCCTGAGCGGCGAGAATATCAATGACGCTGCTAACTGGTTCGGCATGAACACGCCGCTGCGCGATGCACCGTTTAAACTCGATTACGACCTGCATTGGCGTTCTGCACCCTGGCAGCCTTCGGAACAGACGCTGAGCGGCACGCTGAAAACCCACTTTGGCAAAGGACAGATCGCCGATGTGAATACCGGTCGCGCCGGGCAGCTGCTGCGTCTGTTTAGCTTCGATGCCTTGCTGCGTAAGCTGCGTTTCGATTTCAGCGATACCTTTAACGACGGCTTCTATTTTGATTCCATCAACGGCACCGCGTGGATTGAAAACGGTGTGATGCGCACCGATAACCTGCTGGTGGATGGTCTGGAAGCGGATATCGCCATGAAGGGCAACATTGATTTAGTGAAGCGTCAGATTGATATGGAAGCGGTAGTCGCACCGGAAATCTCCGCTTCGGTCGGTGTGGCAACCGCCTTCGTCATCAACCCGGTGGTTGGCGCCGCGGTGTTTGCCGCCAGTAAAGTATTGGGGCCGCTGTGGAACAAGATTTCACTGCTGCGTTACCACATCAGCGGGCCGCTGGATAAGCCGGAAATCAACGAAGTACTGCGCAAACCGCGCGAAGACGAGAAGAAGTGAATTTGACGCCGTCGGGTAATTGCCGCAGGCTATGACTATCCGAGCACATAATGAGTGAGAAACGATGACTCTGAATCTGGTAAGTGAGCAGTTGCTAACTGCGAACAGCATTAATCAGCAGGACCTTTATTCCCTGTTAGGGCAGCTTTCAGAACGTCGTCTGGATTATGCCGATCTCTATTTCCAGTCCAGTTTCCACGAATCCTGGGTGCTGGAAGACAAAATTATCAAAGATGGTTCTTACCACATCGATCAGGGCGTTGGCGTACGTGCCGTGAGCGGTGAGAAAACCGGTTTTGCCTATGCTGACCAAATCTCCCTGAATGCACTGCGTCAGTCATCTGAAGCGGCGCGCAGCATCGTGCGTGAGCAAGGCAATGGCAAAGCGCATACGTTGTCGGCGGTACTGAACCGTTCGCTGTATGCGCCAGTGAATCCACTGGATAGCCTGACGCGCGAAGACAAAATCGCCCTGCTACATCGTGTTGATCAAGTGGCGCGCGCTGCCGATCCGCGCGTGCAGGAAGTGAATGCCAGCCTGAGCGGCGTTTACGAACAAGTGCTGGTGGCCGCCACTGATGGCACGCTGGCGGCGGATATCCGTCCACTGGTGCGTCTTTCCATCAGCGTACAGGTGGAAGACCAGGGCAAGCGTGAGCGCGGCTCGAGCGGCGGCGGTGCGCGTACCGGTTATGAATTCTTCCTCGCCGAGGAAAGCGGTGATGTGCGTGCCGATGCCTGGGCGCGTGAAGCGGTACGTATGGCGCTGGTGAATCTGTCTGCCGTTGCGGCGCCAGCCGGTATGTTGCCGGTGGTGTTGGGCGCGGGCTGGCCGGGCGTGCTGCTGCACGAAGCGGTTGGACATGGCCTGGAAGGGGATTTTAACCGTCGCGCGACATCGGTATTCAGCGGCAAAATGGGCCAGCTGGTGGCTTCAGAACTCTGTACCGTGGTTGATGATGGCACTATTGAAGGTCTGCGCGGTTCATTGGCGGTTGATGATGAAGGTGTACCGGGCCAGTACAACATGCTGATTGAAAATGGCGTGCTGAAAGGCTACATGCAGGACAAGTTGAATGCGCGCCTGATGGGCGTTAATCCAACCGGTAACGGTCGCCGTGAGTCCTATGCGCACCTGCCCATGCCGCGTATGACCAACACCTATATGCTGGCGGGTAAATCAACGCCGCAGGATATCATCGAAAGCGTGGAATACGGCATCTATGCGCCGAACTTCGGCGGCGGTCAGGTTGATATCACCTCCGGCAAGTTCGTGTTCTCCACCTCAGAAGCCTATCTGATCGAGAACGGTAAAGTGACCACACCGGTGAAAGGTGCAACGCTGATTGGCTCTGGCATTGAAGCGATGCAGCAGATTTCGATGGTCGGCAACGACCTGGCGCTGGATAAAGGCGTCGGCGTGTGCGGCAAAGAGGGCCAGAGCGTGCCAGTGGGCGTCGGCCAGCCAACGCTGAAACTGGATAAAATCACCGTCGGTGGTACCGCTTAACCCGCTGTAAGGTCGCCATTTCCGGCGACCTTAATCTCTTTTCACCCTTTCCGATGCTGCTGATATTGCTGCGCCACCTGTTTGAAATACTCCGTCAGATAATCAATACACACCTGTACTTTCAGCGGCAGCTTATCCTTCTCGGTATAGAGCGCATAGACCGGGCGCGGCTCCGAGTGGTATTGCGGGAACAGAATATCGATCTCACCGGCGCCGATCTCATCAATCACCCACATCAGCGGCACATAGGCGATGCCACAACCGGCTTTCAGCCAGCGAATCAGCGTTTGTGAATCGTTGGTCACAAAACGGCCCTGCGGCGTAAGACGTGTCACCAATCCTTCCGGTGCCACCAGTTCAAAGGTGTTATCTGGCCGCACGCTATATTCCAGCCAGGAAAAATTGTCGATCTCACCCGGCTTTTCCGGCGTGCCGTGCTGTGCCAGATAGCTTTTGGCCGCACACACCACCATCGGCATTGCCCCCAGACGGCGTGAGAACAGATTCGAATCCTGCAACGCACCTACACGTACCACTAAATCGAGGCCATTGGCGATCAGGTCCGGTGCCGGAATGCCGGTCACCAGATTGACGCTTAAACCCGGATATTCACGTAACATTTCGCTGGTCATCGCCGATAAAACATTCTGCGCCATCGTTGATGAGCAGCCGATGCGAAGAATACCTATCGGCGTGTTATTAAAGGCATACAGCTGCTCGTGCACCTGTGATGCCTCAGCTAACATGCGGCGGCAGCCTTGAAAATAGATTTTCCCGGCTTCAGTCAGTCCAAGGCTGCGCGTGCTGCGGTTGAGCAATTTAACCTGTAGCTCATCTTCCAGTTTGGCGACAATCTGGCTGATAGACGAAACGCTAAGCTGAAGCTGGCGTGCTGCGGCGGTAAATGAGCCCAATTCAACCACTTTGGCGAAAATGGACATGCTTTTAAGTCGATCCATTGTTTACTCTGGCTAAAAAGTGATTTAGCTCACAATATGTAGAAAACGTATAGTCAAGCGCGTTACTATACGCGCGCTGGGTCTCTTCACTGCACCTGAACACGGCTGTGTTAACCCGATGATACGCTATGATTAGCTCAACGCGGCCTGAATGTTGCCATCAGTTTATCCGTCTTCCCCTGAGCATAAACCCAACGTGCCGCTCGGCATGTGGGCAGGTATCGGTGCAATCCGGCAAGGTCGAACTAAGGATCCGAAATGAGTGTGCTTCCGGTATTTGTCGTATTCGGGCTGTCTTTTCCGCCCATCTTCGTAGAACTATTGGTTTCTCTGGCGCTGTTCTGGCTGGTGAAACGCGTGCTAACGCCTAGCGGGATCTACGATCTGGTTTGGCATCCAGCACTGTTTAACACCGCGTTGTATTGCTGTGTGTTTTACCTTGTATCCCGTTTATTCGTCTGAGGTTTTTAAGTGAAAGCGCTAATAAGAAAAATCGCGCGATACGCGATTACGCTCCTGCTGGTTGTCATCGCAATCGTGATCATCTTCCGCGCCTGGGTGTTCTACACCGAATCACCGTGGACGCGTGATGCTAAATTCTCCGCCGATGTCGTGGCGATCTCGCCAGACGTCACCGGCATCATCACTGACGTGCCAGTGCACGATAACCAGCTGGTGAAAAAAGGCGACACGCTGTTTGTGGTCGATCGTCCACGTTACCAAAAAGCGTTGGATGAAGCGCAGGCAGACGTTGAATATTACCAGGCGTTGGTAAGCGAAAAACGTCGTGAAGCCAGCCGCCGCAATCAGTTGGGCACCAGCGCCATGTCGCGTGAAGCGATTGAGCAATCCAATAATGATCTGCAAACCAGCGAACATCAGCTGGCCAAATCGGTTGCGACGCGCGATCTGGCGATAATCGACCTCGATCGTACCACCATCAAAGCGCCATCAGATGGCTGGGTCACTAACCTCAACGTGTATCAGGGCGAATTTATTACGCGTGGTTCAGTGGCGGTCGCGCTGGTACAGCAGCACTCCTTCTATGTGCTGGCCTACATGGAAGAGACCAAGCTGGATGGCGTGCGTCCCGGCTTCCGCGCGCAGATTACGCCGTTGGGTAGCAATGTGGTGCTGCGCGGTACCGTCGACAGTATTGCTGCGGGTGTCACTAACAGCAGCAGCACCAGCGACAGCAAAGGCATGGCGACCATTGACTCGAATCTGGAGTGGGTTCGTCTGGCGCAACGTGTGCCGGTACGCATTCGTCTCGACGATCAGCCAGGTAACCGCTTCCCGGCAGGTACTACCGCGACGGTGGTGATCACCGGCGCGCAGGACCGCGAAACCAAAGTCTCGCCGCTGACGCAGTTGTTCAACCGCCTGCGTGAGTTTGGTTAAGCGAGGGCGATATGATTGAGTTTTTGCGTTTCCCGGTAAAGCTAACCTTCGCGCTGGTTGCGGCGTTGATGATTGGCTTTCACTTCAATCTGGAAACGCCGCGTTGGGCGGTGATGACCGCCGGCATCGTGGCCGGTGGTACCGCTTTTGCTGCAGGGGGCGATCCCTACTCTGGCGCACTGCGCTATCGCGGCATCCTGCGCATCATTGGTACCTTTATTGGCTGTATCGCCGCGCTCACCATCATGATTGCCACGGTGCGCGCGCCGGTGGTCATGTTGCTGATCTGCTGTTTGTGGGCGGGCATGTGCGTCTGGCTCTCTTCGCTAATCAAAGTCGAAAACTCCTACGCACTTGGCCTTGCGGGTTACACCGCGCTGATCATTGTGGTGACGGCGGATGCCAGCGGCGGCTTAACTCTGGCGCCGCAATATGCGGTTGAGCGCTGCAGTGAAATCGTTATCGGTATTCTGTGTGCGATTCTCGCCGACATGCTGTTCTCGCCGCGCTCAATCAAAAAAGTGATTGAGCAGGAAGTCGATGCGCTGCTGGTGGCGCACTACAAGCTGCTGCAAATGTGCGTGGCTCATGCAGATAAAGACGAAGTGGACAAAGCCTGGAGCGCGTTAGTGCGTCGCACTACGGCACTCAACGGCATGCGTAGCCAACTGCTAATGGAGTCGTCACGCTGGAAAAATTCCAGCCGCCGTCTGCAAATGCTGAATACGTTGTCGCTGACGCTGATCACTCAGGCCGCCGAAACCTTTCTGATTCAAAATTCACGTCCGGAATACATTCCACCGCACTACCGCTTGCTGATCGAAAAAGAGGTCAACAACGTCAACGATGTGCATAAACGCATGAAGGTGATGCGTCGCTTAATTGGCGTGAGCAGTAAAACCGTGCCGGTCACGCTGGCGAGTTGGGTGGGTGCGGCAACCGAATATCTGCTGCTCATCAATGGCATAAAAAGCAACAGCCGTATCACCACGCTCGAAGAGAGCATACTGCAACGCGAAGTGGTGATTCAGGCGCGCTCGGCCGAAACGCATCACGCGATGATTAACGGCGTGCGTACCTTTGTCGCCACCGCACTGGGTTCGCTGTTCTGGTTGTATACCGGCTGGACGTCGGGCAGCGGCTGCATGGTGATGCTGGCGGTGATTACCGCGCTCGCGATGCGCATGCCAAATCCGCTGATGGTGGCGAAAGATTTCCTTTACGGCATGACGGTGGCGGTACCGCTCGGTGCGCTCTACTTCATCTTTATTCTGCCCGCTACCCAGCAAAGTATCTTGCTGTTATGCATCGCCATTGGTGCGCTGGGCTTTATCGGTGGCATTTTTGTACAGCGCCGTCAGTTGGGAACGCTGGGCGCGCTGATTGGCACCTTAAACGTGCTGGTACTCGATAACCCGATGAAGTTTGAGTTCAACGTGTTCCTAGATAACGTGCTGGGCCAGGTTATCGGCTGCTTCGTGGCGATGATGGTGATTCTGCTGATTCGCGATAAATCGAAAGACCGTACCGGACGTAAACTGCTCAATCGCTTTATGTATGCTGCTGTGGCCGCTCTTACCACCAATCAGGCGCGTCGGCGTGAAAACCATCTGCCGGCGCTGTATCAGCAACTGTTCTTGCTGCTCAATCTGTTCCCCGGCGATATTAATAAATATCGCATCGCGCTGACGCTGATTATCGGGCATCAACGCCTGCGAAATGCCGAAGTGCCGGTCAATGCAGATTTGTCAGCCTATCACCGCCAGTTGCGCTCTACAGCCGATCGCATCGTTTCTGCGACCAGCGATGACAAGCGGCGTTACTATTTCGAGCGCTTACTGCAAGAGTTAGAGGTTTATCAGGAGAAGCTGCAGCACTATTCAGCGCCGGATAACGTCACCGAGCCGGTGAAACGGCTGGCACTGATGTTGGATAAGTACCAGAACACGTTAATACAAATCTGAAACTGGCCGCTGCAGCATGCAGCGGCCTTTTAGATCCCACGCTGACACAAAAACCTCTGATAATGGCATCTATACTTTCCTGACAGGACGTAAACTGACAGGAGAAAACCGATGTCCACTTCCCTGCAACAACTCGAATTATTCAAAACCGGCTACTTCGCGGATGGCCAATGGCAAAAAGCCAGCGCGACCTTTGATGTCACTAATCCCGCCACCGGCGAGGTATTGGCGCAGGTAGCGAAAGCCGGCACAAAGGAAACTGAACAGGCGATTGCCGCTGCGCAGCGAGCCTTTCCCGCCTGGCGCGATAAAACCGCTAAGGCGCGTGCCGAAATCCTCAATCGCTGGTATCAGCTAATCATCGAAAACAAAAGCTGGCTGGGCCAACTGATGACGGCGGAGCAGGGTAAACCGCTCAAAGAAGCCGAAGGCGAAGTGGAATATGCCGCCAGTTTTATTCAGTGGTTTGCCGAGCAGGCAAAGCGCGTCAATGGAGAAATTATCCCGCCCGCTAAACCTGGCTCGCGCATTCTGGCAACGCGCGAACCGATTGGCGTGGTTGCCGCGATCACGCCGTGGAATTTCCCAATGGCGATGCTGACGCGCAAACTCGGTCCCGCTTTGGCCGCCGGATGTACTGGCATCATTAAACCGGCCAATAACACGCCGTTAAGCGCATTTGCGCTGCTGGCTCTGGCGCAGAAAGCCGGCGTGCCGGATGGCGTGCTCAATGCGGTAGCTGGCGATACGCATGCGATCAGTGATGCGATTATGGCCAGCAAGGCGGTACGTAAAATCTCCTTCACCGGTTCAACCGCCGTGGGTAAAACGCTGATGCGTAACGCTGCGGAAACCATGAAAAAAGTCTCGATGGAGTTAGGCGGGAACGCGCCCTATATCGTGTTTGAAGACGCGGATATCGATGCCGCGGTGCAGGGTGCGATTGCCAATAAGTTCCGTAACGCCGGACAGGTGTGCGTCAGTGTTAATCGCTTCTATGTACACAACGCCGTGTACGATCGTTTCGTCAACCAGCTGGCCGAGGCGGTGGGGAAACTTAAAGTCGGTAACGGCGTAGAAGAGGGCGTCATTGTAGGCCCGCTGATTGAACAGTCCGCGTTGGAAAAGGTGGAAGAGCACGTCAAAGACGCGCTGAGCAAAGGTGGCAAACTGCTGGTCGGCGGGGAGCGTCATCCGCTCGGCGGTAATTTCTGGCAGCCGACGGTTATCGCGGAAGCGCATGAAGCGATGAAGCTAGCGCAGGAAGAGACGTTTGGGCCGGTAGCGGCTTGCTTCCGTTTTGACGATGAAGACGATGTCATTCAGCGCGCCAATAACACTGAATATGGTTTAGCGGCCTATTTCTACACGCAGAATCTTCAACGCGTATTCCGGGTTTCTTCGGCGCTGGAAGCCGGCATGATTGGCATTAACGAATGTGCGGTGTCCACCGAACTGGCGCCGTTCGGCGGCGTGAAAGAGTCCGGACTGGGACGCGAAGGTTCGGTACTGGGCATGGAAGAGTATCTGGAAGTGAAAGCGCTGCACCTCGGCGGACTAAATTAGCCGCTGCGATTAAGAGGGCGTCATGATGAGAACCGAGCGTTTCGATTTCGACGAAATTGTCGATCAAGCCCATTTCTATCGCCAGTTTAGCGATCGTTTTGCACTGGCCGATCTCACCATCAACGATCTTGATGATCTTTGGGATGCGATCGTCGGTGAGCAACTGCCGTTGCCGCTGGAGATTGAGTTTGTAAATCTGGGGAAAGGGCAGAAACGGCGGTATGGCGCACTGATTCTGCTATTTGATGAAGCAGAAGAGGAGCTGGAAGGCCAGCTCCGCTTCAATGTAAAACAGTAGAACTAAAAAGGGCCCCGGCGAGCGGGGCCAAAGGGTTCGTCTTAATTGACGAGGAATTACTTATACAGCTCAGCGGTGACGTGATAGCTGTCGCCGGTTTTAGCTTCAATAACTTTGTAGGCGCTGGCACCTTGCTCATCCGCTTTCTGTGAAAGCTCGGCACGGTAATCCATCGGTGAACCGCCGGTTCCGCTAATTGAAATAGTGCTGCCGGTAGGTTGCAGATTCTGCGCCTGTTGTTCGGTAACCAGTTGTGCTGCAGAAGCACCAAAGGCGAACAGGGAAAGCAGGCTAGCAGTTGCGATGGTTGTTTTGATTTTCATAATTTTCTCCTCGTTTAATCAACAACCTGCGGCAGAAAGGGGTGGGCGGGTCGTCGATCTATTGCCTGGCGCCGTCTGGGCACCGGACGTTCAATTAATGATTATTTATACAGTTCAGCAGTCACGTGGAAGGTATCGCCACGGTTGCTCTCAATGATGCGGTAATGGCTGGCACCTTGAGCATCGGCCTTCTGCGACAGTTCCTGGCGAACGTTGGTCTGGTCGCCATCAACACCGCTTACGCTGATGGTTTGGTTAAGAGATTGCAGCTGTTCAGCTTGTTGATTGGAAACCAGGCTTGCGGCGTTTGCGCCAAAAGAAAGAACAGAAGCCAGGCCCAGTACTGCGATAGCTAATTTGGTTTTCATGATTCACTCTCCTGAAATTTGGGTCGGCAACCTGAGAGGCAAGTGCGTCTCAAACGGGTCGCCGTTCACATTGCGTTGAATCTGTAACTTATTTGTACAGTTCAGCGGTCGCGTGGTAGTTGTCACCGGTATTCGCTTCGATCACTCGGTAAGCTTTTGCACCTTGCTGATCGGCTTTGTCATTTAACTGCTGACGAATATCCATTGGGGAGCCACCCACGCCGCTGACGCTGATGGTGCCTGCGGGTTGCAGATTCGCAGCCTGTTCGGCATTGATAGAATCTGCTGCAAAAGCACCAAATGACAGGGCAGAGAGAACACTTAGCGTTGCGATAGTAGTTTTAACGTTCATGATATTTTTCCTCGTCGTCTATTTTTATCTTTTTCTTTCGTGTGATTTGCATCACGAAACTAAGTATAGATCTAATCACTCACGAAATTAATATCTAGCTAATAATGTTTGGTTGTAATTCTTTATCCTTATGGCACTTTTTTAGAACCGGAAGTTATAAAAAACGCCTGGATCTTAACCAATGACAGCTATTTCAATGTAAAAACAATGATCTACATCAAATTATCTTTTAGTGCGAAAGATCATGGTTGATCTCGCTGGCTGATACGCTGCGGGTAGGTAATGACACTTAGGACCATATGTAAAGCAGCGTAAAATAGCGCATTAGGCTAAGCAGGCGCAAAGGTCGTACCAATATTCATGGAGGAAAAGAACCGCTGGGTATATGGATAACTTATTATTTACAAAGGAATTTGTAACAGCATGGTTACGGATGATGCGGGTGAGGAGAAATAACCGGCAGAGATTCTGCCGGCATGCAGCAGGTTTTTATAGCTCTTGTTCGAATAAAACCAGTACAGCATCGTGCAGCTGTTTCACCGAGAAGGTGCGCGCAGGAGTAATAAAGATGGTGTCATCACCAGCGATGGTACCGAGGATACCTTCGGCTTTGCCGAGCGAATCCAGCAGGCGTGCAATCAGCTGCGCCGCGCCGGGGCTGGTGTGAATTACCACCAGGGCATCGTTATAGTCGATATCCAGTACCAGATTTTTCAGCGGGCTGGTGGTGGTGGGGACGCCGAGCTCGGCGGGCAGGCAGTAAACCATCTCCATCTTGGCATTGCGCGTGCGCACCGCGCCAAACTTGGTCAGCATACGAGAAACTTTGGACTGATTGATGTTCTCGAAGCCGTCTTCCTGCAGCGCCTGCACAATTTCGCCCTGGGAGCTGAATTTCTCTTCCTTCAATAAGGCTTTAAACGCCTTAATCAAGTCGTCTTGTTTTGATGGGTTTCGCATAAGCTACCAATAAAAGAGGGTTGCAGCAGGCAACAGGCCTACGGCAGATAAATTATTATGCATTTAGATGAATTTTTATGCAATAAGTCTGGTGAGAGAATCGCGGTTACATCCTGCGGGGGCGAGATGATACCAGAGTTTTACGCTGCGCCAAAATAGCGGGTTGGCGCGCAAAGCGAAGGTTGCAAAGTTGTTATATTATTGATGTGGTAACAACTATATCGATGATCATTGCCGTCCATTGTCTTCTGG
Source organism: Pantoea nemavictus (assembly GCF_037479095.1). Lineage (NCBI taxonomy): Bacteria > Pseudomonadati > Pseudomonadota > Gammaproteobacteria > Enterobacterales > Erwiniaceae > Pantoea > Pantoea nemavictus. Next base: position 1,651,569 of record NZ_JBBGZW010000001.1, on the reverse strand, counting down.
CTGCGAATGTATCATTCAGGCGACTTCTGAAGTGGAGATGTCTCGGGAGCCGATTGCGGCGTAGTTTAAGTGCGCGACAGGTTTAGTCGCTATCGCCTGAGAAGTTGATTAAACTCGTAACCTGATGGATTTTCGGCATATCTCTGCCCCACCTTAATAAGGAGTTCAGGATGAAAGTTGCCGTTCTCGGTGCCGCTGGTGGTATTGGCCAGGCGCTCGCACTGCTGCTCAAAACGCAATTACCCGCAGGCTCAGCTCTCTCACTTTATGACATCGCGCCGGTAACGCCGGGTGTGGCGGTGGATCTCAGCCATATCCCAACGGCAGTCACCGTTGAAGGGTTCAGCGGTGAAGATGCCACGCCAGCGCTGCATGGTGCCGATGTGGTGCTGATCTCTGCGGGTGTGGCACGTAAACCGGGCATGGATCGCGCCGACCTGTTTAACGTCAACGCCGGCATCGTGCGTAACCTGATCGAACAGGTTGCCAGCACCGCGCCGAAAGCCCTGATTGGCGTCATCACCAACCCGGTGAATACCACGGTGGCCATTGCGGCCGAAGTGCTGAAGAAAGCTGGCGTGTATGACAAAAATCGCCTGTTTGGCGTTTCAACCCTCGATATTATCCGCGCCAATACTTTTGTGGCCGCGCTGAAAGGCAAGCAGCCGAACGAGATTGAAGTGCCGGTTGTTGGCGGCCATTCAGGCGTGACTATCTTGCCGCTGCTGTCGCAGGTTAAAGGCGTGAGTTTTAGCGAACAGGAAGTGGCGGATCTGACTAAACGAATTCAGAATGCCGGCACCGAAGTGGTGGAAGCCAAAGCCGGCGGCGGGTCGGCTACGCTGTCGATGGGACAAGCGGCGGCACGTTTTGGTCTGTCGCTGATTCGCGCATTGCAAGGTGAAGCTAACGTGGTGGAGTGTGCGTATGTGGAAGGCGAGGGTGAATACGCGCGCTTCTTCTCGCAGCCGCTGCTGCTGGGTAAAAATGGCATTGTCGAACGCCGCCCGCTTGGGACGTTGAGTGCGTTTGAACAGCAGGCACTGAAGGGCATGCTGGAAACGCTGAAGAAAGATATCGCGCAGGGCGAAGAGTTTGTGAAGTGATTGGCTCTGTGCTGCAGTAAATAACGCCCGGCTTCTGCCGGGCGTTTTGTTTTTATAATCCGCCGGACTTAAACGTCTGGCTGGAGGGGGTTCCGTTGCTGGCGGGGGTTTTCCTGCCCAGCGTTTCCATGCGCACCTGGAATGGTGGGAACGGCATCTCAATCCCGTGCTCTTCAAAGCCGCGCAGAATCAGCTGATGCAGTTCATGGCGTAGCGGCATGCGGTGTCCCATCTCCGCCGCATGTACACGCAGTTCAAACAGCTGAATACCCTGCTGCAAATCGACCAGGAATACATCCGGCGCCGGCATATCGAGCACATAAGTACAGCGATCGGCTGCCTGCTTAAGAATGTTGGTCACTTCATCACTGTTAACCCGCGCGGGAGCAGGAATGGTCAGCACCACGCGCGTGACCGAATCCGACAGCGACCAGTTAACGAATTGCTCAGTGATAAAGGCCTTATTCGGCACGATAATCTCTTTGCGGTCCCAATCGGTAATGGTGGTGGCGCGCGTGTTGATGCGGGTAATGCTGCCGGTCAAGTCGCGAATGGTAACGGTATCGCCGATACGAATCGGTTTTTCGAACAGGATAATCAAGCCGGAGATAAAGTTGGCGAAGATCTCCTGCATACCGAAGCCCAATCCCAGACCTAACGCGGCAACCAGCCACTGCAGCTTCGACCACTCAATGCCCATCATCGAGAAGCCAATCAAACCGCCAATCAGCATCAGCGCATATTTGGTCAAGGTGGTAATCGCGTAGCCGGTGCCGGGCGCCAGGCTGAGATGCTGTAACAGCGCCAGCTCCAGCAGAGCAGGCATATTGCGCACCAGCTGCGTGGTGATAATCAGCACCAGAATCGCGATCAGCACCGCGCCCAGCGTAATCGCCTGCACGCTATCAACGCCCTGAATAGTGGTGCTGGCATTCCACAGCGGAATGTTATCGAGGAAGCTAAACGCCGAATGAATTTCTGACCACAGCACAATCACCGACACCAGGGCGATCAGCGTGAGAAGTGAACGCACGAGACGCAGCGACTGCGCGCTGATCTCATCCAGATCGATGCTCGGCTCCTCAATTTCGATGGTGTCCGCATTCACCGGCGTTTGTTGCTCTTTCTCTTCTTCACTGCGCGCGCGGTTGGCCAGCATATCGGCACGACGCTGGCGCGCACGATCAAAGGCGATACGGCGACGCTGAATCAGCATCCAGCGGCGGATGATGTGATACACCACCAACAAGAAGAACCAAATACCTACCGAGGTTTCCAGACGCGCCAGCAGCGCTTGCGCCGTAGCGAGATAACCGATGCAGGAGGCGAAGGCGGCGACCAGCGGCAGGGCGATCATCAGGTTCCACAGAATGCGGTTAACGAAATTGTCGCCGTTGCCTTCTTTATCCAGATAGAGCGGAATGCCGGCGCGTTTCAGACTAACGGTGACGATACTCAGCGCGCCACAAATCAGGATGAAGCACACGCGTCCCAGCGTGCCTGAGAATTGCGGATCGTCGAGATTCGCAAAGGCGATCAGCAACATGATTAGCGGCACAATCAGCCCAACGGACAGCGAGTAATAGCGCATCGCACGCGCCACGCGCGCCTGAGGCCAACGGAAATGCACCACAAATAAACCATCAGGGCGCGCAAACGCGGCGCTGATCATAAAGGCCCACAGCAGCGGCAGCGTAGCGGTGATGCCGTCGCCAATCGCTACGGCAAATGGATAGGGCCAGGCGTGCTGCAAACCATAACCGAGCGCAGCCCACAGCACTGGCAGCGGCACCGCCACCAGAATCGACCAAAATACCGTGCGCAGCGTCAGGCTAAAGCGATCCTGAGTCACTTTACCGACGCGGCTGGCCGAGCGCTCCATAAAAGCGTTGTAATGACGACGCGAACTGATGCTGAAACCAACCAGCAAAATTGCGCCAATGATCGGCAACACGGTTTCGCGATTCGTAAACATCATCGCCAGCGCTTTGCCGAGCTGGCCGGCAGTATCCAGCGACAGCAGACGCTTAAGATCATGCGCCATCTCTACCGGGAAATTCAGGCCGATGGTGTTTACGTCGGCGGTCCAGAAGAGATAGCGATGTGTCGCATCTTTTACTTCGGCTAAGGCATCCTGCAACTGCGTATTGGAAACTTTAAGTTTGGTGATTTCCAGAATCAGCGTATCGCAGCCGGAAATCAGGGAATTCAGCAGTTCGCGCTGGGTTTTGAGTTGTGCTTCAAGGATGCGCACCTGATCGCTGCTGAATGGCGTGCCATCATCCTGCTTGGCTTTGCGCAGGTCCTGCTGGCGTTCTAGTAAGTCTTCATAATGCAGGCGCTGCACCCGCAGCTGGCCCATTTCGCTATCAATCTGTTGAGATTTCGGCATCTCCGGCAGACGCGCCACCTGAGCTCGCAGCGCTTCACCTAACAGATTGGAGGCGCCCAGCCATTGCGACTGCTCGCGCAGCGTGCTTAACGCCTGACGCACCTGCAGAGTTTGATTGGTGGCAAGGCGCTGCTGCGAAGCGACGAGATCCATGCGCTGCGCTTGCTGATTGAGGTCTGCCGACAATTCGCGGTTAACGCGGAACTGATCGCTGATGGCGCTCGGCAGATCGCCGCTGTTTTCCGCCAGTTGCTCGGTGCGCTCCAGCGCCAGTTCAGCCTCGCGCTGGCGCTGGTTATTCAGTTGATTGCGTAGCGCCTGCAGATAGTTATCCAGCTGAGTGGCTTTACGCTGGTGCACTTCGGCACGCATGCGCGCCAGCTCCTGGCGATTATTCGCCGACAGCTGCGCCAGCTCTAACTCATCAACGCGCGCTTTGTTAGCGGCATTCTCTGCCTGACGTGCGTAAATCTGCGCCTGCGCGAGCGGCGTGGTCGCCGCAGATGAGCTCTGCGCGCGGCGATCGCTTTCGGTCATCGCCCGGCGCGCATCGGTTTGCTGCTGCGGCAGTTGCGACAGTGAATCGCTGATTTCGCGAGCACGATCCTGCTCTTGCTGTGCCTGGCGGCCTTCCTCCAACAGCTGGCTGCTCACCTGCAACAGCTCTTGATCCAGCTCGGCGCTGCTCATATTGCTGCGTACCGCCTTGCTGCTATCGGTTAGCGTGGCAATCTGCTGACGCAGTTCGCGCGCCAGTCGCGGGAAATCATCGATCACCTGTTGATACTGCTTCGCGCGCTCCAGCGACTCATCGCGCTCGTTGAGGAAGTTGATTGCCGCTTCCAGCGCCTGAACCTGTTCGGTTTGAGCAGGTGAGCTTTTCGCGGATTTAGCCGCATCCAGCTCCTGCTTAAGCTGACTGGATTGCGGAACGGTAGCGGCAAAGACAGAACTGCTGAGCACAAGGCTCAGCAGCAGAGAGAGGAGAACGCGCACGGGAGAGGTTCCGGGTTATTTGCTAAGTGAGACGCTGTCGCCGGGCTGAGGCAGGGCGATGGCCAGCGGCTGACCGAGGCGGGTTTTACTTTCGGCTTCGAGGCTTTCGGCCAGCTTCACGCGATGAGGCGCGAACAGGTTGATAACCGTTGAACCCAATTTGAAGCGGCCCATTTCCTGGCCTTTCAGCAGCACCACCGCACCGTCATGTTCGGCAGAAGGATAGCGCCAGCGTTTGATCACCCCTTCGCGCGGTGGCGTAATAGTTCCCGCCCACACGGTTTCGATGCTGCCAACAATGGTGGCGCCGACCAGGATCTGCACCATCGGGCCATGATCGGTATCGAAAACGCAGATCACGCGTTCATTACGTGCGAAAAGGTTGGGAATGTTGCGCGCGGTCAGCGGGTTCACCGAATACAGATCGCCAGGCACGTAGATCATCTCGCGCAGGATGCCGTTACAGGGCATGTGCACGCGGTGATAATCGCGCGGGGCGAGGTAAGTGGTAACGAACTCACCGTCGTTAAACTGCGCCGCCAAATCGTCGTTACCCGCCAGCAGCGCCTGCAGGCTGTAGGTGTGGCCTTTGGCCTGGAAGATCTGATAGCCGGCAATGCGGCCCAGCTGGCTAATCGCGCCATCGGCTGGCAGCGCCAATAAAGTGGCATCAGGATCGATGGGACGCGCGCCCTCTTTTAACGGACGCACAAAGAAATCGTTGAAGGTGCGGTAGCTGCCGGTATGTGGCTTGCTGGCTTCTGCCATATCCACTTTGTAGTACCAGACAAAGATGTCGATGACCGCTTTGGTGAGCCAGCCACCACGACGGCTAGCGCCCCAACCGGCGAGCTCGGTGAGCCCTTTTTTAGGCAAAATATGATTCAGGCCGAGTTTAAAACGATCAAACACCGTTGCCTCCTGGCTTAATTACGTGTCGTTAACAAAAAGGGGGGCGGATTGTAGCAGCGCCCCAGCTCGTTGGCGAATGTGCCGTTGTACTCGTTAATCTGCGTCGGAGGAAAAGTTTTTACGCGTCTTTACCTGCGCCATACTCTCCAGAATTCGGTGGTAGTTATCGAAGCGGGAGATATCAATTTTGCCTTCTTCTACCGCTTCGCGAATCGCGCAGCCGGGATCGGTATCATGCTTACAGTCGCGGAAACGACAACTACCGAGAAACTCACGGAATTCGACAAATCCACGCGTCACTTGTTCCGGCTCCAGGTGCCATAAACCGAACTCGCGCACGCCCGGGGAGTCGATCACGTCGCCACCTGCCGGGAAGTGATAGAGGCGTGAAGCGGTGGTGGTGTGTTGTCCAAGACCGGAAACGTTCGAGACATCGTTGGTCAGAATTTCAGCCGCCACATCCAGGCCAAGCAGGTTATTCAACAGGCTGGATTTGCCCACGCCGGATTGACCAGCAAAGATGCTGACGCGACCGGTTAAGGCGCTTTCCAGCTCAACCAGGCCATCTTTGGCGTGGCTGGACACCATCAATACGCGATAACCAATGTTGCGATAGATCTCCATCTGTTCGTCGACAAACGCGCGACCTTCGGCATCCAGCAGATCGGTTTTATTGAGAACCAGCAGTGGCTCGACGCCAAGGGTTTCGCTGGCCACCAGATAGCGATCGATGATGTTAAGCGACAGCTCCGGCAGGATCGCCGATACAATAATGATCTGATCGATGTTAGCGGCGATCGGTTTCACGCCGTCATAGAAGTCAGGGCGGGTTAGCACCGTTTTGCGATCGTGTACCGCTTCAACGATCCCTTTGCCGCCGCCAATGGCCACGCGCCACAACACACGATCGCCGGTGACCAGCGAGCGAATGGTGCGGCGGATGTTGCAGCGATGCACAACGCCTTCGCTATCTTCCACGTCTGCGTGCATGCCGAAACGGCTGATCACCACGCCATCAGCCGCTTCTCCAAACAGGCTATCATCCGGCTCCGGCTTATCACTCCGTTGCTGCAGACGACGCTGATGGTTGGCGCTTACGCGACGTTGTTGACCTTTCGACAGTTTGTTTTTACTCACGCATCCTCTCACGGCTTTCGCCAGGCTTCGCCCTGCTGGGCAAAACGTCTATGATACACCTGAAATGAGTTTAATGACGACTTTGGCAACAGGCGGGAAACGCATGACAGCTGGAAATGAAAACAACCTGATTTGGATCGACCTCGAAATGACCGGATTAGATCCGGAGCGCGATCGCATTATTGAGATCGCCACTATCGTCACCGATGCCAATCTCAACATCCTGGCAGAAGGTCCGGTATTCGCGGTGCATCAATCTGACGATCAGCTCGCGCTGATGGATGACTGGAACGTTCGTACCCACACCAATAGCGGTTTAGTGGCGCGCGTGAAGGCCAGCCAGCACGACGATCGCGCTGCGGAGCTGGCCACCATCGAATTCCTCAAACAGTGGGTGCCGGCCAATACCTCGCCGATTTGCGGCAATAGCATTGGTCAGGATCGCCGCTTTCTGTTCAAGTACATGCCTGAGCTGGAAGCCTATTTCCACTATCGCTATCTTGACGTCAGCACGCTGAAAGAGCTGGCTCGCCGCTGGAAACCGGGTATTTTGCCAGGCTTCAAAAAATCCGGCAGCCACCAGGCGCTGGATGATATTCGTGAATCTGTTGCAGAGCTGGCTTACTATCGCGAACACTTCTTGCAGCTTTAATCGACGGTGGGTGCGCAGGAAATCATCAGGTTGTCGATTAAAGCAGCGATCGCGCGGAAAGCGCAAAATTTTGCTTTTAGACTCTTGCGACTGAAAGGATTTCTCGTATAATGCGCACCCCGTACCGGTGAAGAATTTTATACGGAACGAAGCAGTACAGCGAAATACAGAATCGAGTAGTTAAGTTGGCAACAAGGCGGCAACTGAGCGAATATCTGGGAGCTTACTTCAGTAAGTGACCTGATTGAGTGAAGGCAGCCAACGCAGTCGCCAGCTTAAATACGAAGATTATGCGGGAATAGCTCAGTTGGTAGAGCACGACCTTGCCAAGGTCGGGGTCGCGAGTTCGAGTCTCGTTTCCCGCTCCAATTTCGTTTAGCAGTAAACCTCTAATGCGGGAATAGCTCAGTTGGTAGAGCACGACCTTGCCAAGGTCGGGGTCGCGAGTTCGAGTCTCGTTTCCCGCTCCAGAGTTTGTAGTAAACCATCCAAATCACGGATTTAGTCCTTAGCGTGGTTGTTGTGACAAAAATACGAAGAGTCAGAATCGCGTATTTTAGTTTGCAACAAGGCAGCAACTGAACGAATCACTGGGAGCTTACATGAGTAAGTAACCTGGGTGAGTGAAGGCAGCCAACGCAGTAGCAGACTAAAATACGAAGATTATGCGGGAATAGCTCAGTTGGTAGAGCACGACCTTGCCAAGGTCGGGGTCGCGAGTTCGAGTCTCGTTTCCCGCTCCAGATTTTCATATTCACTAATGTTATTTGCCCTTAGGCGCAATCAGAATTAAAACAGCTGCAGATCTTTATCGATCTCATGTGACATGGTTTTTTTCTGGAAGTTTTACACGCCTTGCTTGCACTCATGATGCCTGAGTCTGTCGCAGTTACCTTACAGGTTATCCACAATGTGCCTGCATCGTGCTGACGGCGTTTTCCCCGATATACAAAACTGTTTTGAACAGAGTTATCCACAGGCTCTGGAATAACTCCTGCGCGCTAAACGTGACGCAATTATTTACAGAAACCCAACAAGCCCATGATTTATAATAATTTTTGGTTATTTCAGACTGTAATTTTACTCTTTAGACGAAATTACGATCTCCGTCACTATTCAGTTGGATAATTTTATTCACAGCATGTGGAAAAGAGTTTTATCCTGTGCGACTGCTCAATCACGCATCACGTGGCAGGCCTTTTTCGACGGCGCGCACCAGCCGCTGTTTCTTCGCTGGCTGCACTTCTACTGCCTGCGCTGCGCGTTTCTGCAACTGCTGTGCCATCGCCCACTCAATGTGCTCATCAAGCAGCGGATGCTCGCCATTGCGTGATGCTAATGCCGTCATATTTTCCTCTGTCCACGGCGCATTGCCTAAAGCCACGGCAATGTTTCGCAACCAGCGTAAATGCCCAATACGTCGAATCGCTGACCCTTCGGTAATGCGCAGGAACTTGGCTTCATCCCATTTGAACAGATCGGTCAGCGGCGGCGCGTGTAGTACGGCGCGCGGGGAGAAATCATCTTCATCGGTCAGTTGGCCGTAGCGATTCCACGGGCAAATCAGCTGGCAATCGTCGCAACCATAAATTCGATTACCAATCAGCGGACGGAACTCTTCGGGAATTGCGCCTTCCAATTCGATGGTGAGATAGGAGATGCAGCGGCGCGCATCCACTACGTAAGGCTCGACGATAGCGGCAGTAGGGCAGATGGTGATGCAGGCGACACAGCGCCCACACTGCTCTTCCTGGGGCTGATCGACCGGCAGCGGCAGGTCAATCAGCAGCTCGCCAAGGAAGAACCATGAGCCGGCTTCACGATTGAGAATCAGCGAATGTTTACCGGTCCAGCCCAGTCCCGCTTTAGCGGCAATCGGGCGTTCGAGAATGGGCGCGGAATCGACGAACGGACGAAAATTGAGTTCGCCGCAGTGCGCCTGAATCATTTCTCCGAGCTTTTTCAGTCGATTGCGTAATACTTTGTGATAGTCGCGACCAAGGGCATAGCGGCTAACATAGCCAAGCTGAGGATTTTTTAACGTGCTGGCAAAAGCGGCTTTGGCAGGAAGGTAGTTCATGCGCACGCTAATCACGCGCAGCGTGCCAGGCAGCAGTTCATGCGGACGCGCGCGCATCATGCCGTGGCGCGCCATCCAATCCATCTCGCCGTGATACTGCTTATCCAGCCACGCCTGCAGTTTGGGCTCTTCGGCGCTGAGATCGGTATCGCAAATACCAACCTGTTGGAAACCGAGTTCGCGTCCCCACTGTTTAATTTGTTGAGCGAGCTGCTGAAGATCGAGAGGGTATGACATGAGAAACCAGGCAATTGAAGCAAACGCGCGCAGTTTAACACACTCTGTCTGGCCTGCGCAGGCGATGGCACAACTGGAACGTGATGCTGCCGATAGCCTGGGCTTAACGCTATTTGAGTTGATGCAACGCGCGGGACAGGCGAGCTATGAATTAGCTCGCCACCTCTGGCCGCAGGCGCAGTACTGGTTGGTTCTGTGCGGGCACGGCAATAACGGCGGCGATGGTTATGTGGTGGCGCGATTGGCGCAGGCAGCAGGCGTAAATGTGACGCTGCTGGCGTGTGAAAGCAGCAAGGCTTTGCCGGAAGAGGCGCAGCAAGCGCAAGACGCATGGCTGGCGGCGGGCGGCGTGATCCATGCAGCGGATGCGCCCTGGCCACAGCAAGTTGATGTGATAGTCGATGCGCTGCTCGGCACCGGGCTCAATCGCGCGCCAGCTGCGCCCTACGATCGCTTAATCGACATGGCTAATTCGCACGCCGCGCCGGTGCTGGCGATTGATATTCCTTCTGGTCTGGTGGCGGCAAATGGCACGGCGCCGGGCGCGACCATCATCGCCGATCACACGCTTAGCATGATTGCCCTCAAACCCGGCCAGTTAACCGGCAAGGCGCGTGATTACGTGGGCATTTTGCATAATGATGAGTTGGGCTTGTCCTCCTTCCTGTGCGCTGAACAGGCACCTGTTTCACGCTATGACGCCAATGATTTAGCGCGCTGGCTTAAACCGCGCCGCGCCACCTCACATAAAGGCGATCAGGGGCGTTTGTTAGTCGTCGGCGGCGATAGCGGCACGGCGGGCGCCATTCGCATGACCGGTGAAGCGGCTCTGCGCAGTGGCGCCGGGCTTGTACGTGTGCTCACGCATGAAGATAATATTGGCCCGATTCTCACCGCGCGGCCGGAATTAATGGTTGATGCGCTCAGTGATGAGCGTCTCGAACGGGCACTGGAGTGGGCCGATGTGATTGCCGTTGGACCGGGACTCGGCCAGCGCGATTGGGCTCAGAAGGCACTGAAAAAGATTGCGGCCAGTGAAAAGCCAATGCTTTGGGATGCGGATGCGCTTAACCTGCTGGCAATCAAGCAGGATAACCGTCAGAATCGCATCATTACGCCCCATCCTGGTGAAGCTGCGCGCTTGCTGGGGATGAAAACCAGTGAAATTGAAAGTGACCGCTTACATGCAGCGCATGCCTTGGTAAAACGCTACGGCGGCGTGGTGGTACTGAAAGGCGCGGGCACGATCATTGCCAGCGCGGCGGGTGAAGTTGCCATTGCCGATGTCGGCAATGCGGGCATGGCATCCGGCGGCATGGGCGATGTATTGAGCGGTATTATTGCGGCCCTGCTGGGCCAGAAATTGACACTATTTGAGGCAGCCTGCGCAGGCTGTGTCGCGCATGGGGCAACTGCCGATGCCATTGCGCGTCAGCGTGGTACGCGCGGCATGTTAGCCACTGATTTGTTCGAACTGCTGTGGCAGTTTGTTAATCCAGAGATGATCCAACAATAAAGCATGAAGAGCTGTGTTATCCCTTTGCCCGATGAGGCGGCAACCCTGAATCTGGGTGCGCAATTGGCGCGCGTCTGCAATAGCGCGCTGGTGATCTATCTTTATGGCGATCTGGGTGCCGGAAAAACCACCTTTAGTCGTGGCTTTCTGCAGGCGCTCGGCCATCAAGGTAACGTTAAAAGTCCAACTTACACCTTGGTTGAGCCCTACGAATTGGGTTCGCGCACGCTCTACCATTTCGATCTCTATCGTCTCGCCGATCCCGAAGAGCTGGAGTTTATGGGCATTCGTGACTATTTCACCGGCGATGCGCTATGTCTGGTGGAGTGGCCGCAACAGGGCACTGGCGTATTGCCTGAACCCGATTTAGCGCTGACGCTGCGCTACGTTGACGCGGCACGTGAAGCCGAAATAAGTGCAGTTTCCGCTATTGGCGAAGCGCTGTTACACCATTTCCAGCAAGGCAGGGATCAGGCATGAAGTCACGGATGAAAATCATTGTACTGGGCTTGCTGTGCCTGTTTTCTGCCTCGGCGCTCTCTGCCACTTTGTCAGATATCAAAGTCGAGAATGGCGATAGCCAGGCTACCGTCACGCTGAGCTTTAATGGCCAGCCGGTGTATGGTTTTTTCCCGCTGCATAATCCCAATCGCGTGGTGCTGGATATTCGTCAAAGCGGCGCCATCAAAGGTTTGCCGTTGAATTTCAGCGGTGAAAACATTGTGCAGCGCATTCGTCACAGCCAGCCGAAGGATAAGCAGAGCCTACGTCTGGTGTTCGAACTGACGCAGGCCGCACAAACTCGCGCCAGCACGCAGCGTGATGGCAATAATTATCGCGTGGTGTTCACTATTCGCGGCATGCAGCCAGCGAAACGTACCACCGCCGCGGCGCCGGTCACAACGGCGCGTGAAAGCCAGAATCAGAGCCGCAGCCAGAGCAATCCCTTTAACGCCAATCAGGTTACCGCCGTCACCAGCAGCGATACCACCGTTCGTCCCGGCGGAGCGTTAAGCCGCAACGATGTGGTAATTGTGGCGATTGATGCCGGACACGGCGGCCAGGATCCGGGTGCATCCGGCCAGCACGGTTTGCACGAGAAAAACGTCACCATCTCAATTGCGCGGAAATTGAAGGCGCTAATGGATCGGGATCCGATGTTCAAGCCGGTTCTGACGCGTAATGGCGACTACTTCATCTCGGTAATGGGCCGTTCCGAGGTTGCGCGTAAAGAGAACGCCAACCTGTTGGTTTCGATTCACGCGGACGCCGCGCCAAACCACTCGGCCACGGGCGCATCGGTTTGGGTGCTGTCAAATCGTCGCGCCAATAACGAAATGGCTAACTGGCTGGAGCAAAAAGAGAAACAATCTGAGCTGCTGGGTGGCGCAGGCGATTTGCTGGCGAACAGCCAGGCCGATCCCTATCTCAGCCAGGCAGTGTTGGATCTGCAGTTTGGTCATTCACAGCGTGTAGGCTATGACGTTGCCGTCAAAGTCTTGCAGCAACTGCGCGGTATTACGCCGCTGCATAAACGTCTGCCGGAACATGCCAGCCTTGGCGTATTACGTTCCCCGGATATTCCTTCTTTACTGGTCGAAACCGGCTTTATCAGTAACGCCGCGGAGGAGCGGCTGCTTGGCAGCAGCGCGTATCAGGAGAAAATTGCTCAGTCGATTTATAAAGGCTTGCGCAATTATTTCCTCACGCATCCGCTGCAATCGATCCCAAAGGAGGAAAACCGGCCGCTGGACAGCGCACCAGCGGTTAGCGTCGCCAGCAACCCGGCGACCGGCACGGTGCAATATACCGGCGCGACGCAGCGTCATACCGTCACGCGGGGCGAAACGCTGTCAGGCATTGCGGCAAAATATGGCGTGAGCATGGCGACGTTACGTGAGATGAATAGTCTGAAGCGCGATGTGGTTTGGGTTGGTCAGCGCTTGAAGGTGCCAGCGAAATCCAGCGTCAGCGTTGCGGCCACGAGCCGTCCAACGCGACATAAAGTGGTGCGTGGCGATTCGCTAACGGCCATTGCAGCACACTATGGCGTGAGCTCGAAAGCTATCATGCAGGCGAATAACATGAAGTCGAGCAATGTGATGCTGGGGCAAAACTTAAAAATTCCGCAATCCTGATTATTGGCTCCCTGTGAGCCAATCCGCAGAAGGATCACCACCATGCCAATACAGATTTTACCGCCTCAGCTGGCGAACCAAATTGCCGCAGGCGAAGTGGTTGAGCGCCCGGCGTCGGTTGTAAAAGAGCTGGTGGAAAACAGCCTCGACGCCGGTGCCACGCGCATTGATGTCGATATTGAGAAAGGCGGCGCTAAGCTTATCCGCATTCGCGACAACGGCTGTGGCATCGCTAAAGCTGAACTGGCGATGGCGCTGGCGCGGCATGCGACCAGTAAAATTGCGTCACTTGACGACCTTGAAGCGATAATGAGCCTCGGTTTCCGTGGCGAAGCGCTCGCCAGTATCAGCTCCGTTTCGCGCTTAACCCTGACTTCGCGCACGGCCGATCAAACTGAAGCGTGGCAAGCCTATGCCGAAGGGCGCGATATGGATGTGACGGTGAAACCGGCTGCGCATCCGGTGGGCACCTCGCTGGAAGTGCTCGACCTGTTCTACAACACGCCCGCACGCCGCAAATTCATGCGCACCGAAAAGACCGAATTTACCCATATCGACGAGGTGATCCGTCGCATTGCGTTGGCCCGCTTTGATGTGGCGATTTCGCTGAGCCACAACGGCAAGCTGATGCGCCAGTATCGCGCGGTGAGCGAAGATGCGCAGCGGGAGCGGCGGTTAGGTGCGATTTGTGGCACCACATTTATGCAGCATGCGTTGCGTATTGAGTGGCAGCATGACGATTTAGCGCTGCGCGGTTGGGTCGCCGATCCAAACGGTTCGCGTCAGGTCACCGATCTGCAATATTGCTACGTCAACGGACGCATGATGCGTGACAAGCTGATCAATCACGCGATTCGCCAGGCGTATCAAACACAGCTTGGCGACGATCAGCAGCCGGCATATGTGCTCTATCTGGAGATCGATCCACATCAGGTGGATGTTAATGTGCACCCGGCTAAGCATGAGGTGCGTTTCCACCAGTCACGTTTGGTACACGACTTTATCTGGCAAGGCGTGATGAGTGCACTGCAAGCCAGCCGCGCCGCGGAATTACCCATTTCACATGCTGAAGAACCTGCACCCAAGTGGCAGCCAGAAAATCGTCAGGCAGCGGGGGCTAATCACTTTGCCCAGCCGGGCAACACGCCGCGCAGCGGTGATGGTTTTGCTGCTGGCGCCAGTACGAGTTGGCAAAGTAAGGAACCCAGTTACAGTGCGCGTGAAGGGGCGGCCTATAAGCAGTTGATCAAAACGCCAGTCGCCGAGGTCGCGCGTGCTGCGCCCGTTCCTGCGCCTATACCCGCCAGGCAGCCTGAAGCGCGTGAAGCCCCGTTGGCTGCTCACGCACAAAGTTTCGGTCGCGTGTTAAGTGTGTTGCAGGAACGCTACGCGCTGCTGGAACGCGGTAATCAACTGCAACTATTATCGTTGGCGGTTGCCGCTCGCTGGCTAAAACAGGCCCAGCTGCAACCAGGGGAAGAGGGATTAAAACCGCAGCCGTTGCTGATCCCGGTTCGCCTGAAAATTGCTGCGCCGGAGCTGGCTGTTATTGATGCGCAATCGACGCTGCTACGCTTAATGGGCATTGATTTACAACGAGAAGGGCAGCATGTGACGCTACGCGCGGTTCCTTTACCGTTACGAACACAAAATTTACAAATCTTGATTCCAGAACTGTTAGGCTACCTGGCCCGGCAGCAAGAGATTTCTGTATCCGCGTTGGCTCAATGGCTGGCGCGTCGAGATGATGCAGAAGACGCTCACTGGAATCACTCGCAGGCGATTGCACTGCTGGCAGAGCTGGAAAGGCTCTGTCCGCAACTGCTGAAGTCGCCGCCTTCAGGTCTGTTACAGACCATTGAGATTGAGAGCGCGATTAACGCGTTGAAGCATGAGTGAACTAAACCAGGCTAGCCGGCCAAAGGCAATTTTTTTGATGGGGCCTACCGCCTCCGGTAAGACGGCATTAGCGATTTCGCTGCGTCAGGAGCTTCCGGTGGAACTTATTAGCGTTGACTCTGCCTTAATCTATCGCGGGATGGATATTGGCACGGCGAAACCGTCGGCAGAAGAGTTAGCACTGGCGCCCCATCGTTTGCTGGACATTCGCGATCCTGCGGAAGCGTATTCCGCCGCAGAGTTTCGTCGCGATGCGTTGGCAGAAATGGCGGAAATCACCCGGAAGGGGAAGATTCCGTTGCTTGTTGGTGGAACCATGCTCTATTTCAAGGCTTTGCTTGAAGGATTGTCGCCGTTGCCCTCGGCCGATCCCGAGGTGCGTCAGCGGATAGAGCAAATGGCGGCGGAGAAAGGTTGGGAAGCCTTGCACCGCCAGCTGTGTGAAATCGATCCGGTCGCCGGTAGTCGTATTCATCCGAATGATCCGCAGAGACTTTCGCGAGCACTGGAAGTTTTTTTTATTTCGGGTAAAACTTTAACGGAACTGACAAAAACTTCCGGCGAAGCGTTACCCTACGACGTGTACCAGTTTGCTATCGCTCCTGCGAGTCGTGAGCTGATACATCAACGCATTGCGTTGCGTTACGACCAGATGCTAGCGTCAGGATTTGAAGCGGAGGCTCGTGCACTGTTTGCGCGAGGTGATTTGCATACGGACATGCCTTCCATTCGTTGTGTGGGTTATCGCCAGATGTGGTCTTATCTATCAGGTGAAATCGATTACGACGAAATGGTTTATCGGGGAATTTGCGCCACTCGGCAGCTCGCTAAACGCCAGATGACCTGGTTACGTGGCTGGCCTGAAGTACACTGGTTAAACAGTGATGAGCCAGAGTTAGCGCGTAATGCGGTGCTTAAGGCAGTTAGTGCGTAGCAGGGATGATTGTGTACAATTGGTTCGTTATCGTGCGCAAATTTTTACGCAGTTTTTCTGAACCACGGTTCTTAAAGCAACAAACAACAAGCATATAAGGAAAAGATAGAATGGCTAAGGGGCAATCTTTACAAGACCCGTTTTTGAACGCATTGCGTCGTGAACGTGTACCGGTTTCGATCTATTTGGTGAATGGTATTAAGCTGCAAGGGCAAATTGAATCCTTTGATCAGTTCGTCATTCTGTTAAAAAACACGGTTAGCCAGATGGTGTATAAGCACGCCATCTCTACAGTGGTTCCTTCTCGCCCAGTGTCGCACCATAGCAATAACGCGGGCGGCAGCGGTGGTAGCAGCAACTATCATCACAGCGGAAGCAGCCAAGGCGCTCAGTCGCAGCCACAACAAGACGGCGATAACGCAGAATAATTTTGCGCTGCCGTAAAGCCAGGGCTGGAGAACGAGAGCGTTTTCCTGTCCTGGTTATTTTATTTTAGCGAGGTTATAGCTTGTTTGACCGTTATGATGCCGGTGAGCAGGCCGTACTGGTACACATCTGGTTCTCCCAAGACAAAGAGCTGGAAGATTTGCAGGAGTTTGAAACTCTTGTCTCTTCTGCGGGCGTCGAAGCGCTGCAAGTCATTACGGGCAGCCGTAAAGCGCCACATCCCAAATATTTTGTCGGTGAAGGAAAGGCAGTTGAAATTGCCGATGCGGTAAAAGCGAGTGGAGCATCGGTCGTTTTATTCGATCATGCCTTAACTCCTGCTCAGGAACGTAATCTTGAACGGCTGTGCGAATGTCGCGTAATCGATCGCACCGGCTTAATTCTCGATATTTTCGCCCAGCGCGCCCGCACCCATGAGGGGAAATTGCAGGTCGAGCTGGCACAACTACGCCATTTAGCAACCCGTTTGGTTCGCGGGTGGACACACCTTGAACGCCAGAAAGGCGGTATCGGTTTACGTGGTCCAGGTGAAACTCAGCTGGAAACGGACCGCCGCTTGCTGCGTGGTCGTATTAGTCAGATTCTCTCCCGGCTTGAACGCGTCGAAAAACAGCGCGATCAGGGTAGGCAAGCGCGCGCCAAAGCTGACGTGCCAACAGTTTCGCTGGTGGGATACACCAACGCCGGCAAATCCACTCTGTTTAACGCGATTACCTCTGCGGATGTCTACGTAGCGGACCAACTCTTCGCGACACTGGATCCGACTCTGCGCCGCCTTAACGTGGCGGATGTGGGTGAGGTGGTGTTAGCCGATACGGTAGGTTTTATTCGTCACTTGCCGCATGATTTAGTGGCGGCATTTAAAGCCACCCTGCAGGAAACGCGGCAGGCGACACTACTGTTGCACGTGATTGATGCTGCCGATTTGCGCGTGAATGACAACATTGATGCCGTTAACGAAGTTCTGGAAGAGATTGAAGCCGATGAAATTCCGGCTCTGTTGATCATGAACAAAATCGATATGCTGGAGGATTTTGTGCCGCGTATCGATCGTAACGAAGAGAACCAGCCGATACGTGTTTGGTTATCTGCACAGAGCGGCGTAGGCCTACCGCTGTTGTGGCAGGCGCTCTCAGAGCGTTTAGCCGGTGAAATTGCGCAGTACGATTTGCGTCTGCCGCCTGAAGCAGGCCGTTTACGCAGTCGTTTTTACCAGCTACACGCAATAGAAAAAGAATGGAATGAAGATGATGGCTGTGTAAGTTTGCACGTGCGTATGCCGATTGTTGACTGGCGTCGTCTGTGTAAGCAAGAGCCGTCGCTAGCCAGTTATATTGTTTGATATTGCCCAATCGCACTTACCCAAAAAAGATTTCAGGTTGTAGTAATTATCGTTGCAGGCCGAAATATTATGGTTTTACGCGAATATTTCGGATTGCGGCAAGGCGGCAACTGAGCAAATCCCCAGGAGCTTACATTGGTAAGTGACTGGGGTGCGTGAAGGCAGCCAACGCAGCTGCAATCCGAAAGATGAAGGGTAAAACCGTAAATACAATAAATGGAGTAGAGACATGGCGTGGAATCAGCCCGGAAATAACGGACAGGACCGCGACCCGTGGGGAAGCAGCAATAATCAAGGCGGCAACTCTGGGGGAAATAAAGGAGGTCGCGATCAGGGACCACCTGATCTGGATGATATCTTCCGTAAGCTGAGTAAAAAACTCGGCGGACTGGGCGGTGGCAAACAGAATGATAACGGTCAGCGCAGCGGCGGTAGCGGTGGCAAAGTTGTTGGCATCGTTGCCGTAGCGGCCGTGGTTATCTGGGCGGCTAGCGGTTTCTACACTATCAAAGAAGCGGAACGTGGCGTCGTCACCCGCTTTGGCAAATTCAGCCATCTGGTTGAGCCAGGCCTTAACTGGAAACCGACCTTTATCGATCAGGTTCGTGCGGTGAACGTTGAAGCCGTACGTGAACTGGCGGCGTCTGGCGTGATGCTGACCTCGGACGAGAACGTGGTGCGCGTTGAGATGAACGTGCAGTACCGCGTAACCGATCCAGAACGTTATCTGTATGCGGTAACCAGCGCCGACGACAGTCTGCGTCAGGCCACTGATAGCGCCTTACGTGGCGTGATTGGGCGCTCGACCATGGACCGCATCCTGACGGAAGGTCGTACCGTGGTGCGTAGCGAAACGCAGCGTGAGCTCGACGAAACCATCCGTCCGTACAATATGGGTATTACCCTGCTGGATGTAAACTTCCAGGCGGCGCGTCCACCGGAAGAAGTAAAAGCATCGTTTGATGATGCGATTGCCGCGCGTGAAAACCGTGAGCAGTATGTGCGTGAAGCCGAAGCGTATTCGAATGAAGTCCAGCCGCGTGCCAATGGTCAGGCGCAGCGTATCCTTGAAGAAGGTCGCGCCTACAAAGAACGTACGGTGCTAGAAGCGCAGGGTGAAGTTGCCCGTTTCGCTCGCTTGCTGCCGGAATACAAAGCCGCACCGGAAATCACCAAAGAGCGTCTCTACATTGAAACCATGGAACGCGTGTTGAGCCATACCCGCAAAGTATTGATCAGCGATCGTGGCAGCAATTTGACGGTTCTGCCATTGGATCAGTTGATGCGCGGTGGTCAATCTGGCCAGGGCGGTCAAAAAATGACTAATTTAATGAAGTCACCTTCGTCTTCTGATAGCAATGCAAGCCGTAGTGATACCTCGTCATACAGTCCAGACAGCATCATGGATCAGCGTCGCGCCAATGCGCTGCGCAACGATACCCAGCGCCAAGGGAGGGAGTAATCGATGCGTAAGCCAATCATCGCCGTAATTATTGTAGTGCTGGTGGTGCTTTACGCGTCACTGTTCGTGGTGCAGGAAGGCCAACGTGGCATCGTGCTGCGCTTTGGTAAGGTTCTGCGTGATGACGAAAACAAACCGCTGGTGTATGCACCGGGTCTGCATTTCAAGATTCCGTTTATTGAAACCATGAAGTCATTGGATGCGCGCATTCAGACCATGGACAATCAGGCCGACCGTTTTGTCACCAAAGAGAAGAAAGACCTGATCGTTGATTCCTACATCAAATGGCGCATCAGCGATTTCAGCCGTTACTACCTGGCAACCGGCGGTGGCGACGTTTCTCAGGCCGAAGTGTTGCTGAAACGTAAGTTCAGTGACCGTCTGCGCTCTGAAATGGGCCGTCTGGATGTGAAAGACATCGTGACCGATTCGCGTGGTCGATTGACCACCGACGTGCGTGATGCGCTCAACACCGGCAGCGCCGGCAATGATGATGACGTTCAGACGCCAGCTGCGGATGATGCGATTGCTAATGCGGCGGCACGTGTAGAGCGTGAAACCAACAGCAGTGAACCAGCACCTAATCCGAACAGCATGGCGGCGTTGGGTATCCAGGTCGTCGACGTGCGTATTAAGCAGATCAACCTGCCAACGGAAGTGTCTGACGCGATCTACAACCGTATGCGCGCCGAGCGTGAAGCGGTAGCGCGTAGTCAGCGTTCACAAGGCCAGGAAGAGGCAGAAAAACTGCGTGCGCAGGCTGATTATCAGGTGACGCGTACGCTGGCAGAAGCTCAGCGTGAAGCGCTGATTTCACGGGGTGAAGGTGATGGTGAAGCGGCAAAACTGTTTGCTGATGCCTTTAGCAAGGATCCGGATTTCTACGCCTTTATCCGCAGTCTGCGTGCCTATGAGAATAGTTTCTCAGATAATCAGGATGTGTTGGTATTGAGCCCGGATAGCGATTTCTTCCGCTATATGAAAGCGCCCTCTAACGCCACGCGTTAAGAACTGATATAAAGTCCAGGCCGACAATGTTGTCGGCCTTTTTTTTGGGAAAAAATCATGAACACAACCATCTGGATGGCGCTGGCTTTAGTTTTGGTGCTGGAAGGACTTGGGCCGATGTTTATGCCACGAGCCTGGCGGCGCATGATACTGGCAATGACACAGTTACCCGATCGCCTTTTGCATCGTTTTGGCGGTGGTTTAGTCGTTGCTGGCGTGGTGATTTACGCGATGATCAGCATGCATACGCGATCGTAAATGAAAAATTATGTGAGGTCGCAGGGGTTCAATTGTGTCTGATGGCCGTTGTGTACCCAACATGTTGTGAGCTGAGCAAAACTCAGGCAAAAAACAGCGCAATCGTATGCTAAAAGTGCTGAAAGAGTAAAAGTCAGGTGGTAGAATCCATTTTTAAGCAATCGGTGATTTTGAAAAAATGGGTAAGAACGTCGTCGTACTGGGCACCCAATGGGGTGACGAAGGTAAAGGTAAGATCGTAGACCTTCTGACAGAGCGCGCGAATTACGTCGTGCGTTACCAAGGTGGCCACAATGCAGGCCATACACTTGTCATCAACGGTGAAAAAACCGTCCTTCACTTAATTCCATCTGGCATCTTGCGTGAAAACGTCACCAGCATCATTGGTAACGGCGTTGTGCTGTCGCCTGAAGCGCTGATGAAAGAGATGAAAGGCCTTGAAGAACGCGGTGTGCCGGTACGTGAACGTCTGCTGATCTCTGAAGCCTGCCCATTGATTCTGCAATACCACGTAGCAATGGATGTAGCACGTGAAAAAGCGCGCGGCGCCAAAGCTATCGGCACCACCGGTCGTGGTATCGGTCCAGCTTATGAAGACAAAGTGGCACGTCGCGGTCTGCGCGTGAGCGATCTCTTCAACAAAGAAACCTTCGCGGTGAAGCTGAAAGAGATCGTCGATTTCTACAACTTCCAGCTGGTTAACTATTACAAAACTGATGCAGTTGACTACGAAAAAGTGCTGAGTGATACGCTGGCAGTTGCCGATATCATTACCAGCATGGTCGTTGATGTGTCTGATCTGCTGGATGGCGCGCGCAAGCGTGGCGATCTGATCATGTTCGAAGGCGCGCAGGGTACGCTGCTGGATATCGATCACGGTACCTATCCGTACGTGACCTCTTCTAACACCACCGCAGGTGGCGTGGCGACCGGTTCAGGCATTGGTCCACGTTACGTTGATTACGTGCTGGGTATCGTGAAGGCGTATTCAACGCGTGTTGGCGCTGGTCCATTCCCGACCGAACTGTTCGACGAAACCGGCGAATTCCTGTGCGCGCAGGGCCACGAGTTTGGCGCGACTACCGGTCGTCGTCGTCGCACCGGCTGGCTGGACGCGGTGGCAGTTCGCCGTGCAGTGCAGATCAACTCGCTGTCAGGTTTCTGCATGACCAAGCTGGACGTGCTGGATGGCCTGAAAGAAGTAAAAATCTGCGTGGCTTATCGCATGCCAGATGGCCGCGAAATGACCACCACGCCGCTGGCTGCGGAAGGCTGGGAAGGCATTGAGCCGATCTACGAAACCATGCCAGGCTGGAGCGAGACCACGTTCGGCGTTAAGACGCTGGAAGGTTTGCCGCAAGCTGCACGTGACTATATCAAGCGTGTAGAAGAAGTGACCGGTGTGCCGATTGATATTATTTCTACCGGCCCAGACCGCAGTGAGACCATGATTCTGCGCGATCCGTTCGACGCATAATCTTTTGAGGCCGGGCATCGCCCGGCCTCAATATAACCTAAATACTTCAAGCTGCAGGCGCGTTGGCTGCGCGTGCTCACCCCAGTCTCTTACGTGAGTAAGCGCTTGGGGATTTACCCACTTGCCGCCTTCCTCCAGCTCGAATTATTTAGGCTATAGACAATATTTGACTCCACTCACTCTATTTTTTCTTGCAAATATCGATACTTGCAGGAAAAAAACGCACCGGCCACCACGCTCTGGTTTATCATCATATTTAAACATCACGCCGACCGGCGCATAACCATAACGTCCGATGATTCACTGAGGTCTATGTGCAGCTAACAAGTTTTACCGATTATGGTCTGCGTGCCCTGATTTACATGGCGACGTTGCCGGAAGGTAAGCAGACTAACATTACCGAAGTCACCGATACCTACGGGGTGTCGCGTAACCATATGGTTAAAATCATCAACCAACTTAGCCGGGCTGGCTTTGTCGCCGCAACACGCGGTAAAAACGGCGGAATTCGTTTAGGCATGGACCCGGAAAAAATCGTGATTGGCGATGTGGTGAGAAAAATGGAGCCCTTGCAGCTCGTGAACTGCGAAGAGTGTTCCATCACACCAGCCTGTCGTTTGCGTAAAGCGCTACACGATGCGGTCCAGCTATTCCTCAAGGAACTGGACAGGTACACGCTGGCCGATTTGGTCAGAAACAACGATGCGTTGTACCAACTTTTATTGTCCGAACCGCCGGTGGCAATCCAAATTAAATGACATCGGAGGAACCGTAATGTCAAAAGATCCTTTTCAGGATAGAGAAGCTGAAAAATACGAAAACCCTATTCCGAGCCGTGAGTTCATTCTGGCTCTGCTTGAGAAACGGGAAAAACCAACAAACCGCGATGACATCGCGCAGGAACTGAATATCACCAGCGAAGAGCAGCTGGAAGCGCTGCGCCGCCGTCTACGCGCCATGGAGCGTGATGGTCAGTTGGTGTTTACTCGCCGTCAATGTTACGCCTTACCAGAACGTCTGGATCTGATTCGTGGCAAAGTGATTGGCCATCGTGATGGCTATGGCTTCCTGCGCGTTGAAGGTCAGAAAGATGATTTCTATCTCTCAGCTGAGCAGATGAAGTTCTGCCTGCATGGCGATGTGATTCTGGCACAGCCGGGCAGCGCCGATCGTAAAGGTCGTCGCGAGGCGCGCGTGGTACGCGTGCTGGAGCCACGTAACAGCCAGATCGTTGGGCGCTACTTTACCGATGCGGGGACCGGCTTTGTGGTGCCTGATGACAGCCGTCTGAGCTTCGACATCCTAATCCCGCAAGAAGAGACGCTCAACGCGCGCATGGGCTCGGTAGTGGTGGTTGAGATCACTCAACGTGCCACGCGTCGCAACAAAGCGCTTGGCAAAATTACCGAACTGCTTGGCGATGATATGGGCACCAGCCTTGCCGTGGATATGGCCGTGCGTACCCATGAGATTCCGCATACCTGGCCGGAAGAAGTTGAAAAACAGGTCGCTAAGCTGAAAGAAGACGTGCCGGAAGAGGCGAAGAAAGGACGCGTTGATTTACGTAAGCTGCCGCTGGTCACCATTGATGGCGAAGATGCGCGCGACTTTGATGACGCCGTTTTCTGCGAGAAGAAGCGCGGTGGCGGCTGGCGCTTGTGGGTGGCGATTGCCGATGTAAGTTATTACGTGCGTCCGGGCACGCCGCTGGATGATGAAGCGCATCAGCGCGGCACCTCGGTGTATTTCCCATCGCAGGTTATCCCGATGCTGCCGGAAATTCTCTCCAACGGCTTGTGCTCGCTGAATCCGCAGGTTGATCGTTTGTGCATGGTGTGTGAGATGACCGTCTCCTCCAGCGGCAAGCTCACCGGTTTCAAACACTATGAAGCGGTGATGAATTCGCATGCGCGACTGACGTACAACAAAGTGTGGAACATTCTGCAAGGTGATGCCGATCTGTGTGAACAATACGCAGCGCAGGTTCCCCATCTGCATGAGCTACACAACATGTACCAGGTACTGGAAACTGCACGTGAGCAGCGTGGCGGCATTTCGTTTGAGACCGACGAAGCCAAGTTTATCTTCAACGCGGAGCGTCGTATTGAGCGCGTCGAGCGCACCTCACGCAATGATGCGCACAAGCTGATTGAAGAGTGCATGATTCTCGCCAACATCGCCTCAGCGCGTTTTGTTGAGAAAAATGAAGAGCCTGCGTTGTTCCGCGATCACGATCGTCCAAGCGAAGACAGCATCAAGAGCTTCCGTACCGTGCTGAACGAGCTGGGCTTAAGCCTGCCGGGCGGTGCCAAGCCACATCCTACGGATTATGCCGATCTGCTGAAGCAAGTTGCCGATCGTCCAGACGCAGAAATGCTGCAGACCATGCTGCTGCGCTCGATGAAACAGGCGGTCTACGATCCGGAAAACCGCGGTCACTTCGGCCTGGCGCTGGCTTCATATGCGCACTTTACCTCGCCGATCCGTCGCTATCCGGATCTGCTGCTGCATCGCGCCATCAAATATCTGCTGGCGAAAGAGCGGGGCGAAGTGGATGGCATTACTACGCCAACTGGCGGTTATCACTATGATATGCAGCAAATGCTGCAGCTGGGCCAACACTGTTCGCTGACGGAACGTCGTGCTGATGAAGCCACGCGTGATGTTGCCGATTGGCTGAAGTGTGATTTCATGCAGGATCAGGTGGGCAACGTGTTCAGCGGCGTGATCTCCAGCGTGACTGGCTTTGGTTTCTTTGTGCGCCTCAACGATCTGTTTATCGATGGTTTGGTACATGTTTCGTCGCTGGATAACGACTATTATCGCTTCGATGCGGTGGGCCAGCGCCTGATTGGTGAGTCTGGCGGCCGTACCTATCGCCTTGGCGATGCGGTTGAAGTGCGCGTTGATGCGGTACATATGGACGAGCGTAAAATCGACTTCGCGCTGATCTCCAGCAAGCGTGTTCCACGTGGCGAAGGCAAAACCGAGCGCGAGCGTGAGAAGCGTGGCGGTAAACCGCCAGCCAAACGTCGTCGCGATGCCGGCAAAAAGGGGACTTTCGAGCCTGATTCAGCCTTCCGCGGCGAGAAGAAAAAGCCTGCTGTGGCTGAAAAACCGGCCAAAACCGAGAAAAAAGGCAAAAATGTCTCGGAGAAAACCCGTAAAATCGCCGCCGCCACCAAGGCTAAGCGTGGGTCGAAGAAGAAACCTGGCGAAGCCTGATTGTTTGGTCGTCATTAAAGACGACCGTACAGACCATCGACGTGTTTGTGAAAGGTGCGCATTTATGCGCACCTGAATAACGGCCTCTGTATTTATGATTCAAATCCAACCTTGAGCAAAGTAATGAGCGAAATAATTTTTGGTATTCATAGCGTGCAGGCGCTGCTGGAACGCGATCCTCAGCGTTTTCAGGAAGTCTTTATCCTTAAAGGCCGCGAAGATCGTCGCCTGCAGCCGCTGATCCTCGCATTGGAAGCTCAGGGAATTCCGGTGCAGGTTGCCAATCGTCAATGGCTGGATAGCCAGGTTGAAGGCGGCGTGCATCAGGGGATTGTGGCGCGCGTGAAACCGGGCAAGCAGTACCAGGAAGGTGATCTGCCGGATCTGCTGCAGAGCCTGGAGAAGCCGTTCCTGCTGGTGCTGGATGGTGTTACCGATCCGCACAATCTTGGCGCATGCCTGCGTAGCGCAGATGCTGCCGGCGTGCATGCCGTCATCGTGCCGAAAGACCGCGCAGCACCGCTGAACGCCACGGCGAAGAAAGTCGCCAGCGGCGCGGCAGAAAACGTACCGTTGATTCGGGTGACGAACCTGGCGCGTACCCTGCGTTTGCTGCAGGAATACAACGTCTGGGTGGTCGGCACTGCGGGTGAAGCCGATCACACCGTTTATCAAAGTAAAATGACCGGCCCGATGGCGCTGGTGATGGGCGCGGAAGGTGAAGGTATGCGTCGTCTCACGCGTGAACACTGTGATGAGCTAATTAGCATCCCAATGGCAGGTAGCGTCTCGTCACTGAACGTATCTGTGGCCACCGGCGTTTGTCTGTTCGAGGCCGTTCGTCAGCGTCAGGCGTGATCCCCACCGCAAAATAGTTTTTGTACCAGACGTAACTGCACATCCTCTTCATACTTAAAAAATGAGTATGAGGAGGACGATGTATGAATTGGCACACCCACACCGTATTCAATCAGCCCCAGCCGCTCAGCAACAGCAATCTGTTTACCCGCGATAGCGCCTTGTGCGAGGCAGTGGTACGCGAAGGCGCCAGCTGGGGCCGCGAATGGCTGGCTTCCGTTGGGCTGCAGCTGGGCAGTGCCGAATCCCTTGAATTGGGGCGATTGGCTAACGTCGAAGCGCCGGAGCTGCTGCGCTACAACGCGCGCGGGGAGCGTCTCGACGAAGTACGTTTTCATCCAGCATGGCATCTGCTGATGCAGGGACTGTGTGCCAGCCGGCTGCACAATCTCAGCTGGCAGCCCGATGTACAGCCGCAGGCGATGGTGGCGCGTACCGCCAGATTTATCCTGCATGCCCAGGTCGAAGCGGGCTCGCTGTGCCCGGTGACCATGACGCACGCCGCCATTCCACTGCTGCAGAATCATCTGCCAGAACCTTATGCTGACTGGCGCGAAGCCTTGCTCAGCGATCGCTACGATGCGCATCATCTGCCGGGCAATAAGAAACGCGGCCTATTAATTGGCATGGGCATGACGGAAAAGCAGGGCGGCACCGATGTGTTGAGCAACACCACGCGCGCTGAACCACTTGGCGTGCGCGGGCCGGGCGCAGCGTATCGCATCACCGGTCACAAATGGTTTTTCTCCGTGCCGCAAAGCGATGCGCATCTGATTTTGGCGCAAACCCCGCAAGGACTGAGCTGCTTCTTCCTGCCACGCCTGCTGCCGGACGGCACGCGCAACGCGATTCGCATTGAACGTCTCAAAGACAAACTCGGTAATCGCTCCAACGCCAGTGCTGAAGTGGAGTTTCAGGATGCGGTGGGTTGGCTGATGGGCGAAGAGGGCGACGGCGTGCGGCTGATCCTGAAAATGGGCGGCATGACGCGCTTCGACTGCGCGTTAGGTAGCCATGGGCAGATGCGCCGGGCGCTATCGATTGCCATCTATCATGCGCAGCAGCGCCAGGTGATGGGCAAAAACCTTATTGATCAGCCGCTGATGCGCGCAGTGCTGGCGCAGCAGGCGCTGCAGCTGGAAGGGCAAACCGCGCTGCTAATGCGTCTGGCTCGCGCCTGGTCAACGCCCGCCAGCGAACATGAACGCTTATATGCCCGCTTGTTCACACCCGCCGCTAAGTTCGTCGTCTGCCAGGCGGGGATGCCCTTTGTGGCGGAAGCGATGGAAGCGCTGGGCGGCATCGGCTACTGCGAAGAGAGCGAACTGCCGCGGCTGTATCGTGAAATGCCTGTTAACAGCATCTGGGAAGGCTCTGGCAACGTCATGTGCCTTGATGTACTGCGTGTGATGGGGCGCCATTCTGAAGTGATAGCCATGCTGCATGATGAATTTGATGCGGTTAAAGGCAGCAATCGCCATTTCGATCGCCGCTGGCGCCAGCTGCGTTTGCAGCTCGCCCATGTGCGGGAAGAGCAGGCGCGAGACGTCACGCGTGAACTGTTATTACTGGCCAGTGCTGCGATCCTGCTAAAAGTGGCCGAACCGCCGTTGGCTGATGGCTGGTGTCAGCAGCACCTCGATATGCGCGGCAAACGCGCCTTAACTGACGATCTCTGCGCGCGCTTACTGTTGCGCTCCAGTGCTGGCTGATGGCGCACCATACAGAATGGCGGTGGCGTACCAGAAGCTGGGAATAGTGGTCTCATCCAGCATTACAATTTGATAATAGACCGCGCCCGCCTGATTGGCTTTGGCGGCAATGGCACGTTGAGCATCATCCGGCGAACCACGCGTGGTGGCGGTGATATTGCCCAGTTTTGGCAGACCGGAACTCTGCGCGCGCGAAATTTCCTGCGCCTGACTGCCCGGTGACGGCGGTGCTTGTGGTGTGGTGGTGAAAGCAGCGCAGCCGCTGAGCAGCAGAGTCAACGTCAGAAAGAGAGTACGCATAGCAACTCCAGAAGGAGGAAGATGGCTCAAGTGTATGCCATCTTCCCCGTGTTTTTAGTCCTTCAGATGAAAAATGCTTACCAGCTGTGTCAGATGATGGCCTTTTTTGCTCAGATGATTAGCCGTGGTTTCCGATTGGTTAATCATATCGCTGCTTTGATGCGTTGCCTGGCTGATGTGATTCATCGCCAGATTAACCTGACCAATCCCCGCCGCCTGTTCCTGCGCAGCGATATTGATCTCACCCATCAACGTCTTAACCTGCTCGATATGATTGACGATATGACTCATCGCATCGCGCGTTTGCTCCGACAGCGTATGCCCGGCCGCCACTTTATCGATTGAGCTGGCAATCAAGCCATCGATCTCTTTAGCCGCCGTTGCACTGCGCTGCGCCAGCGCACGTACTTCTGCCGCCACTACCGCGAAGCCTTTGCCGTGTTCACCGGCGCGTGCGGCCTCAACGGCGGCATTCAACGCCAGAATGTTGGTCTGGAACGCGATCGACTCAATCACATGGGTGATATCGGCGATACTCTGCGACGCCACGCGAATCTCCGACATGGTTTCCACCGAACGTGCCACGGTGCTTCCGCCATGATTCACGGTATTGGCTGCTTCACCCACCAGCGCCATTGCCTGACGTACGTTGGCTGCGGTTTGCGCCACCGTAGCACCAAACTGCTCCATGCTGGCCGAGGTTTCCTCCACGCTGCTGGCCTGGCGACCAATTTGTTCGCTGATGCTAGAGCTGCTGGCGGCGATGGTGTCGGTGCCGCTGCTGATCTCACGCGCGGCCGAGCGCACCTGGCTGACGACTTTCTCCAATCCATCGCCAATGCCATTAATCGCGCTAACCAGCTGACCGATTTCATCACGACGTGAGGAGTCGAGATGCGCCTGCAGATTACCGGCAGCATACTGTTCCGCCAGATGAATCACCTGCTGTAGCGGACGGGTAATGGCGCGGCGGCTGTACCACATAAAGCCAATGGCAAAGGCAATTACCAGCGCCAGACCCATCGCCATAAACAGGTTGCGGCTGTGGGTGATTGGCGCCAGCAGGCTGGCACGGCTCACTTCACCGGCGATAATCCAGTTCCAGCCCGGCAGCTGCTGCCATGCCAGCAGTTTGGTTTCGCCATCGAGTTCAACCGCCACCACACCTTTCGGCTGGCTGAGCAGTTGCTGCTGCGTAGCGCGATCCCAGCGCGGCAGTTTACCTTCAGCATGACGATCAAACAGATATTGGCCCTGGCTGCTGCCCGGCGCACCATTGAGTACCGAGAAGGTGCCGCTGTCGCCCAAGTGACGCGCCAGCACTTTATCCCGCATCAACGCGTACTGCGCGTCAATCTGTACGCCAACGAACAGGATAGCGATCACCGCGCCGCTGCTATCCTGCACCGGCTGATACTGCGTGATGTAACGGTGGCCAAACAGCGTCGCCAGGCCACGATACACCGTGCCCTGATTGACGCTGCGCCAGGCCGCGCTGCTGCGATCCAGTTTGGTACCAATCGCCCGGCTGCCATCCTCTTTTTTCAGCGAGGTGGAGATACGCACATAATCCTCACCGTCGCGCACGAAGATAGTGGAGACCGCGCCGGTGCGATCGAGGAAGTCATCAACCGCGATTTGATCGAGGTTGAGGGTTTTCAACCCGGCACGCAGCGTTGGCGTACTGAATTCGCCCACCTGAATGCGCTCGCTTTCGTCGCGACTAAAGCGTTTAGGCAAAAAGCTCTGGAACAGTTTGGTGTAATTCGCCACCTCTTCTGACAACGTGGCGTTGAACATGGTGGCCATTTCATTAATGCCTTGCACCTGATTCTGCATATCGTCGATTGCCAACTGTTCCAGCTGACGTGCGGCGTTATGGCTCAGGGTTAAGGTCAGAGTAAATAGCACAATTGCCACGCTCAAAGACGTCAATACAGACAGCTTAAATCCGAGACCCATGGCGCTGAGAGAAAGACGCTTCATAAAGTACCTTTTGAGATTATTGAAGGGGTACAAGATCAACGGCAAAAAGGGCTAAATGTTTAGGGCAGAAATTATTCAAACTTAATGTGAAGTGGCTCGCATTTTGTTCGGCAGCGCTTACACTGATTCCAGTGATAATCATTCTCAATGGAGGCGATATGATTGAGTTGGCGACGGAGAATCTGGCGGGCATCGAATGTATTCACGCAGCACCGGCCGGGCAGCGCCAGGCGCGCTTGCCGACGGTGTTGTTTTATCACGGGTTTACCTCATCGAAAGAGGTTTATAGCTACTTTGCCGTGGCGCTAGCGCAGGCGGGTTTTCGCGTGATCATGCCCGATGCTGATATGCACGGCGCGCGCTATAACGGCGATACCGAACTGCGTATGACGCACTTCTGGGACATTCTTAAAAAGAACATTGATGAAGTGGCGTTGCTGGAAGCGGCGCTGCGTGAGAATGACTGGGTTGCCGATGAGCGTTTTGCCGTGGCGGGTGCATCGATGGGCGGCATGACCGCGTTGGGGGCGATGGCGCGCTATCCGCAGATTCACAGCGTGGCGTGTTTGATGGGCTCCGGCTATTTCATGCAACTGAGTCATACGCTGTTCCCGCCGCTGGTGGCGCGCACGCCTGAGCAGAAAGAGACCTTTGCCGCGCGTCTAGCGCCGCTAGCCCCGTACGATCCCAGTGAACAGTTAGACAAACTGTCGAATCGGCCATTATTGCTGTGGCACGGGGAAGCGGATGAAGTGGTGCCGTTTGCCGAAACGGTACGGTTGGAGAAAGCGTTACGCGAGGCGGGGCTCGATCAGCAAATGACCTCACTTTCTGAAAAAAATATTGGCCACAAGATCACGCCTTCGGCCCTGACCGCGCTGGTCAGTTTCTTTAAACATCATTTATAAAAATGCGGGTTGGCGTGATTGGCGCCAGCCCGTTTAGCCGGACTATAGTTGCGATGACAACCGTTCGGCGGCGCTGGTATTGGCACTGACTGGGTTACTGCTAGCAGGCGCATCCAACCGATTAACGTAGACATAGCCTGACGCCGCGTTGCTGCTGTGACTTCTCATCTGCTGTGCAAAGTCAGCGGAGCTGGCAAGCGCGGGGGTAGACAGGAAGAGACCCAGTAAAGTGGCGATAATGATGGTTTTCATAATCGACTCCTCACTTCAGGGATTACACTCTCAGACGTTACGAAAAAGTTAAATCGTGGCGCCTGTAACTAGTGTAGTTCTTAACCAACTTGCCGCCAGATCGTCCTGTTGAACGCTTTTTTCAGAGAATTTGATGAAACACTCTCTAACTTACTGAAGCACATCACTAAGCACAAAAAGCCATATTAACTGGCACGATAGTCGCCCTTTGATGAATTGTGCGCTTGAGTTTCCGCAAGGACGCCAGTATGATTACGCGTCAATTTTTCAGCTGCATTCAGAGGTGTGTTTCATTGGTTCAATGATTCGCAACCTATAACGTTCCTTGCTTCCGTGGGCCGCAGCTGACCCTG
Source organism: Pantoea nemavictus (assembly GCF_037479095.1). NCBI lineage: Bacteria > Pseudomonadati > Pseudomonadota > Gammaproteobacteria > Enterobacterales > Erwiniaceae > Pantoea > Pantoea nemavictus. Next base: position 1,619,982 of record NZ_JBBGZW010000001.1, on the reverse strand, counting down.
ACAGGAGGCTGAATAATCCGTAAGGAGCTATCGATGCGTCATTACGAAATCGTATTTATGGTCCACCCTGACCAGAGCGAACAGGTTCCAGGTATGATCGAGCGTTACACTGGTGCTATCACCGGTGCACAGGGCACGATTCACCGTCTGGAAGACTGGGGCCGCCGTCAGCTGGCTTACCCAATCAACAAACTGCACAAAGCTCACTATGTTCTGCTGAACGTAGAAGCGCCGCAGGAAGTGATTGACGAGCTGGAAACTAACTTCCGCTTCAACGACGCCGTTATCCGCAGCATGGTTATGCGCGTTAAGCACGCGGTAACTGAAGCATCTCCGATGGTTAAAGCTAAAGACGAGCGTCGTGATCGCCGCGAAGACTTTGCTAACGAATCGGCTGATGACTCAGATGCTGGGGATTCTGAAGAGTAATCCGACATGACGGCAAATCGACTGCGCCTGTCTGGCACTGTGTGCAAGACGCCGGTTCGAAAAGTCAGTCCGTCAGGGATTCCTCACTGCCAGTTCGTGCTTGAGCATCGTTCTGTGCAAGAGGAAGCCGGTTTCCACCGGCAAGCCTGGTGTCAAATGCCGGTGATTATCAGCGGCAGCACCCATCAGGTGATTACTCAACATATAACGGTCGGCACGCAACTCACTCTCGAAGGCTTTATTAGCTGCCATCAGGCACGCAATGGTCAGAGTAGAATGGTGTTACATGCCGAGCAGATTGATTTGATAGATTCTGGAGACTAGCCAAATGGCACGTTATTTCCGTCGTCGCAAGTTCTGCCGTTTCACCGCGGAAGGCGTTGTAGAGATTGATTACAAAGATATCGCTACACTGAAAAACTACATTACCGAAAGCGGTAAAATTGTCCCGAGCCGTATTACCGGTACTCGTGCAAAATACCAGCGCCAGCTCGCTCGTTGCATCAAGCGCGCTCGCTACCTGTCCCTGCTTCCGTACACTGATCGTCATCAGTAATCGGTAGTTGTCCATTAACGACTTTAAGAGGATAAGGTAATGCAAGTTATTCTGCTTGATAAAGTAGCAAACCTGGGCAGCCTGGGTGATCAGGTTAACGTTAAAGCGGGCTACGCTCGTAACTTCCTGGTTCCACAGGGTAAAGCTGTTCCTGCTACCAAGAAAAACGTTGAGTTCTTCGAAACACGTCGCGCTGAACTGGAAGCCAAACTGGCTGACGTTCTGGCTGCTGCTAACGCACGTGCAGAGAAAATCAACGCACTGGGCAACGTAACCATCGCGTCTAAATCAGGCGACGCTGGTAAACTGTTCGGTTCCATCGGTACCCGTGACATCGCTGATGCAGTAACTGCAGCTGGCGTTGAAGTGGCTAAAAGCGAAGTTCGTCTTCCAGAAGGCGTACTGCGCACCACCGGTGAGCACGAAGTTGACTTCCAGATCCATAGCGAAGTCTTCGCTAAACTGGTTGTGACTGTAGTTGCTGAGTAATTGTTACTCTATATAATTCAAGGTGCAGGAAGGCGGCAAGGGAATGAATCCCCTGAGCTTACTCCGGTAAGTGACTGGGGTGAATGAGCGTAGCCAACGCATCTGTAACCTGGATTATGACGAGTATACTCGGTAATGCGAAAGCGCCGGCCTTGTGCCGGCGTTTTTGTTTCTGCGTTTTACTGGGCGCGGATAAAACTGCCATCCGGCTGACGGGTAAACAGCACCGGACCGTTACTGCCATCCACCGTTAAGCCTGTCACCTCGCCTTGCGCATTCTGACGAATCTTCACCTGCTGACCATTCTGCAACGCGCTCAACGGCTGCCCATCACCTTCGACACGCGCCATGGCAAACACATCGTTCACCGGCAGATTATTATCGCGGAACAGCTGCGCCAGCGTCTGGCCTGACGCCACGTTATAGGTGCGCCATTCGCCCTGCGAATCGGTTTTCGGCGGCGTGTTCTGCGATTGATTATTATCGTAAATCTCCGCCTGCATCGGCACTTCTTTAGCGGTATTGTCCGCCGGACGCTCAACCGGGTATTGCGGCGTACTGCTCGGCCAGAGAAACGCCAGCAGCAGCACCAGCAGCGCAATCACAATGCCGCGACGATGCAGAGCGGGCAGCGGGTCCATCCAGCGCACATTGTCCAACAGATGCCAGACACGTTGCAGTGCGGCGGGAATGCGGGAAGGGTGTTCGGAAGCCATTCGTGAATCCTCCTCGCTGGCAGTTTGGCGCGTAATGCGCGGCAGCCAACGTTGCAACCAAGGTAATAAAGTACGCGGTGCGCGCGTCCTGCGACGTCGTGGGGCAATCTGGCCCATGTATTCTCTCTTGTTTCGACGGTGGCAGGTGAAAACCTCGCCACAGCTATAGTATGAGCAATGCAGACGGGAAGTGCCTGGCAGCATTGAAAAATTTGACCGGTGTATTGTTTCTCTTTCCCTGAGAAATGTCATCTGCGGCGCGCGAGATTTTACGCCAGCCGCCCGCGCTGGTATGCTGCCGGTTCTATTTTTCTCCGGGATTAAGGAATCAAGATGACGACCCCTTCATTCGACAGCGTCGAATCACAAGCAAGTTACGGTATCGGTTTACAGGTAGGCCAGCAGCTGCAAGAGTCTGGACTGCAGGGTCTGCAGCCGGAAGCACTGCTCGCCGGCCTGCGCGACGCGCTGGAAGGGAACTCACCGGCCGTCCCGGTTGATGTGGTACATCGCGCCCTGCGTGAAGTGCACGAGCGCGCTGAAGGTGTGCGTCGTGAACGCGTAGAAGCAATGGCGGCAGAAGGTCAGACTTTCCTTGAGCAGAATGCGCAGCGCGAAGGCGTGAGCAGCACCGAAACCGGTCTGCAGTTCAGCGTCATCACCCAAGGCGATGGCCCGATCCCATCACGTCAGGATCGCGTCCGTGTGCATTACACCGGTAAACTGATCGATGGCACCGTATTTGACAGCTCGGTTGCACGTGGCGAGCCGGCGGAATTCCCAGTGAGCGGTGTTATCGCGGGCTGGATTGAAGCGTTGACCCTGATGCCGGTTGGCTCCAAATGGGAACTGGCGATTCCACACAACCTCGCTTACGGCGAGCGCGGTGCTGGCGCATCCATCCCGCCATTCAGCACCCTGGTGTTTGAAGTTGAGCTGCTGGAAATTCTGTAAGCACTTAAGGGCGGCACTCGCCGCCCTTGATCGTCACTTCTTCTGTAAATCTACCTGCCACAACGCAAAACCTATCTCATCGCTGCCCACCGCTTTCATCGGGTAATCGGCATGCTGCTCGATAAATTTCGTCGCTTTCGCGCCGGGCGCGGTCTCAAAACGGATATCCAGCGGCGTGGTGCTGCTAATCGGTGCCAGGCGCCAGTTGTGATCCGCCTGCGGTTTCACCTCGCCGTGCGCTTTGGTTTCACTGCTGATATAGGCGGCAACCACCGAGCGGTTCTCATCCGGTGATGCGAACGCGACATACTTATCGCCGGTGCCGGCAAACTTACCGCCGTACGCGCGATAGTTGTTGGTGGCGACCAGGAAGGTGGCGTTGGGATCAATCGGCTTGCCTTGCCAAATGAGGTCCTTGATACGTGAGGCCTCTTTATTGATTAGCGTACATTCCGCATCGTAGCGTGCCGGTTGCGTCACATCGATTTGGTACTGCACACCATCGATCACATCGAAGTTATAGGTGCGGAAGTCCCAGTTGATCAGTGATTGCGGCTTGCTGCTGTGCGCATCGATCTGATTAAACTGCGCGGCAGAACACTCCAGCCACTCCTTCACCTGCGCACCGCTGACTTTCATCACCACCAACGTATTGGGATAGAGATAGAGATCGGCAGCGTTACGGAAGGTGAGATTACCTTTCTCCACTTCGACATAGCTGGCGGGATCGTTCTTACGGCCACCGGCTTTGAACGGTGCGGCGGCAGAGAGCACCGGCAGGCGGCCAAGATCGGGATCGCCCTGAATAAAGTGCTCTACGTAAGCGCGCTGCGCGTTATTAACGATCTGTACTGTAGGATCGTCCTGCACTAGCGACAAATAGCTGTACATTACGTCGGCGGATTTGCCGATCGGCTTAGCAACAAACTCACGCGTAGCGCGATGATCCTGCGCCAGTACTTTCACCAGATTGGCATCTTCAGCCGCCAGGGATTTTTTCGCCGCGCTGTCATAAATCGGACGTGCTTCAGCTTTGCCCTGCGCTACCTGCCATTTGCCGCCGTCATTATTCAGCACTAAATCCACCACGCCGAGATGATCGCCCCACATGCCGGGCATGACGGCGGGAACCCCATTCAATGTGCCTTGTGCAATATCAGCCCCTTTTATGGCGGCGAACTCTTTGCTCGGAAACACGGCATGGGCATGGCCGAACATAATGGCGTTGATGCCTGGAACCTGGCTGAGGTAATAAACCGAGTTCTCCGCCATAGCGTGATAGGGTTCGCTGCTTAATCCGGAGTGTGGAATAGCGACGATTATTTCAGCACCTTTTGCGCGCATTTCCGGCACATAGCGCTTCGCTGTTTCAGTGATGTCATCAACCCGCACTTTTCCCTGCAGATTGTTGCGATCCCACACCATAATCTGGGGGGGAACGAAGCCGATGTAACCAATTTTTAAGCGGTGCGACGTACCGTCGCGGTCGGTAACCGTGGTTTCCTTAATTAAGTAGGGAGTAAACAGCGGTTTGCCGCTCTTTTCATCGATAATATTGGCATTGACGTAAGGGAAGCGCGCACCGGCCAGCGCGCTTTGCAGATACGGTAAACCATAATTGAATTCGTGATTGCCAAGGTTACCAACCGCGTAATCCAGCATATTCATCGCTTTATAAACCGGATGTACCTCACCCGGTTTTAGCCCTTTCGCCGTCATGTAATCACCCAGTGGACTGCCCTGAATGATATCGCCGTTATCGACCAGCACGCTGTTCTTCGCTTCGGCGCGTGCTTGCTGGATCAAGGTCGCGGTGCGCACCAGGCCAAACTTCTCGGTTGGCGTATCTTTGTAGTAATCGAAATCCATCATATTGCTATGCAGATCGGTCGTTTCCAGAATACGCAGATCTACCGTGGCAGCCTGTACCGTGGCGGCTGTAATACCGAGTGCCAATAACGACATGCTCGCTTTGAACATCGCTTGCTCCTTGTTCAGTCCAATGGGCCTCTCAAAATAATGTAAAACCATGACGAATTATCATTTCAATTTGTGATGGGACTCGGACTTTCATCTAATTTTTGCCAACTGTCTTCCGCATAAACCTATTCAGCATCCCGCCATAGCCGATGCCTTTGAACTATGATATTGATAATCATATACATTGCCGTAGCAGATCGCGCAGTCGCAGGCTGTCGAAACACAACTGCTAAAATGAATACAGATTGGCTGTTGGTGTCTGACAGGCAGAATCAGCGGAAAAGAGGTAAATAATGTTAGATAAAATTTGTCAGCTGGCGCGCGAAGCGGGTGATGCCATTATGCAGGTGTATAACGGCGCTGAGCCGGTGGATGTGGCCCGCAAGTCAGATGATTCGCCGGTCACGGCGGCCGATCTCGCCGCACATCGCGTGATTTTACAGGGGCTGGCGACGCTTTCTCCGGATGTGCCGGTGCTGTCTGAAGAGGATCCGCCGAGCTGGGACGTGCGCCAGCACTGGCAGAAATACTGGCTGGTCGATCCGCTGGATGGCACCAAGGAGTTCATCAAACGCAACGGTGAATTTACGGTGAATATTGCGCTGATCGACAAGGGTAAGCCGGTGTTGGGCGTAGTTTATGCGCCGGTGTTGGGCGTCATGTATTCCGCTGCAGATAACAAAGCGTGGAAAGAGGTGAAGGGTGAGCGAACGCAGATTCATGCACGTGAAGCGCGTCCGCCGTTAGTGGTGGTGAGTCGCTCGCATTTTGATAGTGATAAAGAGCTGCAAGAGTATCTGCATCAGCTGGGTGAGCATCAAACTACCGCGATCGGCTCTTCGCTGAAGTTCTGCCTGGTAGCCGAAGGTGCCGCACAGCTCTATCCGCGCTTTGGGCCAACCAACATTTGGGATACCGGCGCAGGACACGCGGTGGCGATTGCGGCCGGTGCGCATGTGCACGATTGGCAGGGCAAAACCCTTGATTACACGCCGCGCGAATCGTTTCTCAATCCCGGCTTCCGCGTTTCGCTGTTTTAATATTTGTAGCGGCGCGATAAATCGCGCCGCTACGGAATGTGCAATGATTTGATGCGGTGCTTATCTGATCGACTTTACGCCACTCACTTCTGCAATAACTCATGAATCAGCTTCATCGCCTGCTGCACTTCATCCTGCGTGAGCGGACCATCTTTGACGTAGCGCACGTGTGCGGTGTTATCCAACACCACAATGGCTGAACCGCCTTTCTCCAGCTGCCAGGCCTGACGCGCGCTGCCGTTGCTATCGACGATAAACTGCGACCACGGATACTGTTGCTTGTTGCTCTCAATACTGCTGCGCACAAACATGCTGGTGCCGGGAATGGCATCGTCGGTATTAACGATGGTGGTGGTTTGATAACGGTCGTGCGGCAGATGGGCGGCTTTAATGGCTTCAATCAGCGCGGCATTCTGCTCCTTAGCGGAAGATCGGCCAGCAATATGCAAGATGACGCGAACTTTTCCACTCAGCTGCGCGCTATTCCAGGATTTGTAGCTAAACTTATCTTTATCTTGTTGATAAACCAGCTCTCCTCTGTCGTTAACGCCAACGGCGGGTACGCGTTCACCCAGTTTGAATGCCTGTGCCGATGCCAGGACAGGGAGGAGTGCCAGTGCTATCACAGAGTGTACCAAACGCATTTTTCAAACTCCTTGGTGATCCGACCAGTTGTTCATGTTCCTGCAATATTAGGCGTGGATGATGCGTCTGTCGCAATGAGTTAACAGGTTTGCAACCTATGCCACAATTCCATAATGAGTGAAGGTTTATACTGGGTTTCGTGAGGCTGATAACAGAGTATTCTGTAATGATGTGTCAATTCAGTAAAAAATTCACCTTTTCGGAACATTGGTAAGAAAGGATGCTCTATAGTTATGCCTCATTTGCGCTTCATGGGTTCGTACCAAATTTGGTTACGACGGAGCGTATTAAACATTTTAGGAGTTAAACAGCATGAAGATCTTCCAGCGCTATAATCCGCTGCAAATTGCGAAATATGTAAAAACGCTATTTAGAGGAAGGTTGTACATCAAGGATGTGGGCGCGTTCGAGTTCGATAAAGGCAAAGTGATGTTGCCACGCGTCAAAGACAAACAGCATCTCAGCGTGATGTCAGAAATCAATCGCCAGGTGCTGCGACTGCAAGCCGAGTACAACTAAGTAAGCATAAGAAAGGGCGCCGATGGCGCCCTCAGTTTTTGTGCGATTGATGTGTTAGATGTCATGAATGGCGACCCTACGACGACTCCGATTCATCCAGCGCACTCTTCGTCACATTCAGCACCGGCGGACGTTCATCAATGCGCGTCACCAGCAGCTGGTCGATGCGATAGCTATCAATATCCACCACTTCGAATTTATAGCCGGAAAACTTCACAAAATCGGTACGCTTCGGAATCTTGCGCAGCATATACATCATGAAGCCGCCGATGGTTTCGTAGTTGCCTGACTGCGGGAAGTCATCGATATCCAGCACGCGCATCACGTCATCAATAGGCGTACCGCCTTCCACCAGCCATGAATTCTCATCACGCGCCACAATCTGCTCTTCCTGACCTTGCCCTACAAGGTCGCCCATCAGCGTGGTCATCACGTCATTCAGCGTAATAATACCCACCACCAGCGCATATTCGTTCATGATCACCGCGAAGTCTTCACCGGCGGTTTTGAAGCTCTCCAGCGCTTCGGAGAGCGTCAAGGTGTCCGGCACAATCAGTGCGGAGCGAATCTGCACGCCGCTGTTGAGCGTCAGGCTCTGATTGCCGAGCACGCGCAGCAGCAGCTCTTTGGAATCGACATAGCCGACGATATGGTCGATATCGCCATCACACACGATAAATTTGGAGTGCGGATGCTGCGCGATTTTGGTTTTGAGGGTGGTTTCATCTTCGTGTAAATCGAACCACACCACGTTCTCGCGCGACGTCATGGATGACGGCACGGTACGTGATTCCAGCTCGAACACGTTTTCGATCAGTTCATGTTCCTGCTTACGCAGCACACCCGCCAACGCGCCGGCTTCCACCACCGCATAGATATCGTCGGAGGTGATGTCGTCTTTACGCACCATTGGCAGTTTGAACATGCGGAAGAACACATTAGCCAGACCGTTAAACAGCCACACCAGCGGACGTAACACCACTAAACAGAAGCGCATCGGATTGATAATACGCAGCGCGACGGCTTCAGGCGCAATCATGCCGACACGTTTTGGCGTCAGGTCAGCGAACAGGATGAACAGGCTGGTAACAATGGTGAAGGAGCAGATAAAGCTGAGCTGTTCCGCTAATTCGGGTGCCACGATGCGGCTGAACAGGCTATTAAAGGCGGGAGAGAAGGCAGCATCGCCCACAATACCGCCGAGGATGGCGACGGCATTCAGGCCAATCTGCACCACGGTGAAGAACATGCCGGGTTGTTCCTGCATTTTCAACACGCGCTGTGCATTGATGTTGCCTTCGTCAGCCAGCAGCTTCAACTTGATCTTGCGGGCAGCCGCCAGCGAGATCTCCGAAAGAGAAAAAAATGAACTGATTACGATCAGTAAAAGGATGACAAGCAAGCTATCGAGCATAAAAGGTCCGTTGGGTTAATCACTTGTCATTTTTGGCCTGGGCAGCGCGGGAGTGGGCGTACATCCGGTATTTGCCAGTCAAACAGGCTATCCGTGCCAAAAATGTCTGCGCCATATCGACAAGATAAGCTTAACGTCGGGGCAGAAAAAGATGCAGGCGAGGCCTGCTGGTCGCTGATTATAGCAGCAGCGCTTATCATGCCGCCAGCGGCGCGCGCGGTGTGCTCGGATTAATCCGAGTGAGCTGCTCTCTGGCGCGGAACAAGCGCATGCCTGTTGTATCGTTTCCCCCATTTACCGACAATAGCTCACTATTTGGCTTAGTCGCCGTATTTCCGCCGTTGCGGCAAAAAAGAGCGGCTATGCTGATGGGTACACGAGCGGTGGTGATACCCTTCTACAGAATAAACGCCCCTGCGGAATAGGGGCCGGCATTATTAACAGGAGTACGTGTGCCACGATTTCATATTTATTGTCTGGCCAGCCTGTTGCTTGCTGCACCTGCCGTTGAGGCGGCTAAAGTGCGCTTGCAGCTGGACGGATTGACCGGGGATTTGCAGAAGAATGTCAGGGCACGCCTGTCGACGATTGGCAGTGACGAAGTGTCCAATGACGGGCGTTTCCAGGCGCGCGTTGCGGAGGCCATTAAAGAGGGCCTGCGCGCGCTCGGCTATTACGAACCTGAGATCAATTTTGAATCGCGCCCGGCACCGCCACAAGGTGGTCGTCCGGTGCTTATCGCCCACGTAAAACCCGGTGAGCCGGTAAAGATTGGTGGCAGCACCATTGTCATCCAGGGCGAAGCGAGAACCGACAAAGATTATCAAGCCTGGGTTAAACAGGGCACGCCAAAAGTCGGCACCCAGCTGAATCACGGTGCCTACGACAAATTCAAAAATGGTTTTTCCAGCCTGGCACTGCGTAATGGTTACTTCGACGGTGACTTTAAGCAAAGCCAGCTTGGTGTGTCGGTGGAACGACGTGAAGCGTTTTGGGATATCGATTACGACAGCGGCCCACGCTACCGTTTTGGCGACGTCAGTTTCCAGGGTTCGCAAATCGACGAAGCCTATCTGCAAAATCTGGTGCCCTTCAAAAAAGGCGATCACTACAGCTCGCGCGATCTGGCTGAACTCAACCGCCGCTTGTCAGCGACCGGCTGGTTTAACTCGGTGGTGGTGGCGCCGGAGTTTGATAAAGGTCGTCAAACCAAAGTATTGCCGCTCAATGCTGTTGTCTCACCACGGGTGGAAAACACCATTGAAACCGGTGTCGGTTACTCTACTGATGTGGGTCCGCGCCTGAAAGGCACATGGAAAAAACCGTGGATTAACAGCAGCGGTCACAGCCTGGCCGCCAGCGCCTACGTCTCGGCGCCGGAGCAGCAGCTCGATCTTAGCTACAAAGTCCCGCTGCTGAAAAGCCCGCTGGAGCAGTACTACACCTTCTCCGGCGGCGTGAAGCGTACCGATCTCAATGACACCAAAGCCGATACCACCACGCTGGCGATGTCGCGTAACTGGGACAGCAGCAGCGGCTGGCAGAAGGCGATTAATCTGCGCTGGAGCCTCGATCACTTTACCCAAGCGAGCGTCACCAACACCACCATGCTGCTCTATCCGGGCGTCAGCCTGAACCGCACTCGCTCGCGCGGCGGTTTAATGCCGACGTGGGGCGATTCGCAGCGCTACTCGGTGGATGTGTCGGATACCACCTGGGGATCGGACGTTGATTTCATGATCCTGCAGGCGCAAAACGTCTGGATCCGTACCCTCGCCGATAAGCATCGCTTTGTGGCGCGCGGTAATGTGGGTTGGATCGAAACCAATGATTTCGACAAAGTGCCGCCGGATCTGCGCTTCTTCGCCGGTGGTGACCGCAGTATTCGCGGCTACAAATACAAAGATGTGTCGCCGCGTGATGACAACGGCAAGCTGACCGGCGCCTCAAAAATGGCCACCGGCTCGCTCGAGTATCAGTACAACGTGACCGGCAAATGGTGGGGCGCGGTGTTTGTCGATTCCGGTGAAGCGGTCAACGACATCAAACAGAGTAACTTGAAAACCGGCGCCGGCTTTGGCGTGCGCTGGTCTTCTCCGGTAGGGCCGATCAAGTTCGATATCGCGCGGCCAATTGGCGATGACAAGGAGCATGGATTGCAATTTTACGTAGGATTGGGGCCTGAACTATGAAGCTGTGGAAAAAGGTCCTGATTGGCACGGGTATTTTTTTGCTGCTGCTGGTCGGCAGCATCGCCTTTTTGGTTGGCACCACGCCGGGTTTGCATCTGCTGCTGAAAGGCGCCGATCGCTGGGTGCCTGGCTTGTCGATCAAACAGGTTGATGGCGGCTGGCGCGATCTCACGCTTAGCGGCGTGAAGTATGAAATGCCAGGCGTAAGCGTGGATGCAGGACGCTTTCATCTGGCGCTGAATCTGAATTGCCTGCTGCACTCGTCGGTATGCGTTAACGACATTGCGCTGCAGGACGTTAGCGTGGTGGTGGATAGCAAAAAAATGGCGCCCGCCAGCGCACCGCCGCCAGAAGCGGAGAGCGGCAGCACCAATCTCAGCACGCCGTATCCGATCACGCTGAGTAAAGTGGGTCTGCATAACATCAACGTAAAAGTGGATGATACGGCAATTTCCCTGCTGGATTTCACCACCGGTCTACAGTGGCAAGATCGCGCGCTAACGCTGACACCGACCCATATCCAAAGCTTGCTGATCGCGCTGCCGAAAGCGGCGAAAGTGGTTGATGAGCAAGTGGTGCAGCCCAAAGTGCAGCAGCCGCAGCCGGCAGAAAAGCCGCTGGGCGAAACGCTGCAGGCGATGTTCGCCCAGCCGCTGCTTCCGGCACTGCCAGACTTCCAGCTACCGCTGGATATCACCGTGCAGGAGTTGCTGGGAGAGCAGCTGCGCATTACCGGCGATACCGATGTGTCGATTACGCGTCTGCTGCTGAAAGCCAAAACCGCCGATCGCCATCTGCAGCTGGAAACCTTCGATGTTGATTCGCCGCAAGGGCAGCTCAACGCCAGCGGAGAAGCGACCTTAGCCGATAACTGGCCGGTGAATTTTGCGCTGAACGGCACGCTCAATGTTGATCCGATCAAGGGCGAGAAGATCAAAATGAACCTCGGCGGCGCGATGCGTGACGAGCTGAAGCTGGGGCTGAATCTCTCCGGCCCGGTACGCGCGCAGCTGGATGCCACCGCGCAGCCCGCCGTTGCCGGCTTACCGCTGGCGCTGCAGCTGACCAGCCCACAGCTGCGCTGGCCGCTTACCGGAGCGGTGCAGTATCAGGCGGATAATCTCGATTACCAGTTCAAAGGCAAAGCCACCGATTACGTGATGTCGCTGCGCACCGCTGTAAAAGGCGAAGGTGTGCCGCCGGCGACGATTGCGCTGGACGGCAAAGGCAACGAGCAGCAGTTCAATCTCGACAAGCTGCGCGTCGCGGCGCTGCAGGGCAATATCGATCTCACGGCGCTGGTGGACTGGAGCAAGGCCATTAGCTGGCGCAGCGAGCTGACGCTGTCGGGCATCAACACCGCCAAACAGTATCCGGATTGGCCAGCGAAGCTGGACGGTAAAATCGCCACGCGCGGCAGCCTGTACGGCGGCAGCTGGCAGCTCAGCGTGCCGCAGCTGGAGCTGAAAGGTAACGTCAAACAGAATGCGGTGAGCGCGAAGGGCACGTTGACTGGCAACAGCTACAACCAGTGGAAAGTTCCCGGCCTCAACATTGCGCTGGGCCGTAACCATCTGGATGTAAAAGGCGAGCTGGGCGATACGCTCAATCTTGACGCGACGATTGATGCCCCCAATCTGGATAACGCGCTGCCGGGCCTGGGCGGCGTCGCCAAAGGAACCATCAAAGCGCGCGGAACCTTGCAGGCACCGCAGCTGCTGGCCGATCTTACGGCAACCGGTTTACGCTGGCAGCAGCTGCAAATTCGCCGTGTGGCGCTGCAGGGCGATGTGAAATCCAGCGATCAAATCGCCGGTAAGCTGCAACTGCGGGTGGAACAGCTGCAGCAGGATGCGCTGAAAGTGAACCTGCTGACGCTGAACGCTGACGGCAACGAAAAGCAGCATCAGCTGAAGCTCGACGTGCAGGGTGAACCGGTTTCTGGCCAGCTGGCGCTGAATGGCAGCTTCGATCGCAAAACCGAGCGCTGGCAGGGTAATCTCAACAATACCCGTTTTGATACGCCGGTGGGTGAATGGCGCCTGACGCGCGCGATGGCGATTGATTACCTCAACAGCAAGCAAACCGCGACCATTGGACCGCACTGCTGGCAGAATCCGAACGCGCAGCTATGCGTGCCGGAACCGATTGAAGCGGGCGCCAGCGGACATGCGCATGTGGTGCTCAATCGTTTCGATCTGGCGATGCTCAAACCGTTCCTCACCGATGCCACCAAACTGAACGGCGTGTTCAGCGGTGATGCACGCGTTAACTGGACCGCTGACGGCGCGCTGCCGACCGGCACCGTGGCGCTGAAAGGCAACGGCGTAAAAGTGGAGCAGGATGTGCAGGGCAACACCTTGCCAATCGCCTTCGACACGCTGAATCTGAATGCGGCGCTGCAAAATGGGCGTGCCCAACTGAATTGGCTGATCCACATCGTTAACAACGGCCAGCTCAGCGGCAACGTGCAAATTGCCGATCCTGAGAACCGTCGTCAGCTGTCGGGTAACATCGGAATCAGCAATATCTCGCTGGCGATGCTCAATCCGGCGCTGATGCAGGGTGAGAAGATCAAAGGCAACCTCAACAGCAATCTGCGTCTGGCCGGTTCGCTGCAGCAGCCGCAGGTATTTGGCCAGCTGGGGCTGAGCGATGTGGATGTCGACGGCAGCTTTATGCCGGTCGATCTCACCGCCGCCAATCTCAACATGGTGTTCAACGGTATGAGCTCAACGCTCAACGGCATGATTCAAACGGCGCAAGGCAATCTTAACCTGAGCGGAAACGCCGACTGGAGCCAGCTGGACAACTGGCGTGCGCGCGTCGCCGCCCAGGGCAGCCGTATACGCGTCACCGTGCCGCCGATGGTGCGCATGGATGTCTCGCCGGATCTGGTGTTCGAAGCCACGCCAGCCGCGTTCAACCTCGACGGCAAAGTGGATATTCCGTGGGCGCGCATCACCGTACAGGAAGTGCCGGAAAGCGCGACCGGCGTCTCGTCTGATGAAGTGATGCTGGATCAAAATCTCAAGCCGATTGCGCCGAAAACTGCGGCGATCCCGATCAACAGCAATCTGGTGATTCACGTCGGCAACGACGTGCGCCTCTCGGCATTTGGCCTGAAAGCCAAGCTGAATGGCGATCTCAAACTAGCGCAGGATAAAAATGGTCTCGGCCTAAATGGCCAAATCAACATTCCATCTGGCCGTTTCCACGCTTATGGTCAGGATCTGGTGGTGCGCAAAGGTGAGCTGCAATTTGCCGGTCCGCCGGATCAGCCTTACGTCAACCTTGAAGCCATCCGTAATCCGGAGGCAACCGAAGACGATGTTACCGCCGGATTGCGTGTCACCGGATTGGCGGATGAGCCGAAAGTGGAAGTGTTCTCCGACCCGGCCATGTCGCAACAGGAAGCGCTTTCTTACCTGTTACGCGGTCAGGGACTCAACAGCGATGGTGACAGCAACGCATTAACTTCCGCGCTTGTGGGATTGGGGGTTGCGCAAAGTGGTCAGGTTGTGGGTAAAATCGGCGAGACATTCGGTGTCAGTAACCTCGCGGTTGATACCGCTGGCGTAGGTGATAGTCAGCAGGTGCAGGTGAGTGGTTACGTGTTGCCGGGTCTACAAGTAAAATACGGTGTTGGCATATTTGATTCACTGGCGACGTTAACCTTGCGTTATCGCCTGATGCCCAAACTCTATTTAGAAGCCGTGTCGGGTCTCGACCAGGCACTGGATCTGCTCTATCAGTTTGAGTTTTAGCAATGCGAATAATTGTCTATGGCAGTTTACGGCGCAAACAGGGAAACAGTCATTGGATGACGAATGCGCAGTGGCTCGGCGACCACCAGATTGTAGGGTTTGATCTCTACAATCTCGGTCACTATCCGGGTGTGGTGGAAGGAGAAGGCAGCGTCTATTGCGAGGTGTACCGCATTGACGCCAGCACGCTCGGCGAGCTTGATGCCCTGCGTACCAAGAATGGCGAATACAAACGCCAGCTTATTCAGACGCCTTACGGCAGTGCCTGGCTGTATGTCTATCAGCGTTCGATAACCGGGCGCACGCGTATCGCGAGCGGCGACTGGCTGAGGCGCGATGGCGAAAGTCACCCAAAATAATTCAGGGTGCAGGAAGGCGGCAAACGAGAGAATCCCGAATCGCTTACTCAAGTAAGCGATTCGGGTGAGCGAGAGCAGCCAACGCACCTGCAGCTTGAAGTATGAAGGGGGCTAGCACAAATAAAAACACCGTCCATAGGACGGTGTTTTTTTATGCGTGACAGAAAAACCTTATTTCTTCTGGGCGCGCTCGTAGGAAGCAATGATTTCAGCTTTCGCCGCTTCTGCATTGTCCCAGCCGTCAACTTTCACCCATTTGCCTTTTTCCAGATCTTTGTAGTGCTCGAAGAAGTGGGTGATCTGCGCTTTCAGCAGTTCTGGCAGGTCGTTCACATCTTTGATGTGATCGTACTCTTTGCTCAGCTTGGTGTGCGGAACCGCAACCAGTTTGGCATCTT
Source organism: Pantoea nemavictus (assembly GCF_037479095.1). Classification (NCBI taxonomy): domain Bacteria; kingdom Pseudomonadati; phylum Pseudomonadota; class Gammaproteobacteria; order Enterobacterales; family Erwiniaceae; genus Pantoea; species Pantoea nemavictus. Next base: position 1,604,524 of record NZ_JBBGZW010000001.1, on the reverse strand, counting down.
CGCCAGACTCGTCGGTCATTTTCAGCACGCCAACGGGACGGCAGCGGATCACTGAGCCCGGCACCAGCGGATACGGGGTTGGCACCAGCACGTCAACCGGATCACCGTCCAGAGACAGGGTGTGGTTGATGTAGCCGTAGTTGCACGGGTAGAACATGGCGGTAGACATGAAACGGTCTACAAACAGGGCGCCAGACTCTTTGTCGACTTCATATTTGATCGGATCGGCGTTGGCCGGGATCTCAATGACAACGTAGATATCTTCTGGCAACTCTTTACCTGCAGGCACCTGGTTCAAACTCATCTGGCTTTCCTTCATTAGTCATATGTTGAGTGACGGCTATTATAGCCAACTGACTCTGAAAGTATGCCCCCTTTTTGGCGTTTCGGAATGCTCCAACCCGCTACTTCGCGGTGACAAACAGCGAGACGATGCCGGCAGCAATCAGCGGTCCAACCGGCACGCCACGGAAGAAGGCGACGCCAATCACCGTACCAATCAGCAGTCCACCAATCACCGACGGCTGCACGCTCATAAAGTTCACACCACGACCGCCCAGCCAGGCAACAAAAATGCCCACCACAATCGCCACGATGGATTGCCAGTTGGCGAAGGATTTCAGCAGCGAAGAGCCCGGCAGCGTGCCGCTGGCCAGCGGTGCCATCACGGCGACGGTAAGGATAATAATGCCGATCTGAATGCCCTGCTTCTCCACATAGGGGAAGAACTGCGACAACGGCGTGAGCTTGATCGCCAGCAGGATCAGAATCGAAATGGTAACGGCGCTGTTATGCACGAAATAGCTGAGGACGGCGAGGCAAACAAGAATGATGGTGGAGGCATAGGCAGCCATGGTTTCTCCCTGAAGATCGATGGGCGCGCTGACAAGTGCCAGCGCTCAGCGTTTTTTTAACGCCCCCATTAATCAACAATCGTCGGGGTTGGCGCAACTGCCTTTGTTAATTGATTGCAACATTAGCGCTTGATTGCGTACCAGGCTGACGCCCTGCGCGCCGACGGAAAGTGCCGCCATGGTGCCCTGGCTGCTGAGGAAATAGCTGCGGCTGGCATCCAGCCAGCTATCGCGATAAGCCAGCCATGCACGCTGGGCGCTACGCAATTTGTCTTTTGGTTCACCGGTTAATTTTTTCATCACTTGGGTGTACTGCGCGTTCATCTCCTTATCCCACGCTTTATTGGCCGTGTCATAGCATTGCGACATGGCGAACGTGGTGGATTCCCGGCTCATACACTGCTCTAGCTGCTGGTCGATGGGGGAGGTTTGTTGTGCCGTGGCAAAACCACTGACCAGTAAACACGCGATCGGAAGCCATGTTTTCATCGTTTCAATCCTTAAATTTTGTGGCAGCGGACTTCAGTAAAAATGAAGCGTAAGTGATCGTCAGCAGATTGACCATCAACAATGGATAAAGTTTCTGCGATCAACTGCCGATAATCTCTCCGTTTTAGGGCCAGCGGATTTCTGCCTTTTCTTGCAAACGGGGATAATCATGATTAAACAGCTATCAATTCGTACTGCATTACTCACGCTCCTGGCATTTATGACGCTGCTGCTGCTGGCGGTGAGCGCTATGGGCATCTCTGCGATTAACTCAGGCAATCAATCACTGGATGCACTCAACCGCATTCAAGGGGTTGAGCTCAACAGTTTGTATCAAAGCCGTTCGGAGCTGATGCGCGCTCGCGCCAACGCCGCGCTGGCGGTGCGTAAAATTGAAATTGGTTTACTGGATGAGGGTGATGTCGTCACCAAGCAAACTCAGGCGGCGGTAGAGAGTTCACACCAGTATTTAAAAGCGTTTGTCGATGCCGGAACGGTGACGGCACATGGAAAAACGCTGGCCGATGCGGTGGTCACAACCTATGGCGCGTACGAGAAAGAGGGCATCACGCCAATGATTGATGCCCTGAAGAAGCAGTACACCGACGAATACTATCAAGTGCTGGAAGGCAAACAATCGGCACTGGCAGCCACCTACTCTAAAGCCGTCAATGATTTCAGCGTTTATGCCAATGAAGTCTCTGCGGCGCGTCTGGCGCAGGCGGCACACAATGAACTGCAGCTGAAGATCCTGATTGGTGTTTCAGTGGCGTTGACGTTGCTGCTGATTGCGCTGGCCTGGCAGCTGCTGCGTCGTCTGCTGCTGCGTCCTCTCGATAGCGCGATTCTGCATCTGGAGCAAATTGCCGCGGGTGATTTGTCGCAGCCGCTGCCTGCCGCCGGAAAGAACGAGCTGGGCCGTCTCAATCAGGCGCTGGCCAACATGCAGCTGGCACTGAGCAGTTCAGTGAGCCAGGTGCGCGAAGCCAGCTTGCAAATTGATGTCGGCAGCCGCGAACTGGCGGCGGGCACCGTGCATCTTTCACAGCGTACCGAAGAGTCGGCCGCCTCGCTGGAGCAAACCGCCGCCAGCATGGAGCAACTGACCGCCACCGTGCGCCTCAACGCCAGCAATGCCAAAGAGGCCAATCAACTCGCCAGCAATGTTTCCGACAGCGCCGATCGCGGTGCCGAAGTCGTCGGCTACGTGATGGAGAAGATGCAGGAGATTACCCAAAGCTCTAACCGCATCGGTGACATCCTCAGCGTGATTGACGGTATTGCCTTCCAGACCAATATTCTTGCGCTGAACGCCTCGGTTGAAGCGGCGCGAGCGGGTGAGCAAGGGCGCGGTTTTGCCGTGGTCGCCAATGAAGTGCGCACGCTGGCGGGCCGAAGCGCGACCGCGGCTAAAGAGATCCGTGAGCTGATTGCGGAATCACAAACGCGGGTGAAAGAGGGCAGCGACATGGCCACGCGCGCCGGTGAAACCATGGATGAGATCTCCAGTGAAGTGATGCGCGTTACCACGCTGATGAAAGAGATCTCCATCGCGTCGGAAGAGCAGAGTCGTGGCATCGAACAGGTGAATCAGGCGGTAACGCAGATGGATGAGGCTGCGCAGCAGAACGCCGCGTTAGTTGAAGAAGCCAGCGCCGCCACGCAATCACTGGAAGCGCAGTCGCAGCAGTTGCAGGAATCAATGGCACAATTCCGCGTGGTTGCGGCGTAATAAAACAATAAGGTCGCTAGAAATAGCGACCTAATAATCAACTTATTGCCGCGCATATTAATACGCGGCAAATTAATAAGCCTTTATTTATTCTTTTGATGCGTGCGAATCTTTTCCGCTAGCTCATCATCTTCTTCATAAAAATAGGAGGGTGAGACGTCAAGCACCTCTGCCAATCGCTGCGCTGTATCCAAATCAGCCTGATGAATTCCTTTCTCGTAACGATTAATTCGCGTACTGGCAACAAACTCATCAATTCCTGCGGCAATCCCCAATCTTTTCTGCGACAAGCCTTTAGCCAGACGCGCTTGTTTCAGGCGTTTCTGGAAGGTTTGATTGAGAGGGCAGGTCGATTTCATGACTACGAGAATCGTAGATTTACTGCTTGTCAGATACTACGAGTAACGTAGTATCGTTAATTGAACAGATAAGCGGACTAAGGAGAGTGACGTGAATAATTCAAAACAAGACTGGCACCCCGCCGATATTATTGCTGCCCTGCGAAAGAAAGGAACTTCAATGGCGGCAGTATCACGACAATCCGGTTTATGCTCCACCACACTCGCCAATGCATTAGTGCGGCCGTGGCCCAAAGGGGAATTATTAATTGCCGAAGCGATTGGTATTCCGCCCGCCGAAATCTGGCCAAGTCGATATTATGCGGAGGACGGCGTGCTTATTAATCGGCAGGCAAAGATCAGAAATATGAAAACAAAAAGCCCGCACTAAGGCGGGCTTTGCACAGCGTGACCATGGCTTACGCTGAATGATCGTCCGGGTATTCACGGATGAAACGTTCAACGTCACCGACCATTGAGTCGTTGCCGCAGAAGAACGGGCAGCGCTGGTGCAGGGTTTCTGGCTGAATATCCAGAATGCGATTGGCGCCATCGCTGGCTTTACCACCCGCTTGCTCTGCCAGGAATGCCATTGGGTTGCATTCATACAGTAGGCGCAGCTTACCTTGCGGATGGCTGGCAGTGCTTGGGTAAAGATAGATGCCGCCTTTCAGCAGGTTACGGTGGAAATCGGCCACCAGTGAACCAATGTAGCGCGAGGTATATGGGCGCTTAGTGGCGATATCTTCTTCCTGACAGAACTTCAGGTATTTCTTCACGCCCTGCGGGAAGCGAATGTAGTTACCTTCGTTGATGGAGTAGGTGTAACCCTTCTCCGGGAAGGTCATACGCTCGTGGCTCAGGCAGAACACACCGAGCGACGGATCGTAGGTAAACGCATGCACGCCCACGCCGGTGGTATACACCATCATGGTTGAAGAACCGTAAACCACGTAACCCGCAGCAACTTGTTTGTTACCTGGCTGCATGAAATCGGCTTCGGTGATTGGTGTGCCTGGCTCACTGATACGGTGATAGATGGAGAAAATGGTCCCGACGGAAACGTTAACGTCGATGTTCGAAGAGCCATCCAGCGGATCCATCAACACCACGTATTTGCCATTCTCTGAGCCTTCAAAGATGACGAACTCGTCTTCTTCTTCAGACGCGATACCGGCCACCACTCCGCGCGCTTTCAAAGCGGCTTTCAGCTTTTCGTTAGCGAACAGGTCGAGCTTCATCTGCTGCTCGCCCTGCACGTTTTCCACGCCGCTGGCACCCAGAATATCCACCAGACCCGCTTTATTGATGTCGCGGTGGATAATTTTAGCGCCAAGCTTAATGGAAGAAATCAGCGCCGTCAGTTCACCTGTGGCGTGTGGAAAGTCGTGTTGCTTCTCGACGATAAATTCGCCTAACGTTTTCATAACACATTCCCTGCATCTACGATGGAGTGGCAGCAGCTGTAACAAGCTACCAACGTATGAGCGCAGTTTAGCCGATTGAACTTTAAAAACCATAGTCCTAATCCGTTTCTTCCCTTTCAACTCGGCGTTACACTGTGCGCCGAACTTTTGAGTAATGGATCTCTTTATGCGTATTCACATCCTCGGGATTTGTGGCACTTTCATGGGCGGACTGGCGATGCTGGCACGCTCGCTGGGACACGAAGTGACCGGCTCAGACGCCAATGTCTATCCGCCGATGAGCACGTTGCTGGAGCAGCAAGGCATTGAATTGACAGAAGGTTACGATGCCAGCCAGCTTGACCATCAACCGGATCTGGTGATCATTGGTAACGCGATGACGCGCGGCAATCCCTGTGTCGAAGCGGTGCTGGAGCGCAACATTCCTTACCTCTCCGGCCCGCAGTGGCTGCACGATTTCGTCTTGCGCGATCGTTGGGTGCTGGCGGTAGCCGGAACGCACGGTAAAACCACCACAGCTGGCATGGCAGCGTGGATTCTCGAGGCTTGCGGCCTTGAACCCGGCTTCATCATCGGTGGGGTGCCAGGAAACTTCGACGTTTCGGCAAAATTAGGAAAAAGTCCATTCTTCGTCATCGAAGCGGATGAGTACGACAGCGCGTTCTTTGATAAGCGTTCCAAGTTTGTGCATTACTGCCCGCGCACGCTGATCCTCAACAACCTCGAATTCGATCACGCGGATATTTTTGACGATCTGCGTGCGATCCAGAAGCAGTTCCATCACCTGATCCGCATCGTGCCGGGCCAGGGAAAAATCCTGCTGCCGGAACACGATAACAACCTCAAGCAAGTGATGGCGATGGGCTGCTGGAGCGAGCAGGAAACCGTTGGCGATAACGGTCACTGGCAGGCGAAAAAGCTGACGCCCGACTCCTCACATTGGGAAATCTGGCTCGACGGCGAGAAAGTCGGCGAAGTGAACTGGGCGCTGGTGGGCGAGCACAACATGCACAATGGCCTGATGGCGATTGCGGCCGCACGTCATGTCGGTGTGAAACCGGTGGATGCCGGTGAAGCGCTGAGCAGCTTTATTAATGCCCGGCGTCGTCTTGAGCTGCGTGGTGAAGTGAATGCCATCAAGGTGTATGACGATTTTGCTCACCATCCAACCGCGATTCTCGCCACGCTGGCGGCGCTGCGCAGTAAAGTGGGCGGCACGGCGCGCATTCTGGCGGTACTCGAACCGCGCTCCAATACCATGAAGATGGGTGTGAGCAAGAATGAGCTAGCGCCTTCGCTGGGCCGTGCAGATGAAGTGTTCCTGTTCCAGCCGCACCATATTCCGTGGCAGGTTTCCGATGTGGCAGAAGCATGCATCCAACCGGCGCAGTGGAGTGCGGATATCGATACGCTGGTCGAGATGGTGGCGAAAAAAGCCCAGCCAGGCGATTCGATTCTGGTGATGAGTAACGGCGGGTTTGGTGGTATTCACCAGAAACTGCTGGAGCGTTTAGGGCGGTAATTGTGCGGGTTTCCCCTCATCCCAACCTTCTCCCGCCTGCGGGAGAAGGGGCCGATCGAGCTCCGATGTTACAATGAAGTTCCACCTAAACATTCCCTCGCCCGCTTGCGGGAGAGGGTTAGGGTGAGGGGAAAAGCGCAGAGAACTTAAGCTTCTGCCAGCTCGCGCAGATACTGGAAAATCAGGCGGGCGGATTTTGGTGGTTTGTTCGCGGCTTTCTCTTTCTGCGCGTTGCGGATCATGCTGCGCAGCTGCTGACGATCGGCATGCGGATAGAGGTTAAACACCTCAGCTACGGCATCATCACCCTTTTCGATTAAACGATCGCGCAATATCTCAAGTTTGTGGAACAGCGCAACCTGTTGGTTGTGACGGTTCTTCAGCTTATCCAGCGCCTGACGAATCGGATCTTCATCGCGGGAGCGCAGCATCTTACCGATCAGCTGCAGCTGACGGCGACGGCCTTCTTTCTTAATACGCTGCGCCAGTTCAATCGCGTCGCGCAGCTGTTCGTCGAGCGGGATTTTGTCGAGCGAGTTTTTCCCCAGGTCAACGAGCTCGGCGCCAAGGCGTTTTAGCTCTTCGGCATCGCGTTTAATTTCGCTTTTGCTGACCCAGATAATCTCTTCATCTTCTTCGTCATTATTATCCGGCACATCGTCGAGCCAGTCTTCGGGCTGCTTGGTCATCTCATGGCTCCCTAAAAAAAAGAGGCTAATCCTACCAGTTTATCGGGCGACTGCGAAATTGTTCTCTGAGTCTGATAGACTCAATTCATTCATACTTAAGATTAGACGGCAGGTCGATGAACGTATCTACTCAGGTTGCAGAACAACGTAAAGTGTTGGAACAGGCTGTCGCGCAGGCGTTGGAATTGGCAAAAGCCAGCACCGATGGCGCTGAAGTGGCGGTCACGAAAACCACCGGCATCGGCGTCAGTACCCGCTATGGCGAAGTGGAAAACGTCGAATTCAACAGCGATGGTGCGCTTGGCATCACCGTCTACCATCAAAATCGTAAAGGCAGCGCCTCCTCAACCGACCTCAGCCCGGATGCCATCAAACGCACCGTGCAGGCGGCGATCGATATTGCGCGCTACACCTCGGTGGATCCGTTCGGCGCACCGGCCGATCCGGATCTGCTGGCATTTGACGCGCCGGATCTCGATCTCTACCACCCGTGGGAGATCGATGCCGATCGCGCGATCGAACTGGCGGCGCAGGCGGAGCAAGCTTCACTGCAGGCCGACAAGCGCATCACCAATACCGAAGGCGGCAGCTTCAATAGCCACGTCGGTATCAAAGTCTTTGGTAACAGCCACGGTATGCTGCAGAGCTACTGCTCGAGCCGCCATTCGCTCTCCAGCTGCGTCATTGCTGAGCAGGACGGCAATATGGAGCGCGATTACGCGTACACCATTGGCCGCTCGTTTGACGATCTGAAAAGCGCAGATTGGGTCGGTGCAGAGTGCGCCCGTCGTGTGCTGGCACGTCTGGCACCGCGCAAGCTCTCCACCATGAAGGCGCCGGTGATTTTCGCGCCGGAAGTAGCGACCGGTCTGTTTGGCCATCTGGTTGGCATGATCAGCGGCAGCAGCGTCTATCGTAAATCCACCTTCCTGCTCGATTCACTCGGTAAGCAGATTCTGCCTGAGTGGCTGACGATTGAAGAGCACCCACATCTGCTGAAAGGATTGGCTTCCACGCCGTTCGACAGCGAAGGTGTGCGCACCCAATCGCGTGACATCATTAAAGATGGCGTGCTGCAAAACTGGCTACTGACCAGCTACTCGGCGCGTAAGCTGGGCTTGCAGAGCACCGGCCATGCCGGCGGCATCCACAACTGGCGCATTGCCGGTCAGGGCCACAGCTTTGACGACATGCTGAAGCAGATGGGCACCGGTTTAGTGGTCACCGAGATGATGGGTTCCAGCATCAACGGCATGACCGGTGACTATTCACGCGGAGCGTCAGGCTTCTGGGTCGAAAACGGTGAGATTCAATACCCTGTGAGCGAGATCACAATCGCCGGTAACCTCAGGGATATGTGGCTCAATATGGTAACTGTCGGTAACGACATTGAAACCCGCAGCAATATACAATGCGGTTCGGTGCTGCTGCCGGAGATGAAAATCGCCGGACAATAAGAGTCATCGCTTCCTGAAAGCAGCCCATGAGGCTGCTTTTTTTTGGCCCGACAATAATAAAAGGAAATACCAATGCGTAATAAGCATGTGATTGCAATGTTGTCTTTGTCGCTGTTGTTCTCCTCGGCTAGCGTGTTTGCGGCCGATTTAGAAAAAGATATGGACGCGCTTAAGGATGGTCTGAGCGTGGTAAAGAAAACCTCTGACGCGCAGGAGATGCATACCGCGCTGGGCAAAATGCGCCAGGCGGCAACGGATGCAAAACAGTCTACGCCAGAGAAACTGGAAGGAAAGGCTGCCGATAGCGCGGAGATCAAGGATTATCATGCCGGCCTGGATTCGCTGATTGCACAGATCGATGTGGTCGATCAGCTGGCGCAAGCTAACAAGCTGGATGAAGCCAAAACCGAAGCGAAGAAACTGGAAGATATTCGCAACGCCAACCATAAGAAATTCCGCTGATAACCCGGCCAGCCCAGTGGCTGGCCTTATTTCTTCCCACCGTCCCTGTCCGTTTCACCGCTTTAGTCGCTATAAATCCCTCACATCCTGCATTTTGTGACCGATCTCGCACACTCTGTGCGTCCTGAGATCTGGCGCACACTCGCCCGTGGGATTTCCACTTTGAGGTGGAAAAGATGCGTCTCAACAGCCTGTAGTGGAAAGCGTAATTTCTTTTCAACGCGAATTATCTGTAATTGTCCGCTGTAAACAGGAGTAACAAGGTGAGGAGTGAAGCTGTCCCGCTGAAACAGAGCACGCCGGAAGCGATTCAGGCGCTGGCGGATAAGGTGTTAAGCCAAATTGCAGCAATCTACGCCACGCACCATATCGAAGCCAACGCCGTACAACAGCAGATGCTGGCTTCACATGTCCGTGCGATGGCATCGCGCTCTCTGACGGGAGAAGCGCTGCCAGAGGTGGAAGCTGAACTGTTTGAAGATATCTCGCCGGAAACCATGGCGCTGGCGCAGCAGGTCGTTGATCTGTTTGGCAATCTGCCAAAAGAGGAAGCCTGGCTGTTATCGGTCCATATCGAAGTGGCGAAATCCAACGAAGCATAATTTAAGCGAATGACGCGCTTACAGCGCGAATGAAGCGTGAATCGAGAGGAATTGAACATGGTAACTGTAGTGATTGGCGATCGTCTGGGTAAAGGTCAGAAAGTAGCGGCGGGTATCGAAAAAGCCGGTGGTCGTGCGGTAGTCGTCCCAGGCGTGGCAGCCGACATGAAGCTGGGTGACGTGATGAAAGCCGAAAACGCCGATTTCGGCATCTCCTTTTGCGGCAGCGGCGGTGCCGGTGCGATTACCGCGCAGAACAAATATGGCTACAAAGCCAAACACGGTATGCGTTCGATTGACGAAGGCGTCACCGCCATCAACGAAGGTGCCACCGTGCTGGGCTTCGGCTTTATGGATAAAGAAGAGCTGGGTGAGCGTCTGGTACTGGCCTGGAACAAAAAATACGGCAGCTAAGTATGAAACAGCAATACGAGACCCAGGTAACGGTGCAGGGCAAAGGCGACAGTAAAGCAAAAGCCTTTGCCGATGCGCTGAGTAAGGTGCAGCAGCAAGTGCTGCGCACCAGCCAAAAGATTCTGTTGCGCATTGAACCCATGGATGTGCGGGTGCTGCGCGCGCAGGAGAGCGTGCGAAAGGAGAAGTTTCTGTTCTTCTTCCTCGCGCGCGAGCGACGGAATTACAGCGTTGAGCTGGAGATTACCGTTAGCGTCACCGTGATCGACACCGAGAAGGTTGAATTTACGGCGACCTAAAAGAACCGCCCGACATCGCATGTGTAGGGTAAAAACGACAACAAAGGGTCAACAATATGTTTTTAATCATTTTGTTTAAGTCGTTAATCATTGGTGGATTGGTTGGCGTCGGAGTAGGAGCGGGCGCAGCGCGCATGTTCCACGCACCGACCACCCAAGGTATGGGCGCATTCCGTACCCTGGGTGAACTCAATTCCTGTGAAGGCGATCCGGCATCGCACTTCTCCTTTGGTCTCGGCTTCTTCTTTAACGCCTGGGCATCATCTGTAGCAGCAGGCTCCTTCACGCAGGACGTCGATCACCGCATTCTGCCGAACTGGGGCGCGGCGGCATTGATGGTGAAAAATCGCAACGTGGCAGAAACCCTGCATAACCCGAAACGCATGGCAATCGCCTGCGGCATCATCGGCATGATTGTGGTGGCCTTCCTGAATAGCACCGCATCAGCGGTTCCGGCGGCGCTGCAGGTTACGGCAGTCAAAGTGCTGGTGCCCGCGGCTAACCTGCTGGTGAACACCGTGATGCCGGTCATCTTCTGGCTGGCGGCCATTGATGCCGGTAAGAAATCAGGCTTCTGGGCGACCATTTTTGGTGGTCTGGCGCAGCTGATCATGGGTAACGCAGTGCCAGGTTTGGTGCTCGGCATCCTGATTGGTAAAGGCGTGGAAGAGAGCGGCTGGAACAAAGTCACCAAAGTAATGATGTTCGCCATCGTGCTGCTGTTTGCTTTGAGCGGCTTCTTCCGCGGTTTCGACATGAAACTGCTGCAATCCTTCCAGCTGGGTATTCCGGGCTGGCTGGATATGATCCACAACAGCGTCAGCGGCAAATAAGGAGCCATCAGCATGAACGAGAACGAAAACAAAGGGTTCTGGTACGCCGACTGGTCTTTCCCGATTTTTGTTGGCCTGCTCTCATCCGGCGTGTTTGCCGGTACGCATATGTATTACCTGTACGGCATCGGTGCGTTTAACGAAGTGGCGTTTGTGTCGATGCTGCGTTCCGGTATGGAAACCGGCGTGTATGGCGCGGTCGCGGCGTTTGGCGCCAGCTTCCTGTTCGCGCGCATTATCGAAGGTTCGCTGGTGGGGATTCTCGATATTGGCGGCGCGATCCAGACCGGCGTCGGCCTTGGCGTGCCGGCACTGCTGCTCGGTGCCGGTATCGTGTTTCCGGTAGCGAACTTTGCCGCCTCACTGGCAACCGGTTTGGTGGTGGGTTTAGCGATTGGTTATCTGATCATCCTGGCGCGTAAGTTCACCATCAACCAGAGCGATTCAACCTACGGCGCAGACGTAATGATGGGCGCGGGTAACGCGTCAGGTCGCTTCCTTGGGCCATTGATTATCCTCTCCGCAATGGCCGCGTCGATCCCCATCGGTCTCGGTTCGCTGGTGGGTGCGCTGTTGTTCTACTTGTGGAATAAGCCAATTACCGGTGGCGCGATTCTTGGCGCGATGGCGCTGGGTGCGATGTTCCCGATTTCGCTGTAATGCCGTAATTCTAACGACCCACACATCTGTAGCGGCGCAATTTATTGCGCGATAAATCGCGCCGCTACGATATGAGCGTTTGTATGAGAGGAGTGAGCATGTTTGATCTGATTCTGCGCCGCGCACGACTGTGCGACGAACAGCTGGTGGATATCGCCATTCAGCACGGCAAAATTGCCGCCGTCGGCGAAGTGAGCGGCGCGGCACAGCAGGAGCGCGATCTCGCGGGACGCTACTACGTCAGCGCTGGCTGGATTGACAGCCACGTGCACTGTTATCCCAAATCCCCGATTTATCACGACGATGCCGATACCATTGGCGTAGCGCAAGGCGTTACCACCGTAGTCGACGCCGGTAGCACCGGCGCCGATGACATCGACGACTTTTACCAGCTTACGCGTTCGGCGACCACCCAAGTACGCGCGCTGATCAACATTTCCCGCACCGGCATTGTGACGCAAAACGAGCTGGCCGATATGGCGCAGATCGATGGCGATGCGGTGGTACAGGCGGTGAAACGTCGCCCCGACTTTATCGTCGGCCTGAAAGCGCGCATGAGCAGTAGCGTGGTAGGCGAAAACGGTATTCAGCCGCTGGTGCGCGCCAAAGCCATTCAGCAGGCGGCGGGTAATCTGCCGTTGATGGTGCACATCGGCAACAATCCGCCGGTGCTGGAGGAGATCGCCGATCTGCTGACGTCTGGTGACATCATTACCCACTGCTTCAACGGCAAACCAAACCGCATCTTATCGCCGCAGGGTGAGCTGAAAGCAGCGGTGAAAAACGCGATGGCGCGCGGCGTGAAGCTGGATATCGGCCACGGCGGAGCCAGCTTCAGTTTCGACGTCGCGCGTCAGGCGATCGCGCAGGGCATTCTGCCCGACACCATCAGCTCCGACATTTACTGCCGCAACCGCATTAACGGCCCGGTGCATAGCCTGGCGCACGTGATGTCGAAATTCTTCAGCATTGGCATGACGCTGCCGCAAATTATCGCGTGCGTTACCGCGAATGCTGCCGCGGGCCTGCGCCTGGCGGGCAAAGGGCGCTTAACCGCAGGTTATGACGCCGACCTGACCATTTTTACCGTCAAAGAGGAAATCCGCCCGTTCGTTGATGCTGAAGGCGAACAGGTTTTGGGTGAGCAACATGTACTGCCGCTGGCCGTGGTTATCGCGGGTCACTGGCATTTGACTGATGAAGGGAAAGCCAATCATGTCTTCGATTTATGAAAAATATGACCTGAAACAGGTCATCAATGCGTCTGGCCGTATGACGATTCTCGGCGTTTCCACGCCATCTGCTGATGTGGTTGATACCGTTAGCTATGGCTTGAATCACTACTTTGAGATGAAAGATCTGGTCAACAAGACCGGCGCTTACATCGCCAAACTGCTGGAGGTGGAAAACGCGGTGGTGGTGTCGTGCGCCTCGGCGGGCATCGCGCAGAGCGTGGCGGCGGTGATCGTCAAAGACAACGACTGGCTGCTGGAGAATCTGCACGCCGCGCCGCTCAGCGTACCGCACGATATCGTGGTGCCAAAAGGGCACAACGTGAACTTTGGCGCACCGGTTGGCACCATGGTGGCACTCGGCGGCGGTCGCCTGATCGAAGCCGGTTACAGCAACGAATGTTCGCCAGAGCAACTGGCGGCAGCGATCACGCCGACCACGGCGGCGCTGATGTATATCAAATCGCACCACTGTGTGCAGAAAAGCCATCTGAGCGTGGAGCAGGCGGCGGTCGTGGCGCGCCAACATGGCATCCCATTGATCGTCGATGCGGCAGCTGAGGAAGATTTGCAGTGCTACTACCAAATGGGCGCTGACTTAGTAATTTACAGCGGTGCCAAGGCGATTGAAGGGCCAACCAGCGGTTTGGTGATTGGCCGCACGCAGTACGTTGAGTGGGTGAAGCGTCAAAGCAACGGCATTGGCCGTGCGATGAAAGTCGGCAAAGAGGGCATTCTCGGTCTGACACAAGCAATTGAAAACTACCTGGTGCAGCCGAAAACCACCGGTGCCGAGATGGTGGCTAACATGACGCCCTTTATCGATAACCTCAACACCCTGAACGGCGTAAGCGCACGCGTGGTGTGGGATGCGGCGGGACGCGATATCGCGCGTGCCGAAATTAAGTTCGATGAAGCGGTCACCGGTTGGCCAACCGGCGAACTGGTGCAGGCGCTGAAAACCGGCGACATCGCCATCTATTTCCGTGGCTACAAAGCCAATGAAGGCATTATCGAAGCCGATGTGCGCAGCGTCAGCGCCGATCAGCTACACATCATCTTTAGCGCTATCCAGGCGTTGATCAATGGAGGAGCGCGCGCATGAGTCTCAACCCAAATTTCTATCAGGGCCGCCTGTGCCTTAACGTGCTGGCCGGTTCGAAACAGAATGCGCATGAAATCTGGCAGGCTGCCGAAGGCCATGTGTTGGTTGGCGTGCTGTCAAAAAACTACGCCAGCAATGAAGAAGCGATTGTCGACATGCGCGAGTACGCGGCGTTGATCGACAATGCGCTGTCAGTGGGCTTAGGCGCAGGAGATCCGAATCAGTCGGCGATGGTGAGTGAAATCTCGGCAGTTTTGCAGCCGCAGCACGTTAATCAGGTGTTCACCGGCGTGGCGACCAGCCGTGCGCTGCTCGGCCAGAGCCAAACCGTGGTGAATGGCTTGATTTCACCTACCGGCACGCCGGGCTTGGTAAAAATCTCCACCGGTCCGCGCAGTTCGCAGGGCACCGACGCGATTGTGCCGATTGACAGCGCCATCGCCATGCTGCAGGACATGGGCGGCAGCTCGGTGAAGTACTTCCCGATGGGCGGCCTGAAAGCGGTGAATGAGTATCGCGCGGTGGCGGAAGCCTGTGCGCGTCACGACTTCTGGCTGGAGCCAACCGGCGGCATCGACCTCGCTAATTTCGAAGAGATTGTGCGTATCGCGCTCGACGCGGGCGTCAGCAAAGTGATCCCGCACGTCTACAGTTCGATTATCGATAGCGCAACGGGCGACACGCGCATTGACGATGTGCGTCAGCTTCTGGCAACGTGCAAGAAACTGCTGTAACAAATGAGTAACAGGTGAGCTCCGTGAGATTTCCCAATCAGCGTCTGACCCAGCTTTTCGCTGCGCTGCAAAATGAAACGCTGCCGCAGGATGAGCTAGCACGCCGCTTTTCCGTTTCAACGCGCACGGTGCGCACCGATATCACCGCGCTAAACGCGCTGCTGGAGCAGCACGGCGCCCAGTTTGTGCTGGCGCGCGGCGCGGGATATCAGCTCAAAATTGACGATGCAGCGCGTTTTGGCCGGCTGCAGGAGGAGAGCGCCACGCCGCTGCGGGTGCCGCGCACTTCACAGGAGCGGGTGCGCTATCTGCTGACACGCTTTCTCACCGCCGCTTATTCCATCAAGCTGGAAGATCTGTCGGAAGAGTGGTTTGTCAGCCGCGCCACGCTGCAAAGCGACATGGCGGAAGTACGCGAATGGCTGGGCCGCTATCACCTCAATATTGAAACTAAACCGCATTACGGCATGAAGCTGTTTGGCAGCGAGGCGGCAATCCGCACCTGCTTAACTGATTTGCTGTGGCAAATCGACCAGGAGACGCCAGACAGTCCGCTGCTGACGGTGGAAGCGCTGCACAGCGGCATTCTGGCCCAGCTTGAGCCGTTGCTGCAGCAGTGCTTTGCCCAACATGCCATTCGCCTCAGTGATGAGGGCGATCGCTATCTGCAAATCTACTGCGCGGTGGCGGTGCGACGCATCAGCGAAGGATTTCCCCTCAACGATCCGGGCGCGGAAGATGTGGGCGACGAAGTGCGCGAAGCGGCGCAGGATCTGATCAATCTGATGCGTCCGTTGGTCGGCAAGCCGATTTCACAGGCGGAAGAGAACTGGCTGCGAGTCAACATCGCCGCGCGACAGATTCAGGCGCTGGCACCCAGCACCATCAACGCCGATGATGCTGATGCGCTGGTCGATTACCTGCTGAATTACATCAATACCCATTACAACTATCGGCTGCAGCACGATGAGCAGCTACGCGCCGATCTGCTCACTCATATCAAAACCATGATCACCCGGGTGCGTTATCAGATTCATATTCCCAATCCGCTGCTGAGCAACATTAAACAGCACTATCCGATGGCCTACGATGTGACGCTGGCAGCAGTGACCAGCTGGGGAAAATACACGCCTTACACCATTAGTGAGAACGAAATCGGTTTCCTGGTGCTGCATATCGGCGTCGGGCTGGAGCGGCATTATGATGTCGGCTATCAGCGCCATCCGCAGGTGCTGCTGGTGTGCGACAGCGGCAACTCGACGCTGCGTATGATTGAAGCGCTACTGTTGCGTAAGTATCCGCAGCTGGTGGTGACAGCGCGGCTATCACAGCGCGACTATGAGCTGCGCCAGCATATCGATGAAGACTTTGTGATCTCTACCGCGCGGCTGACGGAGAAGAACAAGCCGATTGCCGTGATGTCGCCATTCCCCACTGAATTCCAGCTTGAGCAGCTTGGCAAGCTGGTATTGGTGGATCGTACGCGTCCTTACATGCTGGAGAAGTACTTCGACGCGCAGCACTTTATGGTGCTGGATAAGCCGATGGCGCAGTCGGATCTGTTCCGTCTGCTGTGCGATCAGCTGCAAGCTGAAGGCTATGTCGATGCGGATTTCTTTCCATCGGTTGAGGAACGTGAAGCGATCGTCAGTACCATGCTGGGCGAAGGCATTGCGCTGCCGCACTCGTTGGGTTTACTGGCGCAGAAAACCGTGGTGTATACGGTACTGGCCCCGCACGGCGTAAGCTGGGGCGAGGAGACGGCATCGGTGATTTTCCTGCTGGCGATCAGCAAGAGCGAATATGAAGAGGCGATGGCGATTTACGATCTGTTCGTCACCTTCCTGCGCGAAAGGGCGATGGCGCGTCTGCGTGATTGCGCCGATTTTGTCAGTTTTAAAGCGGTGGCGATCGATTGTTTGAGCCGGTTGTGATCGGTGCGGTTTGCCCCTCACCCTAGCCCTCTCCCGCAAGCGGGGGAAGGAGACGCTGCCACATGCAGCTTCAGCACTGACATATGGCAGCATCTTCCTCCCCCATTTATGGGGGAGGACCGAGGAGGGGGACAGCCAGAATCTACTTAACCGCGTTTCGCCAGCAACCGGGGGATCTCGCGCAAACACCAGGCTTTGGCTTCGCCCATGCTGTCACGGCGCCACGCCATAATTATGTCTACTTCACGCGTATACTCCGCGCTCACCACACGTAAACGGCCTTCCGCAATATCCTGCTCCACCATCGGATACGGCATGGTCGCGACGCCCAAACCGGCTAACAGCGCACGACGTTTATCGTCCATGCTGCTTACCGTCAGGCGCTGCTGCTTATCCAGCAGCTGCACCGTGAGCACCGGACGTTCACGTGCGGTATCTGCCACCGCGATGCCGCGGTATTTCACGCGCGTCACTTCGGAGAGCGGTTCCGCTTCCTGATGAATCGGGTGATCCGGGCTGGCAACATACACGCTCATAATGCTGTAGAGCTTGCGGGTATTGATCTCGGTCGAGGCGCGAAAATGCATATCCGGCGCAATCACGATATCCGCGCGCCCTTGCTCCAGCCGCTCCCAGGCACCCGCTAACACCTCGGTGACCAGCGAAATCTGCGTGTTGGCTTTTTCTGACAGCTTCTCGACTAAGGGAAACAGACGATCGGTGGGAACCAGCGCCTCGGCAACGATGGTGAGATGTGTCTCCCAACCGCGTGCCAACGCTTCGGCATCGGTGGTGAGTTTATCGGCGGCTTCCAGCAGTACGCGACCACGCTCCAGCAGCATGCGCCCGACGTTAGTGAACTTGGTGCGGTGACCTGAGCGGTCAAACAGCACCACATCCAGCTCTTCCTCCAGCTTCTGCATGGTGTAGCTCAAAGCGGAAGGGACGCGGCCCAGTTCATCGGCCGCAGCGGCAAAACTGCCACGACGGTCAATCGCATCCATCACACGTAAAGCTTCGAGTGTTAACGCGCGGTCTTTTGCCATGCCGATTCTCTGTCAGTAAATTTGAACATGCCAGGCAGATTAACTGGCTTACAATCCGGCGTCCAGACTTTTACCATGATCTCATCAAGCCTGCGGTCGACTCTCACCGCAGCGCGTCGGAGGATTATCATGATGACAACCCGCTGCGCGTCCGCATGTGGCCAGGCCGATTTCGGTTGGTTGCAGGCGCGCTACAGCTTCTCATTTGGCCACTATTTTGATCCAAAATTAATGGGCTACGCGTCTTTGCGCGTGCTTAACCAGGAAATTCTGGCACCGGGCGCCGCGTTTCAGCCGCGCAGCTATCCGCAGGTCGATGTGCTGAATTTGGTATTGCAGGGTGAAGCCGAGTATCGCGATAGCGAAGGCAATCATCTTATCGCGCGTGAAGGCGAGGCGATGCTGCTTTCTGCCCGTCAGAACGTGAACTACAGCGAAATCAATATCAGTAAAGATCGCCCGTTAACCCGCATGCAGCTGTGGTTAGCGGCTTGCCCGGAGCGTGAAAATCCGCTGTTGCAAAAACTCGACGTGTCTCAGCAAACCAGCGTGCTGATCGCCTCACCCGATGGCGCGCATGGCAGCCTGCAACTGCGCCAGCAGGTGTGGGTGCATCAGGTGACGTTAGCGCCTGGCGAGCAGTTCACCGTGAAACTACACGGACCGCGTGCTTATCTGCAATCGATTCACGGTTCGCTGGACGTACAGGCAAGCAGCGCCAATCAGCAGCCGCTGAGCTGCGGTGACGGGGCGTTTCTCAGTGATGAGCATCAGATCAGTTTGCAGGCCAGAACGCCGCTGCGCGCGCTGGTGATTGATCTTCCGGCATAAAAAAGGGCGACCGAAGTCGCCCTGATGTTCTGCTTTAACGCTTACTTGAGAATAGTGAATGCGGTGGTGACATGCTTCACGCCGCTCACTCGGCTGGCGACATCCGCCGCTGCCTGCGCTTCCTGTGCTGTTACCAGACCCAGCAGGAACACTTCACCGTTTTCGGTGGTCACTTTCACGTTGGATGATTTCACCTGATCGCTACCCAGCAGCTGTGAGCGGATTTTGGTGGTGATCCAGGTATCTGACGACGAAGTGCCGAAGCTGACTTTCTGGCCGCTACGGATTTCGTTGTACACCTCGGTGGCGCCATCTACGCCCATGGCGATCTGCTTAGCGCGGCTCGCCAGGTCTGGGGTCGGTGATTGACCGGTCAGCAGCACTTTGCCCTGATAGGCCGTCACCACCACGCGCGCCTGATTTTTGATTTGTTCATCTTTTGCCAGCGCGTTGGTGACGCGCAGCTCCAGCGTACCGTCATCCACCTGCGTGCCCACGGTGCGCGGGTCGGTGGCGGTTTTCGTGGCCACGGCAGCACTGCCTGCGACCACGGCGACACAGCCTTGCAGCAGCAGGGCGGTTAAGAGAATGGCGACAGCGTTCAATGCTTTCATTTGAGCTCCTTCAGTCATTCCTGGTGTGGGAATAAAGTGTTATCAATCAAATCGCACAGGCAGTTCAGCGTCAGCATATGCATCTCCTGAATGCGGGCACTGCGATGTGATGGAATGCGAATTTCCACATCATGCGGACCGAGCAGGCCCGCCAGCTCACCGCCATCATGGCCGGTTAACGCAACGATGGTCATATCGCGGGTAACCGCAGCTTCAACCGCTTTAACGATATCGCGGGTGTTGCCACGGGTAGAAATGGCCAGCAGTACATCACCAGCCTGACCAAGCGCTCGAACCTGCTTGGCGTAAATTTCATCGTGCAGACGATCGTTACCAATCGCCGTCAGCATCACATTATCAGCGCTCAGCGCCAGCGCAGGCAGGCTGGGACGTTCCGTCTCAAAACGGTTGATCATGCTGGCCGCAAAATGCTGGGCGTTGGCCGACGACGCACCGTTACCGCAGCTAAGGATTTTGTTACCGTTCAGCAGCGACTGCACCAGCGTCATCGCGGCGCGGGAAATCGCATCGGGCAGCGCTTCGGCTGCGGCGATTTGGGTCTGAATACTCTCGGTAAAACACGCTTTAATTCTGTCCTGCACAAGACCACCTGGTTCTATCCATCGGCATTAAAGGCATCGGGCAGCCACTCCAGCTCACGCCCGGTAATGGCAATGATGTCAAAACGGCAATTCACCGTATCAAAACTACCGCCGCGCGCCAGCAACCAGAGCGCGGCGGCACGCAGCAGCTTTTGTTGTTTCTGACGCGTGACGCTGGCGGCGGCACCGCCGTAGCGGGCATCGCGCCGATAGCGCACTTCAACAAAAACCCAACAATCGGCGTCGCGCATAATCAGGTCAATTTCCCCGCTGCGACAGTGCACATTGCTGGCGAACCACTGCAGCCCGGCGCGCTCCAGATAGCGGCGCGCCAGTTGTTCCTGCTCAGCGCCAATACGCTGGCGGTTTACTGCACCGGAACGATCTGTCCCTGACGATATTGGTTCCATGCCAACTTCCTGTTGATCACGCAATCCGTGTCGGCGTTCAGCTTGCCGGTGTTGCCATCAATGGCAAAGCCTGGCACCTGACGCATCTGGTTAAAGTGATTCGCCAGCGTCCAGGCATCAATGCCCATCGCGTAGAGACGAACCAGCGAATAATCGTTGTTAAACGACTTCGCCGCCTGCTGCATCAGACCCGGATTACTGCCGGACAGCAGCGGAATATCGCTGAATTGCAAACCATCCATCTCCAGACGGAAATCGGGTCCAGCCCCGGCCTGCGCGCTGCGTGAACTGGCATACAGCGCGGTATTGTTACGGCTGCTGGTGCGCATCGCAATCATCGGCTTGATCAGCTGCAGTTCATCCTGGCTGGCAACAATGTACACCGCATCTACGCTGCCGCCGCTGGTATCGGCGGTGGGCGCCGGTGCGCTAGCTTGTGGGGCCGGAATCGTCAGGCCGGCAATCGCTACACCCTGTGATTGCTCTGGCTCAACGGTCAACGGCGTACCGCTTAGCGCGATACCTGCACCGCTATTGATACCTTGTTTCAGTTCTGCCACGCCACCAAAACGCTGCTGCAGCACGGTTGAACCACCCAGCTTTTGCCACTCCTGCGCAAACGCTTTGCTGATGCGATCGCCATAACTGCTACGTGGAACCAGCAGCAGCGGCTGACGTTTGCCCTGATCGTAGATATGGTGCGCGGCATCGCGCGCTTCGTCTTCAGGAGAAAGCGCAAAATAACAAATATTCGGATGGTTCTGGATCTGTTCTGGCTCATTCAACGCCAATACGTTCAGCGCCGTTTGGCTATTAACCACCTGTTCCACGTCGTTTTTCAACAGCGGGCCAACCACCAGTGTGGCGCCATCCTGCTGGGCCTGCTGCATGATTTGGGCTATCGGCTGGCTACTGGTGTCATACACTTTCACCTGCGCATTGCTGTCGGCCTGGGCTGCTGCGGGCTGAGCGGCAGGCTGCGGCTGTTCAGTTTGCTGCGGTGTGTTACCCGCCATGGCTGGGCTCACCACGCTGTTCGCCTCGGTATTACTGTCAGCGGAAGGTTGAGCATTGGCATCGGCTGCGGCAGGTGCTGGGGCCGCTTGTGGCGCAGGCGCATTGAGCACGCCATTACGGGCATCGGTGAAGCCTTTCTGGATCGCGTTAGCAAACACTTGCGCCTGGCCGTTGAGTGGCAGCAGCAGGGCAATGGTGTTGGTGGAGGCTTTAGTGAAATTCTGTACCTGGCTAAGCTGGGTTGGCAGGGTTTTCGCGCCCGGATTCTGCGGATAACGCGTTTGCCAGTCCTGTATCGCCGCTTTCAACATCTGTGGATCCTGGCTGTTTGCGCGCCAGGTGTTCAGCAGATCCAGCCAGCCTTGCAGCGTGTTTTCATCCGCATTGATGACCAGACTGTTGATTTGATCCTGAGTCATCTGCGTCAGCGCTTGCCAGGTCGCATCAATATTGCTGAGGTGATCGGCCCCTTTCAGCAGCGGTTCCTGAGCAATATAGGCGCGCAGCAGCGCGAGCGACGGACGATTTTGTGCGGCTGCGATTTGCAGCGCGTAGTAGCGCACCTGCTGATCTGACGATAAGTCGCCGCTTTTCACCTGGCCAAGCAGCTGCTGCGCTCCGCTGTAATCCTGCTGGCCAATCTGCATCTGTGCGCGCAGCAGTAGCAGTTCTTGCTGTTGCACATCACTCAGTTGCTGCGGCAGTTGATTGAGCTGATTCGCCGCCTGCGGATACTTTCCTTCCTTCAACAGGGCACGGATGGCAAGTAATTGCCAGTCGGTCTTGCTATCATCGCTGCTTTGCTGCACCTGCTGCAGATAATAGTCAGATCGGCCTGTCGCAGGACCCTGAATATTGACGTTAGAGGTTTGTTGCGGTCCCTGACCACTACATGCGGCTAAAATCAGCCCAGCGAGAAGAACAGGTACTAAGCGTCCTGCTTTATGACGTACGACTTTTGAAGGAAGCATACTGTATCCAGTGATGTTTTTTTCAAGATGCTCAATATTAAATCGGCAATTCGGATGAAACAATGAAACAACTCGATCGGGCAGAGATTTCTGCCAGCACGCTCTATATCGTTCCTACCCCGATCGGTAACCTGGGTGATATCACTCAACGAGCGTTGACGGTGCTCTCAAGCGTCGATCTAGTCGCAGCGGAAGATACACGTCATACCGGGCTGTTGCTACAACATTTCGCCATCAATGCGCGACTCTTCGCACTTCACGACCACAACGAACAGCAGAAAGCCGAGGTGCTTTTAGCCAGGCTGCAAGAGGGCCAAAGCATCGCGCTGGTCTCCGATGCGGGCACGCCGTTAATCAACGATCCTGGCTATCATTTGGTGCGTCGCTGCCGTGAAGCGGGCGTGCGCGTGGTGCCGTTACCTGGCGCCTGCGCCGCGATCACAGCATTAAGCGCGGCGGGGTTACCGTCCGATCGTTTCTGTTACGAAGGATTTCTGCCGGCCAAAAGTAAAGGGCGCTGTGATGTGCTGCGTGCGCTGGGTGAGGAGCCACGAACGCTGATTTTCTACGAGTCGACACATCGGCTTATCGATAGCCTGCAGGATATGGTCAGCGTTTGGGGCGGCGAGCGCTATGTGGTGCTGGCGCGTGAGTTGACCAAAACCTGGGAGTCGCTGCATGGGGCGCCGGTGGGCGAGCTGCTGGCATGGGTGCTGGAAGATGAGAACCGCCGTAAAGGCGAGATGGTGCTGATTGTCGAAGGCCATAAAGCCGATGAAGAGGCGCTGCCCGCCGAAGCGCTGCGTACCCTGGCGCTGTTGCAAAAAGAACTGCCATTGAAGAAAGCGGCCGCGCTGACGGCGGAAATTCATGGCGTTAAGAAGAACGCACTCTATAAGTACGCGCTGGAGCAGCAAGAGGCGTGACAAACGGCGGCGGATCGCCTATTATCCCGCGCCGAAGCTGACTAGACAGTCGCCGCTTTGTCGTCGTCCTCTTTCGGGGGGAGACGGGCAAAGGGGAGGAAAGTCCGGGCTCCATAGGGCAGGGTGCCAGGTAACGCCTGGGGGGCGCAAGCCTACGACCAGTGCAACAGAGAGCAAACCGCCGATGGCCCAGTAATGGGATCAGGTAAGGGTGAAAGGGTGCGGTAAGAGCGCACCGCGCGGCTGGCAACAGTTCGTGGCACGGTAAACTCCACCCGGAGCAAGGCCAAATAGGGGTTCACAAGGTACGGCCCGTACTGAACCCGGGTAGGCTGCTTGAGCCAGTGAGCGATTGCTGGCCTAGATGAATGACTGTCCACGACAGAACCCGGCTTATCGGTCAGTTTCGACTTTTTTAAACACAAACCCGCTTCGGCGGGTTTTGTGTTTTATGCGGGTTGGGTGCGTGCTGTCCCTCATCCTAACCTTCTCCCGCAGGCGGGAGAAGGGACCGATCGCGCGAGCTGTCAGACTGCAACCATCGGTTTCCTCTCCCGTGGGTGAGGGCACAAACTCGTATAGGATTAATTAAGTCCTCTCACGTAAAGAAATGAAAATCCCGGAAAATATACTTGAGGCTATGCCAGAATAGGCGCGTGTATAACTACTGAGGACAAATTTAATCCACACTGACGAGAAGCAACAACGTGGATAAGTTGTAATTTTATGGACAAAATGTTTTCACCAAATAAAGCCTGTATCTCTTCTTCTCTCTTTGACTCCAATTGCCCAATCTGCGATCAGCACTGGCGCTTCGCGCTTTAGAGCTACTCTCTCCTTTTCTACATTTTTAATTTAACATTGCTAACACGCATATTTTCGCGTGGATGGCGTTTATTTCTCGTTCAGGAGAGAAATCATGCTGTATTGGATTTTATTAGCACTAGCCATCGCGGCGGAAATTATTGGCACGGTTTCCATGAAATGGGCCAGTGTTAACGGTGGCAACGCCGGTTATATTTTTATGCTGGTGATGATTGCACTATCTTATATTTGTTTATCTTTTGCGATTAAGCGTATTGCGCTTGGCGTGGCTTATGCCATGTGGGAAGGCGTTGGCATTCTGTTTATTACGCTGTTTAGCGTGTTGCTATTCGATGAGGTTTTATCTGCTGTTAAAGTCGCCGGTCTGATGACATTAATTGCTGGCATCGTGCTGATCAAAACGGGCACGCTGAGCCGTAAGGAGCTGCGTCATGGCAACGTTTAACTGGATACATATTGCGTGGCTGGTGCTGGCCATTGGCCTGGAGATCGTCGCCAATATATTTCTGAAATACTCGAATGGTTTCCGTCGTCCGCTATTTGGCGTGTTATCGCTGGTTGCGGTGTTGGCAGCATTCAGCGTGTTGGCTCAGGCAGTGAAAGGCATCGATTTGACGGTCGCCTACGCGTTATGGGGCGGGTTGGGTTTAGTGGCCACGGTAGCCGCGGGCTGGATACTGTTTGGGCAAAGGTTATCCCGCATTGGCTGGTTAGGTGTCGGGCTACTGTTAGTGGGGATGATCCTCATAAAATTTGCCTGAGATCTTTGAAACCAAGTGATAATCCCACTTTCAAGACCGCTCTTGAAGTCATGACCAGAGAAGTTTGGTTGCATTAGGCCCCCATTTTGGCTTAAGGCTCAGCAAACATCATGAAGATCATCACCAGCGGAGAAGGATATCCGGAGAAACGGAATATCCTGGTGAACGCGGATTATCACTATATTAATGGTAAAAAAAGAAACCTCTATTTTTACCTCAACGCGATCAGACAAAGATTATTAAAGAAAAACAAAATATTCCGTTTCCAGGGCATACCGGGTTTTATGCCAGCCGACGTTGAGGTAATCCATCTTTTTAATGAAGTGGCAATTAGCCCAATTAAATGGGTCGCCACCTTTGAAACGGAGATTCCACGCGTACTGCCGGTTGCTGGCATAAGCAAAGTCGATAATCCTGAACTGCATGCCCAAATGAAATGGGTGGCCGCACCAGCATGCATTGGCCTCATTGCTATTTCAGAGGCGACACGCAATATTCAGCTTAAGTTGCTGAGCAGTTTTCCTGCTTATCAGGACACCATCGCCAGTAAAATTCGCGTGTTGCACCCGCCTCAGCCTTTATTAGCATCACAGCCTCGCGCGGTCTCAGCAGATAAACTGCAGTTCACATTTGTAGGTAATGAGTTTTACCGCAAAGGAGGGGCCGAAGTGGTGCTGGCATTTACGGAATTATTCGAGGCGGGAGCGATCGATCAAGATAGCGTGCAGGTTACGCTGATCGGTGATGTATCTCGTCGACACAATATTGCGCATCGTCATTTTCAGGATTCAGCCATCTTCTGCAGCCAAATTGAAACATCACTGCAGAAGTTGCCCATTTTCCAGCACAAAACCTGTCTGACACCTGATGAAGTGATAGCGCAGTTGCAGCAGACCGATGTGGGGCTGCTGCCCACCTGGCAAGATACCTACGGGTTCTCTGTGCTGGAAATGCAGGCGTGCGGTTGCCCGGTGATCAGTACCAATATTCGCGCGCTACCTGAGATCAATCCCGCCACTGCGGGTTGGTTAATCGAGTGTCCGACTAACGAGATGTATGAATATTCGGTTGATTCACTGCAGGCGAAGGACGCGATCAGGAAGGCACTGGTGGAACAGCTAAAAGTGCACATTATGGATGCAGTTGAGAATCGACAAGCGATCAGTCTGCGCTCAGCCCAGGCGATGGAGCGCATTCGCATTCAGCACGATCCGCTTATTTTCCAGCAGCGCCTGAGTGAGATTTATGCGTCTGTGCCACTCGAAACCAGCCATCTTATTCCGATGGCTGGCTAAGTACATCAGCCCCGGCCGTGTGGCTCATCCCAGTCAAAGGCTGGGCCGAGTGAAATAACGCCGCTTGGGTTGATGGTTTTGTGGCTGCAATAGTAGTGATGGCGGATATGCGGCAGGTTAACCGTATCGGCAATGCCGGGCATTTGGTAGATGTCGCGCAGAAAGCCGCTGAGATTGCGGTAATCGCTGATACGGTGACGGTCGCACTTAAAGTGGGTGACGTAGACCGGATCAAAGCGCACCAGAGTCGTCCAAAGTCGCAGATCGGCTTCAGTAAGCTTATCGCCGGTGAGATAGCGATGCTGACCCAGTATCTGTTCCAGACGCGCCAGTGAATGGAACAACGCTGTCACCGATTCATCGTAAGCTGCCTGCGAAGTGGCAAAACCGCTCTTATAGACGCCGTTGTTCACCGTGTCGTAAATCCAGCCATTCACGTCGTCAATCTTGTCGCGCAGTTCAGCTGGATAATAGTCCCCCGCGCGAGCGCCCTGCGCATCAAACGCGCTGTTCAGCATGCGCATGATATCGGCAGATTCATTGCTAACGATGGTTTGCTGGGTTTTATCCCACAGCACCGGGACGGTAACGCGCCCGCTATAGTGCGCATCGGCATGCAGATAGATCTGATAGAGAAACTCTTTTTGATACAGTGCGTCGCCGGTGGCATCGGGGAAGTTGTCGTCGAAAGTCCAGCCGTTCTCCAGCATCAGCGGATGTACCACCGAAACCGAAATCATCTCTTCTAATCCTTTGAGTTGGCGCATCAACAGCGTGCGATGTGCCCACGGACAGGCGAGAGAGACATACAGATGATAACGGCCCCGTTCGGCGGCGAAGCCCGCGTTGCCGGTGGGTCCTGCGCTGCCATCAGCGGTAATCCAGTTGCGCCAGACGGCTTCTGTGCGTTTGAAGCGGCCACCGGTTGACTTCGTATCGTACCAGGTGTCGTGCCAGACACCGTCAATCAGCTGTCCCATAAGCCCTCCATAATAAAAAGGGGCGAGGAAAATCCCCGCCCCTATCATTCAGTATATGTGTTCTCTAACGCTTGTGCTGCTTAGCGTGCTGTCGCTGGCTGAGCGCGCTGACGAATCAGGCGGTCAATGCTGTAAGCACCTGGACCAACCAAGCCCAGCACCAGGAAACCACCGGCGATGGAGAGGTTTTTCATGAACATCAGCTGGTTAACGCCTTCAGCGAAGTTGCTGTGGAACAGGAACGCCGTCAGCAGGGTGAAGCCAGCGGTGAACAGTGCAGTAAAGCGCGTCAGGAAACCGAACAGAATCGCCAGACCGCCGCCGAACTCCAGCAGAATAACCAGCGGCAGCAGGAAGCCAGGGACGCCCATCGCCTGCATATATTGTGCGGTACCGGCATAACCGGTGATTTTGCCCCAGCCTGCAGTAATAAACAGAATGGTCATTAATACGCGTGCTACCAGCAGGCCTGAGTCTTCGAATTTTTTCATCATCTACTCCAACAAGGTTTTTGTGGCAGGTTGTTGGCCTGCGGGTTTTTAATCCCCTGAACCGGTTGTTTCAGTTCACTGGGCTGATGGAGGGAGATAATAATCGCAGGATGAAAGAGTTGTAAGCGAGATAAACTGTCAATGTTGTTCAGTAAATTTGAGGGGAACAAAACCGGACCATTACGATCCGGTTTTAAGTAGAGGGATTAGCGCTTTTCTAGCGTCGATATGATCATGCGCCAGGTGCTCCAGGCGCCGAAACCGCGCTTAGCCCAGCGCAGCAGACGATTGGGGCTGCGAATCGACCAAATGGCCAGTGCGCTGCTACCAATCGCCAGATAACGACGCATACCGATAATGGTTAACCAACCACGATCGTACTGCGCGGTGCCAGCCAGCCAGTCACGACCATCGGCGCTCAGATCGAGCCGCTGCTGCTGCACCTGATTCAGCAGTTCGTGAATGCGGGCTTCACGCTCGCGGCGGCTCATGAGCGATGCTCCTCCAACAGCGTGCGGTCGGTATCCAGCTCTTTACGCGTATGACGCAGCAGCGTTGACTGGCGCGATTTGTAAAGGGTCCATAAACCGAAGATCAACGCCAGCGCAAACAGCACGCCAGTGGTGATCGCGATGGCCATCAGACGATATTGTGCATCGACCGCCCAGATGATAAGCACCATCAGGCTCATTAGACCGAAAGCGGTGAACAGCATGGTCAGGCCAACCATCATCAGCATCTGAATCAGGTTTGCCTTCTCCTCTTCCAGTTCCACGATCGCCAGTCGGACACGCGTCTCGACCATGCTAACCAAAGTGGTAACTATCCGCTGACCGATGTTAAAGACCCCTTTGCCGGGGCCGTGGCTTTGCTGACTATCACTCATCATTAACGCCGTGAGATTAAAATGCCGATTAGAATTCCTACCGCTGCCCCGATGCCTACGCCGTGCCATGGATTGTCGCGCACGTATTCATTTGCCTTTTCCGCCGCTTCACGCGTGGTTTGTGCGATACGTTCGCCAGAATCACCCAGGCGTTCACGGGAGCTTTCAATAGCACCACGCGCTTTATGACGCAGTTTATCCAGCTCGCCTTTGGATTTATCTGCTGAGCTACTCAGCACTTCTTCCAGGGTATCAGCCAGATTTTTCAATTCAGCGCGCAGATGTTCAGATGTTGTTTCTTTAGCCATGGAAATCTCCTTTTACAGCATGTAGTTAAGTCCGATTAATAAGGTTCAGCTTCAAGCTTTTTCAGTTCGTGCTGTGCCTCTTCTAGCTTACGTTCGCGCTTCTCAATTTTGTCTTTATCGCCGTCCTGACGCTCTTCCTTCAGCTCACGCTCGCGCTCGGCGATTTTATGCTTCTGCTCTGCGATGCGTTCGCTGTGTGCCGATTTCAGTTTCTCATCGGTGCAGCCTGCGCGGACTTCGGTCAACGCACGCTCCAGCCCGGTTACGCGGCGCTGGTTGTCATGCTGCTTCGCCATATCGATCTCGCGCTGAATATCTTGCTCTTTTTGTTGGCAGAGCGATTCAGCCGCCAGCAGCGAACCCGAGAGTGAGAAAAGAATAGCACCTAGCAGTAATTGATGTTTCATCAGGTAGTGACCTTCCATTGTTGATGACCTGCCATAGACCGGACAGGAGAGGCATCCCAGCATGTCTTAGGCTTACGCTACCTCTAAGGATAGACAGCAGACGAAAAAATTCAAAGAAGACGCGGGGATAGCGAGGATTAGCTTACCGCCCGACTTAGCGTCAGGCGGTAACATTTAACTGTATGTTGGGCGAGTGGCGTCAGGATATTGCTGCGAAGCCTGTGGGCCGGCAGCCACAACGAAGCCTTGTGGTAACAGGCGTTTCAGAACTTTCTGTGCCGCCAGACTCTGTTCTTCATTCTCAAAATGAATCACCAGCGCGTCGCCAGAGGGCGTAATACTTTTGATACGCACGCCCTGCGCGGAAAGTTGCTGATACAGGTAAAAACCATCGGGCAGATTGGTGCCGCTATTCGCCACGCGGATTTGCACCACGGTTTCATGCTGCATCAAGTTCGGAATGAAACAGACGGCCAGCAACGCGAAGGCGCCACCCAGCGCCCAAGGCAGTAAACGCCTTGGGAATCCACGGAGTTTGATCATGGCTGTGAATTCCCGTTGCGAGTTGACTGACGCTTACGCCAAAGCACGACTAAAGAACCAACCAGGCCGATCACCAGCAGCACTAGCGGCAGCAGCATCAGACACAACATCAACTCATCTTCGTAACGACGGAAAATCGGCGTTTTGCCCAGCGCGAAGCCCAGCACGGTGAGAATCAGTACCCACAGGAAGCCACTTACCCAGTTAAAGAACTGGAAGCGCGCGTTACTCAGGCCAGAAAGACCCGCGATGGTAGGCAGCAAAGTACGCACAAAGGCAATAAAGCGACCAATCAGCAGGGCAGATAAGCCGTGGCGATGGAACAGGGCGTGCGCGCGCTGGTGATATTGCGCGGGCAAATGCGAAAGCCAGTTTTGCACGGTGGGCGTGTTACCCAGCCATCGCCCCTGGATGTAACTCACCCAGCAACCCAGGCTGGCGCCGGTAGTCAAAATCAGCAGAGTAAGTGGGAAACCCATGGTGCCTTTAGCAATCAGAACGCCGACCAGAATCAGTAAACTGTCGCCAGGCAGAAAAGCGGCGGGGAGCAGTCCATTTTCTAAAAACAGAATCATGAACAACACACCATAAATGGCCCAAACCAGCGTGGGGTCGGAGAGCATTTCGTAATCCTGCTGCCATAAGGCATGCAGCAATGCTTGCAAAATATCCATCAATCATTCCTGAACATCATTGTTAAACGTGCCCGTGAGGGGCTTAGGCGCAGACTGGCGTTGGTTATACATTTTAGATAAGCAGCCTGAGCAGGAGTTTCCGGATCCTTCCAGAATTGATTGTTAAATCAGCGACTTTTAAAAGCCCTGTCGCAAAGGGTAATAAAAGGGCGATAACTGTAACAAAAATAACGTTATCCAGACAGGGGAAAGTGCCTGCCGCACAGGAGTTTTACCTTTAGACGCAGGTGGTCAAAAGGAGCTTTACATGAGCTGACACTATTGCAGACTAACTGACTTTTTCGTCAACAAAATGCCTGAAAAATAAGCAGGATCAGCGTGGGTTTTCGCTAGCTTCCGGCAGGATGACCGGATTTTCCGCAAACATGTAACGATCAACGTTAAATTCGAAATCGTCAGTCGTCGCGTTGAACAGCATCTGTTTAGTATTTTCCAGATGTTGCCACATTGCCAGCTTACTGGCGGCGGGATCTTTGCGTATGAGTGCTTTGAGGATCTGGTCGTGATCGTCACACCAGCTGGTGATATTTTTGGCATCAATATGCTCATGCAATTTGAGCCAGTAGGGATTGTGCAGACGATGCAGCCACATTTTTTCAACAATCGCCGCTAAGGCGCTGTTTTGCGTGGATTGCGCGATGCGTACGTGAAACTCCATATCCCAGGCGGAGTCGCGCGAGTGATCTTCCTGACGTGCTTTTTCCTGAATCGCCATCAGTGCCACAATGTCCTGCCGCGTCACCTGCGTGGCGGCAAATTCGGCAACGTTACTCTCAATCAACTGACGTGCCTGTAACAACTCGAAGGGACCGAAATTAGCAAACTCCAGCTGGCTGGATGTCACCACCCGATTCTGCTGCTGATTACTCATCACGTGGATGCCGGAGCCTTTACGCACCTCCACGTAACCTTCCACTTCCAGCATGATAATCGCTTCGCGCACCACGGTGCGGCTCACCTGCATCTCTTCCGCGATCAGACGTTCGGCGGGCAGTTTGTCGCCGATGCTGTAATCGCCTGCTTCAATACGGCGTTTAAGTTCGCTGGCGAGCTGTTGATACAAGCGTCGTGATTCGGTCAGGTCCATTGCGCGGTCCGCTGTGGAATAAAGTTGAGTTGTTATACCACTTCAGCCGCATAGAGGAAATGGGCTGGCCAGCGCCAGCCCGAAGAGGATTAATAACTTTCGTAACAGATTACCTTACGGCTTAAACGTTGCATTCGAAAGCGGCTGGTTTTCTCACTCATGACGTTCCTGGCCTCTGCCATAAATGCGTAGCAATTGAGTCAAGTGCCAACTTGTTATACATCTTTGAGGTTTCAATGCTGTCGCGAAACTTCTCCCCTCGAAGTTTATTATCTTTAAATTAATTAAAAACAAACACTTATTTGTTATTATCTACGGGCTCATCTCTATACCCACAGTGAAACTGTCATTATTGTGAGTCGGATCGCAAACAATTATCCCGATCGCCTAAATTGGTATGATAACTTTGAGTCAAAGCCACTTGGCCACAAAGAGGAAGCAGGTATGTCGCGTTTTATGAGTGAGGATTTTCTACTCGACACCGAGTTCGCCCGTCGTCTGTACCATGACTACGCTAAAGATCAGCCGATTTTCGACTATCACTGTCACTTGCCGCCGCAGCAGATTGCCGACAACTACCGCTTCACCAACCTCTATGACATCTGGCTGAAAGGCGATCACTACAAATGGCGAGCAATGCGCGCCAACGGCGTGCCGGAGACGTTGTGCACCGGTGATGCCAGCGATCGTGAGAAATTCAATGCCTGGGCGCGCACCGTGCCGCATACCATCGGCAATCCGCTTTATCACTGGACGCACCTTGAACTACGTCGACCTTTCGGTATCACTGACGTGCTGCTGAATGAACAGAGCGCCGATGTCATTTGGCAGCAGTGTAACGAACTGCTGGCGCAGGATGCATTTAGCGCACGCGGCATCATGCAGCAGATGAATGTGAAGATGGTCGGTACCACCGACGATCCGCTCGATGACCTGCAGCACCACCGCAAGCTGGCGCAGGACAGCAGTTTTGGCGTCAAAGTGCTGCCGAGCTGGCGTCCGGACAAAGCCTTTAATATTGAGCTGGAGAGTTTCCTGCCGTGGATTCAGCGCCTGGAGCAGGTGGCGGATGTCAGCGTACAGCGCTTTGACGATCTGCGCCGTGCCTTGAGCCAGCGACTCGATCACTTCGCCGCGCACGGCTGCAAAATCTCCGATCACGCGCTGGATGTGGTGGTGTTTGCGGAAGCTGATGAAGCCACGTTGGATGCCATTTTGGCGCGTCGTCTGCAAGGCGCGGCACCTTCCACAGAAGAGACGGCACAATTTAAAAGTGCGGTACTAGTGTGGCTGGGTAGCGAATATGCGCGCCGCGGCTGGGCGCAGCAGTATCACATTGGCGCGCTGCGTAACGCCAATCGCCGCCAGTTCGATATCCTCGGCCCGGATGTGGGCTTCGATTCGATCAACGATGCGCCGCTGGCGATTCCGCTGGCGCGCTTGCTGGATGCGCAAAACCGCAATAATGCGCTGCCAAAAACCATCCTCTACTGCGTCAACCCGCGCGATAACGAAGTGCTGGCCACCATGGCGGGCAATTTCCAGGGTGAAGGCGAACCGGGCAAGATGCAGTTTGGTTCGGCGTGGTGGTTCAACGATCAGCTCGACGGCATGCAGCGCCAAATGACCCAGCTGGCGCAAATCGGCCTGCTGAGCCGCTTTGTCGGCATGCTCACCGACAGCCGCAGTTTCCTCTCCTACACGCGCCACGAATATTTCCGTCGCCTGCTATGCCAGATGATCGGCAACTGGGTAGAACGTGGCGAAGCGCCGGCCGATGAGGCGTTGTTAGGGCAGATGGTGCAGAACATCAGTTTTAACAATGCGCGCGATTACTTCGGCATTGAGCTGGGAGCCTGATGATGCAGCGACTCAACCGCCAGAATTTCCCCGGAGCGCACTATAGCGAGCGCGTCATCCAGTTCGGTGAAGGCAACTTCCTGCGTGCCTTTATCGATTGGCAACTCGACTGGCTTAATCAGCATCAAAACACCGACGCGGGCGTAGTCGTGGTGCGGCCGCGCAACCGCGTAGTGGAAGAGACGCTAAATCAGCAAGAGGGTCTATACACCACGCTGATTCGCGGACTAAACGCCGCGGGTGAGCAGGTGAGTGAAACCCGGCTGATTCGTAGCGTGAATCGTGAAATTCAGCCGTATCAACAATTTGAAGATTTTCTTGCGTTGGCGCGTGCGCCGCAGATGCGCTTTGTGTTCTCCAATACCACCGAAGCCGGCATTGTTTTTGTCGCAGAGGATCGGCTGGACGATGCGCCAGCGTCCTCGTTTCCCGGCAAGCTGACGCAGTTGTTGTGGGCGCGCTTTAACCACTTTGCTGCGGCCAGCGATAAAGGTTGGCTCATCGTGCCTTGCGAACTGATCGATTATAACGGCGACACGCTGCGCGAGTTGGTAATGCGCTACATCAAGCATTGGCAGCTGCCGCCGGAGTTTGCGCGCTGGCTGCAGGATCACTGTGCTTTCTACAACACGCTGGTGGATCGCATTGTCACCGGCTATCCGGCCGACAGCGCGGCAATTGAGGCGCAGTTGGGCTATCAGGATCGCTATCTGGTGGCGGGCGAAGTCTATTACCAGTTTGTGATTCAGGGGCCGGATGCATTGGCTCAGGAGCTGAAGCTTGACACGCTGGCGCCGGAAGTGAAGCTGGTGGATGACATCACGCCGTACAAAGCGCAGAAAGTGGCGATTCTTAACGGTGCACACACCGCGCTGGTGCCGGTAGCGTTTCAGGCGGGAGTGGAGAGCGTCGGAGAAGCGATGGACGACGCGCAAATTGCCGGCTTTGTTGATGCCCTGCTGCGCGAGGAAGTGATCCCGACGCTGGATCTGCCGCGCGATGAGCTGCACGCCTTCGCCGACGCGGTGCAGCGCCGTTTCCGCAATCCCTTTATTCGCCATGCGCTGCTTTCGATTGCCCTAAACGGCATGACCAAATTCCGTACCCGTTTACTGCCACAGCTACTGCTGGCGCAGCAGCAAAACGGGCAATGGCCTGCACGTCTGACCTTCGCCTTTGCCGCGCTGCTGGCATTTTATCGCGGTGAAGAGGGTGAGCGTCGCTGGCCGCTGCAGGACGACGAACACTGGCTGCAGCGTTTTGCTGAGCTATGGCCAGCGGTACATAACGATAAACAGACCCCGGAACAGTTGGTGCGCGCGGTACTCAGCGATGCCAACCACTGGGGCGAAGATCTAACTCAGCGGCCAGGATTAGTGGCTGCGGTAAGCCAACACCTGCAAAACATCATCGTCCACGGGATGCGGACGGCGCTGACCCAACTGAGATAACGCTATGCAAGATGCCATTAGAATTCATTCACGCGATAACGTTGCTGTAGCGTTGCGCGATTTGCCCGCCAATACCCAGGTCGAGATTAATCAACAAGCGATTACCTTGCAGCAGGAGGTCGGACGCGGTCACAAGTTTGCCCTGCAGCCTTTAGCCGCCGGTGAACTGGTGATCAAGTACGGCTTGCCGATCGCCCATGCTACTCAGCCGATCGCTGCGGGTGAAATCATTCACTCCAGCAATGCACGCACCAATCTGAGCGACGTGGACGAGTATGACTATCAGCCCGATTTTCTCGCGCTGCCGCCACAGGCCGGTGACCGCGACGTGCAGATCTATCGTCGTGCCAGCGGTGAAGTGGGCATCCGCAATGAGCTGTGGATCCTGCCCACCGTGGGATGCGTAAACGGTATTGCGCGGCAGATCCTGACACGCTTTATGAAAGAGACCCATGACGCTGAAGGTATTGATGGCGTGCACCTGTTTAGTCATCCGTTTGGCTGCTCGCAGCTCGGACAGGATCACGAGAACACCCGGACCATGCTGCAAAATATGGTGCGGCACCCCAATGCTGGCGCTGTGCTGGTGATTGGCCTGGGCTGCGAGAACAATCAGGTCGATGTGTTCCGCGAAACGCTCGGTGGCTTTGATAGCGATCGCGTGCAGTTTATGGAGTGCCAGAAGCAGGATGATGAAGTCGAAGCGGGGCTGGAACGCCTGCATGCGCTTTATCAGGCAATGCGCGCGGACAAGCGTCAGCCGGGCAAACTTAGCGAGCTGAAGTTTGGTCTGGAATGCGGCGGCTCAGACGGCTTTTCCGGCATCACCGCCAATCCCATGCTCGGCTGTTTCTCTGACCAGATGATTGCTAACGGTGGTACCACGGTGCTGACCGAAGTGCCGGAGATGTTTGGTGCCGAGCGTATTCTGATGAGTCGTTGTCGCGATGAAGCCACTTTCAGCAAAACCGTGGCGATGATTAACGACTTCAAACGCTACTTTATTGATCATCAGCAGCCCATCTACGAGAATCCATCGCCGGGCAACAAAGCAGGCGGCATCACCACGCTGGAAGAGAAGTCGCTTGGCTGTACGCAAAAGGCCGGACAAAGCCAGGTGGTGGATGTGCTGAAGTACGGTGAGCGCTTACACACGCCGGGACTCAATCTGTTGAGCGCGCCGGGTAATGATGCGGTAGCCACCAGCGCGCTGGCAGGCGCGGGCTGTCATATGGTGCTGTTTACTACCGGACGCGGCACGCCGTACGGCGGTTTTGTACCAACGGTGAAGATCGCCACCAATACGCAGTTGGCCGAGAAAAAACCGCACTGGATCGATTTTAATGCCGGGCGCCTGATTGAAGGCATGAGTATGGAGGCGATGCTGGCGGATTTCATCGATATGATTGTAGCGATTGCCAATGGCCAACCGGCGCGCAATGAAACCAACGATTTCCGCGAGTTAGCCATCTTCAAAAGCGGTGTGACTTTGTAAGATACCGTCTTGCCAGTTACCTGGCAAGACATATTTTGGTATCGAACGGACGGCCTGATTTCAGCACACCATAAGCCAGCTGGAGCAGCTTCTTCATCGCCGCGCATACCACGACTTTTCCCGTTTTCCTGCCCGCATCCAGACGGTTCTTCAGCGAGATGACCGCCGGATTCCACTTCATTGCCACTATCGCTGGCATGTACAACGCCTTACGCATCGCGCTGTTCCCCATCTTCGATATCCGGCTTTTGCCTTTCCACTCGCCGGACTCCTGCCGCATCGGGTTCAGACCCACCCACGCCACAAGCGCCTTGCTGTTTCTGAACCTCGACATATCGCCCATATACGCCAGCATCGTGCTGCTCAGCACGCCCGCGATACCCGGGATAGATTCAAGCAGCTCTTTGTTCTTTTTAAGGTCCGGGTCATTATTGATATGGTCGTTTATTGCCCGCTTTGTTTCGTCTATCTGCGCATCCAGCGCCGCAATGACCACGCGGATTGAGGGCTGCACTACCGCATCCGATATCTCCAGACGGTTCTCTTCCATCTGCCGCATTTCCTGAAGGTTCGTCAGGCGCTTCACCAGCGCTTTCAGCCTGCGCTCATTGAGTGGTGCCGGCTGCCACAGCGAGGGGCCGTGCATTTTGCAGTAGCGCGCTATCATGCGCGCGTCGTCCTTATCCGTCTTATTACGGTTCAGTTCGGCCTGGCCAAAGCGCTTAATGCGCGCCGGATTTTCCACGCTGACGTCATAGCCCTCATCGTGCAGGAAGGTGGCCAGTGGCTCGCTGTACGCGCCGGTGGCCTCCATGCAGATATGGCAGCAGCCGAACGGCTCCCGCCATTTCTTCAGGGCGCTTAAGCCTTTAGGCGTGTTGGGGGCGACTTTGGTTTTGTAAGACGTCTCGCCTTTCCAGACGGCCACATCAAACTTTTTTGAAGCAATATCAATACCGACGGGCATACGTGTTTGCATAGATTCTCCTTAACAGCATCAGGGAAACCGCCATGACCATCCTTATGGATGCGTGCTCGAAGCACAGGATACCGTCCGGTCTTGAAGGCGGGAGTTAAGTTGCCGGGGATGAATCTACTAAGCAGGCTTTGTGCCCAGGGGTCGCCCCCATCTCACCAGCAACTTCCCGATGATCAGTCGGGGATCATAGCACCCGGAGGAGAATGATCGAGATATAAGGGTCGCCATTCATGGCGACCAGGTAGCCCTAAATCTTCAGCCAGCAAAATTTCAAACCAGAAACGGTAATGACAGGCGATGGTGTTGGGCGCTATCCGCAGCGCCGAGCGCAGAGTGACGGCCAGGATGAGCCGACAGGACGTCGGCGAAAGCGCGGCATGAGCCAGGGATGGCGAATCCGCGCGGTCCGTCAGGCCGGAGTGATAAGCGAGGGAACAGCGAGGACGGCGCAGGCGCGGATTGCTAAGGTCCG
Organism: Pantoea nemavictus; assembly: GCF_037479095.1. Taxonomy (NCBI): domain Bacteria; kingdom Pseudomonadati; phylum Pseudomonadota; class Gammaproteobacteria; order Enterobacterales; family Erwiniaceae; genus Pantoea; species Pantoea nemavictus. Next base: position 1,566,789 of record NZ_JBBGZW010000001.1, on the reverse strand, counting down.
CGCCTTCGGACCTTAGCCCGGCCGCCGGCTTTACACATTCTGAAACTGCCATATGCTTAGCGGGCGGAACCCCCGCGGAGCCAGTGCGCTGCTTAACTGACGAGCATTACGCCATTGATGGCGATCTATCACACACTATTCCGATTCTGAAACCGTACGACGCGGCGCGCGCTCGGCTTCGGCCTGGCAAACTGCCGCGGTAAACAGAATATCCGTCGAGGAGTTGAGTGCGGTCTCGGCTGAATCCTGCAGTACGCCAATAATGAAGCCCACTGCCACCACCTGCATCGCCAAATCGTTCGGAATGCCAAACATATTGCAGGCCACCGGAATCAGCAGCAGTGAGCCGCCGGCCACACCGGATGCGCCACAGGCACACAGCGACGCCACCAGACTCAACAGAATCGCGGTTGGTACATCCACCGAGATGCCCAGCGTGTGTACCGCGGCCAGCGTCAACACAGTTATGGTGATCGATGCGCCCGCCATGCTGATGGTGGCACCGAGCGGAATCGACACGGAATAGGTGTCTTCATCCAGATTAAGACGCTTAGCCAGCGCCATATTCACCGGAATATTGGCCGCCGAGCTGCGAGTGAAGAAGGCGGTCACGCCGCTTTCACGCAGGCAGGTAAACACCAGCGGATAGGGATTACGGCGAATCTTCTGGAACACCAGCATCGGGTTGATCACCAGCGCCATAATCAGCATGCAGCCGAGCAGCAGCGCCAGCAGATTGGCGTATTCCCAGATGGCGTCAAAACCGGTCGAGGCGAGGATGGAGGCTACCAGGCCAAAAATCCCCAGCGGCGCACAGCGAATCACACAGCGCACCACCCAGGTGGCGGCATTGGACGCATCGTTGAGGAACGCTTTGCTGCTTGGGCTGGCATGACGAAACGCCAGACCTAAGCCCAGCGCCCAGACCAGAATGCCGATGTAGTTGGCGTTCATCAGTGCGTCAATCGGATTGGAAACCATGCTGATCAGCAGGCCGTGCAGCACTTCGCTAATGCCCGACGGTGGGGTGATTTGCGTGGCACCGACGTTCATCGACAGCGTCTGCGGGAACAGATGACTGAAGATCACCGCCACCACGGCAGCAAAGAAGGTGCTGAGCAGATACAGCATGATAATCGGGCGGATATTGGTTTTCTGTCCCTGCTGATGGTTGGCGATGGAAGAGATCACCAGCACCAGTACCAGCAGCGGCGCGACGGCTTTCAGCGCGCGCACGAACAGCTCACCCAGCAAGCCAACGGCTAATGCGGCGTCGCGCGAGAACCACGCCAGCGCCACGCCAGCCACCAGGCCGATCATGATTTGTTTTACCAGGCTTCCTGCGAACAGCGCGCCCAGACGTCCAATAAAGTTGTTTTGCATATCACAGTCTTTTTATTCGCGGTCATGAGTGTTGTGCGCGGTTCTCCCGTGCGCAACGGTTTGCCCGGCGGAGTATAAGGAAAAGAGTTAGCGAGGAAAGAGATAATTCTGTGCATGCGCAGCAGATCGGTTTTTTGATCTGCTGATGATGGGAAGTGTGACAGATATATAAAAGGCGAAGGTTGCTACTGGCGAAACAAAGCAGGGGCGATTAGCGCCCCTGCAGAAGATTATGGTGAGATCTTCTTCTGGTCGTTTCTGTGGTTCACCCAGGCGTTGATCAGCAACGTACCGCCGAGAATCACGCCCACCACCGTCAGCGAGATGCCGACTGGAATGTGGTAGAACTCAACGATCAGCATCTTGATTCCGATAAACACCAACACAATCGCCAAACCGTATTTCAGCATGGAGAACCGTTCCGCCACGTTAGCCAGTAGGAAATACATGGCACGTAGACCGAGAATCGCGAACAGGTTTGAGGTCAGCACAATGAACGGATCGGTGGTCACCGCGAAGATAGCGGGGATACTGTCCACGGCGAAAATCACATCGCTCAGTTCGACCATGATCAGCACCAATAGCAGCGGCGTCGCGAACAGCACGCCGTTTTTGCGGGTGAAGAACTTCTCACCATCCAGGCTATCGGTCATACGCAGATGCTTACGCAGCCAGCGCACCACCGGCTTGTCGCCGACCGCGTTGTCATCTTCCTCTTTCGCCAGCGCCATTTTGAGGCCGGTGAACAACAGGAAGGCGCCGAATACGTAAAGAATCCAGCTGAACTGGGTAACCAAATAGCTACCGGCGAAGATCATGATGGTACGCAGTACAATCGCGCCTAATACGCCATAAATCAGTACACGACGTTGCAGATTGGCTGGCACAGCGAAGTAGCTAAACAGCATTAGCCAGACAAAGACGTTATCGACCGCCAGCGCTTTTTCTAACACGTAGCCGGTGAGGAAAGCGAGGGTTTGCGCGGTAGCGACTTCGCGTCCGGCGGTACCGTCGAGATACCACCAGAACGCAGCGCTAAACAGCAGCGAAACGGAGACCCAAACCAGTGACCATATCGCTGCTTGTTTAAATGACATAGTTTGTGCGCCGCGTCGGCCCTGTAACAGCAGGTCGATCGCTAGCATGATGAGCACTACAACAGCAAAGCTGCCCCAAAGTAACGGTGTGCCTACAGAGTGCATAGTCATATCCTTTTCTGAACATAAAAAAAGCGGCTGAAGTCAGAAGACGTCAGCCGCTTTGATGGTGCTGCAAGCAAACCTCGCCTTCCGGCAAGGTCTCACTTACAACTCAGAATAGATTCCGGGTTGCCTGACGACCGGATGCGTGTTGCGCATCGTAATGACGATCAATCAGCGTTGAAGTTACTCCCCTTTGCAGCGCTCAACATACGGAGTTCAATAATCGCTTTCAAGAGGGCGCCAGAAATGTTTTGCAATATTTACACTTCAGCCCGATCGGCCGGGAAAACCACGCCCGTCTGGCGGCGAATTTCCGTGAGCAGTTGCGCCGTAATGCGCGAGGTTTCTAACGCGGCATGCTCAACTTCACCGGCTTCAACCAGTTTGGCAAAGGTTTCTGCTTCATACAGCATGGTATTAATATGCTGCGGCTGCGTCAGGTTTTGGCTCTCGCCGCCGCGCGGGATAAAGCGCAGCTGCTGGCATTCGGAGATCTTTTCGATCACCAGCGATCCCGCTTCCCCTTGAATCTCACTGGGGATCAGTGAATCGCTAACTTTGGAGTGCAGCAAGGTGACATCAAAATCGCCGTAGCCCAGTACCACCACGCCATGCGCATCCACGCCGCTTTCCAGCAAAGAGGCTTGCGCTTTGACCTGCTGCGGCGCGCCCCACAGCGTGACGGCGGCTGCGAGGCAGTAGAAGCCAATATCCATTATGGAACCGTTCGACCAGCGTGGATTAAAGGTATTCGGGTTTTCACCATCCAGATAGCGCTGATAGCGCGACGAATACTGGCAATAGTTGATCAAGGCTTTGCGCAGTTTGCCCAGCTGCGGCAAGGTTTTTTGTAGCTGCAGGAACGTCGGCAGGCTGGCGGTTTTGAAGGCTTCGAACAACACCACCTGATGCTTACGGGCACAGGCAATCATCGCCTCCGCTTCGCGCAGATTAGAGGCCATTGGCTTCTCGCAAATCACATGCTTACCGTGCGACATAAACAGCATCGCTTGCTCGCTGTGCAACGCATTTGGGCTGGCGATATACACCGCATCGATTGCGCTGCTGGTGGCGAGTTCATCCAGCGAGGTGAACGTCAACTTGCAGGGATAATCCACCACAAAAGCGTCGGCTTGCTGCTGATGACGAGAATAAATGCCGCTCAGCTTCATCTTGCCGGTTTCATGTGCGGCGTCGATAAACTGGCGGGTGATCCAGTTGGTTCCCACGATGGCGAAACGAATCACGTGCTGCTCTCCTGCTAAAGTAAAACGGCAGAGTAGCATGTTGATTGCAGCGGAAGTCAGGTGAAATTTGATCCTGGGATCCGCATTCCAATATGATGATGCCGCACAACTTTTTAACCGACTAAGCGGGGACGCGCGGGTGAGTGGAAGTAAACATGCTCTGAACTGGACCACATTACTGATCGCTATTCCCGTAGGATTGGTGGCCTCGCTGGTCACGCTGGCGTTTCGCTTTGTCATTGAGTTGATCAACCACCTGCTGTTCAACAGTGATAATGAAATCACCGTGGCGATGCATGTCTGGCCGTGGATCTTCTGGCCGCTGCTGGTGGGTGCCGGTGGCGTAGTGGCTGGCTGGTTCCTGCGTTACGCGGTGGCAATTGAAAAACAGGAAACGGTGCAAACCGATTATCTGGAAGTGATCAACGCGCGGCTCGATGCGGTACCAACCAAAACCTCCTTGTTCCGCGCGCTGTCATCGATTGCCAGTATCGGCAGCGGCGCGTCGATTGGTAAAGAGGGGCCGATGGTGCAGCTTTCGGCGCTGAGCGGCAGTTTGATCGGGCGCTGGTTGCCCGCGTCGTTGAATCTGCGTAACAGCGATATCGTGGCGATGGCTGCCGCAGCGGGGCTCTCTTCGGTGTATCACGCCCCGCTGGCGTCAGCGATTTTTGTCGCGGAAATCGCTTTTGGCATTTCAGCGCTGCAACGGCTGATCCCGCTGATCGTTGCGTCGGCGGTGGCGGTGATGACGATGTGGTCGCTGGGCTTTCGCAGCGCGCTTTATCCGCTATCTGAAGCACTGTTCCAGATGGATATCAGCAGTTTAGTGATGACGCTGTTGATTGGTTTTGTCGCCGGAATTGCCGGCTGGTTGCTGATCAAACTGATTGCGCGCAGTAAGGCGATGTTCGGTCGCGTGCGTTCGCTGCCGCTGCGCCTGGGCGCCGGTGGTTTAATGGTCGGCTTTTTGGCGCTGATCTCCACCGATATTCTGGGTAACGGTTATGAAGTGATCGTCAAAATCATTGATGGCCAGTATGTCTTGCTGGGGCTGCTGGGATTACTGGTTTTGAAGACGCTGGCCACCACGTTGTCGGTGGGCTCCAATGCAGTCGGCGGGCTGTTTACCCCTTCATTACTCATCGGCGCGCTGCTGGGCGTGGCGCTGGCTCAAATTGGCGTGATGCTGCATCTACCGGTGGGCGATACCTTACTGTATGCGGCCATCGGCATGGCGGCGGTGCTGGCGGCGGTTAGCCAGGCGCCGTTAATGGCGATGCTGATGGTGCTAGAGATGACGCTAAACAGTAGCCTGCTGTTCCCGATCATGATCGCGTCAGTGCTGGCATCAATGGTGGTATATCGCCTGCAGTCCTCCAGCACTTATCCGGTGGTGAGCGCGCATTTCAGCCGCTCAGAAGCTAAGTATGATTTCGATAATATGCGCGTTGACCAGCTGATCATTCCTGGTGCGGCGCTGCAGCCGGAAGAGTCGGTTGGACAGGCGCTGGCGGTCAGTTCACTCAAGCGCGAACGTTATGTTTATGTGATTAACAGCGAAGGGCAGTTTCTCGGCGTAGTGTCGATTCACGATATTTCACGCAAGGTGCTGTCGCAGGAGATCACCCTGCATTCGCCAGTGAGTAACGTGATGGACAATAACTTCCCCTGCATTTATCAGAATCAAAGCATGCGTGAAGGTTGGGAAGCCTTTGCGCGCGTAACGCTGGAGCGTTTACCGGTGCTAAATAATCCGCAAGAACGCCGCTTTATGGGCGCATTGACGAAAACCAGTCTGATTCAAAAAGCGCAGGAGTTTCTCTAAGCCGCGTTGCCGCGCATCGCCTGGTCGGTCATCCATAAGCGGGCGTCGAATTCGAGCTGGTGAAAAATATTCAATAATTAATATATTGAGGCTTTAGAGTTGATGCCTCTAGGGTGCAATCTTGATAGATTGATTTAATAAGTTAATTATTTTTTTAGTTTGTCAATTTTCAGTCTTGATTTTTTATATTTTTATAAGTAAAAATATAGCTTCATAGGAAGTTAATAAATGATTTTTTAAATTCAAGCCATATTAATAAAAATGGAGAATGACTTGTATACTTTTAGGAATACAGAAAGGAATAATAAAAAGGCATCTGAATTTGAGACAAAATCTTTGCTTTATTTACTTTCAATGAGAGTAGATAGCGAAGATATTGAAACTATTGCCGTTGATTGTTTCAATGATGTTACTGGAGGATGTAGTCAATTTGAAAAGTTATGGGATATCCAAAGTAAAAATCATAGCAAACTTAATCCTGCAAAGATCGGTGAAAGCTTGCTAACCTTATATTATAACTATCTATCAGATATTGACTTTTATGAGCTTATACTTTTCACACCACACATGAAAAGAGATTATCTTATTGATAAAAGTCTTACAACATATAATGTCTCAAATTTTACTGATAAAGCTCAGAAAGGTATAAGAACAAAGCTTTTAGAGAAGATAAATGGGAATAAATCTGGAAGCGTACCTCCTTTATTTAATGATTTTATGAGTGTGGTTTGCTTTGTCGAAGATAAATTTGAATGTGTAGAATATGTGAAAAGAGTCTCAAAATTCAAAAATCATAGCAGTGTTTCTGCAAAACTATATGAAAGTATGTTTAATGAAATAAGAGATAAACAGTCTGTTCTGAAAAACTCTTATATAGAAAACAAAACAGTTTTTAAATCACATGAAGTTTTAAATTTCAATCGTCACATTACAAAGCTTGACATCCACACGTTAATAATTAGTAGATTGATTGGAGTTGATGTCTTCAAGAACAAAATGATTCCAATCCCTTTTTTTCAGTTAATTTCTGGGCTGGACGAAGAAGGAATAAATGACCTTATACTTGAGTGTAATTCAAACTTGAGTAGATGCTTTTTTGATAAGAATGGATGTGGCGATTTTTGGAGTGTGTCAGAGTTTATAGTGAACGAGGTTAGAAATGGGAGAAGGAACTTAGAAGGTATATATTTCACTTTGAATTCAAAATTTAGATACAAAAAGAGTTACTTAAATGAGTCTACCGTGAAATATTTAATTTCGCTTATTATTACAGGATTTAGTGATGAAAGTTAGAAAAGTAGCATTCGGAGATAGTCATGAGGCATATGTTGAGGATAGATTCACTGATGGTGTTAATGTGGTTTTTAGTAATGATAATAACAAAGGAAAAACAATTCTATTTCAAGGGTTAATGTTTTCATTAGGTTATGGATCTATATTTCCAAGTTCTTTTAATCAAAAAAATAAATACTTTTATTCATGCATCGAGAATGACGAGCGTGAAATTGAATTTTTGAGAAAAAATAACACAATAGTAGTTAAAATGGAATCAGGTTTGCGAGTTTTCAATTCCATAAATGATTTTAAGTATTTCTTTGATGAAAATATATTTCCGCTACCTAAAATATATAAAGATGGAAGATTCAGAACAATTGATCTTAACCTATTGTATGAGGTTTTTTTCATTGGGCAAGATCATCGTACACCGTCAAATTTAATAGTTAAAGGTGCTTTCAATAAGGTAGACTTTAAGAATATGGTCTTCGCAATGGCTGGCATTTCAGACCTAGATAATAATGATCAAGACCATAAGGATTTAAAGGAGGAAATATCATATTTAAAGATGGATTTAAAATCTATTAAAAAGAAAATCAAGGTAATAAAAGAAAACTATCAAGTAGCTGAGTACGTCTCAAAAGCGCATGATGAAGAGTATGTTAAAAATAGTATTGAAAAGATAAATCCACTATACGCTACGATATCAGAGTTAAGGAAAAATAGAGAGCGTGAGATAAATAGGAGAATTAAACTGGAGCATCTTATTTCTGAGCTTAATTCTCTAAATAGAGAACTAAGTGAAGGAGAGGTTAAATGTGGTGATTGTGGTAGTTCAAAAATAATTTACTCTAATGGTGATATTTCTTTTAACGTCAGTGATATAAATATTAGAGCTGATATTCTGAATTCAATTCGAAAGCAGATTGATCAAAAACAAGAAGCCATTGAGGATCTCAGTGTTGCTATTAATGATTTTCAAGGTAGATTAAGTGTAGAGATCGGAAACTCTGAACCTAGTTTAGTAAACGTTTTAGTCTGGCGGGAGTGTATAGTTGAAGGAATAGATTATGACAATAAAGCTCATGCGATAAATGCTGAAATTAATATTCTAAACGAAAAGCTTGGGTTGATGGAAGTAACTTCAAAAACATTATCTTTTGAAAGAGATGAGTTGAATTTTCAGATATTGAAAGCGATGAATTTTCTTATTAATAAGATTGATCCTAACAGCACAATTGTTTTTGACGATCTCTTTACTAAAAGAGATATGACTTTTTCAGGGAGTGAGGAGCAAGAATTTTACTTTTGTAAGGTATATGCTCTTAATCAAGTGTTGAAACATAAGTTCCCAATTATTATAGACTCATTCCGAGATGGTGAAATTTCAACGGAAAAAGAAAAAATAATATTGAATTTATTTAAGAAACTTAACAAGCAAATAATCCTCAGTGCAACTTTAAAAGATGAGGAGTACGAGGCTAATAAGTATCACGAAGATGGTATGATTAACTCATTAGATTATAGTTATCATCGTGATAGCAAAATATTGTCAACAAAATATTCTGAAGAATTCAAAAAGATAATTGATAGTTTTGGTGTAGATGTTTAATTTTTTAGAATGGCTATTAAAGAAATCATCATAACTATCAGAATTAATTGATGATTTCTTTTCAAATTAAGCCGCGTTGCCGCGCATCGCCTGGTCGGTCATCCATAAGCGGGCGTCGAATTCGAGCTGGTGATAGTCCGGTTCCATGTGGCAGCAGAGTTGATAGAAGGCTTTGTCGTGCTCTTTTTCTTTAAGATGCGCCAGCTCGTGCACCACGATCATGCGTAAAAACGCTTCCGGTGCCAGGCGGAAGAAAGTGGAAATGCGGATCTCCGCTTTGGCTTTCAAATTGCCGCCCTGTACGCGCGAAATGGCGGTATGTAACCCCAGCGCGTGCTTCATCACCTTGATCTTATTGTCCCAAATCACCTTGCTCACCGGCGGCGCGCTGCGCATATAGCGGTTTTTCAGCGCCTGCGTGTAATCATAAAGCGCCCGGTCGCTGACGATATTATGCGTATCGGGATAGCGTTGCTGGAGAAAGGAGCCTAAACGCTCATGTTCAATGAGCGTCTGCACCTGTTCAAGGATGTTTTCAGGGTAACCCTGCAGATAGATTAATGACATTGGGATTCCCGACGAAAGACAGTATACTGCGCCCCCTTTTTAGGGCGAAAATCGCGCAAAGTGTACCACGCCGGAGATTCCATGAGCCAACTTGAACTGACCAATCGCACGCTGACGCTGCACCGCTTCCCGCCTATGCGCGAGGAGAGCCCGCTACAGGCGTGGGATTCCGCCGATGAGTACCTGTTGCAGCAAGAGCTGCCCGAGGGACCGGTGTTGGTGTTCAACGACAGCTTTGGTGCCCTGACCTGCGGATTAGGCGCGCGCCCGGTGTGGCACGTGAGTGACTCTTTACTGAGTGAACAAGCGGCGAAACAGAACCTGCGCCTCAACGAGATGGATGAGGATCAGGTGCACTTTATCGATAGCCTGGCGCCGCTGCCCGCTGCGCCAGCCGTGGTGATGATCAAAATCCCTAAAGCGCTGGCGCTGCTTGAGCATCAGCTGCGCGCGCTGCGCGAGGTGGTGACGCCGGACACGCTGATTTTGGCGGCGGCGAAAGCCAAAGATATTCACAACTCCACGCTGCAACTGTTTGAGCGCATTCTGGGTGAGAGCAAAACCTCGCTGGCATGGAAAAAAGCCCGTCTGATTTATAGCCGCTATAGCGCACCAACGTTAGCCGATCAGCCTGCGACCACCGTGTGGCCGCTCGATGATTCTGCGTATCAGATCCATAACCACGCCAACGTCTTCTCCCGCGCCTCGCTGGATGTCGGCGCACGTTTCTTTATGCAGCATCTGCCTTTTGACATTGAAGGTGAGATTCTCGATTTGGGCTGTGGCAATGGCGTGATTGGCTTGCTGGCGCTGGAACAGAACCCGGCTGCGGATGTGCTGTTTTATGACGAATCTTACATGGCGGTGGCATCAAGCAAGCTGAATGTGGAAGTGAACCGCCCGCAGGATATGGCGCGTTGCCAGTTCCGCGTTAACAACGTGTTGAGCGGCTTCCCGTCGGATCGCCTGCATGCGGTACTGTGTAATCCACCGTTCCATCAGCAGCACGCGGTGACCGATCATCTGGCGTGGCAAATGCTGCGTGATGCGAAACGCTGCCTGCAGTATGGCGGCGAGTTGCGCATCGTTGGCAACCGCCACCTCGGTTATCACGTCAAAATGAAAAAGCTGTTTGGCAACTGCGAGCTAGTGGCGTCCAATGCCAAGTTTGTCGTGTTGCGCTCGGTCAAACTGCGTTAATCAGACACTTAGCGCCAGTTCGGTCGCCTGAGCAATGGCGCGGCGAGCATCCAGCTCCTGCGCCACGTCTGCACCACCAATCACCCGCACCGCTTTACCCCGCGCGCTGAGCTCGTCCGCCAGCTGACGCAGCGGCTCCTGACCGGCACAAATCACCACATTATCTACCGCCAACGTCTTATCTTCGCCCTGATGACGCAGATGTAGCCCAGCATCATCAATCTTCAAATATTCGACATCACCCCACATCTTTACGCCGTGTGCCTGCAAACTGGCGCGATGAATCCAGCCGGTGGTTTTCGCCAGCCCGGCGCCCGGCTTACCTGATTTGCGCTGCAGCAGCCAGATTTGTCGATCGGCCGGCTGCGGCTGCGGCGCAATCAAACCGCCACGCGCCTGTAAGCTTCGATCAATGCCCCAGCTTTGGTAGAAATCTTCATGACTGGTTTGATGCAGCAGGAACTCGGCAGTATCAAAACCAATGCCGCCCGCACCGATGATGGCCACACGTTTCCCCACCGGTTTTTTATCGCGTATGACGTCGAGATAACTCAGTACGCTAGGGTGGTCGATGCCGGGAATCGCCAGCTGGCGCGGGATGATGCCGGTAGCGATGATCACTTCATCCGAGGCTTCCAGCTCGCCAGCGGTCACCCGGTGTTGTGTGTTGATCGTTACGCCCGCGGCGGCGAGTTGATGGCGGAAATAACGCAGCGTTTCACTGAACTCTTCTTTGCCAGGGATTTGCCGAGCGATGTTAAATTGCCCGCCAATCTGCGCATCAGCTTCATACAGCGTAACCTGATGGCCGCGCTGTGCTGCCTGCAGGGCGAAGGCCATGCCGGCAGGGCCGGCGCCTACCACCGCCAGTTTTTTCGGGTGTTCAGTGTTGATCACCGGCATTAGCGTTTCGTGGCAGGCGCGCGGATTGACCAGGCATGAGGTCACTTTGCCGACAAAAATCTGATCCAGGCAGGCCTGATTACAGGCAATGCAGGTGTTGATGGCGTCCGGCTGACCGTTTTTTGCCTTGCTGACGAAAGCGGCATCGGCGAGAAATGGACGCGCCATCGACACCATATCGGCAATCCCGTCGCGTAACAGTTGTTCGGCAATATCAGGATGGTTGATGCGATTGGTGGCGATGACCGGCACCGAAACGCGCTCGCGTAAATGTTGCGTAACCCAGGCAAAACCGGCGCGAGGCACGCAGGTTGCGATGGTAGGAATACGCGCTTCATGCCAGCCAATGCCGCTGTTAAACAGCGTCACGCCACACTGTTCCAGCGCGTGTGCCAGCGCCAGTGTCTCTTCCAGCGAGCTGCCGTTATTCACCAGATCCAGCATCGATAAGCGGAAAATAATGATGAAGTCGCGGCCAACGGCATCGCGTACCGCCTGCGTGACGGCTAGTGCAAACCGCTGCCGGCGCACCACGTCGCCACCCCAATCATCATCACGTTGATTGGTATGCGCCACCAGAAATTGGTTAATCAGATAACCTTCCGAGCCCATAATCTCAACACCATCATAACCCGCCTGTTGTGCCAGCCTGGCGCAGCGAGCAAAGTCCTGAATGGTTTGCTGAATGTCAGCATCGCTGAGCGCTTGCGGTGTAAGGGGATTGATCGGTGCCTGCAACGCCGAAGGCGCAACCAGATCGCGCTGATAGCTGTAGCGCCCAGCATGCAGAATTTGCAGCGCAATTTTTCCGCCTGCCGCATGCACGGCACCCGTGATCTCACGGTGCCAGTCGCACTGATGCTCCTGGTTGAGTATCGCACCACCTTGCGCCACCACACCTTGCGGATTGGGGGCAATGCCACCCGTGACAATCAGCGCCACGCCTTCGCGTGCGCGCTCAGCGTAGAATGCCGCCAGACGCTCAGCGCCTGCTGCATGTTCCTCTAATCCAGTATGCATCGAGCCCATCAGGAAACGGTTTTTGAGTTGGGTAAAGCCCAAATCCAGCGGGGCAAACAGGTGGGCATAATGCTCAGACATGATCACATACTCAGAAAGTGGTCGGATGAGTGAACTCTAGCGGGATTTTAGCGGGAAGGAAATGTGAGGCGTTCAGCCTGTGAGAAGCATCAAAAAAAGCAGGGCGGTAAGTCGCAGACGAAAGTTTCGGACGCTTTCGCCAGGCACGGGAAGAAACCTACTCGCCCTGTAATAGCATGAAGATGGGGCTAATAAATTAGCTCTGTGGTTATGGATTTCAGTAGTACTCAATCTATTACACACTGTCCGGGGTAAGGACGAGGGATATCATGCCATGCCATCGTTCTTTAATTCCGCAAGACTGGTCTTGATTTTCTTTCAACATGCACCGTTGCGGCGTGCAAGCTCAATAATATCGAATAAATTTTTTGATTCGAGTTTTTGGAATATTTTTGTTTTATAGGTGCTGATGGTTTTATTATTCAACCCAAGTTCATAAGCGATGGTTTTATTTGATTTTCCTTGAGCGAGTTGGCGCAGGATTAAATTCTCACGATCTGTTAAGCGAGAAAGCATATCTTGCTCATTTACATAGCGCTGGCGTTTATCCAGAATGTCACCGGGCAGGTAATTTACATTATTCGAGACGCAGCCAATCGCAGCGATCAGGGTTTGAATGGGATCATAGGTTGAAACAAACCCATTTGCGTCCTGGCTAAGCGATTGTATTGAAAAGTGGTTGTTCCCACCCTGGCTTATCAATATGACTTTCATCCAGCTCTTCGATTTAACAATATCGCGTAAAAATGCGATGCCATTTTTTTCTTTGAATTCAGGATCTAATATCAATATGTCGATGTGCTGATGAATGATGTCATCAATGCCATCGTTAATTGTGTGCGCAGTAGTGACACAATTAAAGCCATTCATTAATAATAAAGCCTGCACGCCGGCGGCAACCAAACGATGCTCATCAATGATGAGGATTTTTGCATTAAACATATCTCTCCCTTTGACGCCATCGTAGTGATGACGCTGAAGATATTATGTCCGCCGACGTAATGGGGCGAACCGAGAAATGTCTCGTTAAAATTATGAAGCTAAAAAAATTACTGATTTTTCAGATGAGTTACTGCGAATTTAAATAATGTCTGATTCACCCGGCCAATTTCTAATGTTATTTGCTGAATTAACGCTTGCGCGTCATACGCTTCTTCACGGTGCACCTCCAGCTGCCGACCTAATTTCATCAAGGCATGAGCATTCAGAATCGCGGCCCCCCCTTTAAGTTTATGGCCTAGCTGGGATAGCGTGCTTGCTTCCTGTGTCTGCTGCAACTCACGGAGCAATTCATCGTGGCTGGTACGGATGCTGGTGAGCAATGCCCGGCAGCTTTCCGCATCCCGCTCAGCAAGTTGGATTAAAAACGGCGGGAACAGTGCGCTATCAGATCCAACAGCTTCAGTAACGGCGACTTCATTGATCCGCTCTCTTTCATCCGCTGCTGCATAATTTTGCCGTGCGTCATCCGGGCCACGATGAATACACTGCGCGATCTTCGCCAGCAATCTATCGAGGTTCAAAGGCTTAAACAGACAGTCATTCATGCCCGCCTGTAAGCAGCGCTGCATAATATGCTGCTCGGCAGATGCGGTCAGACCAAACAGCATAATCGGTGGTAGGTGATACTGCTGCTCATATTGGCGTAGCGCCTCAGCGAATTGAAAGCCGTTCATCGACGGCATATTGCAATCGGTAATAATCAAATCAAAACGTAGCGGTTCCTGCTGCCAAAGCGCCAATGCTTCAGCAGCACTTTCACTCACTACCACCTGATGGCCTGACATTTCGAGTTGCTTACCGAGCAGTAAACGGTTCGGTGCATGATCATCAATCACCAGGACCGAAAGCTTGTCAGATAACGGCGGTTGTGACAGGTGAGGTTGCGTTTGATCGCGTGGTTCGCCTTGCGCTGCGCGGAAGTAGAAGGAGAAAACGGCGCCTTCACCTGGTGCACTTTCGACAATTAATTCGCCATCCAGCAAATGTGCCAGATTACGGCAGATACTTAATCCTAATCCGGTGCCCAGTTGCTGCTGATGACGATCTCCGACCTGCACGAAGGGTTCGAATATGGCATGTTGCTGATCTTCCGTCATGCCGCAGCCGTTATCGCTCACTTCAATGACGAATTCGCTGCCTTCCTCTTCCTGCGCGATGCCCTGCATAAGCACCACGGTAACCGTACCTTCTTCGGTAAACTTAATCGCGTTGCTTAACAGATTAGACAGGATCTGATTAATCATCAGCGGATCGGTTTTAACCCAGTAAGCGGCAATATCCATCTCCACACGCAGATCGAGCCCTTTGCTCTCGGCCTTATTACGGAACAGGGCGACGGCTTGCTCGATCACATCCGGCAAATAGACGGTTTCCAGCGTGGGCTGATACAGACCCGATTCAATTTTCGACAGATCGAGCACATCGCCAATTAAAGAGAGCAATGCGTGAGCTGAACTGTAGGCGACACGAATATTTTCAGAGAGCGAGTCCGCTGCATGCGATCGGGTTTCCAGCTCGAGCAGGCCAATAATGGCATGCAGCGGCGTACGGATTTCATGGCTCATGCTGGCGAGAAATTCACTTTTGGATCGATTCGCTTTGTCGGCGGCATCTTTTGCCAGCTGTAGCTCCTGCAGCAGCGCATTGCGTTCGGTCACGTCCAGCCAGCCGCCGATGACGCCCGCCACATCGCCTAGTCGATCGCGAAACGGTAGCGTCCAGTGATAGAGCTGATAAGCCTGATGATCAAGCGCCATATGGATATCGCGTATCACAGCTTCGCCATCCAGCAGGGTTTGCTGGTAGCCATCTTCAATACTGTGAATGCTTTCATTGTTGCCGGTTAGCACGTCGGAAAGGCGTTTGCCAATGACTTCATCACGACGAAAATTCATAAAGCGTAAATAGGCTTGATTACAGTCAACCAGGCGGGTTTTTTTGTCGCGAATATACATCGCGACCGGGGATTCATTAAATAACGTATGCGTAAAATTAAGCTGATTTTTCAAGGCATTTTCGGCTTGAATACGCTGCTGAATGACTTTGCGTAAATGATGATTCCAGAACAGGATCAACAGGATTAATCCGGCTGACACTGACACAATAATCAAAACCGCCTGTTTGTAGTTTTGCCATGAGGCGCTGAGGAACGGGGTTTCTGCCTGACGCCACTGTGCTAGCAGTTTAAACAGCGTTTCCGGTGGAATTGCCAGTAACGCTTTATTTAGAATACTGATTAACAGTTCATTACCGGACGTAGCACGCATGACAAAACGTGCAGGCTCTGCACCCAGCGTGCTTTCGACATTTAACCTGTCGCCGAAATGATTGCGTAGCAGGTAATCCGCAAAGATTTTGGGGAGCACCACAGCATCAACCTTGTGATCTTGCAGCTGGCGTAAGGCGTCAACCGGATCGTCTACAGGCGTAAGGTTCAGATTTGGATAATGCTGCAGCATCCACTCTTTCATCACCTGATTGCTCAGCATCAATGCCGAACCAAATGGGAAGGTATCCTGGCCGATGATACTGCGGGGTTTCTGATTGCGGATGATAACCCAATGCGAAACTAACCACGGACGCGTGGTCAGTTGGGGATGCTTCTCGTCTTCCCGCTCAAGGATCTCCAGCGGAAACAGACTGGGCAACATATCACTGCTGCTGGTTGGAGGATCATCTTCCTGGCCATGCGCGATAAAACTCATTCCAGTGAGGTTGGTCATAAGCTCCAGCACGTCGACGGTCATGCCGCGGAATGGCATGCTTCCGGTTCGGCTGCTTAAGGGAGCCAGCACCGTTGAGAGCGAGGTATCAATGCGTGGGTGTTCCTTCAACCACTGCTCCTCTTCCTGAGTTAACGCGAGGGGATTGCTCTGCAAGACATGATGAGCATCAAGCTGCCAGCGTTTGGCTATCTGCATACGAATCGACAGCGGGATCTGCTGCAGTGCCTGATTGATCGCATCAGCCAGTTTGGGCAACTGTGGACTGATGCCAAAGCTGACATCCATGGGAATGCTCTGCTCATCGGGCGCCACTTTTAAGGCATGCGCGAACAGGTAACGATTGAGATGGTTCAGCGTGGCGGCATTGCCCCAAACCTGACCGGTTTGATCAAACACCACTGCTGCTACCGCATCGTAATAACCGGGAAAGCGCACCAAATGGTCATCTTGATAGATATTCTCAAGGTATTCGCGTTGTGGGGGAGGGCCGGACCAGGCGACGCGCTGCGCAAGCGTGTGATTCAGGTTAATAGCATGATCGGGTTTATGTCCTACCACACTGTAATCCAGCATCCAGGGGACGCTGGCGAGTAAAGGCTGAGGTTGTGACGATGGCAGCACGACATTGATCGCCAACATCTGCATTTCGCCGTTAATCACCGCATTTTGCGCGGCGCTATGACTGGGATAGTGATAGAGCTCAATCGTGGTATCGAGCATGCTTTGAATCAGAGAGAGGTAATCAGCACTGAGTCCTTCAAAGCGTCGTTTATCGGTGTCCATATATAAAGGCGGTTGTGGCTGGCCCGCTACGGCAACCTTGAGCACTTTATTACGAAATCCAGAAGGAATGGGTTCCGCTAATTGCAGGGCTGGCTGCGTCGTATCATAGCGTGCGAGTAGTTGCAGTGTTTTTTCCGCCGCAACCGATGAGCAGGAAAATAAAATTAGCAGCAATAACGTTGCCAGACGGAAAATTGCAGGCTGAATGAACACGATACCATCTCAAGACAAAGTAATTACATTAATTGCAGTAAGGACAAGGGAGTATAGAGACATTTAAATAATTCTCTTCTCCTATCATCTTTGTACCTGTGTTTTGCGACCATTCTTGAAATAGTGACATATTGATAAAGAAAGCACCTGCTCAAGGAAAAATGGCTTTTTATTAATTGGTGTTTTTATTCAATGTGTTAACTGACTTGGGGCCTTTCAAGACAATTCTTATGTGGTCTGGTTGAGGAGTTAAGTCAGAATTTTCGCAGTTTTGTGTGGGCGGAAAAGTTAAAAGCCAGCGCAATAAATAAGATAGCCTGAAGAAACGAATGACAGATTCGTTTTACGGGTTAAATTATTTTGATAATGATAACGCTGCGACCGATTTATTATTTTAAGTGTCGCTTTTTAATATCATAGATTCACTTCATCTGGTGTGGTTATCACAATTGGACAAAGTTAAAACTGTAATAAAGGAATAAATAAATGGTATATGCACACAATAAGCAAGTGCGTGTTGCTGTCCTTGATGATCACCCCATGGTCCGTACTGTTTTCGAGTTGTGTTTAAAACATGAGCCCGATATTCATTTGGTGGGCACCTGGGCTTCAAGCAATGAGTTATTTAATCAGCTAAGAAGTACCACCGTTGATGTACTGGTACTGGATTTTCTTCTTGGTGAACGTGAGCTGGACGGTCTTGCGTTGGTTAAGCAATTACGTAATCACTATCCACAGCAGAAAATTCTGATCTCCTCCTCAATGGAAAGCCCGGCAATCGTCAAAATGGTGCTGAGCGCGGGCGTAAAAGGGTTTATCGGCAAGAGTCACAATATGCAGGATATTACGCACGCCATCCGTCAGGTGGCGCAAGGGCGTTTATTCTTGTCTAAGGAAGTGGCCTATGAAGTGGAAAATCTCTATGTGATGAGCGAAGAGTCGCTGGATGAGAACCACGATTTCAACAGCAAAGGCAATATGTATGAGAAGGTGAAAACCCTCAGCCCACGCGAAGTAGAAGTGGTGCGGTGTTTCCTTGATGGTTTGAGCGTGTCGCAGATTGCAGTGAAATTTAAACGCAGCCGCAAAACTGTGAGCGGGCAAAAACAATCTGCGTTGAAAAAACTGGGTTTGCGCTCAGATTCAGAGCTGTTTAAATACAGTCACGACCTGATGTCGGGCTATTGATTCTCTTCACAGGCGGCAATTCATGACCGCCTTTTTCCTGTTCTGCATTGCGTACATCACGTTCCCAGTAACACCTGTTCCGTAACATGTGTTTGAGTGATCTTTGTCACAGTTTAACGCTGCGTAACCCGGTCTGATGGCCCCCATTGTTTAGCACTCAGGGGGATAGGATGAATATCGACACGCAATCCGGTGTGATCACTGGAAAAAAACAAGTCAGCGTTGCACAGCAGCAGGTGAAATGGGAGGGCAAAGGCACGTTAGTTCGCATCACGCGCGGCGGCATCTGTGGCTCCGATCTGCATTACTATCAGGAAGGGAAGGTCGGCAGTTTTGAGATCAAAATGCCGATGATCCTCGGACATGAAGTGATTGGCTACGTGGTGGAAAGCGATAATCCGCAACTAAAGCCGGATCAAAAAGTCGCGGTCAATCCATCTAAACCCTGCGGCGAATGCAAATATTGCCAGCGCGATCAGGAAAACCAGTGCACCTCAATGCGCTTCTTCGGTAGCGCCATGTATGTCCCGCACGTTGACGGCGGCTTTACCCAATACAAAGTGGTAGATAGCGCGCAATGTGTGCCTTTTCCGCAGGATGCCGATGAAACGGTGATGGTCTTCGCCGAGCCGCTGGCAGTGTGCATTCACGCAACGCATCAGGCGGGCGATCTCACCGGCAAACAGGTTTTTATTTCGGGGGTTGGGCCGATTGGCTGTCTGATTGCGGCGGCGGCAAAAGCACGCGGAGCAGCGTCAATTGTCTGTAGCGACATCAGCGAACGTTCTCTGAAGATGGCGCAGCAGATGGGTGCAACCGACGTCATCCATGCAGCTGATGGCGATTTCGCGCCTTATCTTGCCGACAAAGGTTATTTCGATGTGGCGTTTGAAGCCTCTGGGCATCCCTCTTCGCTGCAGCGCTGCCTTGATGTGGTCTGTGCTAAAGGTACGCTGGTGCAGGTTGGCATGGGCGGTACCATTCCGAACTTCCCGATTATGGCGCTGATTGCTAAAGAGATTAATCTGGTCGGTTCCTTCCGCTTTACCCATGAATTTAATACCGCCGTCGAGTGGCTGGCTAACGGCGTGGTTGATCCCTTGCCGCTGTTCAGCGGCGAATACGCCTTGCAGGATATCGATGCCGCGCTGCAGTTTGCTGGCGATAAAACCCGCGCCGCTAAAGTTCAGTTAACCTTTTAAGGAGCAGTGATGAGTCAGTTATTTTCCCTCGAAGGTAAGCGTGTACTGCTCACCGGTTCAGCGCGTGGCATTGGATTCCTGCTGGCGCGCGGTCTGGCTGAGGCTGGCGCCGAAGTGATCGTCAATGCCACCACCGATGCAGGCGCGCAGAAAGGTGCCGCCCAGCTGCGTGAGTTGGGGCTGCGTGCGCACGCCAAAGCCTTTGACGTCACCCAATCGGCGCAGGTCAGGCAGGCGGTTGATGAGATTGAAGCGGAGTGGGGCGCCATTGATGTACTGGTGAACAATGCCGGCATTCAGCGCCGTCGTCCGTTCCTCGAATTCCCTGAACAGGACTGGAATGACGTAATTGCCGTCAACCAGACGGCGGTATTTCTGGTGTCGCAAACCGTGGCCAAAAAGATGGTGGAGCGTCAGCAGGGTAAAATTATCAACATTGGTTCGATGCAGAGTGAATTAGGCCGCGACACCATCACGCCGTATGCCGCCTCAAAAGGTGCTGTCACCATGCTGACGCGCGGCATGTGCGTGGAGCTCGCGCGTCACAACATTCAGGTGAATGCGATTGCGCCGGGCTATTTCGTCACGGAAATGACGCAGGCGCTGGCCGACGATCCCGCCTTTACGGGTTGGCTAACCAAACGTACACCCGCCGCACGCTGGGGCAAACCAGAAGAGTTGATTGGCGCGGCAGTGTTCCTCGCGTCGGGCGCATCGAACTTCGTTAACGGCCATCTGCTGTTCGTTGACGGTGGCATGCGCGTCGCCGTGTGATGCCGAGGTGCGGCTGGCATTATCGTCGGGCCGCGCCTAAACCTTAATCACCCCTCTGTATTCCTAAGGATAATAAAAAATGCCAATAACCATCATTGTGCTGGGTGTGATACTGCTGCTGGTGTTGATGATTGTATTTAAGGTCAACGGCTTCATTGCGTTGGTGTTTGTGTCGGCGGTAGTGGGTATTGCCGAAGGTATGACGCCGCTGAATGTGATGGCCTCGATTCAGAAAGGGATCGGCTCGACGCTGGGCGGGTTAGCAATGATCCTCGGCTTTGGTGCCATGCTCGGGCGGCTGGTTTCGGATACCGGTGCGGCGCAACGCGTTGCGACGACGCTCATCGCCGCCTTCGGTAAAGAGCGGCTGCAATGGGCGCTGGTCGTTACTGGGCTGATCGTCGGTCTGGCGATGTTCTATGAAGTTGGCTTCGTGCTGCTGTTACCGCTGGTGTTCACTATCGTGGCTGCTGCGGGCTTACCTTTGCTGTATGTCGGTGTACCCATGGTTGCCGCGCTGTCGGTGACTCACTGCTTCCTGCCACCGCATCCCGGTCCAACGGCGATTGCCACTATCTTTGGGGCGAATCTCGGCACCACTTTGCTGTACGGCATGATCATCACCATCCCGACGGTGATTATTGCCGGGCCGATTTTCTCGAAATTCCTCAAAGGTTTTGAGAAGTCGCCGCCAGAAGGGCTTTATAACCCGAAAATTTTCACCGAAGAAGAGATGCCAGGCTTCGGTATCAGTATCTTTGCCGCGGTTATTCCTGTGGTGCTGATGGCGATCGCCGCCGTGTTTGAGTTAACCACGCCAAAAGAGAACGCGCTACGTCAGTTCTTTGAATTCATCGGTAACCCGGCGGTGGCGCTATTTATTGCGGTGGTGATTGCAGTGCTGACGCTAGGCCTGCGCAACGGTCGCAAGATGGAAGAAGTCATGGATATGTGTGGCGAGTCGATTGCCGCTATCGCCATGATCCTTTTCATCATCGCCGGTGGTGGTGCGTTCAAACAGGTGCTGGTGGACAGCGGTGTCGGTAATTATATCGCCGACATGATGAAAGGCTCGTCACTGTCGCCACTGCTGATGTGCTGGACGGTGGCGGCGATGCTGCGTATCGCACTGGGTTCGGCGACGGTCGCCGCCATCACCACCGCAGGTATTGTGATGCCGATTATCGCTGCAACCCATGCCGATCCGGCCTTAATGGTGCTGGCAGTTGGCGCTGGCAGCGTGATCGCCTCACACGTTAACGATCCTGGCTTCTGGCTGTTTAAGGGCTACTTCAACCTGAGCGTAGTGGAGACGTTGAAAACCTGGACGGTAATGGAAACGCTGATCTCTATTCTCGGTTTAGCGGGCGTTCTCGCTCTCAATGCTGTGATTCACTGACCGTCGAGGCTTCACAGGGAGGTGAAGCCTTAAGCGCGGGTGCGAATCCACGAAAAGCGCGATTGGTAGCCGCTGTCAAAGTGGGTGTTGTAGCGATAGCTGGATCCCGACTCCGCCATGCAGTAAGTGCAAACCTTCAGCACCTCAATATGCTCAGCCTGAATACCGCGCTGTAACAATAATTCCCGCGCCAGATGTGGCAAATCAAACCAAATTCCTTGCTGCTGTGCTTGCGCCTGCGGGCGAATGGCCTGTGCATTGTGTGGCTGCTGAGCTGACCACTTTAGGGGCGGAAGGTCGGGACGATCCTGCATTTGCGTGACAAGATCCTGGCCCAGTTCATAGCAGCATGGACCGATGGCGGGACCGATGGCCACATGCAGCGTTTCGAGCCTGGCGCCCCGTGCTAACAGACGATCGACGGCATTATGTAACACACCGCCCAGCGTGCCTTTTAATCCGGCGTGAACCGCCGCCACCTGATGCTGCTGCGTATCAGCAAATAAAACCGGCAAACAATCGGCGGTATACACAGCTACCGGCAGATGATCTTCGCCAATCACGCCATCGGATTCACAACTTTTTGGCGGCAGATTTTGCTTAGCCAGCACCACGTTAGCGCTATGACGCTGCTGGCCATAAGCCGCATCGCTTGGAACCGGCTGACCAGCGGGCTGAAATGCGTATTCCAGCCAGGAAAATCCATCCAGCAGCGTTGATCGTGGACCGCTGTGTTGGTGCTGTGTCATAAGTCTCTCCTCTTATAAAACGGCGTTATTCTGGTGCCCACAGCTTACGTTAACTGCTACATTTTTAAAGCTTTACAAAAACTGACCCTAATCACTTAAGGATGAAATGATGAAAAAAATCACCTTGCTGGCGGCGTCCGGCTTAATGGCGTTAGCGCTGTCAGGCTGTGCGCAAACCTCAAACCAGCAGGCGCAGCAACAGCTCGGTCAGCAGTCGGTACTGGCAGTAAACTGGTTCCAGCAATCCGGCGAGTATCAGGCATTGAGCTGGCAGGCCTTTAACTCAGCGCGCATGGCGTTTGATCAGGCGCCATCGCTGGCGGGAAAACCCAAAGCGGTAATTGTCGATCTGGATGAAACGATGATTGATAACAGCGCTTACAGCGCGTGGCAGGCGAAGAACGGTCAGCCATTCTCCGGCAAAACCTGGTCGGCATGGACCCAGGCGCGACAGGCAACGGCAGTTCCGGGCGCAGTGGAGTTCGCCAATTACGTCAACAGCCACGGCGGCACCATGTTCTATATCTCCAATCGCGATCAAAAGGATTACACCGCGACCGTTGAGAACCTGAATAAGTTGGGCTTCACCGGCGTTAGCGATAAAACCGTGCGTCTTAGCACCGGCAATTCGAATAAGCAGGAGCGCTTCGATGCGGTGAAAAATGCCGGTTATAACGTGGTGCTGTACGTCGGCGACAATCTGAATGATTTTGGTGGTGCAACCTGGCATCAGGGGAATGCTCAGCGGCAGCAGTTTGTCAGTCTCAACCATCAACGTTTTGGCACTCAATTCATTGTATTGCCGAATCCGCTGTATGGTGACTGGGAAAGTGGTATGGCAGAAAACTATAACAAGCTGACACCTCAACAGCAGTTGCGGGTGCGTGATGCGCGCATGAAAGCGTGGAACGGTAAATAGTTCGTCAAGCGAAATAGCGCCTGTCCTTGCAGGCGCATTTGTGCCCTCTTCAGGTCCAGTCATATTTACTTTTTCATGTAACTATTATTCCCCTCATTATTTTCCTGATCTCTTGCTTAATATATGCGCTGTGAATGGTGAAATATATTGCCTAATGGGCGGTAAGGTAGTGAATCATGCCAATCATAAATTTTTTAATTAAGATTTCTCTTAACGCAAAATGTTTAAATTAACGAATAAATAGGAAGGCACAGTGTTGATGTGTGTATATTTTTGTAATGGCATAAGGAATATAACATTAATTTCTTATCCTATTTATTTGTTATCAATGCATATTATTTGAATTATGCATAATGCGCTCACTTGCAGAACATTACTTAAATTATACATTTGTTGAATCTATTTTTACAAAATAGCCATGCATGGCGACCGTATAAATATTCCTGATGCAACTCTATCCATAAGCGTCTATAAACAATTTTTGTGAGGAAGTTCTGCTTTCATCCTCAATTGTTCTCAATAGGCGCGTTTAATGACGACGCTATTCCCTGAAAGCGATATTTTTAAACGTTGAGAGAAGATTATTGTGATGACCCTAAAACCTTTATTAGCGAAAAATCGCAGGTGGGCTTTGCCGCTCTGCAAGCGGTTAATTACCCTTTGTGCAGAGGAAGATACGCCATGAATTTAAACACGCTTCGTCAGGATATTCCGGCTGGTTTGGTGGTGTTTCTGGTGGCGCTGCCGCTCTGTCTTGGTATCGCTCAGGCTAGCGGACTGCCACCCTTTGCTGGTCTGCTTACCGGCGTGATTGGCGGTTTGCTGGTCACTGCGCTGAGCCCTTCGCGCTTTGCGGTCAGCGGTCCGGCGGCGGGATTAGTCACTATTGTGGTCGCGTCGATCGCGACGCTAGGCAGTTTTTCTGCCTTTCTCACCGCGCTTATTCTGGCGGGTGGATTGCAGTGTCTTTTTGGCTTATTACGTGCAGGACGTTTTATCACGCTGGTACCGAGCAGCGTCATTAAAGGCATGCTGGCGGCAATTGGTATTTTGCTGATTATGCAGCAAATTCCGGTGGCACTGGGTGCCGCGGGAGACGTCGAATTAATTTCGCTGGTGAACGGTGAGTTTCAGTTCTCAAGCAGTGCAATGTTGGTTGCCGGCACTGGCCTGATCATCCTCTGGTTGTGGACCACGCCGCTGATCAAATCGGTGAAGGCCCTGAGCTGGATGCCCGGTCCGCTGGTGGCGGTACTGCTAGGTTGTGCTGCGACGGTGTTTGGCGATCGCCTGTTTCCTTCACTGGCAGAAAGCTTGCCGCGTATCGCACTACCTGCCTTCGATAGCATGTCAGCGTTGGTGGCAGAACTGGAAACGCCAGATTGGCAAGCATGGCGGAATCCTTCGGTGTGGATGGTGGCGATAACCCTGGCGCTGGTAGCGAGTCTTGAAACACTGCTGAGTCAGGAAGCGCTAAAAAAACTGCGTCCGCAGCATCCTGCGCCATCGCCCAACAGAGAGATGTTTGCTCAAGGGATGGGTAATTTGGCCGCCGGTTTCCTCGGCGCAATGCCCATTACCGCGGTGATTGTGCGCAGCTCGGTTAACGTCAGTGCGGGGGCGCAAACTAAGCTCTCCATCCTGATTCATGGTGGGCTGCTGCTGATCTGCGGCTTGTGGTTTAGCCATCTGCTTAATGCTATCCCGCTTGCCAGTCTGGCGGCGGTGCTGCTTTATACCGGCTATAAGCTGGCTACGCCACGCCTGTTCATTGAGCAGATGCGCATGGGGCCCCAGCAATATGTGCCATTCCTTGCCACTATCGGCGGCATTATCGTATTTGGCATGCTGGCCGGCATCGGAATTGGCATCGCGACGCAAATCCTTTGCAGTATCTATAAAAGCCATCGCAATGCATTGCAGCTCACGCGTTATGACGATCATTACGTATTACGCTTCCAGCAAAATCTGACCTTTATGCATAATCCGAAACTGCAGGGATTACTGGCAGAGATTCCGGAAAATAGCGTGGTGGTTGCCGAGCACGATAACGCTAAATATATGGATCCGGATGTGAAGGCTGTGCTGCAAGACTTTGGCGAAAACGCGCGCCAACGTGGCATTCGCCTCAGTCAGTGGCCTGTGGCGTTGAAATAACCCTAAATCCTGGCATTAACGGTAGTTTTGAAAGTAAAAATCGGATATCTCGGATAGCCGATTTTTTTATTTACAGGGCATAATTGCCGCCGGCTTGATCTTTTGTCTCTGGCGTTCCCACCCTGCCATTTGGTTTCCATGCTGTTTTCATGGCAGATTGAGCGCCGTCCAGCCGCAGAGTAGGATGACGAACACTTGCTTAATTACCGAATCATCGCGCGGTTATTTCAGGTTTAATGCTTGCTGATGCCCATGGCTGATGGCAGCGATTTCTACGTTACAGGGTTCAGACGTATGCGCGTTATGCTGTTTGAAGAGAATAATTTAAAAAAGAATACTCTCACGCTGTTCTTCATTACGCTTTTTTTCTGCTTTATTGGCAGCCATTTGCGCATCCCGCAAGAGTTTTCACTGTTTTGGCCGGTGAATGCATTGGTCGCCGGTTTAATGGTGCGTAATCCGTTTTTGCACACCACTTCCAGCTATCTGGTGTGCTTCAGTGCGATGATTTTTAACGACACGGTATTTTCCGGCTGGGCGCTGCCTGCGTTTACCGTGAATTTTGCCAATATTCTTTTTATCCTCGTCTCGGTCAGTATGCTGATCAAACATCTGCAACGTCCTTCTGCTAACAGCCAGGTGGTCAATGCCATGCGCATTTTCCCGGCCTGTTTTCTCGGCGCGGCGGCTTGCGCAACCTGGGGGGCATGGGCGCAGGATATCGACTTCAATGCGCGTTTTATCGTGGCGTGGGGCGACTGGTTTAGCGAGCAATTCTCAACGTCACTGATGTTGCTGCCAGTGATGCTGGCGCGTCCGCTGCGCACCGTAGCGCCGCGTACCTTGCTGCATCCGGGCAAACTGTTGGCACTGGCAGCGGTGATCCTCTCGCTAACCGTGGGCGCGTTGATTGGCGGCGCAGGCAGCCTGACATTCCCGGTACCAGCGCTGATCTGGTGTGCAATTGTGTTGCCCATTCCGCTGACCAGCCTGGTGATCCTCATCACCGGCATCACCGAGATTGTATTAGTGTCGCATGGCGTGATGAACATTCAGGGCGACGACGCGCTACTACCGATTAGCCACCTCACTTCAGCCCGCCTTGGCGTGGCCACTGTCGCGCTGAGTCCATTGTTGGTGGCGGTGAGCATGGACGCGATTCGGCAGCTGAATCATCGTCTCGCATTACGAGCAAATTTTGATTTTCTCACTCAGCTACTCTCGCGCTCTGGCCTGTATGAGAGCCTGAGAAATGAGCCGTTTTCACTGCAGCGTGAAGCGGGCGTGGTGATGCTGGATGTCGACTACTTCAAAGCCATTAATGACAATTTTGGTCATGATGCCGGAGATTGCGTGCTGGAAGAGATTGCGCGTCGTATTCAGCGGGTAGTGGGCAATCGCGGTATGGTTTGTCGCTTTGGCGGGGAGGAGTTTGTGATAGTGGTTTTCGACTGCAATCACAGCCAGCTGTACCAACTGGCTGAAACGGTGCGTCAGGCGATGGTGAAAGAGAAGTTCTGGATTCAGGGCAACACGGTGACGGTGACAGCCAGCTTAGGTCTGGCGCGCGGCAGTGCGCAGAGCGAACGTGAATGGCCTGGCGTGATTAACCGTTTAGTGTCAGCGGCGGATAAAAACCTCTACCTCGCCAAGCGCAATGGCCGTAATCAAACCTCACCGGCGATGGAGCCGCGCAGCATGATGCATGACGTGGCCTGAGCCACGTCACACTTGACTACACGCTGCTTTTCAACTGGCTGCTCTGCTGATGGCGCTGCTGCGCCAGCTCAATCAGGCGAGTTATCAAATCGCTGTAACTCAAACCCGCAGCTTGCCATAGCTTTGGATACATACTGATGTTGGTGAAGCCAGGTAAGGTATTCACTTCGTTGACAATAATCTCGCCATCATCCTGCAGGAACACATCCACGCGCGCCATGCCAAAACACTCCAGCGCCTGGAATGCGGTGATCGCCACGGCGCGAATCGCCTCGCTGGCTGCGTCACTGATGGCGGCGGGAACCACCACCTGCGCACCGCTTTCGCTGATGTATTTAGTGTCGTAGGAGTAGAAAGCATCGTGCACCACGACCTCACCACAGGGACTGGCTTGCGGGGACTCATTACCCAACACGGCGCATTCGATTTCGCGTCCTTTGATACCTTGCTCAATCAGGACTTTACGATCGAAAGTAAAGGCGAGGTCCAGCGCGGCATCAAACGCTTCCAGGCTATCGACTTTACTCACCCCGACCGAAGATCCCTGGTTCGCGGGTTTGATAAACAGCGGTAAGCCAAAGCGGGCGATCACCGCTTGGGCATCAACATGGGCACGTTGTGTCTGGGTCACACTCAGCCACGGTGCCACCTTGAGTCCCGCATCGCGTAGCAGACGTTTGGTGAAATCCTTATCCATGCTGACCGCAGAACCGAGCACGTCAGAACCGACAAACGGCAGATTGGCCATGCGCAATAAACCCTGCAGCGATCCATCTTCGCCCAGCGTACCGTGCACGATCGGGAAAATCACATCCAGCTGTGAGAGCGGTTGCGCTTGCTGACGGGTAATCAGCTGCTGAGAAGAGCTGCCCGGTACCAGCGCGACGTGTTCACCTGAACGATTGAGGGCAATCAGCGCCGGATTCTCGGCGTTGAGCAAGAACCCTGACGCATCATTCAGATGCCACTCCCCCTGCTTATCAATCCCCAGTAAAACCACCTCATATTTACTCTTATCGATGGCTTCGAGGATATTTTTGGCTGACTGTAATGACACTTCATGCTCGGCCGACTTGCCGCCAAACACAACTCCTATCCGCTGTTTTGCCATTGCTATTTGTCCGATTGCTATCAAGCGAGCCAGTAAGATAACACGCCCAGGACAGCCATCAACAGCCCTGCGATTATCGTTATAAAAGAGCGGCATAAAGCCCACCGCAGCACCCTCAGTCATGAGTTTAAACAAATATTCATAACCGTTTGAGACAAGTCTTGGACGGCTTAAAACCTGCCTTCTGTCAGAATTTTCCCAATTCAAACAGGTACAACGGTGGGCAATCTGCTCACCGTTTTTTGTCAGGTTTACAGGAGTCGGGAAATGGTCGACCAGAAGCAGGATGCTGTGGAGCAGGATGCGCGTTCTGTTGCTCGTATTGAAACCACGGTAGATGACACGTTGTTAAAAAGCGTGGCTTGGATCTGCAAACACTACAAACGCGAGAAAAGTGAAGAGGCGCTGGTGGCCGGTTTGCCAAAAGCGACATTGCTCTCACCCTCACAGGCCATGACTGCGCTAGAGAATGCGGGTATCACCGGCGGCATGGTGGAGCGGCGTCTGCAAGATTTACCGGAACAACTGATGCCGATGATTCTGCTGCGCAAAGAGGGCGGCGGGTGCATTGTGCTGTCGCGCCGCATTCATACCAATGAGGAGAATCAGCGCGAACTGCGTTTCCAGTTGGTGATGCCAGAAGTCAGTGCCTCTGCTGTCGAGATGAGCATGGCGGAACTTTATGAGATCTACGCTGGCTTTGCCGTGATGGCAAAACCAACAGCGGTGGTGGATGAACGCGCCAGCGAAATGTTGCCGGAAGTGAAAGGCCACTGGCTGTTTTCCACACTGTGGCGCTATCGACGCTACTACCGCAGTGCGGCAATTGCAGCTGTGTTGATTAACGTTTTAGCGCTCTCCAGCATCTTCTTCACCATGAACGTTTATGACCGCGTGGTGCCAAATCAGGCGTTTGTGACGCTGTGGTCGCTGGCGATTGGCGTCACCATCGCCATGGTGTTTGAAGCGGTAACGCGCTTTGTACGTGCTCATCTGCTGGATATGGCCGGTAAAAAAGCCGATCTGGTGCTGGGTAGCATGCTGTTCCGCCAGGCACTCTCAATCCAGATGGAACACAAACCGGCTTCTTCCGGTACGTTTGCCAACCAAATCCGTGAGTACGAATCCGTGCGCGACTTTGTGGCCTCGGCGACGTTGGCAGCCATTTCCGATCTGCCCTTCATTCTGATGTTTGTCGGCGTCATTTTCTTCATTAGCGGTCCGCTGGCCATCATTCCACTGATGATGATCCCCATGATCATCATCGTCAGTGCCGCGATCCAGTGGCCGCTGGCGCGCATCATGAAAGAGAACTTGCGAGATGCTTCGCTTAAGCAAGGCGTGCTGATTGAGTCGGTTGAAGGCATGGAAACGCTGAAAGCCGTTGGTGGTGAAGCGCATATGCAGCGCCGTTGGGAAAACTTCAGCGCGCTGCAATCAGCTAACTCAATGAAATCAAAACGTTACTCGACGCTGGCAACCGGTGTGGTGACGTTCCTGCAGCAATTCCAGACGGTAATGTTGGTCGTAGCCGGTGTTTATCTGATTAACGAAGGCACTTTTACCATGGGTGCAATGATCGCGACCGTCATGCTCGCCAGCCGTGCCACCGGTCCACTCGGTCAGGTAATTGGCCTGGCAGTGCGCTATCAGCAGGCAAAGGCGGCGTTAACCTCGTTAAACAAGCTGATGGAAATGCCCGTCGATCGCGACAGCAGTAAAACCTACCTCACGGATCCTCCGCTGAGTGGTGAGATCACGCTGAGCAACGTCAACTTCTCCTATCCGGCTCCGCCGATGAAGCCCAATCCGGAGATCCTCAAAGATATCTCGTTGAGCATCAAAGCCGGAGAGCGTGTGGCGATTCTAGGTCGTATCGGCAGCGGCAAGTCCACCTTGCTACGCGTGATGGCGCGTTTGTACCAACCCGTGCAAGGACAGATATCCGCCGATGGTCTGGATGTGAACCAGATTGATCCGGCGGACTGGCGTAAAGCGGTGGGTTTTGTCGGCCAGGATGCACGTCTTTTCTACGGCACGCTACGCGAAAACGTCATGATTGGGCGTCCAGATGCGACGGCCAATGAGCTGCTGCGCGTGCTTAATCTCACCGGTTTGGATCATGTCGCCGCACGTCACCCGAGTGGGATCAATCTGACGGTAGGAGAGGGCGGTGAAGGTTTGTCCGGCGGTCAGCGTCAGCTGGTTTCCCTGGCAAGAACGCTGTTAACGCGCCCTAAAGTGCTGCTGATGGATGAGCCGACCAGCGCAATGGACAGCATGACTGAAAACCAATTCCTGGCGCATTTACGTCGTGCCAGTGAAGGACACACGCTGATTGTGGTGACGCACCGTCCGTCCATTCTGGCGCTGGTTGATCGCATCATCGTGGTGGAAGAGGGAAAAGTGGTCGCAGACGGCCCGAAAGATCAGGTTCTGGCCGCGCTGGAAGGAAAAAATAAAGTTCGTCGGCCGCGTCAGGCAGTTGAACAGGTAGTGGATGCCCCAGCCCCCGCAAACGATGCTTCGGCAGTGTCAGCGCCGGTGGAAGCAGCAGCAGAGGAGGCTGCAGTATGAGCAAATTAATGCCATGGCGTAAGAGCGCGAAAGGTCTTTCCGCTGCTGATGCCGAATTCATGAATGACGTCCAGGCTTCACTGCTGTCACAAACCACACCCGGTTCCAAGCTGGTGATGTGGATCATCATTGCGGTATTAGGTGTCGGCATTACCTGGGCCAACTATGCGCGAGTGGAAGAGATCACCAAAGGAGATGGCAAAGTCATTTCTCGTAGCCGTGAACAGGTCATTCAGAGCCTGGAAGGCGGCATTCTGGCTGAGATGAACGTGCGGGAAGGTACGGTGGTGGATCGCGGTGATGTGCTGCTAAAGATTGATCCGACGCGCGCGCAATCAAGCTACCGCGAAGTACTGAGCAAAGTTGTGGGTTTGAAAGGCAGCATTGCACGCTTGCGTGCAGAGGCTTATGAGCAGCCGTTGATGTTTGATGAGCAGGTAAAAAGCGATCCGGCCGTTGTCTCACAGGAAACCAAAGCCTATGAGTCACGTAAAAGGGCTTTGAATGACAGTGTTAACTCGCTGCAACGTAGTTATGCACTGTCGATGCGCGAGATTCGTCTGGCAGAGCCGCTCGCTGCTAAAGGTCTTTTGTCAGAAGTCGAATTGCTGCGAATGCAGCGTCAGGCGAACGACATTCAGGCGCAAATCGTTGAACGTCGTAACCGCTATCAGTCTGACGCTCATGCAGAGCTGGCGCGTATGGAGCTTGAGCTGGGCCAGGTCAGTGAAAACCTTATTGGTCGTGCCGATATCGTTGAGCGTACCACCATTAACGCGCCGGTTCGCGGCACGGTGAAAAACGTGCGTGTTAATACCATCGGCGGGGTGATTCAGCCGGGCGAACATATTCTGGAAATCGTTCCTCTGGAAGAACAGCTGCTGGTAGAGGGAAAAATTCGTCCTTCGGATGTGGCATTCCTGCGCCCTGGTTTACCGGCCAAGGTAAAGATCACTGCCTACGACTTTGCCATCTACGGCGGGCTTGATGGACACGTGGAGTACATCAGTCCGGATACGTTGAAAGACGATCAGAAAGCCGCCAGTGGACGTCCGGATGATACCTACTATCGCGTATTAATTTTGACGGATAAAAGCACCTTACATGCGGGTAATAAAGATCTGCCGATTATTCCCGGCATGATCGCTACCGTCGAAGTGCGCACGGGTGAGAAAACCATTCTCGATTACCTGCTGAAGCCGGTCCTGAAAGCCAAAGAAGCATTCCGCGAGCGTTAATAATCATGAAAAATAATAACAAGATGCGCCATACACAGGCGCGTCATCTCTCTTTGCTTGCCGTATGTGTCGCGGTTGTGATGGCACCCGCGGTTAATGTAATGGCTGATTCCACCAGTGAGCTGATGATGTTTGCGGAGATGAGCGGCCATCGCCCGATTGCGCCACCTCCGAAAGCGGTGCCCGTTGCTCCGGCGCGAACGCTACCTGCGCCGGTTTCAGTTGCGCCAGCACCCGTGCCATCGGTATCTGCGCCAACCTTCGCGCGGCCAATGATATCTCAGCCCAAACAGCAGCCAATCGTTGCTGAAAGGCAGGCTCCTGCGCCCGTTCATATTCAGCAGGTTCAGCCGCCAGCTGCGCCAACGTTGCCGCCTGCGGTAGCAGAGATCCCCCAACAACGTGCAGTTGTTGAGCCACCGACATCAGCCAGGGCCATGTCTACTCATGCTGCGGAGATACAGGGCGGCGGCTTCCTGACCGAGGAGCAACGCCGTCCCGAAGCACAGCCGTTTAATCCGATGCAATCGGTGCGTAGTGTTAAGCAAGAGCCGCAACCTGCGCAGACTACGTCTTATGCGCCAGCTGCTAGCTCCCCGGCTAATTTCAGTTATGTCAGCCCGTCTGTAGCAAGCGATACGGCAGGGAAAAGCTCGCCGGTGATGCTCAGTGGCACGGCGAATGAAACGGTCGCAGAAAGTGAAATTCGCCAAAAGTTTCTCTCAGCTGCACGCATTACCTGGCGAATCAGCCCGGCGTTGAAGTCCTATATCGCGCAGGGCGATGCGGCTGAGGCCAGCGTTGATGAAGCCAAAGGTCAGCGTTGGCCGCAGGTTGATGTCAGCGCTGCTTCAGCCACGAAAGAGTTTGGTAGCGGCACAAAAAATTACGAATACCAGGGCAATACGCCATCCTTAGGCGTTTCGGTGGCGACCAACCTTATCGACTTTGGCCAAACGAGCCGTACCATCGAAAGTCGCGAGGAGCGCGTGACGTCGGCAAGGCAGTCAGTTCAGGCTCAACGCGAAGATCTGGCAATGCAGGTGACTAATGCGCTGATTGAATGGAATAAACAACAGCACGTTATCAGCATCAGTAAGCAATATCTCGCACGTATGGCAGATCTGACCAAGATGTTGAGCGGAATTGTTCAGTCTGATGCGGGACGTCGTAGTGAATTGACGCAGGCGAAAGGGCGCTTACTTCAGGCGCAAAGCTACCTGGAAAATGCCGAATCACGCGCGCGTGATGTAGAAATCACCCTGAATCGCCTGATGGGCAATAGCCGTGTGACTTTGCCAGCCAGCGACAATTGGGCTCTATCGTTTGGTGACTTAAATCGCCAGCTGGCCAGCCTGGATGTCCATCCTCTGATCTTACGCGCCAGTGCTGAAGAGCGTGCAGCGTTCAAAGAAGCCGAGGCGATTAAAGCCTCTGGTTTACCCAAGCTCAACTGGACGGTAAGCAAAAACACGCGCGAAGATCAGTTGGGACGACAACAGGCGTGGCAAACCGGTTTGAACGTAAGCTGGGGCTTGTTCCGCGGTGGTTCCACTAACGCCCAGGAAATTGCTGCGATTAAGCGCGCCGAGGCGAGCCGTCAGCAAGTGCAGGAGCAGCGTCGCGATCTGGAAAACCGCGTGCGTGCTGCTAACCAAAATGCGCATTCAACGGCTGAGCGCGCCACACTATACAAAAACCTGATCGTGGAATCTGACCGTATCCGCAAAGACTTTTATGATCAGTGGTATCACTTAGGTCGCCGCACATTGCTGGACGTACTGAGTGCTGAAAGCGATCTGTATAACAACCAGGTGAGTGAGGTCAGCAACCGCTTTGATAGTTATGCCGCCATTATCAGTGGTTACGCTAACTCAGGCACACTGAGCCGTTGGCTGACGACGGGACGATAAGCATGCACATTTAACCCGCTTCGGCGGGTTTTTCGTCATAAACCCAAATTAAACAAAGTGGATTTTGCGGTTGGCAATGCAGCGTAAGGCGCTCTAAAATCGCGGCGAATTTTTACTCAAGAGGATAACGACATTGGACACAAGTCCCGAACGATTACAACAGGCTCTTGCGGTAAGATAGCTCTCGTCACGCTGTCTTAACCGCGCGTTAAGACGGTAGATATCCTTCTGAATCTCTCCTTTCATTAGCGTAATGCTGCTGATTCACGGCGGTATTGGCACTGTCTGTAATCCATTTTTAACCTGTGTTTTTTCCGCACTCTTAAATGCTGCGGAGTGAGGTCTATTATGGATTGGAAAATCTTTTTACTGCGCGTCACCGTCGCGTTGGTGTTGGGTGCGTTAATTGGCTGCGAGCGTCAGTTACGTCAACGTATGACTGGACTGCGCACCAATGCGCTCGTTAGCACCGGCGCATGTCTCTTTGTTTTGATGACGCAAAGCGTACCCGGCATCGCAACTGATGCATCGCGGGTTGCGGCTTATGTCGTCTCCGGGATCGGCTTTCTCGGCGGTGGCGTGATCATGCGTGATGGCCTGAACATCCGCGGATTAAATACCGCCGCAACCTTATGGTGCACGGCTGCTGTTGGCGTGCTGTGCAGCATGGGACTACTGTTGGAGGCAACCATTGGCTGCATGGTGATCCTGTGCGCCAATATCCTGTTGCGCGAGTTGGCGCTTGGCATTAACCGCCAAACCATCGTCTCAGCCGCCGAAGCGATACAGCACTATAAAGTGCAAATCATCTGTCTGGCACAAGACGAAGTTCAGGTACGCAGCCTGATGCTGCATACGCTGGGTGGCAGCGGCTTACGTCTGCAATCACTACATAGTGAAGACATGGATCCACCACATCGTATGGAGGTTAATGCGGAGGTGATGGGAAATCCGACATTAACCGATCAGCTTGAGAGCCTGGTGAGCCGTATTAGCCTGGAGAAAGGCGTGAGCTCGGTAAGATGGCAGGTGAGTGAGTTGGAGCGGGATTGATACTCAGATACGCTTTAGAGAACGGGTCGCCATTTAATCGCCACTTTGGGTTACAAACAAAAAAGCCACCTTTAAAGAGGTGGCTTAATAGCATGATTTACATTACTAAATTTGGTGGCCCCTGCTGGGTTTGAACCAGCGACCAAGCGATTATGAGTCATAGAATTGGCATGTTTTTAATTGTTCGAATTAGGCTCTGATTGTGTTTTTAATTGAATATAATCAATAATTTATGATGTTTATTTTGTTCCTGTTTGGTTGCCTGATATCCTCATTATATCATCCTTATAAAGGTGGATTTACGGCCGCTAATCTTACCGAGACTGCTATACGTGGATTGAAGACAAAAAGCACGGCGTACTACGTGTGGAGCAACAGCGCTCAACGTGGCACCGGCAGGCTTGGTGTTAAGGTTCAGCCTTCAGGCAGCAAGGTTTTTTATTTCCGTTATTACGTTGAGAAAGGGAAGAAAGAGAAGTTCATCCAGTTGTGCATCTGGCATGAGATGAAACTGGTGACGGCCAATGAGCTGGCGAAAAAGTACGGAGCCTGGATTATTGAAGGAAAAGAGCCGCAACAAGAACTTGAGCAACAACGCCTGGCCGAGCAGCACATCATGCAGCTTCATCGCTCGCAGGGATCGTTTAAAGAGCTGGTGCATGGTTACATCAATAAGATGAAGCTCGACAATAAGCGGACATGTGCCGATGTACTGAAACGTCTTGAAAAAGAGTGCTATTCAGTCATCCCTGGTGAGACCAAAGCGAAGGATGTCACGCCATTACAGATCAAAACGATCTTATCTGGCATCATCCAGCGTGATGCGGTGGTCCATGCAAACCGAATTCGTTACTACCTGATGGCTGCATTCATCTACGGCCTTAAAGCCGATAACAATCCGATGAATACCAGCGTGGGCATTACGTTCGGGTTTGAAGTTAATCCGGTATCAGCTATCCCGAAGCAATCAGCGGCGGAAAAAGTCGGAGATACTTGGTTAACACTGAAGGAGCTACGTTTAGTCATGGAGGAGTTCGCTCAGGCCACTAACGTTGGGCCGTTGATGCAGCACCTTATCCGCTTCTGTGTTTATGCTGGCGGGCAGCGCCCGTTTGAAATGATTGCCAGCCAGTGGAGCGCGATTGACTGGCAGCACAAGACGTTATTGGTCATAGCTGATGTATCGAAAAACAAGCGTGAGCACCTGATCCCGCTGACTGAATCGGCACTAAAGAATTAGCCTCAGTGAAAGAGCTGACTAAGGAAAGCAGCAGTCCCTATATCTTCCCGCTTTCTACCAACGGTGGACGACCGGTACGCACTGATAGCCTGGCACGTTCCATCATGTATTTCCGGGCCTTTAGTCCTGAGTTTACAGTTTTCACGGCGCGAGATTTACGTCGCACCTGTAAAACGCTAATAGGAGAGGCGGGGATCAGTAAAGAGATCCGCGATCGTATCCAGAGCCACGCTTTGAACGACGTTAGCTCGAAACACTATGATCGTTATGATTACCTGACAGAAAACGCAGGACGCTTGAGATCTGGTAAAACCGGGTTAACAACTATCTGCAGCAGCAGGAAAACAACGTTGTGAACTTGTTTGGGCGGAGATAAGAGCTTGGCAAAATATGAGCTTAATTCAGCTGAAGAGCGGTATCAACCGGGCTCTGG
Organism: Pantoea nemavictus; assembly: GCF_037479095.1. Lineage (NCBI taxonomy): Bacteria > Pseudomonadati > Pseudomonadota > Gammaproteobacteria > Enterobacterales > Erwiniaceae > Pantoea > Pantoea nemavictus. The sequence continues at coordinate 1,530,075 of NZ_JBBGZW010000001.1, read as the reverse complement.
AGACCTGGTGCTGGCTAATAAGTTAGGGATTACTGATGAGCAGGAAATGGAGGCACTGGAGTCTGGCCTGCTGCTGATGCTTTATGAACAGCTATTTATCGAAGGCCAGCCGCCAGCGGCGCTGGCTTTTGAGCATATCAACGGCTGGCATCGTCAATGGCTGGGGAATGTGTACGACTGGGCGGGGAGGCTGCGTAATGCCAACTTAACTAAGGACGGTTTCCAGTTTGCTGCTGCCGACAGGATTCCGCTGCTTCTTGATGGTTTCGAGAGGCAGTTTCTTTCTCGGTCTGGTGAGCTCAAATCCCTGGCTCGTCTGGAGCTGGTAAGTTATCTGGCTGAATGCCATGTGGAGTTTATTTTGATCCACCCATTCAGAGAAGGTAACGGGCGTCTGTCGCGGCTACTTTGCGATGTGCTGTCGGTTCTGGCAGGGAATGGCTTACTTGATTATAGCCTGTGGGATGAGCACAAGGCGTTTTACTTCAAGGCAATACAGGCAGGCGTATCAGGGAACTATAGCCCTATGATGCAATTGGTGAGTGATATCTTGCCAGATTAACGGGCGAGGCCGACGGCTTTCGCCTGTGCCTGATTTTGTTTCAGTTGCTGCTCAATTTTTTGCACAGAAGCACCGGTTTCGATCGCGGTTGAGCTGGCAACGGCACGATAGATTTGAGTTTTAGTGATCTGAGTATGTGCTGTTTTTTTTGTCATGTGGAAAGCCTCATTGTTTGAGTCATGATTCTAGTTCGGGTAGGGGGGGCCCGCAAGGCTGTTATTTGTTGGTCGTTTACCAAGGGGAACTTGGGTTTCCTAGGGGGGATTAATCAGATGCGCCACGATTTCCAGACCTTGGTAAAAGTACTGATGAATTATTAAGTTACGTGTAAAATATGTGCAATCATCACTCTGTCATGGGGGGAGGGGAAAGATATGTCGCAATATTTTTTCACTGTGGAGGAAACTTCATCTCGTTCCGGTGTTGATGTCGACGTTTTCATTTAAACGTGGCTTGAAGGAAAGCTGCCGCTTTACATTTACTTCAGTAAAGCGAGTTCACTATGTACGTTCAGGCGCTGTGTCTCCGCTAGAGCACATGAACACGTAATGGATGACCTAATTTATGGCCATGATTTCTATCAGAGCAATCTCTAGGCCATCATCCTCACAGTAACAGCGCATGGCAATAAATTAGCAAACAGAAGGGCTATCTCTCGCCTGCATGGCGGTATTTGTGAATAGGCTCACCTGTTTGGGTATGCACAGCAAGAATTGGATAGACAAAGGGGCCTTGACCACTGGGATCTGTAGCCTGAGCAAATTCATCATCGGTTTTAGGCAGATTGTTTTCGGGGCACAAATAAAAAATCATCGGTGCGCGAATAGTGAACTCACGTGGTTCAAGTATGTAGTCTCGCTCAATCACTTTTTGCTGCGCCTCGCTTAGAGCTGGGTTGACAATAAAACGTACAGGGATCGCGATCTCCCACGAAGTGTCTTCACGCGGTGGGGCTGCAGCTGGGACAATCAGTTCCGGTAAGCCCAGAAATCGCGCCAAAATAAAGTCCTTAAACGTAGAACTGTCCCAGTCATAGGCACGTACATGCTGACGGCCATTGACGGTAATAATAATCGTAGGGGTCAGTGTACGGAACGTGCCTTCAGGGTTTTCCATTGACGCATAGACTACTTGCACTTGGCCCCGCAGCTCGATCGCTGACAAAAAAATTGCCAGTGTGCGGCTATTCACTGCGCGATGTATGAGTGGAATTTCCTGCGCGTGAGCCGTTTGTGGCGATTGAAACTCGGCCGTCGCACGCCATATTAGGTCGTTGTCTCCTAGTAAAACAGGCACAAACGTCTCACTGGGAAAATATCCCTTTCGGCCGCCTCCTTGTTCGAAAGCATTACCTGGCGCTACCTCAAGGTAGGTTCGTACGTCGGTACGGGCTTGCTGCGCTGAGACACCAAACTCTTCAGCAATCATGCGTGAAGTGACTTTTCGCTCCCACAGTAGCTGGCGCTCGATATAGCGCAAGCGCAACCACTGTGCGTGGCTGAGGGATGTTTTGTGTTTCTCAAGAAACGTTGAGTAATACATACCAGTATTGTTTTGTCTTTGCAGGTTAATTATTGGCAATCCGATGTATGGATTCAGTATAGGAGGTGAACTACTTCAAAACAAATAACATTGCAATTTTAAAAAATTAGGCAAAGTTTCTTTGCGTAAATTATTTTGCCATACTATAGTGGCCCTGTTACTTAGGGAGAATGCTATGTCGCTAGAGTTTTTGGAGCAGGCTCGTAATGAATCCATGGCACGCCGCGAGCTGACTATCCAGTCTCATGCATTGCTGGTCGTGCGTACGCTGGATTCAATCTATCGCACCCTACAGCGCAATCCTTGGGAAGGCGTCGAGCTTGATGCGCTGGCGGCTATCATGCATCTCTTTGACGCGATGCTTTATTATGCTGACCGCGAGCGCCAACCCGGTATGACGCGGAAAGAAGCGGAGTTATGCCTGGTTGGGCACCTAAATGAAGCTTATCCGGGACAAGAAGCCTCGGCCTACGCGCAGGTTGCCAGCAAGATTTTTGCATCGATTAAAGACCCTTTCCGTCTCCGTTATTACGACTTCAAGCAACGAACGCATTCCGAAGAACAGATAGTCCGTCTGGTCCGCTACGACCAGCTATCCGGCTCAGATGTAATTCTCTGGTCACTGACCGATGAAGGAATGCTGTTCTATACCCTCCGTTTGGATGAAACGCCGATTGAACGCGCGGCTATTCTGGCCTGGCGCACGTTAAAAACCATCCGTCGCGGTGAGATCGACAAGGCCGTGCATCAGATTCAGTCAACTCAGAGGCAACTAGAGCAATATCTGATTGGGATGCGGATGAAAGTACGCGCCGCTCAGTCTGGTGATTTGAGTGCATCCTATGCGCGTGATATTCGTCCAGTACTTAATGACTCATTTGACAAGACTGGGGAAGTGCTGGAGCATATTCGGACCACGATGTCGGCCATTACGGAAATGCTCGTTGATGGTCGCTCAGAATTACACCCCGATAAATTAAATAAGCTGCGTAATGCGCAAGAGATTTTTGCCGATGTCTGCATTTTTACTCAGCGCTATCAAGACTGCTTACATGATGTGAACAAAGATTTTGAGCGAGCTCGCCTGAAACTCATTATTCCCAGAGATAACACTCTTTTTCGTGAAACGCTGGAAAAAGGTGCACTTAAACCACTGCTGTTACATTCCCCCGACACTGTCGAAAAAGAAATAGATGATCTCATCGCACGCGTGCTGGCTCCCCGAAGTCAGGATGATGATAGACACATCCTCTTTGACCTTGAGGCGCTGCTGAACCTCTATCTTGATAGATTTGAACAAGCGCTGCCACATGAGATACAGGACCCTACCGACCAGCCCGTAGCTATTGAAACCAACCTGCGTGGGATCCCTGAATCTGTCATAAAGAAATGCAGCGATTGGGTGAGTGACCGGCTGAAGAATCGGGGGCATGTGAGCTTTAGAGATGTTTTCAACGCCTATGAGCACGACGAATTATCCGAACAAGAACAACAGGTTTGTTTACTTCATATTGGCAGTGTGGCGGCTAACAGTGATCCCACAATAGAGGTGGAGATAAGCGGCGATGCTATCGAAACAGCGCGATGGTGGGCTAGCAATTTAAAACTGTTAACGATCGCTCCCGCAACCCCCTTTGAGGAGTAGTTATGTCCGAAAACAGGCATCAACAAGCTACACGCTACGCCGAGATTGCCACGCAGGCAATTATGAACTCACTGGGATACAAAATGGGAGATGAGCCTATCCAACGTGCGCTAGACCTGCAAAGTGATGCCTTGTTTGCTGAAATTATCCGTGGCGTCGCGGCAGGCATGAAATTGCGGTACCTCGGGATTCATGAGTCGTACGGGGTATTACTGGCAGCAGATGGCAGAGGCCCATTTGCTCCGTCTCTAGGTTGGCTGAATAAGCGCCTGTTGCCAGAAATAACGGGGGATCAGTTGAGTAAAGAACGCAAAGAGCAGCGACTTTTTGCAGGCTTAACCCTGATTGCGCTGCTGGTCGAGCTGTTTCCAACACCGGACACGGTTCGTGTCGAATTCGGTCAGAGTAGTGCCATTAATGCTGCCACGGTAGTGGCCAGGCTCAATGATGTTGCCGACCAGGTAATTGCACAACGCAAGGCCGAGGGTGACGATACCGTCGACGGTCTACTAACGGTGGCCAGGTTTGTGCAGGAAGAACGTATTCCTCGCATTCACGACGAAAAGGTGGGTCGTGTCTCGAGTATTCGCTCACAAACAGAAATGGCCACGCGCTGGATACAGCTGCTGCAGGAGGAAGGTTTTCTGGCCGAAGACAGCAGTCTGTCGGGTGAGTCCGACTGGTATCCGACTCAAAAGCTCAAACACTATCTGCGCCATACCGGCATCGAAGAGACGGTGCGTTTTGTGATGAGCATCAGTCCAGCCACAGAAGCTCGGCCGTTAGATCTAGTTGAAAGTGATATCGCTGCATTAGTAGGCACCCCGAAGTTCCCTCTGGTTAATGAACGACCTGTCCCCACTGGAAACTCAGATACGCAACGCTTGCTGGAGATTTAAATATGTGGCTGATTAAACGGGTTTATATAGATGGGGCAGGCCATGAAGAAGCCTTCTACAAAGACCTCACGCTGGACTATATTGGCCTGTCTCAAGCGCTCGATAGTACTGCTAATGAACCGCAGCGCTCGCCCGTCAGGAATGCGAAGGTGGTGACCAGTACCTATCAACAGCTTGTTAATGGGGGGGGCAAATCAACTTACATCGCACTACTGTTATCGATTTTTGAGCCCTCCGTTAGTGATTTCACCCAATACTTGGCTAACCGTCGGCAAAGTGAATACCACTACCGCAATTATTTCTATAAAGAGCTCTCTGTTATCCTGGTAGAGATGGTCAATGAATCAGGCCAAACGTTATTACTGGGGCATGCTCATCAGCGCAATGGGGATGATGTTGACCGCACGCTGTTTATTTGTGATGCGCCTGACTCTCTGTTGGGGGCGCCGTTTGACGAAATCCCTTCTTATTCCCGCGCGGAACGCGATTCTGAGCTACGTTCCTACGCTAATAGCCTGCACAGCTTCGAAAGCTGGCTTAATGTCAAAGCGGGCAGCGAGGGGGGGATGCACTGGCGCAAAACCTCCAGGCAGTGCGAATGGCGCACATTTTTGCTGGAACAACAAATCAACATTGATCTCATTAAAACAATGGTGACTTTCAACTCTGAAGAAGGTGGCCTGACCCGTTTTATTGAATACAAAACTGAGCATGATTTCCTTGGTGCGTTCTTTGCCTGCACCATGTCTAAAGATGCAGCTGAGCGGCTGCGGGAACTGGTAGCGCATGAAGTTGAACGTCAGGGAGAGCTAGAAGGTATCCGTCGTAACGAATCATTTCTCAAGGACGTGCTGGCTAACTGGCAGACGTTTCTTGAACCCGCCAAACAACTGGAAAGTACTCAGACGCAGATGCAACTGTTGGATGACGGCTTCCGCGAATCAATGCGCGATCTCACAGCCTTTATTGGGGAAGCTCAGATTGAACAGATACAGCTAGAAGATGACACGGGAAACTTGCAACAATACATTGACCAAAAAGGGTTTGTGCTTGAACTGTTGGGCAAGCGCAGAACGCTGCTTGAATATGATTTCGCACAGCATCAGCTCAACAAACAAAAAACCAAGGTCGACGCGCTTAAAGATGAAGCCGATGCCAATCAACGTCAAATTGAGATTACTCGTACCGCTATAGACTACAAAGCTTATGCGAAGGTGCTGGATGCGTACCGTCAGGCAGACGAAGATCTGAAGGTATTCCAAAGTGAAACAGAAAGGCCACTGCAGGTGATTTTTGAACGTACTGCTGGCGAGGCTTTGGGCGTATTAGAGTGGGCAATCAACAGGCATCGCCAGCAGGAGGCGAAACTTGTGGAAGAGCAGGGGCAGATAAGCAAGGAAAGTAATACCCTTAGACAGTCATACGACAAACTACAAAAGACGTTGGGCGGCCTGGAGGTGGATCGTGACAGATATAAAAGAGACAAGCGCCTGGGTGAATCGCAACGGGAAAAACTACGTGAAGTTGGGTTGATCCAAAAGGGAGAAACGCCTGGTAGTGCTCAATACCGATTGGAATTAACCTTACATGATGCGCAGCAGAGTGAAGAGCTGGCTAGTACTGGCCATTATCAGAAAGAGCAGGCGCTGGAAGCGCAGCAGAATGTCGTGACAAATGCGTTAGTTGAGCAAAGTAAGGCCCAGCAGACGTGCACTCAAGCAGATCTAAAGTACCAGTCGGCAATGGATAGCGCACAGAGTTTAGTAAAAACCTATCAAACACTACCAGCATCAACGCAACATGATCTTGACGTTGAGGACATAAGTTGGCACAACGAGCGGTGCGGATTACAGCTCGAAAAGGTATTGAATGCGAATGCTCAAACGCTGAATGAAATGAAACAGCGCTTACTGCAAGCACAGCACGAACTGGAAGAGTTAAAACTGACGGGGCATGAACTGGTCACTAAGCAGAACAATCAGGCCCTTGAAGCGTTCTATGAGGCGGGAATTGCACGGGATAAGCTCTGGGCATTTCCTCACTATCTGGCCTCTGTCTTCCACGATGAAGCGGAGAGTATCGCTGCAGTGATCGATCATGATCCAGGCCGCTATCTGAACCTGGTCGCCCTTGACGATGCAACTTTTGAGTTAGTCCATAAAATCAGTGAGAAACTGCCCTGGAAGAAAGCGCCTATTGCTATTCATCTGCTGGACGAAATACAGGATCTCCGCAGAAAAACGCCTGAATTGCTTCAGGTCGTCCTCTCAAACCCCGATAAACACGGTTATAGCAAGGCCGCTTACAATGCCCGGTTGCAAGAGTTGGAGAACACTGTAGCGTCGCAGGAGACCAGTGTGAAGGCTGCGGAGGGCGCCTTTAATATACTGGAATCTTTCAGGGGTGACTGGCGTTTGCACTACGATCAGTATGGTAAGCATTGGGCAAGACTGGTTGACCACCGCGAACAGGCCCGCTTACTGCTGGAAAATGCTGATTTAGCATTTAAGCTGGCGGAGCATTATGCGCACACACTGCGCGACGAGAAGGCGGATGCTCTGGTGCGGTTAAACAGTGCCAAACATCAAAAAATTCAGGCCGAAAAAGCACATGATAAACTGAGCCGTTTTGTTGAAATGGAATGGGCGAAGCGTGAAACGGCGATAATGAAACTGGAACAACTAGTCGAGCATATTCAGCGAAGCGAGGAGACTCTTGTTAACCTGTGGGAGGCGCAAGAGCTGCAGAAAGAGCTCGCGGATAACAAGCGCGCCGAACAAACCTATATAAGTATCCAGATTAGCGAATGGAACAATCTATGCAATGAGCCGTTCTATTCAGAGATTACGGCGACTGAAGGTATGGAAGGACGAAGCCCCAAAGATGCCCATGATAAGGCAGCTCAGGCGCTCAAACTATTACTCGAAGCAGCCAACGGTGATCAGGTTACCGCCCTCAAGCAACAACGGAAAGATGCTGAACAGGCACAACGTTACGCCTTTGAGCGTTTGATAGCTCAACCCATCTATAGTGCCTATCCGGATGAGGTAAAAGCGGAGGCTATCAATGAGCTAGCGGTAATTAACAACCGCATCACACGCCTTAACGAACAGCAGAGGCAATTCACGCAGAATCTAATTAACTCGAAGGTAACTCTGCAAAATTTGTCCCAAAATTGCGCGAATGCCCGCAACGCGCTTGATGAGGACTTTGTGTGGAAAGAGAAACCCGTCGAAATAGAGGCAATCCAAACGTCTTTGGCTGAAATCGCCAACAGCCTCCATGAAACTGAATACCAGCTCAAACTCCAACTGGAGCAAAAAGCGCTGCTGTTGAAGAAGATGGAAAATGTGAAAGAACGACTACAGAATGCCAAAACAGCTCAGGCGACGATCCAGTCCATAACTCCGAGCTCTGCGGCGGGTCTGCCTAGCAGGATTCTGAGTATCACTGAGTATGCTGACGCGCTGAGTAGGCAATGCCAAATGTACGCAAGCCTAAAAGAAACGCTTAAACACCAAAGTATACGTGTCGCTACGGTCTGGGGACACTTCCGCAAAAGAATCGAAGAAGAGTTGGCCAAGGACCCAGATATCCGCGCCAGTCAGGAATACTTACGACAGTTGGACTCAGTCGCAACTTATCATGAAGTTTTGGGCGACTTGGACAGGGTCGGTACAGGGATCACGCAGGTATTCGAAGCGGTGCAGGACAGCTTGGAACAATTCCAGCGTTCGATTGAACTGACTGTCACCCATCTGACTGCACATCTGGAGGGGGCGATAAAACTCCTCAAGCGCGCGATGTCGGTCAAAATTCCTGATGACTGCCCTGTACTGCCTGGTCGGCCCATTATCAAAATGACTGACCGGCTCCGTGATGTCACCGCAGATCTCAGGGGTTTTGCCAGTGGCCGCTTACAGCAGTGGATAGCCCGAGGGCAGGTACCCCGTGCGCCAAACCGGGATGCCTTGACAGCAGATTTGGTTCAGTCGGTATTTGGCGAAGGGGAGCTGGAAGTACGTCTGCTGAAGACGAACGCCAGTCGTCCACAATGGACTCCTGTCACCCGGCTCGAAGGCTCAGGTGGGCAGCTCCTCACATCTGCCTTTTTGCTGTTTGTGACAGTTGGCAAAGTGCGTGAATACGATACGGGTATTTCAAGTGCAGGATTCTTACTGGCCGACAACCCGTTGGGTAAATCGAATGCTGATGACTTGATGCGAATTCAAACCCAAATGGCCAGGGCTTATAAAATCCAGCTCATCTACTTGACTGGCATCTCGGATGAAAACGCCCAGTCGATGTTTGATAACCATCTCTTCCTGAACAAAGTTCAGAAACTGAGGCGGCGCGATCTGGTAACCGTTGATAAAGAACGCCACGCCCTGTGGTCGGCTTCCCTGGTTGCTAAGCCAAAGTCCGAACCAGTCTTTTAAGGTAGATATGGTATGAGTAGCGTAATGATCTGGCTATCCCGGCTGGAGTCGACAGCAAATAAGCACCGTTTTGCAGCCGGTAAGGCCGTCCGAACAGTTAAAGCCAATGCGATTCTGGATGAGATATTAGAAACACATAGCCAAGAGGCTTTGCGCCAGGATGTTCCAGGTTTACTGAGTCAGGCCGTTACGCAACTGCTCGAAGGGGACTGGCGGGCTCAGCCTAAGCATAAAGCTAACTGGCATCGCTACTGGCGGGGTATGAGCCTACCAAATACTTTTGTTTACGAAGGTGCCATCGTCCCTACAAAAACTACATCAGAAATAGCCTGGCATCCCTGGTTGGCGCAACGTATTACAGGGCAACTGCCACTGCCAATCAAGGCTCGTTTACAACAGTTGAATACATATCTCTTTCGCCAAACTAAGGGCGACAAGCCACTCTTTCCGGGCGTGCTCGGGCACCGTGAGCGGTCTCTGCTTATATTTGGTGATGAAAAAGCACTGGATTCCATGCCGCCTGACGGATGGAAGGATGTCACACTGACTTTGGCTGATATGGGCGCGTTTCGACGTGCTCCGCCTTTACCGTATGAGTCATCAGGTTGCCGCGATCTTCCGGCTATCATTGTTGAAAACTCTGATGTGTATTATCGACTTTGCCAACTTAATCGAGTTCAGACTCACTGGTCACTGGTTATTTATGGCGCGGGAAACAAAGTGTCAGGTCAAGCAGAGTGCGTGTCACAACTTCTCAAGGCCGAACAGGTAAAACAACTGCTCTATTTTGGCGATTTGGATGTGGCGGGCTTAAAAATAGCCCATCAACTGTACTGTAAGCTACTTAGTGATTACGATATCAGCCTACAATTGGATCGGTGGCTCTATGATGAACTGATCTTAAATTGCTGGGTGACACCTGAAGGAAATGCGAACAGCGAACGGTTCGATTTTGAGTCGCTGTGTGGTTGGATGCCGCGCTTTGTTTTACGACAAATGAAGATGCTGCTCGCGACTCATCAGCGTCTGCCTCAAGAGGGAGTGGCATCGTTAGGTTTGGTCATATAGCCTGATACTTTTTGTATGCCCGTCTCATGGAGAGTGTTCACTAAACAGGAAGGCTCTCATGCTTATGAAAACTGTAATGTTGCTCCCAAGTTACAAACCCTCGTATATCCCCTTCACACGAGCCGCCACGATTTAATCGATGCCTGGCCGTTGTTCCAGAAAATACTGGCAACGGAATGGCACCACTACGTGCTACTAGTGCGGCCTCGCTTTTTAGGCGGACTGGATTATCACCTGCCGTTATCTATCGTTTGGCAAGATTTCGAAGTGAGCTGCTCGGGTCAAGATCTCTATCTCACTCGTGATGGAGCTAAGATTCTATTCGTCAACATCATCTAAAATACTCCTACCTGATGACAAATTTGCACTTATATCTTGAATACCGCATTCGCGCGATAATCCTCCGACTGATCATTGGGGATGTTGCGGTGAGTTTCGCTTTGCACTTGTGCGTATGAGCTCAACCCGGAGAATAAACAACCGCAATATATCGGTCGCCTTCAAAATTAAACGGTATCTTGTGCGTATGAGCACCCATTTATAAGTTTAATTATGGCGACATATTCTTCATAAGCTAAGTAGTTGGGGGCTTTATTGTCAATAACGGTTTATAAGTGATCCACTTTTCACCAACACTAACGGTCCAATATTGATCCACCGTTTTACTCAGGATTAGCCTCAGCTATTACTCCGGCTTTCCTTTTCTGCTTCAACCGATAACTCTCTCCTTTTATTTGCACAACATGTGAGTGATGTAAGATGCGATCAAGCATTGCTGATACCATTGCTGCATCTCCAGCGAACGTCTGATCCCATTGTCCGAACGGCAGATTTGAGGTCAGGATCATTGCACTCTTCTCATAGCGTTTCGCGATAACCTGGAAGAACAGTTTGGCTTCTTCCAGGCTGAACGGCAGGTAACCTATTGCATCTATAATGAGCAGCTTCGGGGCCATCACACCACGATGCAGCGTATTTTTGTAACGTCCCTGTCTTTGCGCCGTTGACAACTGGAGCCGCAGATCTGCGGCTGTCGTAAAGCGAACTTTGATGCCCGCTCGCACAGCTTCATAGCCCATCGCGATAGCCAGATGCGTTTTCCCCACGCCCGATGGGCCGAAAAGCACGACATTCTCATTGCGTTCTATAAAGCTCAGTGAGCGCAGCGACTGAAGCTGTTTCTGGGGGGCTCCCGTTGCGAAGGTAAAGTCATGCTCCTCGAAGGTTTTCACTGCCGGGAAGGCTGCCATGCGCGTATACATTGCCTGTTTACGCTGATGTCTCGCCAGTTTTTCCTCGTGCAGCAGGTGCTCCAGGAAGTCCATATAACTCCACTCCTGCTTGACCGCCTGCTGCGACAGTACCGGCGCGGCGCTGATAAGGCTGTCCAGCTGGAGCTGCTCTGCCAGGGACATCAGTCGTTGATGCTGCAACTCAACCATCACGCAACTCCCCGACTGAAGAAGTCGTAGGTCGACAGTGGATGATGAAGAGGATGCGTGTCGAACGTTGTCAGGCTATCTCGAACCTGTACGTCATACTGTTTTTTCTCCGGCGGGAGCGCCAGCATCGCCTGCTGTTCATCGTTCCAGCGGTCGCAGGGGCGGACTTTAATGGTTTCGTGTATGCGCTGGTTCGCCACATCGTATAACCAGCGCAGTCCATGTCGGTTCGCTGTCTCAACGTCAACAACGATGTCCATGGGCCTGAGCCGCGTCATCAGCGGGATGTAAAAGCTGTTGCGGGTATATTGCCATCCGCTCAACTTTGCCCTTGGTCTGGGCCCGGTATAGCTTACACAGCCAGGGAGAGAAGCCATTTCTTTTCCGAACTGCCAGAGTGACGGATTGAACCGGTGTCCGCCAGGCTGATAGGCATCCCGCTCCAGCACGAAAGTTTTCATGTGGTCATAAAGGATTTCCTGCGGCACGCCGCCAAAAAAGCGAAAGGCGTTGCGATGGCAGTTTTTCATCGTGTCATAGGCCATGTTGCTGGTGAATTCGATGTAGAGCATCCGGCTGTAACCCAGTACAGCAACAAAAACGTGTAATGGCATTTTGCCATTACGCATTGTTCCCCAGTCGACCTGCATCTGATGGCCCGGAGCGGTTTCAAAGCGGATAACCGGTTCGGGAGCTTCAGGTGTGACAAGTGTGCAGATATATTGCCTCAGGATCGTCATGCCCCCCTGATATCCCTGTTCGCATATTTCACGGCCAATAACGGTGGCAGGAATTTTGTGGGGATGAGCTTCACGAACGCGCTGCTGTATGTACTGACGGTACTCGTCAAGAACGGAGCTGGCAGAAGGACGAGATGAATAAACAGGAGGTTCAGACTTCGCCATTGAATGCCGGCGAACGTTATTGCGCGATAAACCCAGCTCTTTTGCGATGGCACGGCAACTCATGCCGCGCTTATGAAGGATCTTTATTTCCATACGACTCTCAAAAGTGATCATAGGCTCTCCTTATTCAGGAGAGCAGATTAACTCCTGGATCAGTTTTCAACCGTTAGAGTGGATCACTTTTGCACCGTTAGTGACACATCACATGGACGCCACGAAACCGCACCACGGGCGAGCCGTTGCAAAAAACGCCCATGCAGCGCCAGATGGAGAGCCATTTTCCTGAGCTGGCCAACGGCTTACACCTGGCCAAGTTTGCGTGCGTGGTTGCGCCGAGCGAAGCGGTTAAAAGCTGTAATTTCGCTAACCCGTTCAGGCCGCGTTATGACGTTGATCTCCAGCTGCTTGATGCAGACGGTAAACCCGACGGCACGACGCCGGTTTGTCCTGCTGTGTCGTTACCCGTGCCAATGGCGAGTAACGATTCCGGCATGTTTCAGTTTCCGCCAGAAGGCACGCTGGTAGAGGTGGGATTTAAGGGGGGCAGGCCGGATAAGCCGTTTGTTCGCCAGACCGTACCAGATGGAACCAGCTTGCCGGACTTTAAGGCAGGTGAGCAGCTACAGCAGCAGCGTGAGGAAGTTTCGCAGCGCGTCACGCAGGCAGGGGATTGGGAGCGTAAAACCGATCAGGTGATCCGTGAAACATCAATGGCGCGTGAGGTGACGGCGGACAGCGAAAAGCGCGAGCTGATCACCCGTGAAACCACGGTGAAAGCGACGGATAAAAACACGGTGATTGGAACGGCCACGCTGCTGGCCGGAGCCATTCAGCAGGTCACAACGGGCGATTTCAGCGTGGGCATCAGGGCGAATCACCTGATTACAGTGGGCGGCGACAGCGAAGCCGATATTACAGGCAAAGCAGCGATCACTGTGGGAACGGAGCTGGTTGAAAAGATTGGTCAACTGCGGCAGAGCATTGCAGGAACCCGGCAGGAAATCATTGGCCGGTTGTCTGGATTGGTTCGCCGCAGATTAATGTAGCTCCGTTGATGCTCGATACTGTGGTACTGGTGCAGCAGCTGGCAGAGCAACTGGCCAGCCATACACATCCGTCAGTAGGGCAGCCAACTAACAGCAGCGTCATTGCACAAAGCGGTGTACGTGCTGCGGAGTTGAATGCTAAATACTCGCCGATTATTGGCGCGTAAAGCGCTATGAGACTTGCTTATGATGCAGCGTAATCGTTGAGATTACTTTTTTGTTATAGGCGGTGCAGTTATCAGGAATGTCCTTGTTTATAAATGACATTGCACCGATGGTGACGTTATCGCCTATCCTTAAATCCGATCCGATTATGCAGCTGTTTGCGCCAATATCCACGTTATCGCCAATTCGGATGCACTTCTCTTTCACTTCATCAAGCTTCGCGCCAATCGTCGTATTCTGTCTAATCAGCAAGTTCTCACCGGCAACAACAATGTGCGATATGTTGATGCCGCCTGAATGCGCTATACGCAGACCCTTCCCGATACGCGCACCCAGCTGAATCTCAATTCCATAATTCTTCAGTAATCGCCGATTTAGTTTTCGTGCTAAACCCGGATTCTTGCCGCTTACGTAGAGATAGTTGGCAAGCCGCCACCAAAAATTCAGTCTACGGTCAGGGCATTTAATAGCCCTATGAATCGTGCTTACCCATGAAAACGGCCTGTCACACTTCATCACTTCCTGCTTAAGGCACTCTTTCAAATGCTCAATGTGCGATTCCATTCTAGCTCCAGCGCTGACTAATCCATTTGCGGCGCATGATAACGAAATCCTTACACTTTCGGAATGATCCCATTTTGGAAAGAGAGCGAATTTACATTGTTTTTCATGCCCTCGTCAGGCTCTCCAGAATCGATTCTAAGGCCAGCTAGGGTTGCGCCTCTCTATCTCCCTCCTTCAATAGATCGCATGAGCTACAGGCATTTGGCTGCGTAGCAGCTCAGCAAAATAATCGCCTCACTGACGAAATCGGCGCTACACCGCACCCGCCTACAAGATTTGGATCGTAAAAATTTTTCAGTTTATTTTTACTACAAACCGGTACGCCAGAGCGCGCCGCTGCTGGCTTTTTGCAAGAGTTCGCCAACTGAAAACAGTGAAAAGAATTTCAGTACTTTTCAGTTTTGTGGATCTCAATTGGATCGAGCTATGATTACATGTGTCTGAATTAAAAGGGAATTAAAGGGATTAAGTAATCTTTTGGATATCGCGTGGATCTCAGACGGCAATAAAGGCTTTGCCAGAAACTTCAGGCAGGACAAGGGCTGTGGAGATTTTAACGATTCGGGCACAACTGAAAAACACAGGAATGAAAAATACTGTTATTATGTACAGTTACAAGATTTTAATGAGGGCGACAAAATTCGAAGAATTTCGATCAATGGTGCACTATTTATTTTCATGAAACGTGGCGAAAAACTTACTCACGATGCGATCTGTAATGATGCATGGAGGCCGCAAAATAGATATTTGCTCTGGCCACGAGGTTAGATTCAAGAAGGTTGAGAACGGACAGCGTGGATGGTTACCAGTTGCAGAGAAGCCATTTGTTAATGAAGATGAAGCATAGCAGGCAGCCTTCGTACATTAGGAAAAGCAACCTGCTTATAGTCGAGTGTTTGCAAAAAACTAAAACCACTTTTTTATAAAGTGAAATTTTGAAATAATTCTTTTAAACAGTTTTTACTATGAGGTGTATTTTGAATACGATGAAGGTTTAATTCATATACAGCTTCAGATCCACGCTCGCTATTACTAGTATATCTAGTTAAGCTTATGTTGCAGTTGAATTTGATAGTAAACCTATATCCCGAGATATCCTCATATTCTATTTTAAGGATACCAGCATCCATTTCTGTTAGCATCATATCAGTAATCGACATAAGGCTCTCAAATTTGTTGATCGTTAGAATAGGGATGATAAAGGGCAATAAGAGAGTTGATGGAGTGTCGTCTTGAGTAATTGGTATTATATATTCAAGGCCAGAATATACTTTCCTGACTGAATAAGATTTGAAAGTGTTTTTATTAAAAAAAGAAAAGTAGAAAATATCATGTTTATTGTCGTCTTCCATAAATACGGATTTATTTAGCCTCTCTTCGCGACTGGAAGAATGAAATGCTTCCACTGGATGAATGTCTGTTTCCGAGAATCCACATGCTTTTAAAGCGTTTCGAAAATCGAAATTCCAACTATATTTCAAATTTAATGCAGTTCCTAAGCCAACATTTTTTATTGGAACCTTGAAAAAATGTATTGAGTCTTGGTCTTTAGGTGAGACTGAAAATATTTCATCAGACTTGCTAACAACAGGGATTTTTATGCTAGCAACGATTAATTGTGGTTTGGTTAAAGTTGTTCTTTGCAACTTCGATTGAATGACAGCAAAAGCAGCGGCAAGTGCTGAAAATACTGCAGCCAATAGTCCTACAATTGCAATCCAATTTTGTGATGTCACTATTACTTCCTCTTATCTAATAATAATAAACGTTGCCAGTGCCGTGGTTCAATTAAATGAAAGTACTACATTTGAATAATTAGTCGTCTTTTTCAAATTTATAATTGCAGTAACCACACAAACCATCGTTGATTTGATCATCTTGATTAAGTGATTCGCCACAGAATTTGCAATGGTTATAATCTAATCCCTCTCCGCACCACCTGCACTCTTGCTCACTAATTATAAATGTTCCATTATCACAACACATACAATCTTCATATGTAGGTTCATCCCCATCAGGAATCCAATAGAAGTTTGCGTTCTCAAAGGAGTTAATTAAGATGGGTTTAAAGTCTGTTTTGCATGCGCAGCTTATACATACATATTTAAAATCATTGTCACTTTCAACTTGAAGCCCTTCATCAAGACTTTCGCTACATGCTTTTACTAGCTTGGAACCACATGCCTCACAAATACAGCCTGCTAAATATTCCACCATACCATAGGGTAAGCCTGCATCATCCCAAGAAGTTAAAGCTTCTTCTTGCTGTTGAAGAAAGAATGCATGGTGTTTGAGCATTATTTCCCAATGTTGACCTAATATTTCAGTTGGTGAAGCTTTTAGCTCATTTGTAATGAAGTCTCTTATTACAGGGAATAAATCAGCAACAAAACTTGCAACCTCACCTAGAGTATTCTGGGGGTGCAGATGCTCTAAATGATTACGACAATCTTGAAGTTTATCAATTACTGGCCAGTTGACATTAATTTCGAATTGCTTAAACCGATCTTTTATACCCTGTGTATCAATTGTAGTAGATTTAAACTTACCTACAGGTATCCATTCAACGCCGCCTTCTCCGTCAGGATGAGGTAACACTTTTTGAGGTGGATTAAAGATTAATTTGTAGGCATCCTCCTCTGAGTCTACTGAAGTTGCGATTTTATACTTAAATAGGAGCAACATCCCTGCATAAAGATTTCTAACTGAAGAAAGCGCGCGTGAGGGATTTCCTCCATCATCTTTTGTTTTTTGAGATATTTGAAAATCCTCTAATCCAAGCTGAATTGAGATAACGGCATTATCGAAAAGTTTTGCTGCGTCCAAAGTATTATTGCTTGCATTACTCATGAGTAAAGAGTCCTTGATTGAAACCCTATGGATAACATGTCGACTTAATGCACATTAGTAAAATCTTCAATAGGCGGGCTGTGATAACAAGATGCAGCATTTACTACATTTAGCCAGGAAATTTGAGCAATGACGTATGGCAAACTCAGTGCGACAGTTTTGCGACAAACTGGAATGAAAAAACAAAAAAGCCACCCTTATAGGTGGCCTAACTGCATGATTAAAATCACTTAATTTGGTGGCCCCTGCTGGGTTTGAACCAGCGACCAAGCGATTATGAGTCGCCTGCTCTAACCACTGAGCTAAGGGGCCAGCGGAGCGGGGATTATAGAGTATCTTGTTGGGGTGATCCAGAGTTCGCCATTTGGATGGCGAAAATTACAGCAATGGCTGAGCCCTTGATCTCAAAAAGAAAAATCCATTATCGCCCGCTTTAACGCGCATATAGCGCTCAATCATCATCGCTTTTTGAGACCATGCTGACTAAAAAGGTCATCATTGCTACAAATAACGCGATGCTGGCTTGTTCAATGAAATAAAAGGCAATATTGCGCGGCGTGCGTCATCGTAAGTCTGCCAAAGGCCCATGTCTTCCACTGATGGGATGGTCACTAGCTCGCCGGCATCAAGTCCATGCAGGGCCGCTGAGACTAAATCATCTACCTCCATCAGCATTTCTGCGGGAAGGTCATTGATAGATTTACCCGCGCGTTCGAAGATCTCGGTACGCGTCAGACCGGGCAACACAGCCTGCATACGCACGCCACTTTCGGCTAATTCACGATGCATATTGCGCGTTAGGGAAAGGACATAAGCTTTGCTGGCGTTATACGCGCCATTCGCAGACTCATTTACCAATGCTAATACCGATGCAATATTCACGATTGTACCGTTATGGCGCGCTCGAAAGGCCTGCACGGCACTGTGAGCCAGCTGTGTTAGTGCAACGATGTTTAGGGTCAGCATGGTTTGTATTTTTGCGATATCACCATCAACAAATTCGCCTTCTACCGTCATGCCAGCGTTGTTAACCAGTAGCGTGATCAGCTTATTTTCCTGAATTTCCCGAACGACTTTTTGCACATCATCCTGATGCGTTAGGTCTGCAGTCAATACGCTGACCTCCACGCCGTGCGCCTCGCGCAGAGATCGTGCCAATTGATTAAGTCTGGCTTCATCGCGTGCCACCAGAATCAGGTTGCTTCCGCGTGCTGCTAGCTGTTTGGCATAGGTGGCGCCAATACCACTTGATGCGCCGGTAATCAAAGCCAGTTGTTGTGACATGTTAGGTTCCTCGAGATGATGGTTATCATATTTGCGTAGGCTAATATGACGATCATAATATTTACCGTCAAGCTGGAATATGATGATCGTAATAATTACACTGATTGCCATAAGCGATGAGTGAGGGAAGTGGAGATGGAAAAGCTGAGCCACAAAGCACGTACGCGGCAGCGCATCTTGAATGAGGCAGCGGTGGTGATGCGCGAGAGCGGTACTGAAAGCATTGGCGTAGCCGCGCTGATGAAGCGCGTAGGCTTAACGCACGGTGGTTTTTACGCGCATTTCACTTCACGTGAGGATTTGGTACAAGCCGTGATTGCAGAGATGTTTGCCGATTCAGCCCGCCGCTTCGCTGCTATTACTGCCCTAAAAGATCCACTGGAACGATTTAATCAGCTGATTGATAGCTACCTGTCAGAGCAGCATTGTGACTCGCCGGGTGAAGGCTGCCCGCTACCTGCGCTGGTGAGTGAAATGGCGCATCTGCCATTGGATGCGCGCACGCTGTTTTCTCAGCAGCGTGCAGCGATGCGACAGCGTTTAGCGCAGACGCTACGTGAGCTTAATCACCCGCAAGCAGATGACGCCGCAACGACGATTCTGACTGAGATGGTCGGGGCAGTGGCGCTGGCTCGTTCTTGTGCTGATAAAAAGGAAGCAGGAAATTTGCTGGCGCTCAGCCGTCGTTCCGTGAAACAACGTGCCGGAGTGGAGACACCATGAGTGAGCACGATATCCGCGATATCATCGCGCCCGATTTGCAGGTGCTGTTTTGTGGTATCAATCCGGGAAAATCATCAGCACATACCGGTTATCACTTCGCGCATCCTGGCAATCGCTTCTGGAAAGTAATCTATCAGGCGGGATTCACCCGGGAGTTACTTAAGCCCGAGCAGGAGCAGCGCCTAATGGAAACCGGCTGTGGTATCACCATGCTGGTGGAGCGTCCGACGGTGCAGGCCAACGAACTGGATGGTGATGAGTTACGTGACGGTGGTTCGCGTTTGCAGCACAAGATTTTGCATTATCAACCGCGCGCGTTGGCGGTATTGGGCAAGGACGCCTTTCAGAAAGCGTTTCGTCAGCGCAAAGTGGAGTGGGGCGAGCAGCCGCAAATGTTGGGTAAGACGCGATTATGGGTGTTGCCCAATCCCAGCGGTCTAAATCGTGCGACGCTGGAAGAGATGGCGGCATCCTATCGTCAGCTGCATGATTGGCTACAGGGCAATAGGTAAAAATGCGGTTCTGCAGATAATAAAAAACCCCGGCAAGCCGGGGTTTTTCGTCTCGATGCTGATTAATCGTCGAGGAAGCTACGCAGCACTTCAGAGCGGCTTGGATGACGCAGTTTACGCAGCGCCTTCGCTTCAATCTGACGAATACGCTCACGCGTTACGTCAAACTGTTTGCCTACCTCTTCCAGCGTGTGGTCGGTGTTCATATCGATACCGAAACGCATACGCAGAACTTTCGCTTCACGCGCGGTCAGGCCAGCCAGCACATCGTGGGTGGCTGAGCGCAGGCTTTCCGAGGTAGCGGAATCCAGCGGCAGCTCCAGCGTGGTGTCTTCGATAAAATCGCCCAGATGCGAATCTTCATCATCACCAATCGGCGTCTCCATCGAGATAGGCTCTTTAGCGATTTTCAGCACTTTGCGGATCTTATCTTCTGGCATCAGCATGCGTTCGGCCAGCTCTTCAGGCGTCGGTTCACGACCCATCTCTTGCAGCATCTGACGCGAGATACGATTGAGTTTGTTGATGGTCTCAATCATATGCACCGGAATACGGATGGTACGTGCCTGGTCAGCGATGGAACGGGTGATAGCCTGACGAATCCACCAGGTGGCGTAAGTTGAGAACTTATAACCACGACGGTATTCAAACTTATCAACCGCTTTCATCAGGCCGATGTTGCCTTCCTGAATCAGATCGAGGAACTGCAGACCACGGTTGGTGTATTTCTTAGCGATAGAAATAACCAGACGCAAGTTTGCTTCAACCATCTCTTTCTTCGCACGACGCGCTTTGGCCTCGCCGATAGACATGCGACGGTTAATGTCTTTGACCTGCTCGATAGTCAAGCCGGTTTCTTCTTCGATCTGCTGCAATTTGTACAGCGAACGATTCACATCATCTTCAACTTCGAGCAGTTTTTCCGACCAAGGCTTATTCATGGCCAGCGCGGCTTTGAACCAGCTTGGATTGGTTTCATTGCCGGTAAACAGCGTGATGAAGTTCTTCTTCGGCATTTTGCACAGTTCAATACACAGCTTCATGATCAGGCGCTCTTGCGTACGCACGCGCTCCATCATTTCACGCATATTGTTCACCAGGTAATCGAATTGCTTCGGTACCAAGCGGAACTGCTTAAATACTTCAGACAGATTTTGGATTTCAGCGACGGCGTCTGCGTGGCTGCGACCTTTAGCTTTAATTACGGTACGCGTTGTTTCGTACTGCGTACGCAGGTCACCAAACTTCTCGCGAGCCAGTTCTGGGTCGATGGAGTTGTCATCATCAGAACTGTCGTCATCCTCTTCGTCTTCTTCTTCATCATCATCGCGATCTTCCTGCGATAACTCAGAACCAACGTGAGTCGCGGTCGGCGCAATATCTTCTTCGGCGTTAGGATCGATAAAGCCGATGATTAAATCAGACAGGCGAGAGTCGCCCGCTTCTACGCGATCGTACTGATCGAGCAAATAGGTGATCGCTTCCGGATATTCGGCAACAGAGCATTGAACCTGGTTGATACCGTCTTCGATGCGCTTAGCGATGTCAATTTCGCCTTCACGCGTCAGCAGTTCAACGGTACCCATTTCACGCATATACATGCGCACAGGGTCGGTGGTACGGCCAATTTCAGATTCAACACTGGATAAAACCTGAGCGGCGGCTTCTGCAGCATCTTCGTCAGTATCGGAGCTGTTTTCATTCAGGATCAGGTCATCAGCATCAGGCGCTTCTTCAACGACCTGAATACCCATGTCATTAATCATCTGAATGATGTCTTCGATCTGATCGGAGTCGACGATATCTTCCGGCAGATGGTCATTGACCTCAGCATAGGTCAGATAGCCTTGCTCCTTACCACGGGTGACAAGTAGCTTAAGCTGTGACTGCGGGTTTTGCTCCATAAGACGGTATCCACACTTCTGTTAATTAGATTGGTGTCGGTCGGCGCGAGCCAACTATAACAGTGAAGGCGTTGTGTTTTTGCCGCTGCCTACATCGCGGCCAGGGCCTTTGCCCTCATATAATCGGCACTTAAGCCGCTTGTGTTCGTTCCGAGGCTAACTTACTTGCCATTTTCAGCGCTGGCAGTGCTCGCAATCCTCACGTACTTCAGTACGCTCCGGGTGCTGCGCGCTGGCAGCACTGAAACTGGCTGCGACGTTAACGCCTCTAAATCTTGAGCTGTTTGTTTTCCGGTTCGCTTATCGCGTCTAATAATCCGGAAATGACTGAGCCAGAATGCGGTTTTTAACGTGCTTGCAGTTCTGACCGAGTTAAAATCTTATTTTTTTGCTAATGCCTGGCTTAAAGCCCAGAACTCGCGGCGTTCGATGGCGCTTAAGCCTTCTGTTCGCTCGCGGGCGATCAGCGCTTCAAGACGCTGTTCAAGCGCGGAATCATAAATGCTGGCCAGTGAATCCTGGAACACTTCTTCCGCCTCTTCATCCACTATCATGTGGTTCCAGGTGGCCAGTGTTTCAAGGGGCTGGCTAAAATTTGTCCCGCGATATAACTCTAGTAGCTGTCCGGTAGTCAGGCCAGGATTCTCTGTACAACGGCTGACTAACTCCACAAATAGCGGTAAACCTGCCATTTTCGACTGCTCCAGTCCATCCAGCGTCGGTACGATGGAGGCGAACTGTGGATTCTGCACTAATAACGCAATCAGCACGCGCATGGTGGTACGCTTCAGCGGTGGTGCAGTGGGCAGCGCGCCACTTTCGGCCAGCTTCGGCATCAGCTTGTCTAACTGGTTATCGTCAAGAATACCGAGTTTATTACCCAGAGTTTGGCGCATATAAATACGCAGCGTTTCACCGGGAATCTGACTAATCAGCGGTAACGCAAGTGTCGCCAGCTTGGTCTTACCATCGCGGGTACTCAAATCTACCTGCGACATCAGGCTGTCGAACAAAAACGTGGAGAGCGGTGTAGCCTGCTCCATCCGCGCTTCAAAGGCTTCTTTGCCCTCTTTGCGTACCAGCGTGTCCGGATCTTCGCCATCGGGCAAAAACATAAAGCGTAGCTGACGACCATCATTCATGTAAGGCAATGCGGTTTCGAGCGTACGCCATGCTGCTTCGCGTCCGGCGCGGTCGCCGTCATAACAGCAAATCACGGTATCCGTTGAGCGGTACAGCAGCTGAACGTGCTCAGCGGTAGTCGAAGTGCCCAGCGATGCTACGGCATAATCGATGCCAAATTGCGCGAGCGCCACCACGTCCATATAACCTTCAACAACCAGCAAACGCGCAGGCTGCGGATGATTTTTTTGCGCTTCATAAAGTCCGTATAACTGGCGGCCTTTATGGAAAATCGGTGTTTCAGGTGAGTTCAGATACTTCGGCGTATCGTTGCCCAGCACGCGACCACCAAAACCAATGACGCGGCCGCGCTTATCGCGGATAGGGAACATCACGCGATCGCGGAAACGATCATAGGTGCGGCCTGAGTCATTGCTGACCAGCATGCCGGCTTCCATCAGTGATTCGCGATCGTCTTTTTGCTGACCAAAACGCTTCAGTGCATTATCCCAGCCGGCGGGCGCATAGCCGATAGCAAAGTGATCGATCACTTCCTGGCTGAGTCCGCGCGTGGCGAGATATTTCTGGGCAGATTGCGCTTGCGGATTACGCAGGCTCTGTTGATAAAAGCCGTTCAGGCCTTCCAGCAACTGATAAAGACTTTGACGCTGATGGCGCTCCATCGGGCTAGGACCGTTGCCCGCTTCATACGGCACTTCTAAGCCGTGAAGCGTGGCCAGCTCCTCAACGCTCTCAACAAATTCCAGACGATCGTGATTCATCAGGAAATCGATGGCGTTGCCCTTGGCACCACAGCCAAAGCAGTAATAAAACTGCTTCTCACCGCTTACGGTGAAAGAGGGCGTTTTTTCGTTATGAAAAGGACAGCACGCGTGATAATTCTTACCCTGCTTTTTCAGCTTAACGCGGGCATCGATAATATCCACGATGTCCGTGCGGGCAAGTAAGTCGTTGATAAATATGCGTGGAATTCGTCCAGCCATAAGCCCCGATTTTTCAGCTCATAAACGACAACAAGCCGCGCTTCCTTTCGGAAAGCACGGCCTTTTACTTGACTCTGTCTGCGTTTATCACGCGGCGGAAGCGAACTTCCGCAAGAAATTAGTACAGACGAGTGCGGCGTGCGTTTTCGCGAGCCAGTTTCTTGGCGTGACGCTTAACTGCAGATGCTTTAGCGCGCTTACGCTCAGTGGTAGGCTTCTCGTAGAACTCACGGCTACGAACTTCTGCCAAAACACCTGCTTTCTCGCATGAACGCTTGAAGCGACGCAGTGCTACGTCGAACGGCTCGTTTTCACGTACTTTAATTACCGGCATGTAACTCTTACCTCGATAAAATTCGGTTTTTGCTGCTGACTGCGGCGCCAGCACATTTCAAAATGGTGCAGCATTTTACTCCAGCCGCGGCTGACTTGTAAAGCACCATGTATAATTTAGAACCAACAGGGGCATTTGTCATCGCGGCTGCCGGTTTTTTCAGGCCGTGGAGTATAGCGCACTCTTTATGCGACAGAAAAACACTTTTTCCTGGCCAAAGTCTCTGGGGTGTGATTTGCCTGTGCTACACTGCGCGCCGCAAGAAGAGGGTGATAAAAGCTATGCGAGTTCTGGGTATTGAAACGTCCTGCGATGAAACCGGCATCGCGATTTATGACGATGCGTCCGGTCTGCTGGCAAATCAATTATATAGCCAGGTCAAACTGCATGCCGATTACGGCGGCGTGGTGCCGGAACTGGCATCGCGCGACCACGTGCGTAAAACCGTGCCGCTGATTCAGGCGGCACTAAAAGAAGCGGGTCTTGAGCCACAACAAATTGATGGTGTTGCCTATACGGCTGGACCGGGCCTGGTCGGTGCGTTGTTGGTGGGGGCAACCATTGGCCGTGCGTTGGCGTTCGCCTGGAATGTGCCGGCGGTGCCGGTCCATCATATGGAAGGGCATCTGCTGGCGCCGATGCTGGAAGAGAATCCGCCTGAATTCCCATTTGTGGCGCTGCTGGTTTCCGGCGGTCACACGCAGTTAATCAGCGTGACCGGTATTGGCGAATATACTTTGCTGGGCGAATCGATTGATGATGCAGCCGGTGAAGCGTTTGATAAAACCGCCAAGCTGCTCGGTCTGGATTATCCCGGCGGGCCAATGTTGTCGCGTATGGCGCAGCAGGGCACGGCAAACCGCTTCAAATTCCCGCGTCCGATGACCGATCGTCCGGGGCTGGATTTTAGCTTCTCCGGGCTAAAAACCTTTGCGGCGAATACCATTCGCGAGCATCAGGGCGACGAACAAGCACGTGCTGATATTGCTCGCGCGTTTGAAGATGCGGTGGTCGATACCTTAATGATTAAGTGCAAACGCGCGCTGGAGCAGACCGGTTTTAAACGTTTGGTGATTGCCGGCGGCGTCAGTGCCAACCGCACGCTGCGTGAGCGGATGGCCGAAATGATGCAAAAGCGCGGTGGCGAAGTGTTTTACGCGCGCCCTGAGTTTTGCACGGATAATGGCGCGATGATCGCTTACGCCGGCATGGTGCGGCTGAAAGGGGGCACGCGTGGAGAACTTGGCGTCAGCGTGCGACCGCGTTGGCCGCTATCCGAATTGCCCGCCATCTAAAACGAAAAAAACCGGCTTCGCGCCGGTTTCTTTATTTCTTCTTCTTCCGTTTCCAGATTTTCGTTTCCTGTCCGCGCCACAGGCGTTGAATGTTGTCGTGATGTCGCAACAGAATCAAACAGGAGAGCATGGAGACGGGGAAGGTAAATTGCGGTTTAAACCACCACACATAAAACGGTGCGATCAGCGCACTGACAATAGCGCCAAGCGATGAATAGCCGCTCAGCAGTACCGTTAACAGCCAGGTACCGGTCATCAATCCCGTTAAATCCCAGCCAATCGGCGCAATTGCGCCAAATGCGGTCGCTACGCCTTTACCGCCGCGAAAACGAAAGAATACCGGATAAATATGACCAAGGCAGGCGGCAATCGCCGTCAGTCCAAGATAGAGGGGCGCAACGTGCAGCAGGTAGGCGATCCACACTGGGAGCATGCCTTTCGCCACGTCGAAAATAAGTACCGCCGCAGCGGCAGCTTTGCCACCAATGCGCAAAACGTTGGTAGCGCCAGGGTTGCCTGAGCCTTGCGAGCGCGGATCGGGTAAACCAGCCAGTTTACAAACCAGTATCGCACTGGAAATCGAACCGCAAAGATACGCGAAAATAATCATACCAAGCGCGATAGCACTCATAGCTTCGTACCGTTCCTTTTGGGTCGTTTTGTTCTCGATAAGCGTGGATAATACGCATAATCCGCCGGAAGTGGTATCCGGCTTAGCCAAAAACAGAGACTGACATCATGGATATCGTATTTATCGAGCAGCTTACCGTGTTCACGACTATTGGCGTTTACGACTGGGAGCAGGGCATGCAGCAGAAGCTTGTGCTCGATGTCGAACTAGCCTGGGATAACCGCCAGGCCGCCGCCAGCGACGATGTGAATGATTGCCTGAGCTATGCCGATGTGACTGAAGCAATCCTCAATCATCTGCAAGGCCAGCGTTTTGCCCTCGTTGAAAGGGTAGCGGAAGAAATCGCCGTTCTGTTGATGAATCGTTTCAAAACGCCTGGAGTGCGCATAAAGGTAGCAAAACCGGGGGCTATCGCCCAAGCGGGCAGCGTTGGCGTGCGTATTGAACGCGGGACTATTCCGAAATAAATCTTCCGTGATTGCCATCACAATGAAACCAAACCAAATTATGGTGTGTCTCACTTGAGGCCGCTGCGCTAACTAACAGATCGTGCCCGAATTTCTTAAGGTTTCCTTCAGCGTGGCGCAGGCATAATTTCAGGCGGTAGCCCTTTGCGACCGCCTTTTTACTGTTTAAAACGGATAGAGGAAATAATTTTGATGGCAGACATTCATCAGCTTTGGGTAGCTGCAATCCTGGGGATTGTAGAAGGCCTCACGGAATTCCTGCCGGTCTCTTCCACGGGCCATATGATTATCGTTGGCCACCTGCTGGGCTTTGAAGGCGAAACTGCAGAAACCTTCGAAGTGGTGATTCAGCTGGGTTCAATCCTGGCGGTGGTGGTGATGTTCTGGCGTCGCCTGTTTGGCTTGATCGGCATCCACTTCGGTGAGGTTAAGCACGAAGGCGTCGGCACCGGGAAATTGACGCTGATTCATATTCTGCTGGGTATGGTGCCGGCGGTGGTGATTGGTCTGCTGCTGCACGATCAAATCAAAACGCTGTTTAACCCGATCAATGTGATGTACGCGCTGGTTGTCGGTGGTGTCCTGCTGTTGGTCGCGGAATATTTCAAGCCAAAGCAACCGAAAGCCGTCGGCGTGGACGATATCACTTATCGCCAGGCGTTTATGATTGGCTGCTTCCAGTGTCTGGCGCTGTGGCCGGGCTTCTCACGCTCGGGTGCAACGATTTCAGGCGGTATGCTGATGGGCGTGAGTCGCTATGCGGCGTCGGAGTTCTCGTTCATTCTGGCGGTGCCGATGATGATTGGCGCTACCGGCCTCGATCTCTATAAGAGCCTCGGATTCCTGACGATGCAGGATCTCCCGATGTTTGCCGTTGGTTTTGTCACCGCCTTCATTGTGGCGCTGCTGGCAATCAAAGTGTTCCTGGAACTGATCAAGCGTATTTCGTTTGTCTCTTTCGCCATCTACCGCTTTATTGTCGCGGCAGTGGTTTACGCCATCTTTATGTAATGCGTAACACGCGGCCAGTTAAGCTGGCCGCGTGTTAATCAACTCCGCTTGCAGCACCGCAACACGTCGACGCGTTAACTCTTCCCGCACTTCTGCCCCTTTAAAGCCTGCGGCCACCACATCTTTGGTTGGCACGGCTTGCGCCAGCGTAAACGCCTGACGTAAATAGTCACCTTGCGGATAAGCCATACTTTCCAGACCTGCACGACCGCGCGCATCGGCTTCACTGGTCAGCGCCATCTTTTCCACACGATCGGGCTTGCGCCATGCATCAATACGATCAAACAACGCGATTAGCGCCTCAGCCGGCTGACGCTCAATGGTGTGCACCACATCGTGGAATTCGGTTACCACTAACGCTAAATCACGCACCTGATTGGGCACACGCAGGCGCTGGCACAGCGCTTCAACCAGCGGTACACCCGCCAGGCCATGACCATGATGACTCGGCCATTTCTCTGGAGGCGTTAGCGCTTTGCCAATATCGTGGAATAGCGTGGCGAAACGCACGTCAAGTTGATCGGAAAGCGCAGCCGAGAGGGTGAGCGTCATCAGCGCATGCACGCCAGTATCAATTTCGGGATGCCACTTAATCGGTGCTGGAATGCCGTACAGATTATCGATTTCCGGGAACAGCACCTGCAACGCACCGCAATCACGCAGCACCTGGAAATAGACCTGTGGATTACGCGTCAGCAGCGCTTTTTCCGTCTCTTTCCACACACGTTCGGCGGTGAGATGCGCCAGTTCGCCACTGCTGGCCATTTCACGCATTAGCGCCTGAGTTTCATCTGCAATGCGGAAATTAAGGTGGGCAAAGCGGGCGGCAAAACGCGCCACGCGTAATACACGCAGCGGATCTTCATTGAAGGCGGCGGAAACATGGCGCAGCAGGCGTTGAGCTAAATCGCGTTGGCCACCATAAGGATCGATGAGTTCGCCGCTGTCGCTTTGTGCGATGGCGTTGATAGTGAGATCGCGGCGCTGTAAATCTTGCTCCAGCGTGACATCTGGCGCGAATTGGGTCACAAACCCGGTGTAACCGTTACCGCTTTTGCGCTCGGTACGTGCCAACGCATACTCTTCACGGCTACGCGGATGCAGGAAAACCGGAAAATCCCGCCCAACTTGCTGATAACCTTCAGCCAGCATCATATCGGGCGTAGCGCCCACCACGACCCAATCTCTATCTTTTACCGGCAAACGCAGTAAGGCATCGCGCACTGCGCCACCGACCAGAAACGTCTTCACTCAACCACTCCAGAGGCAAATCAGAAATTGCGTGCTCAACACGCTTGTTACTTTATTGTTGCATACTTTGGCTAAAAATCGGGCACGCCAAAAGGGGCATCTTACGATCCCCTCAAATAAAAGAACAAATCTGCGTGGAGTATTAGTTCATCCAGCGATCGTTTTTCTTGCGGCGCGGCACCATGTGCGGCAGCAACAGACCCAGCAGCAGACCAACACCCAGCACGCCGCCGCCATACATAAACCACTGCATGATGATGGTGCGCTGCTTGTCATCCAACTGCACATTGGCGGCACTGACTTTCTTCTGCGCGACAATCAGCTCGTTTTTCAGCTTTTGATTCTCAGCTTTCAGGCCATCAATGGTGCCGTCGCTATTGGCGACTTTGTTCTGCATCTCAGAAGTGCGCTGATTCCAGCTGTTATCAATGTTCGCCAGCTTAGCTGTCAGGTCGTTAACCTGCTGCTCCAGCTGCGGCACGCGAGTGCGCAGGCTGGGATTGGCGCTCAGCTGTGACAGTGGGATCCAGTTAGTTTTGCCTTCTGCATCACGAATCTGGCCATATTGCGAGTCGTTGTTGGTTTGCAGCAAGGTCACTTCCTCTCCGGCGTTCAGCTTGCCGATCAGGCGATATTGATCGCCCGGACCGCTGCGCACCCAAGTGGATAATTCATCGGAGATGTAACGCTTTTCGTCAGCAGCATGAGCAGGTGTGATGGCGCTGAAAGCCAGCAAAGAAAGGGCAGCAAGTGTGATTTTTTTCATTCGATGTCGTTTTTTCTTAATGGCGTAAAATTACCGGCACAGTCTGGAGACGCTTCTCATAAATCTGAATGAGAACTATCCTGGTCTCAATCTGGTGCGAAAAGGGTCGTAAAAGCACAAGAAAGCGGAGACAGCGGGCTTCCGGTGCATTACTCTTCGCCAGATTAAACTCGTAAGTGCCAGCAGCGTATTGAATAAAAAATTATGACCATTGAAATCGAATTAAAGTTCATTGCCACACCGCAAGCCGCCGAAAAACTGGCTGAAAAGCTTGCCGCCTGGCCACATCAGCACGTCGCCGCGCGCGATCTGACCAACATCTATTATGAAACCGACGATAACCAACTGCGTCGCTGGGATATGGGCCTGCGTATTCGGGGTGTTGACCAACGCTATGAGATGACGTTAAAAGCCGCCGGTAAGACCGTTGGCGGTCTGCATCAACGTCCGGAATACAACGTCGATATCACTGAGCCGCAACTGGATATTGCGCGCCTGCCGGCAGAGATCTGGCCACAGGGCACCGATGTCGCCCTACTGCAATCGCGGCTGGAACCACTGTTCAGCACGCACTTCCAGCGTGAAGCCTGGCTGGTGCAGTTTGGCGACAGTGAAATTGAGGTCGCGTTTGACCGCGGCGAAGTAACAGCGGGTGAGTTCAGTGAGCCGCTTTATGAAGTCGAGCTGGAGCTCAAAAGCGGTCAGCGCGCAGATATATTGAAATTTGCCGAAGCGCTCATCACCATGGGGGGATTACGTCTCGGCAGCCTGAGTAAAGCAGCACGCGGTTATCAACTGGCACAGGGCAACCTGCCACGTCCACGTCGTCCACTTCCGCTGCAGAAGATTGCCGCCAAGGCTTCGGTAGAGCAGGGCATGATTAATGCCATGACCGCTGCACTGAATCATTGGCAATATCATGAGGAAGTGTGGCTGCGCGGCAATAAAGAAGCTAAAGCGTCGGTGGTTGAAGCGCTGGAAACGCTGCGCCAGGCATTCTCGCTATTTGGTGCATTGGTGCCGCGCAAGGCGAGCAGCGATCTGCGACAGCAATTAACCCGTCAGGAAGAGCTACTGGCCGACGAAGAGATAAATGCCGAGGCCGCATGTTTCTCATCCATCTCCGTTGAAGCTCAGTTAGCGCTTACTCATTGGCTCGTTGAGTCACAATGGCAAAGCTGGCTCGATGACAAGAGCAAAAGCAAGCTGCTGGGATCGTTCAAACGTTTTAGCGACATTATGCTGAGCCGTATTGCGGCCGATCTCAGAGAAACCTTCGTCGACGTGCAACTCTTTAATGAATTCCAGGATAAAGCCACACGTTTGAATCGCCAGCTGCTGGCGGTGAACTTGCTGGCGGGTGCTTATCCAGCTGAAGAGGTAAACAGTTGGCTGGAAGGCTGGCTGGAGCTACAGCATGCCATTCGCATCAAGCAAAATCACGGTTTGATTCAGCTGGTTAATCTGGCAATTAAAACCACGCCGTTCTGGCTCAACAGCGGAACCAAACGCTAACGAAAAATCCAATCAGGGAGAGAAGATGTTGTTACCGTTACCGGCGCTAATGCAGGCGCAGTTAGCTAATGTGGCAGAGAGACTTAATTTGCCGCCCTCAGCGTTCACGCCAGAGCAGGCAGGCGCGCTGACCTTTAGTGACTTTATCCTTGATAACCTGCAGCAGCATCCCGAATGGTGGCAGCATCTGCAGCAACAAGCCCCTGCGCCGGATGAGTGGCAGCATTACGCCCGCTGGCTGAGCGATGCGTTGCAATCTGTTGATAATGAAACCTCCCTGATGCGTGAACTGCGATTGTTCCGCCGTCATATGCTGGTGCGAATCGCCTGGATGCAGGCGCTGCAGCAATCCAGCATCGAACAGAGTTTGCAACAACTGAGCTCGCTGGCGGAGATTCTCATCGCCGCGGCGCGCGATTGGGTTTGGCAGGACTGCAGCCGTGATTTCGGTACGCCTTGCAATGCTGCCGGTGAAGCCCAGCCAATGCTGATTCTTGGCATGGGTAAACTCGGCGGCTGCGAGCTTAACTTCTCATCTGATATCGATCTGATTTTTGCCTGGCCGGAAAACGGCGTGACGCAGGGCGGTCGGCGCGAGCTCGATAATGCGCAATTCTTTACGCGCATGGGGCAGCGGCTGATTAAGGTATTGGATCAGCCAACGGTGGATGGATTTGTCTACCGCGTTGATATGCGGCTACGTCCCTTCGGCGACAGCGGTCCGCTGGTGCTGAGCTTTGCTGCACTGGAAGATTATTACCAGGAGCAAGGTCGCGACTGGGAACGTTATGCCATGGTTAAAGCGCGGCTGATGGGCGACGATCACGGTCATTGGAGCCAGGAGTTGCAGCAAATGCTGCGTCCTTTTGTCTATCGACGTTACATCGATTTCAGCGTGATTCAGTCGTTGCGTAACATGAAAGGCATGATTGCACGCGAAGTGCGTCGGCGTGGACTGAAAGACAACATCAAGCTCGGTGCTGGCGGCATTCGCGAAACGGAATTCATCGTGCAGGTGTTTCAACTGATTCGAGGCGGACGTGAACGCTCACTACAACTGCGCTCCTTGCTGCCTACGCTAAAAGCTATCGGCGAGCTGTCTCTGTTAAGCCAGCAGCAGGTTGATCATCTGCGCGCAGCCTATCTGTTCCTGCGTCGGCTGGAAAACCTGCTGCAAAGTATTAATGACGAGCAAACCCAAACGCTGCCGGAGAATGAACTCGATCGTCAGCGTTTAGCCTGGGCAATGGGCGCGGCAGATTGGGATGCATTAATGGCGCAGCTCGAGCAGCAAATGGCAGGCGTGCGCGCTATTTTTGATGAGCTGATTGGTGACGATGCACCGGATGTGGACGATCAGCCACAGTTGGCCGAATTTGCTGGCCTATGGCAGGACGCGCTGGAAGAGAGCGATCTCATCCCCGTCGTACCGCAGTTAGCGGATGCGCAACGTCATGCGCTTTACCATGCGCTTAACAATTTCCGCCAGGATGTTAGCCGTCGCACTATCGGCCCACGTGGTCGTCTGGCACTCGATCAGCTAATGCCGCGCCTGCTTAGTGAAGTCTGCCCACGGGATGATGCGGATGTCCTGCTGAACCGACTGACACCGCTGTTGCTGGGGGTGCTGACGCGCAGTACCTATCTTGAGCTGCTAACCGAATACCATGGCGCACTGCGTCATCTGATTCGCCTGTGCGCTGCATCGCCGATGGTTGCCAGCCAGCTGGCGCGCTATCCGCTCTTGCTCGACGAGTTGCTTGATCCTGCCACGCTTTATCAACCCACCGCTACCGATGCATACCGCGACGAGCTGCGTCAGTATCTGCTGCGTATTCCCACCGATGATGAAGAGCAACAGCTGGAAGCTTTGCGCCAGTTCAAACAGGCGCAGCATCTGCGCATCGCCGCTGCCGATATTGCTGAAACTTTACCGGTAATGAAAGTGAGCGATCACTTAACCTGGCTGGCTGAGGCGATTATCGAGTCGGTGGTGCAGCAAGCCTGGCAAATGATGGTGCAGCGTTATGGTCGTCCATCGCATCTCACCAGCGATAGCGAGCGCGGTTTTGCGGTTGTCGGTTACGGCAAACTCGGTGGCTGGGAGCTGGGGTATAGCTCGGATCTCGATTTGGTGTTCCTGCACGACTGTCCAGATGATGCTGAAACCGATGGTGAACGCGTTATTGATGGCCGGCAGTTCTACCTGCGCCTGGCGCAGCGTGTAATGCATCTATTTAGTACGCGAACGTCGTCCGGCATTTTGTATGAAGTTGATGCGCGCCTACGTCCTTCAGGTGCCGCAGGCATGCTGGTGAGTACCTTTGCTGCCTTCGATGAGTATCAGCGCAGCGAAGCCTGGACCTGGGAGCATCAGGCGTTGGTGCGAGCGCGCATTGTGTTCGGCGAACCCGCGCTGTGTGAACGCTTTGACGATATCCGACGGGGCATTCTATGCCTGCCGCGTGAGGCGGGCGTGTTGCAAACAGAAGTGCGCGAAATGCGCGAAAAAATGCGTTCCCATCTCAGTAACAAACATAAAGGCCGCTGGGAAATTAAGACCGATGAGGGCGGTATCACTGATATTGAATTCATCGCGCAATACCTTGTCTTAGGCTACGCCGCCGAGCAACCGGCGTTAACGCGCTGGTCCGATAACGTGCGTATTTTTGAACTGATGGCACGGCATAACATTATGCCGGAAGAGGAAGCGCAGGCGTTGACGCATGCCTACGTGACGCTGCGTGATGCGCTGCATCACCTTGCGCTGCAGGAGTTGCCGGGACATGTCGCCCCTGATGCCTTTGCCGCAGAGCGAGCGGTGGTAAACAACAGCTGGCAGCGTTGGTTAAGCGCTGCCGAATCTGATCGCGCGGAACGGTGAGCCACAAAGCTTATATGTTATTATCCGCGCATAATTTTGACCGTAGTCTGGAGTCTCTGGAATGAAAGTAACACTGCCCACTTTTGGCAAGGCCACTGTGCTGGTCGTCGGCGATGTCATGTTAGATCGCTATTGGTATGGCCCTACCAGCCGTATTTCTCCGGAAGCACCGGTGCCGGTGGTCAAGGTGGATACCATTGAAGAGCGTCCAGGCGGAGCGGCTAACGTTGCGATGAACATTGCTGCGCTCGGTGCCGCTTCACGCTTAATTGGCCTTACCGGCGCAGATGATGCAGCGCGCGTGCTGAGTGAAACTTTACAGCAGGTGAATGTCGACTGCGATTTTGTGGCGGTAAAAAGCCATCCAACCATCACTAAACTACGCGTATTGTCGCGCAATCAGCAGCTCATTCGCCTCGATTTCGAAGAGGGTTTTGAGCAGATTGACCCGCAGCCGATTCACGATCGTATGCGTCAATCGCTGACTGAGATTGGTGCGCTGGTGCTGTCTGATTACGGCAAAGGTGCGCTAAACAGCGTCCAGACGATGATTCAGCTGGCACGTGAAGCCAAAGTGCCAGTATTGATTGATCCCAAAGGCACCGATTTCGAGCGTTATCGCGGTGCGACGCTGCTGACACCAAATTTATCTGAATTCGAAGCGGTAGTGGGCAAGTGTAAAACCGTCGACGAAATTGTTAGTCGTGGTATGCAGTTAATCGCAGATTACGAACTCTCCGCACTGCTGGTGACGCGTTCAGAAAACGGCATGACGCTGCTGCAGCCGGGCAAAGCACCGCTGCATCTGCCAACGCAGGCGCAGGAAGTGTATGACGTTACTGGTGCGGGCGATACGGTAATTGGCGTGCTGGCTGCCGTGCTGGCGGCAGGTGACAACCTTGAAGAAGCCTGTTTCCTCGCCAATGCTGCAGCTGGCGTGGTGGTCGGCAAGCTGGGTACCTCAACAGTCAGCACGGTTGAGCTGGAGAACGCGATCCATGCGCGTCCGGAAACCGGATTTGGTGTGATGACCGAAGCTGAGCTGAAAACTGCCGTTGCTCATGCGCGTCAGCGCGGTGAAAAGGTGGTTATGACCAACGGCGTGTTTGACATCCTGCATGCGGGACACGTTTCATATCTGGCGAATGCGCGCAAGCTGGGCGATCGACTGATTGTGGCTGTTAACAGCGATGCTTCTACCAAACGTTTGAAAGGCGAAACGCGTCCAGTCAATCCGCAGGAAAACCGCATGATTGTGCTCGGTGCTCTGGAAGCGGTCGATTGGGTGGTGTTGTTCGAAGAAGATACGCCGCAACGTCTGATTGCTGAAGTGCTGCCGGATTTGCTGGTGAAAGGTGGCGATTACAAGCCTGAGGATATCGCGGGAAGCAAAGAAGTGTGGGCGAACGGCGGCGACGTGCGTGTGCTCAACTTTGAAGATGGCATCTCAACAAGCAACATTATTAAAACCATTCGAAGCCATTAAAGACTAGCGGGCGGGAGAGGGCTCCCGCCCAAAAAATCACTGTGGCGTATCGATTTTACCAGCAGGATCTGGCGTGATAATCGCTGGGGCTGGTGCCGCAGGACTTTCACTCTCTAATTTCGCCAGGCGCTGTTCCAGTGCGGCTAATTTCTCGCGGGTACGCAGCAGAACCTGTGTCTGCACATCAAACTCTTCACGGTTAACCAGGTCCATACGCGTCAACTGCGCCTGCAGGACCTGACGGATTTTCTTTTCGACATCGTCGCCAAAATCGCGAATACCTTTCGGCATAGCTTCATGTACCTGGCGAGCCAGTTGTTCAATTTTTTTCGTGTCGATCATGATTATTTCCTGGTTACGGTGGCCGATAGCAGCGCGTGTTCGGACTCAATAAGTATTAAGTGTAATGCCTGAAACGAAAAGGTTAAACCTGAAATCAGCAACGCAGGAAATGCAAAAGCATTTGCACTTTTGTCGATTGCCCGACCAGATGATTGGCGTTATAGTTTACCCGCTTATTCTCAGGGCGGGGCGAAATTCCCCACCGGCGGTAAATCAGCTTCGGCTGAAAGCCCGCGAGCGCTTTCTCTGCAAAGTGAAAGGTCAGCAGATCCGGTGTAATTCCGGAGCCGACGGTTAGAGTCCGGATGGGAGAGGGTAACGACATCAGCCGGGCTTCGCCCGCGTCACGTTTTTGCCATGTGTTTTGTACGCACTCCTAAGCACGCCCTGGTTCTGGTAACTCATATTTTATAAGGTTTTTTACCATGAATCAGACGCTTCTTTCTGAATTTGGCACGCCTGAACAGCGTGTAGAACGCGCCATTGATGCGCTGCGCAACGGCCGCGGTGTAATGGTGCTTGACGATGAAAATCGTGAAAACGAAGGTGATATGATCTTCCCGGCAGAAACCATGACCGTTGAACAGATGGCATTAACCATCCGTCACGGCAGCGGTATTGTTTGCCTCTGCATCACTGAAGAACGCCGTCAGCAGCTTGAACTACCGATGATGGTGGAAACAAATACCAGCGCTTACGGCACCGGTTTTACGGTGACGATTGAAGCCGCGACCGGCGTGACAACCGGCGTTTCTGCCGCCGATCGCATCACCACTATTCGTGCTGCGGTAGCAGATGGCGCTAAGCCTTCGGACTTAAACCGACCGGGCCATGTTTTCCCGCTGCGTGCGCGTGAAGGCGGGGTTTTATCACGTGGTGGACATACTGAAGCTACCATCGATCTGGTAACGTTGGCTGGATTTAAGCCGGCAGGCGTACTGTGCGAACTCACTAATGATGACGGCAGCATGGCGCATGCGCCAGAAGCAATCGTGTTTGCGAAACAACATGATATGCCGGTAGTCACTATTGAAGATCTGGTTGCATATCGTCGTCAGCGTGAAACGCGTCAGGCCAGCTAACTGAAGTGATTGAGAAGAAAGAGGCCGGATGAAATATCCGGCCTCTTTTTTTATGGCTTAACGGCTGGCGTAAAAAACATGATTGCCAATGACAACCGTGCGTTCGAAGGAGTGACGCCATGCGGGTTTAACGCTATGGGCATGAAAAAAGGTTGCTCCTTTCGTTACATCCTGTAATTCCCCTTCCACAATTTTCTTTGCCAAATTTCTGGCGCGTTGCCAGCTTTTGTCCTCTTTAGGTGGATGACGATAGGGATCTTTCTTTAGAGACGTCCAGGAGAACTGTTTAGGTGCGTACACCACGGGACAGATCTCTTTGACATCCCAGTTGGCCCGATTCATGGTCACCGTGCCAACGGCGATTTGCCCTTTAATCGGCTCTCCACGCGCTTCATGGTAGATATTCAGCGCCAGACACAATATTGCTCCCTGAATTAACATAACTTTCCATTGCTCATTTTTCTAAAATCGCGTGGAGTTTAGAAACAGGATTCAATGGATGTAACAAGACCGGTCTGGCTCGGTCTTACGTGTAAGCTATATCACTGATTTATCAAAAGAGCTGGCACCATATTGCGACAAATCTTGCATCGGCTTTTTCAACGAAGTTCCTTAAGTCCCTTCTTTATCTTTTAAAGAGTACTGAGTTTTATGCGTTATTTTTTATTCAAATTCCCTGATGAAGATCATCACGCTTATCAGCGTTAATCCCAGCGCCAAAGCGCGTATCGTAGCGATTAACAAAGCAACACTTCGTCAGAGGATTAATTATGAGTCACGCTCGCATGCCCGCGCTTTTCCTTGGCCACGGTAGCCCAATGAACGTACTGGAAGATAATCGCTATACCCAAGCCTGGCAGCAGCTGGGCGAGATATTGCCACGCCCACGCGCTATTCTTGCTGTTTCAGCGCACTGGTATACACGCGGCACGGCGGTGACGGCGATGAAAAATCCACGCACTATCCATGACTTCGGCGGTTTCCCGCAGGCATTGTTTGATGTGCGCTATCCAGCACCAGGTTCGCCTGAACTGGCTCAACAGGTGATTGATTTACTTTCGCCGATTGCTGTTCATGCCGATCAGGAGTGGGGCTTTGATCATGGATCCTGGGGCGTACTGGCAAAAATGCATCCAGACGCCGATATTCCGGTCGTGCAGCTCAGCATCGATGGTACTCAACCTGCCGAATGGCACTATCAGCTGGGCCAAAAGTTGGCGTCATTGCGTGACGAAGGGGTGATGATCGTTGCCAGCGGTAACGTGGTGCACAATCTGCGTATGTTGCGCTGGCAGGGTGCTGAAACCGCGTATTCGTGGGCAGAGAATTTTAATCAGTTCGTCCGTGAAAATTTAAACTTCAAGGGCGATGCAGCAGATCATCCGTTGGTGAACTTTATGCAGCATCCCGATGCGCAGCAGTCCAATCCAACGCCTGAACACTATTTACCGCTGCTGTATATCCTGGGTGCACGCGCTATGGATGAGGCGATCACGATTCCGGTGGAAGGAATGGAGATGGGCGCTATCAGTATGCTGTCGGTCCAGATTGGCTAAAAAGCGCAGCCGCCCGATAATCGCGGGCGGCGCAGCCTTTAATCGATAAAGGTGTGTGGATAGAAGCGGGAGAGATCCTGAGTGATCAATGCGCGATCTTCTCGCAAACCGATGCCGGCAGGCTGATCGTCAATTAGCCAGCTACCAATCAAGGTGTAGCTATCACCAAATTTAGGTAACGGGTAGAACTGCTGGATAATCATGCCTTCTTCGCCATATGGCCCATCGGCACGCGCGATTTCCTGCCCGTTTTCAATAATGCGAATATTGGCGCCTTCGCGCGAAAACAGCGGTTTCACCACATACTTGTCCATCTGCGGGGCATTTTCATCATCGGCGAAATAAGCTGGCAGCAGGTTGGGATGATTAGGGAACATCTCCCACAGCAGCGGTAACAGCGCTTTATTGGAAATAATGCTTTTCCACGCGGGTTCAAGCCAACGTACGCCCGCATCTGCTAGCTTGGTAGAGAACACCTCGCGAAGCATGAATTCCCACGGATAGAGCTTAAACAGATTGCTGATGACCTGATCGTTTACATCAGTAAACTGGCCCCTTTCACCCAAGCCTATCTCATCAATATAGAGAAATTCACTCGGCATACCGGCTTCAGTCGCGCAGTCTTGCAAATATTGCACTGTCGCGCGATCTTCGTCGGTATCGCGACAGCAGGAGAAGTGCAGCCAGTTAAAACCATGCTGCTGATGTAGCGTGGCGAAGCGCTCAATCAGTTTTTCTTGCAGGCTATTGAACTGATCGCTGCCCTGCGGCAGATTGCCCGCCTGGATTTGATCTTCCAGCCAGATCCATTGAAAGAATGCCGCTTCGTAGAGTGAGGTTGGCGTATCGGCGTTATTTTCCAATAGCTTAGCGTCACCCTTACCATCCCAGGCGAGATCAAGGCGCGAATAGAGCGAAGGTTGGCGCAGCTTCCACGAGTCACGCACGAAATCCCATGTGTGCTTAGGAATGCAGAAACGCGTGAGCTGCGCATCGCTGTTCACCACTTTTTCTACCACTTGCAAACACATCTGATGCAGTTCGGCGGTGGTCTCTTCCAGCTGTTCAACCTGAGCAAGCGTGAACTGATAGTAAGCATCTTCACACCAGTAAGGCTCGCCATACATGGTATGAAACTGGAAACCGTACTCGGTTGCTTTTTCACGCCAGTTGGGGCGTTCGGGGATGGCAATACGTTGCATGCTACGACTTAGCCTCCCAGCGAGCGGCTGCCCGTGCCGGAGGCACTGCTGCGCTGCATGGTGTTTTGTTTTGCCACGCTGTCACCAAAGCCGCCGCGAGTAATGGTGGAAGTGGTCGCCGGTTTAGGCGCCATTGCCGTTTTCGGCACGTTCATGGTGCGGCCCGAGGTAGCATTGCCGTAATTTTTACCCGCCGCATCAACAAATTTACCGTTTGCCGGGCTGTTTGGATTTTTCGGTGAGAAGAGCGGCTGCTGAGCGAAGCCTGCACCGCCACTCATCATTCGGCCCATCATGTAACCGGCCATCAGTGGCATCCAGAAGCTACCGCTCTGCTGCGCTTCTGCATTGTTAGCGGTGGTACCCACGCCCGCTTGCGCAGGTGTTTGCTGACACTGATTTTCGCCAAACTCAGCAACACAATCTTCGCGTGTCTTATATTTTGGCGCCGTGCGTTCGGCTTCTTTCAGAGCGTTGTTATACGCAGTGGTACATTGCGCGCTCTGGCTTGGGTTGGCTTTTGCACAATCATCGGCGTTTTGATACAGCGATACCGTTTCATCACTCTGCTCGCAGCCTGCCAGCATAAACACTGCGCTAACGGCAAATGCGACCGGCGTTAAGTGGCGTGCCTGCCAGCTTTTACGAAAAGCAGCATGGCGAATATTTTTCGTCCGTTTCATTATTTTCATCCTGTGCCCAAAGGTGGGTTTAGGATAGGGGATGAGCGGTGGAAAATGAAGCGCGAAGCCAGATGGGGAAAGGATCTTTACGAAGCTATACGAATGAATGCGAAAGGGGCCGCATGCGGCCCCTTAGGGAATTAATTACCGAATGGATTTCCGCTGCTGCGCGCGGCAGCTGGACGGGCTTGTGCGGCGGCTGAAGGCGATGACGCCTTAGGACCGTTATCCACACGCGCGGCTTGCTGATTATTCTCCGGCGCCACCACTTCTGGCGTCGTGGTTATCTCTTTGCCTAGCGTGCTGTTCAGCTGCTGCAGATCCTGCTCGTTCAGCGTACCCAGCGCATATTTAATATTCAGCTGGTTAATCAGATAGCTGTAACGTGCATCTGAAAGCTGCTGCTTGGCATTAAACAGCGTAGTGGTCGCATCCAGCACATCAACGATGGTACGGGTACCAACCTGATAGCCAGCTTCCATCGCATCCAATGAGCTTTGCGCAGACACGACAGCCTGCTTATAAGCATCAATGCTGCTGATCGACGCATTCACGTTGTTGAATGACGAACGTACAGTCTGCACAGCGCTACGGTGTGCGCCTTCCAGTTGTTCGCTGGCAGCGACATAGTTGTACTGCGCCTGTTTCACCTGAGAGGTGACCGAGCCACCGCTGTACAGTGGCATGGTGAAGCTCAGACCAACCTGGTTAGAACCGGTGATTGAATCAGTGCTGCCTGCGCTCTGGTTAGCGCGGCTACCGCCGTATTTACTGTTGGACATACCGGTTGAAGCGGTCAAACCCAGCGTCGGCATATGGCCGGTTTCTGCGGAGCGAATCTGCTCACGTGCCAGGTCCTGGCTCAGACGCGCTGACAGCAAAGTCAGGTTGCGGCTTTCTGACTCTTTCAACAGGTTGGCAACGGCGTCCGGACGTGCGGTTTTGAAACGATCGATATTCAGTGAAGCCAGCGACAGATAATCCATGCCGGTAATCTGGCGCAGAGATTCCACGGCGTTATCGAGGTTGTTACGCGCGGTGACTTCATTAGCCAGCACGGTGTCATATTGCGCACGGGCGTTTTGCACGTCAGTGATTGCAACCAAACCTACGTTGAAGCGCTGAGTGGTTTGATCCAATTCGCGGTAGATCGACTGTTTCTGTGCTTCGGTGTAAGAAAGCGTATCGATTGCCTTCAACACGTTGAAATAGGCAGTTGCGCTGTTCAGAATCAGGTCTTGCTGGGCAACCTGATAAGTGACGTCTTGAATACCGGCTTGTTTTTCCTGCAGCGACAGCGCACGCCATTTCGACATATCGAAAATAGTTTGAGTTAATTGCAGAGATGCGCTGGTCGTGTTGGAATGAAGTCCGCTGCTGTCACGGTAACCGTTGTTATAAGTGTAATCTGCGCCCAAGCCTAACTGCGGCAATAAAGGACTACGCGCTTCATTGATTTTCTCAAATGCAGCGTCGCGGTCAGCGGCGGAAGCACGCAGATCGGGGTTGCTAAGGCGCGCCTGCTGGTAGACCTGCAACAGGTTTTCTGCCTGGCTGGCAAGGCTGAATCCGCCCAGGCTCAGTCCAATAAAAAGTGGGAGCAGTTTTTTCATTTGCATTCCTTTTGTTGCAGCAAAATGCACGGGTAGTGCTGCAGGTAAGCCAAAAAAATAATCGCCGATTCTACAGAGGCGGCGTCAGAGATAAGTTGGCTGAACGTGCCTTCTTCCCCTAATTTACGTAAATAATTCAAAAAGAACCACTCGGACGGAGCGGTATACTTGGCTTTTCTTTGCTCCATCCCAATCTGCATAAGGAATCAGACGATGATGAGTGAAAAAAAATCCCCTGTGACTTTCACAAAAAACGATGTAGAAATTATTGCACGCGAAACGCGTTACGATGGTTTTTTTTCCATTGTCAGCTACCGTTTCCGCCACCGTCGTTTTAATGGCGAAATGAGCGGTGAAGTGGTGCGCGAAGTTTTTGAGCGCGGACACGCCGC
Organism: Pantoea nemavictus; assembly: GCF_037479095.1. Lineage (NCBI taxonomy): Bacteria > Pseudomonadati > Pseudomonadota > Gammaproteobacteria > Enterobacterales > Erwiniaceae > Pantoea > Pantoea nemavictus. The sequence continues at coordinate 1,487,889 of NZ_JBBGZW010000001.1, read as the reverse complement.
CGTGCTGCTACCCTATGATCCCTTACGTGACGAAGTGGTGCTGATCGAACAGATCCGCATCCCGGCTTTTGATTCCAGCCCAACGCCCTGGCTGCTGGAAATGGTGGCTGGAATTATCGAGCCCGGCGAAACGCCGGAAGATGTCGCACGGCGTGAGGCAATAGAAGAAGCCGGCCTCAAGGTTGGCCGTGTAAAACCGATAGTGAATTACTTAGCCAGCCCAGGCGGAACGTCAGAACGTTTGTCGGTGCTGGTGGGCGAAGTGGATGCCAGCCTGGCAGAGGGAAATCACGGGCTGGAGGAAGAGAATGAGGATATTCTTGTCCATGTAGTAAGCCGCGAACAGGCTTACCGCTGGGTGGAAGAGGGGATTATTGATAACGCAGCATCTGTCATCGCCCTGCAATGGCTGGCGTTGCACCATGAAAAACTACGACAAGAGTGGAAGCTAAAATGAAACAGCGCTATACCCCTGACTTTCCCGAAATGATGCGTCTGTGCGAAACCAATTTCGCCCAGCTGCGTCGCCTGCTGCCGCGCAATGACGAGGCAGGTGCATCGGTGATCTATCAGGTGAATGGCGCCAGCTATCAGCTCACCATAGAAGAATCAACGCGTTACACCACGCTGGTTGAAGTGCGTCAGGTGGCACCCGCGGTGAGCTACTGGAGCCTGCCTTCTATGTCGGTGCGGCTCTACCATGATGCGATGGTCGCTGAAGTGTGTTCCACTAAACAGATCTACCGATTTAAAGCGCGCTATGATTATCCTAATAAAAAATTGCATCAGCGCGATGAAAAACATCAGATTAACCAATTCCTTGCGGATTGGTTGCGTTACTGCTTAGCGCACGGCGCTGTGGCTGTACCGGTCTGCTGATAGCGTGAAACGCAACAATGGCGTGGAGATTAAGGAAACGCTTTGGATAGCCTGCTAACTCTTCCTGCGGTAGATGGGTCTGGTATCAGGATTTTACAAATCACGGATACCCATCTTTTTGCAGGAAAACATCAATCGCTGCTTGGGGTGAACACCTGGTCGAGTTTTGCTGCAGTGCTGGATGCCATTGAGGCGCAGCAGCAGCATTACGATCTGATTATCGCCACTGGCGATCTCGCTCAGGATCATACCGTTGAAGCCTACCAGCACTTTGTAGCGGGCATTTCGCGTCTGCCAAAGCCTTGCGTCTGGCTACCGGGTAATCATGATTTTCAACCGGCGATGGTTGATACGCTGGCCGATGCGGGCATTAAATCGGACAAGCACGTTCTTTTAGGCGAACACTGGCAGTTAGTATTGCTGGATAGCCAGGTGTTCGGCGTGCCGCACGGCATGTTAAGTGAATATCAGCTGGAATGGCTGGATACCGCGCTGCGCAAATATCCGGAGCGCCATACTTTGGTGCTGCTGCATCATCATCCGCTGGCGTCGGGTTGTACCTGGCTGGATCAGCACAGCTTGCGCAATCCCCATCAGCTGGAAGCGGTACTGCAACACTTCCCGCGCGCACGAAATCTGGTGTGTGGCCATATCCATCAGGAACTCGATCTCGACTGGCATGGGCGCCGCGTCATGGCTTCACCCTCCACCTGCGTGCAGTTCAAACCCCATTGCACCAACTTCACTATTGATACGCTCGCCCCCGGCTGGCGCTGGTTTACCCTGCAGCCTGACGGTACGCTGGAAACCGAAGTGAACCGCCTGCAAAGCGACATGTTCCGTCCCGATCTTGATTCCGAGGGCTACTAAGCCATGGCGGCACTGATTTATCTGCACGGCTTCAACAGTTCTCCGCAATCGGCGAAAGCCACGCAGCTGCAGCAATGGCTTAGCGAACAGCATCCGCATATTCATGTCATGGTGCCACAATTACCGACCTTCCCGGCTGAAGCCGCCAGTATGCTGGAAGAGTTGGTCATGCAATATGCGGGTGAACCCCTTGGTCTGGTGGGATCGTCGCTCGGTGGCTATTTTGCCACCTGGCTGTCGCAATGTTTTATGTTGCCGGCGGTGGTGGTGAATCCCGCCGTGCGGCCGTTTGAGCTGCTGGTGGATTACCTGGGAGAAAATCGTAATCCCTACACCGGCCAGCAATATGTGTTAGAGTCTCGCCACATTTACGATCTGAAAGTGATGCAGATTGACCCTCTCGAAGCGCCCGATTTACTTTGGCTGCTGCAACAAACCGGCGATGAAATACTCGACTATCGCCAGGCGCTGGAGTATTACAGCGCATGCCGCCAGACGGTTGAAGAGGGCGGCAATCATGCCTATATCGGATTCGAACGCCATTTCGCACAAATAGTTGATTTTCTGGGATTAAATCCTCAGTAACGCTGTGAGATGGGGCCATTTTCCTATTGCCAATCAGACATATACGATGAGCCAATCAAGCTATAATGCCGATGCCATTGAGGTCCTGACCGGCCTTGAACCGGTGCGTCGTCGTCCGGGGATGTACACCGATACCACGCGCCCAAACCATTTGGGCCAGGAAGTGATCGATAACAGCGTCGATGAGGCGCTGGCCGGTCACGCCAAACGCGTGGAAGTGATTCTTCATGCCGATCAGTCGCTGGAAGTTATTGATGACGGTCGTGGTATGCCGGTGGATATCCATCCTGAAGAGGGCGTGCCTGCGGTTGAGCTGATTCTTTGTCGCCTGCATGCGGGTGGTAAATTCTCCAACAAAAACTATCAGTTCTCGGGCGGCCTGCACGGCGTGGGGATCTCGGTGGTTAATGCCTTATCAAAGCGCGTAGAAGTGACCGTGCGCCGTAACGGCGAAATTTATCAGATCGCCTTTGAAAACGGCGATAAAGTGCAGGATCTTACCGTAACCGGCACCGTCGGAAAGCGTAACACCGGCACCAGCGTGCACTTCTGGCCGGATGAAAGCTTCTTTGATAGTCCGCGTTTTTCGGTTTCCCGTTTATCACACCTGTTAAAAGCGAAAGCAGTACTCTGCCCGGGCGTAGAAATTGTCTTTAAAGACAAGGTCAACGACACCGAACAAACGTGGATGTATCAGGATGGCCTGACAGATTATCTCTGCGAAGCCATCGACGGCTTGCCGACGCTGCCAGAAAAACCCTTCGTTGGCAGCTTTGCCGGTGACGTTGAAGCGGTGGATTGGGCGCTGCTGTGGCTGCCGGAAGGCGGTGAGCTGCTGACGGAAAGCTACGTCAACCTGATCCCGACCATGCAAGGCGGCACGCACGTCAACGGCCTGCGTCAGGGATTGCTGGATGCAATGCGCGAGTTCTGTGAATTCCGCAACATTCTGCCGCGTGGCGTGAAGCTCTCGGCGGAAGATATCTGGGATCGCTGTGCGTACGTGCTGTCGGTGAAGATGCAGGATCCACAATTTGCCGGTCAGACCAAAGAGCGCTTGTCATCGCGTCAGTGTGCGGCGTTCGTCTCAGCCGTAGTAAAAGATGCCTTCAGCCTGTGGCTGAACCAGAATGTGCAGGCTGCTGAAATGCTGGCCGAGCTGGCGATCTCTAGCGCCCAGCGTCGTATGCGTGCCGCCAAGAAAGTGGTGCGTAAAAAGCTCACCAGCGGGCCGGCATTGCCTGGCAAGCTGGCTGACTGTACCGCGCAGGATCTGAACAAAACTGAACTGTTCCTCGTCGAAGGGGATTCTGCAGGCGGATCGGCCAAGCAGGCGCGCGATCGCGAATATCAGGCGATCATGCCGCTCAAAGGTAAGATCCTCAATACCTGGGAGGTCTCTTCAGACGAAGTGCTGGCCTCGCAGGAAGTGCATGATATTTCAGTGGCGATCGGTATCGATCCCGATAGCGAAGATTTGAGTCAGCTGCGTTATGGCAAGATCTGTATTCTGGCGGATGCGGATTCCGATGGTCTGCACATTGCCACTTTGTTGTGCGCGCTGTTTGTGAAGCATTTCCGCTCGCTGGTGCAGCACGGCCATGTCTACGTAGCGATGCCGCCGCTCTACCGCATCGATCTCGGCAAAGAAGTCTATTACGCGCTGGATGAAGATGAGAAAGAGGGCGTGCTGGATCAGCTCAAGCGCAAGAAAGGTAAGCCTAATGTGCAGCGCTTTAAAGGTTTGGGTGAGATGAACCCGCTGCAACTGCGCGAAACCACGCTCGATCCCAACACGCGTCGTCTGGTCCAGCTCACGGTCAGTGACGAGGATGTCGATCAAACGCTGCGTGTGATGGATATGCTGCTGGCGAAGAAACGTTCGGAAGATCGCCGTAACTGGCTGCAAGAGAAAGGCGACTTAGCCGACCTCGAAGTGTAAAAATCAGGGACGCCAAGGCGTCCCTGATTTTATGGCTGTAAGGCGTGTTTTACGCGTGCGATCACGTCGCTCCACTCTTCATCCTGCCCACGGGCAAACAGTCGCATCTGCGGGTACCACGGTGAATCCTCGCGACCCGCCAACCAGCGCCAGTCGCGAGCCCATGCCGGTAGCAATACCCAGCAAGGTTTGCCCAGCGCACCCGCCAGATGAATCACCGAGGTATCCACCCCAATGACCAGATCCAGCTGTGAAATGACCGCAGCGGTATCCTGATAATTGGAGAAGCGAGCGCCATAAGGTTGCACCTGCGGGAAATCAATAACCTCCTCCTCGCCCGCGCCTTTTTGCAGGCTAATCCAATGCGTATTCGGCAGATCAAACAACGGCGCAAGCTGTGACAAGTGTGCAAGCGAGCGCTGGATATCATTTTTATGTCCGCTCGATCCTTTCCACACGACACCGATTTTTTTGCCAGTTCCTGCAATCGGCCACTGTTCCTGCTGCTCAGTTGAGCTGAACAAATAGGGATGTTCGGCGCCAAAAGGCTGTGGCGAGTCGAGGAAGTGCTGCGGTAAATCTAACAGCGAGCACCAATAATCGACTTTGGGCAGTGAATGCTGTTTATCTTCCCTAACCAGATAACCATCAACATGTGCTAGCGTCGCCATCAAGGGTTTGAGGGCGTTACTGCCCAGCATAAGCACCTTGTCAGCCTGCTTTTCCGTTTTCACCCGTGAGAGAAAACGACAGAACTGAATCTCATCTCCCAGTCCTTGCTCGGTGCGCACCAGCAGGGTTTTACCGCGCAGATCTTCGCCCTGCCAGTAAGGAAACGGCAGCGTAGGTAAGGAAAAGAAACGATCGGGATTATCTAACGCGTAACGAGCCTGATAATTGCGCCAGCCGGCGGAAAAATTGCCCTGTTGCAGCTGCACCATGCCAAGCGCATTACGGCAGCGGCGATCGCTGCGTCGTTCACGCAGCACCTGCTGCATCAGACTTTCGGCTTCCGGCAGCTGGCCCATATGCGCCAGCAAGGTGCTCATGCCGTAGCGGGCTTTGGTATAATCCGGCTTGATATGTAGCGCCAGGCGATATTGTGCGAGTGCGGCGTGATAACGATGCTGTTTATGCAGCAGAATGGCGTAGTTATTGTGACAGGCAGCGTAATGGGTATGTGCCTTAAGCGCAGCCTGGTAACAGGATTCTGCTTCAGAGAAACGCCCAGCGTCATAGTGGGTTAAACCTAAGCCATTCAGTAATCCGGCATCCTGCGGCGTCACTTTTAACGCGCGCTGATAGTAGCGCTGCGCCAGCTCCAGTTCACCGTTGCGTCGCGCCAGACGTGCGGCCTCATGCAGAAACCAGCTATCGTAAGGTACCAGCGTCAGGTGCGCACGGATCTTGCGCCAGGCTTCATCCTGTCGTCCTTGCTGCAGCAGCTGAGTTACTGCCTGCTGCTGACGTAGCTCGTTACTCATCCGAGGTTTATGGCGCATTATGTTATCCTGCCGCTGGTGAAAGTGGCGTAATCTACGGCAAAAGTTGCTGCTCAGGCGCTAAGACAGGTCTTGTTCTCAGGGAGATGGAAGAGTGAAAATCACGCTGGAAGAGTTACGCGCATGGGTGGCGGTGGTAGATACCGGTTCGATCACTGCGGCAGCGGAACAGTTAGAGCAAACCAGCTCCGGTATCAGCCGTGCGTTGAGTCGTCTGGAAGGCAAGCTGCAAACCACGCTCATGCATCGCACCACCAGACGTCTGGCGCTCACCGAAGAAGGGCTGATTTTTCTCGACCATGCGCGGCAGATTCTGGCTTCCGTTGAGCAGGCAGAAGAGCACATCGCCCAGCGTCGGGATATTCCTTCAGGACGGCTGCGCGTCAACGCTAATACGCCTTTCACGCTGCACGTGATTGTTCCGCTGGTAGCGGAGTTCCGCCAGCGCTATCCGCAGATTCAGCTGGAACTGAACACGGATGACATTGTGATCGATCTGCTGGAACAGCAAACCGACATCGCCATCCGCATCGGCGAACTGCGAGATTCAACCCTACGTGCGCGTGTGCTCGGCAGCAGCGCCATCCGCCTATTAGCCAGTCCCAGCTATCTGGAAAAGTTTGGTGTCCCTGAAGATGTTGCGGCGCTGGCAAATCATCAACTGCTGGGTTTCAGTCAACTTGATGCCCATAACGTCTGGCCGGTGTGGCAGCGTGAAGGTGAATTCTTGCGCATCAAGCCAACGCTTTCCGCATCCAGTGGCGAGACGCTGCGCCAGCTGGCGTTAGCCGGACAAGGCATTGTGCGCTTATCTGATTTTGTCAGCCGCGAAGATCGTGTCAGTGGCCGCCTGGTGCAGGTTCTACCCGATGACACTCGCGAACTGCGCTTACCCATCCACGCTGTGTATTACCGCAACCAATCTCTCACCTCCCGCATTACCTGTTTTCTGGATTTTTTGCGCGAAAAAATTCAGGAAAACCATCTGCTTTAGTCCTCTTCCTGACTCATCCCTCACCATGTTTATTCTCCGGTATTTTCATTAAATAACCATTAATTCAATTAGTTAATGAGTTAATCCCTTTTTGGGCAACGTTTGGAATTATTTATTTCTTAACGGGACGTTTCTTATGTCTCGGAAATCTCTCTTTCCGGATTATGACGCTCACTTTGAGCCCACATCCGTGGGTTAAGCCAGGGAGATTGCTGCGCTTGTCCGCAATCGAGCAATCAAAATTTAATGTACGGAAGGGATTAACCATGAACGTTTCGCCCGTGAGTGTTGCTGTTATTGATAAAAAAACAATAACCAAGGCCGAAGTATTACGTACCGGCAAAGATGGCAAGGCGGCAAAAGTCCAGGCCATTACTAATGGCAAATATTTGCTGACCCAAAATAATGACGGTGTTGCGCCAGAAAACATTACCGTCAAGCGCGTAGGAAAGAATCTGTTAGTGATGCTGGAAGGCTCTGACGCTAACGATCCCGATCTGATTATCGAAGACTTTTTTGCCAAATCTGGCGCACTGGTCGGTAAAGCCGAAGATGGCGAAATGCATGAGTACGTCGCTACCGATGGCGATTCCGATCATGATGCTGTCGCGTTGGCTGATGGCGAAACCAGCTCGCTGGCCTTAGGCGAAGGAGCTTATGTTGATACCGCAGGCGGCTTTGATCTGGCCTCCGGCTTTGAATGGTCACCTGCGCTGATTGCGCTGGGTGGTTTAGCTGCCATTGCGGCGGCGGCTGGCCTTGGCTATGTGGCGGCGAAAGAGCAGTACCAGGACAGCAATAACGGCGGTAACAGCGGTAACGGCGGCGGTGATAACGGACAAGGCGGCGGCGGTAGCGGCGGCAGAGACGTACATGTTCCGGTCGTGAAAGGGCTATTCGATGACGTAGGCAGCATCACAGGTCCAATCGCCAAAGGTGGCAGAACGGATGATGTGACTCCAACGCTTAACGGTACGGGTTCTAAAGGTAATGTCATCGAGATTTGGGATGGCGAGAAGAAAATTGGTGAAACGACCGTCGGTGCAGACGGCACCTGGTCATTTACGCCAGGCACGGCGCTGGGCGCTGGCGAGCACAGCATCACTACGCGTGAACGTAATGAAAAGGGCGTGGTAAGTGAGAAAAGCGAAGCGTGGAAATTTATCGTTGATCTGACCGCACCCAATCACGGCACCATCGATAAGATGCTCGACGATAGCGCTAATCCAGCGAAAGAGATTAGCAACGGTGGCGTGACCAATGACAAAACGCCCGTTTTGTCTGGCAAAGCTGAAAAGGGCTCTACCGTCGAAATCTGGAAAGATGGCAAGTTGGTAGGTACGGCGAAAACCGACAGTGAAGGTAACTGGAAATTTATCAGCCCGGAGTTATCCGAAGGCAAGCATGATTTCAGCGCTGTGGTGGTTGATGAAGTAGGTAATAAAGGCCGACCATCGGACCCGTATATTGTTGAGATTGATACCACTGCCCCAGAAAATAAAGGCATCGGTAAAATCAGCGATGACGATGGTAAGCCCATCGAGAATGGCAACGAAACGGAAGACAGAACGCCTACCTTTGGCGGTGAAGGTGAGAAGGGTGAAATCATCACCATCATCGATAACGGCAAGCCAATTGGTAGCACCATTGTTGGCGATGACGGCTCATGGACTTTCACTCCAGAAAAACCTATTGATAACGGCGAGCATGAATTCCAGATTATCGTAAAGGATCCCGCCGGTAACGAATCTGAGCTGTCTGATAAAGTCATTATCGATATTAAAGATCCGGAAGGTCCCGTAAATCCGGGTGAAGTGATCCCCGATCCGAACGTGCCCGTAACCGGTAGCATTGAGGCCCTGTTCAAAGATAATAATCCAGCAGGCACGAAATTCTTGGTAGGTAATCATATCTCTAATGACACCACGCCAATTATTGAAGGTAAGGGAGTTGCAGGGGATACCGTTTATCTGTGGGTTACCGGTTCTAAAGGCCACACCTACTACTCCACGACTATAGGTGCTGATGGTAAATGGAGTTTTACCTTCCCGGAACTGGCTGAAGATAAGTACAAGCTTGAGGCCGCTTTCAAGGATGCTGATGGCGTCGTAACCGCAAAAACACCTGTTTTTGATTTTGAAATCGATATTACGCCGCCGCCGCGACCAATCCCTAAAATTGATGGTGCCGATTTTGATGAATTAGGCTTATCCGATTTGCTGTCAGATCAAGGTCATTCTCTGTTTAGCGATCAGCAGGAAGAGAGTGTTCTACTTCACGATTTGAAAGCAATGTTGCTAAATGATATTTCGTTCAGCGCTGATGCCAGCGGAAATAGTGACTCGGGTGTATTGGCTGCGAATAGTTCAGCGAATAATAGTGCTCATCAAATGAATGAGCTCCTTGATCAGATATCACACGACTAATTATTGAGATAAAGAGAAACAGGTATCCTTTGATACCTGTTTTCCGGAGTTATTATGAAAAATAAATCTATGATGATATTGGCTGCATTTGCTTCATTGTCAGTAATGACGGTATGCAATGTACAAGCCCAAAATAATTTTGGTCAGACCTGGCGTTCAATGCCTGCCGCAGCGGCTGATCAAGTACGGATTGTTTATTATCGTCCAGCAGATGCTGTAAGTAATTCACCGGCAAATATTTATGTGGATGGTGAATTCCAGACCTCACTGCTTGCCGGTGGATACAGTACTTTCTGTTTAAATCCAGGCGTGCATTCGCTGGGAAGTTTTACCAATGATGCGCCATCGTATCAGGGCAAGCAGCAGCAACCGTGGCGCGATAACCTGGCAGCCGGAAAAACCTACTATATTCGCGCGAGCCTGGATGGATCGGGTCGTCCATTAGTGACCAGTACCACAGACGCGCAGCAGCAATTGGTTGGTACCCGCCAGCAAACGCATTTATTGTCCCGTGCTTCATCGGTTGTTGCTTGTCAGCAAGGCACAACACAGTCTTATGATAACTATACATTTTCATCCGACCTGCTGTTTAAATTTGCCAGCGCCAACAGTGATGATATTTCCGATGAAGGCCGCAGGGCTATTCAACAATTTACTGCCATGCTGAAGCAGCAATCCAACATGCAGGCGCATATCGTTGTTTCTGGTTTCACCGATCCTATTGGTGATGAAGAGAGCAACATGAAATTGGGCCAGCGTCGTGCTGATGCGATTAAGAAATTACTGGTCAATAATGGCCTGTCCAGTGCCAATATTTCTTCTCAAAGTATGGGAGAAAGCCAGGTATCTAAACAGTGTCAGGGGACACGTAAAGAGCTGGTCGCCTGCTATGCAAGTGAGCGTCGCGTTATTATCAGTGTAGAAAACAAATAACACGCTTGTTATTTTCTTATTATTAACTAAAGGCCTTCCGGTATTATTTGGAGGCCATTTATTTTAAGTATTAATTTCTGATTGTGAAATTATTAACGTTCGGGATTTGAGACATGTCCTGTGTAACGAATTGCGCTAATCAGGAGAAGATCATTTCGTTCCGGAGGGAAATCCGGAGTCCGATAACCACATCTTAAAAGGAATGTAATCATGACGAAACATATTATTAACGATGCCCCACCGCCGGAATATCCAGCGATTATTATTAATACTAAAAACTCCGCTTACAAATGGGAAGATCAGTTAACCGGCGAGCCCTATGGCACGGCTGAAATCGTCATTGATGGTTACTCCAAGACCATTGAGCTGGGTGCCGATGGTAAGTGGAGCTATGATCCAACGTTAGCATGGGAAAGTGGTAAATGGGCGGAAGGTGAACACGTTATTCAGGTGCGAACCTTTGATGCCGGCGGTAACGATGGCGACCCTTTGCTGTACATTTTAAACATTGACAACACCCCACCTGCAGCGCCTGAGATTTGGCGTGTTGTGGACAATACCGGTAGCGATATGGGTAACCTGACGCCGGGCCAAACCAGTGATGAACGTAAACCTGTCATCTCGGGTGTGGCTGAGCCGGAATCCATGGTTTATCTCTATGATAAAGACGGCACCACGCCGATTGGCGAAGCGCGTGCAGACAAAATGGGTGCATGGACCATCACTCCTGAACTGGGCGATGGCGACCATATCCTGACCGTCACTTCGCAGGATGCGGCTACCAATACCAGCGTCAAGTCAACCCCATTCAATATGACGATCAGCGGTGGCGCTGTGGTCTTTGCTGAAAAGGGAGTGGCTGAAGCCTCTGAAGTCGCAAACGAGACTGCTGGAGTGGGCACTTTTGAAGAGAGCAAGGATTCCCTTACCACACCACGCACTTATTCAAGCACTGGTGCATTAAAGTATGAAGGAACAGCTGAGCCATTCGTCAAGGTGCAGGTCGCCATTGGTGATTATGCTCACACTTTCTATGCTGACGCTGAGGGCAAATGGAGTTTCAACGGATTCCCGGAGCTGCCGGACGGCATTTATGTCTATCAGGTGCGCTACTGCGATCTGGGCGATAACTGGGGTGAGCCGTTGCAACAGATCTATGTGATCGACAGCTCTTTACCAGAAAAACCGCAAATTATGCGCGTGATTGATGATAACGGTGCAACGGATTGGCTGACATCAGGTCACTACACCAATGACACAACCCCAACCATCAGCGGCGTGGCTGCGCCAGGCTCGACAGTTTATATCTACGATATCAACTCAAGTGCTCCCATTGGCTCCTTGACCGTAGGCGCAGATGGCCGCTGGACCTTCACCACGCCAGAACTGGATGGTGACACGCATGCATTTACTGCGGAGTATAAAGATCGCCACGATCGCATGAGCCCTAAATCCGATAACTTCGTTATCAAATTAGATACCTCAATACCGGTTGTGCCGAAAGTGGAAAAGGTTTGGGATGATGAGGGAACTGTAGGACTGGTGGAATCCGGTAAGGCCACTGATGACAAAACGCCAATTATGTCAGGCGCAGGCACAGCAGGTTCCACAGTGCGTATCTGGGAAGGTGATAAAGTCATTGCCAGCACCATCGTTGACCAGCAAGGCCGGTGGGAAATCGTCCTGCCAGATCAGGACGACGGTACCCACAACCTGCGTATTGATGCGGTGTCGAAAGGCGGTACCGAGTCCGCTGGCTCCGATAATTTCCAGCTGGTAGTTGATTCAAAAATGCTGCCACCAACGCAAATTGACGAAGTGATTGCCAATAACGGTCCAGCCGATGTCGTCATTAACGACGGTGACGCCACCGGCGATGCAACCCCGGTTCTGCGTGGTAAGGGTAATGATGGTGAAATCATCATTATCTCTGATAACGGCAAACCTATTGGCTCAACGGTCGTTGAAAACGGCGAGTGGGAGTTTGAAATCCCTGAGGATGATAAGTTTGAAGACGGCCCCCATCAGTTAGTGGTTCGCGTTGTAGATCCAGAAACGGGCAAGAGCTCCGGCGATTCTGATCCGGTGAATATCGTGGTTGATACCACACCACCAGCGAAGCCTTCTGAACCGACCATCATCGATCACGAAGGTGACAACGCAGGCTCGATTGTTGCGCCGGGTGAACCGATTGACGATAGCCGTCCTGAGTTTGGTGGAGAGGATGCTGACAAAGACGATATCGTAAAAATCATCATTCGCGATGAAGACGGTAATGACACGGTCATTGGTTCTACCATCGTCGGTGAAGGTGGCGAATGGACCATTCGTCCAGAAGAGCCAATCCCTGATGGTGATTACGAAGTTATCGTTGTCATCACCGATCCAGTGGGTAATGAATCTGATAAATCGGATCCGATTCAGTTGATTATTGATACCAAAGAGCCAGGTGCATTAACCGATTTGGTTCTGACCGATAACGTTGGCTTGATTACCGGTCCGATCGAAAATGGTACTGAGACCGACGATGACAAGCCTGTTCTGACGGGTAAAGGTCAGGATGGCACACAGGTCATCATTTACGATGGTGAAGATGAAATCGGTCGTGCCAACGTTGAAAACGGTGAGTGGTCATTTGAGCTGCCACAGCTTGCAGAAACTGCTCATAGCATCAAAGTGCAGCCAGTGAGTGGCTCAGGTAAACGTGGCGAAATCGTTGATGTAGCTGATTTCATTGTCGATACCTCAATACCGACCTCAGGTACCTTTGACAGCGTTCATGCTGACAATAAATTAGATCCAGTTACTAAGCTGCCTGTAGAAAGGGATGCGACGGCTGGACCTGGTGAAGTCAATGACCAGACCTTGATCATGCGCGGTACCGGTACCGATGGTGACGTGGTAATCGTTTATGGTGATCAGGAACGTACCAACATCATCGGCAGTACCACGGTAGAGAACGGGGTGTGGAGGCTGGATACGGAGGAACTGCCTGAGGCTTGGTACCACTTTACCGCAAGCTTCTTTGATAAAGCGGGTAACGAGTTGGCGATTGATGCAGACTTTAAGGTTAAAGTCGATATCACTCCGCCAGAGAGACCAAAACCTGTTCCAGCTAGCATCAATGAACTGGAAGAAGAAGATCTGATGCACATGTCACTGAACGACATTATTGCTAACAGCAATGATTCACTGTTCATCGACAACGGCAAAACGCAGATGGTGGTAGCAGAGAAAGCCGGTAAGGAAGTGACGCTGGAAGACATCCTGCCGAAAGGTGAAGATGTGAATAACTGGAGCCAGGCGAACGGCACCGTAACCGTGGCAGGCGTTGAGTATGACGTTTACCAGAACAACGGTGGTGATGCGGAAGTGCTGGTACAGCACAACCTGAACCAGGAGCAACAGCACTAATCTCTGATTAGCTGCTAAACAAAAACCCCAATCGAAAGATTGGGGTTTTTTTATGCTTGATGCGGATACAAAAAATGAACCACTGACCTATTTCTTTGCGTCTTCCAGCACCAAAATTTTCACATCAACCACTTCATCTTTAATGATTTCGCGATGCGCATCCATATGCGGCATTTGCTGATGCTGCTCCAGATGGCGCAGTGATTCCCACAACTCCAGCATAAAAATCGAGTCTGGCGAATTCTGTTTCCACGGCACCTGCGCTTGATGATCCACCAGCGCATCGTACTGATGGCAGCCATCCTCTTCCAGCACGGTTGGAATCAGTTTATTAATAGCATCCAGCACCACCTGACGGCGGCCTGGCTTCACACAAATCTCTGCGACGACGGTTAACATAATGCTTCCTCTTTTCCCTGGGTGCTTACAGTTAAGCAAAGATCTGGCTGAGATGAGTCCGATAACGCTCAATATCGCGTGGCACATCCGGCATCTTAATCACATCGTTACAGATAAAGGTCGGCAGAGCTTCCATCCCGAGGAACTGGTTGGCTTTATGGAAGTGCAGATACAAACCATCTACACCGACGCCTTCGAAGAACTGCTCTGGATCGTTAAACGCTTCCAGCGGGGCGTTCCAGGTCAAAGACAACATGTATTTTTTGCCCTGAATCAAGCCGCCCGAACCGTACTTTTTACCGGCATCACTGCGCGTGCGGCCATCGCTGGCATACAGTGAACCGTGACCTTCGGTAAAGACGTCATCGATGTACTTTTTCACCGTCCATGGTTCGCCCATCCACCAGCCTGGCATCTGATAAATCACCACATCGCTGTCGAGATATTTCTGCACTTCATCAGTCACGTTGTAATCGCTATCGGCAAGGGTGACTTGCACCTGATGGCCGAGATCGCGCAGTTGGCTGGCCGCCACGTCGGTTAACGTATGATTCAGCTCGCCTTTCGAATGGGCAAAGGTTTTTCCGCCGTCGATAATTAAAATATTGCTCATGTTTCGCTCCGTTTCTCGTTGATGGCGCACACTCTACGCGCGTGCGGGAGAGAGAAAAATGCGTGATTGATCACAACACTTTTGCGAATACAGCAATAATGCGGCGGCTTATGAAACAATCTGCGCGCATACCAACATCAACTCGAAAAAGAAGAAGCCATGAAAACCGCGATACTGAGTGCATTACTTCTGGTGACCGGCGCTGCTCAGGCGAAATCCCACCTTGATGAAATCCGTGCCAGCAAAACCTTAAAAGTCTGTACCACCGGCGATTACAAACCTTACAGCTATCTGCGCAGCGATGGCCAATATGAAGGGTTGGACATCAGCATGGCGCAATCGCTGGCCGCCAGCCTTGGCGCAAAAGTGCAATGGGTGCCGACCACATGGAAAACCCTGAGTGATGATTTTGTGGCGAAGCAGTGTGATATCGCCTTGGGCGGCGTATCGGTAACGCTGAAGCGTCAGCAGATTGCCTGGTTTGCCCAACCGCTCGGCGTGGATGGTAAAATTCCGCTGGTGCGCTGCGATGACAAAGCGAAATATCAAACGGTTGAACAAATCAACCAGGCCAGCGTGCGGGTCATTGAACCGGCCGGCGGCACCAATGAAGCCTTCGTCCACAGCCATCTGCCGCAGGCGACGCTGCACCTTGCCGATAACGTCGGCATTTTCCAGCAGCTGGTGGATAACAAAGCCGATGTGATGATCACCGATGCGTCTGAAGCGCTATTCCAGCAAAAGCACTATCCAACGCTGTGCGCGATCAATCCGGATAAGCCGATGCAGTACGGAGAGAAGGCGTACATGATCCCGCGCGATGATATGAGCTGGAAGCTGTATGTCGATCAGTGGCTGCATCTCAGCACCGCCACCGGCGAATATGCACAGATTGCCGGACAGTGGTTAGGGGTGATTAAGTAAAAAAAATGCGCGATAAATCGCGCCGCTACGGTTTTGTGCACTGTTTGGGCACAAGCCTCAATACGTGCACTTACTGTAGCGGCGCAATTTATTGCGCAAGGTAGCATAACGATCAGTACAAACTCGCTTTACCCAATCCACCAAACAGATTCATTTTGTAGCGAATCACCGCTTTCGCGGCAGTAATCGCATCCGGATAAATCACGTTCGGATCCCACCAGGTCTCACGCGCCAGAATTTCACGCAGCTTATCGAAATAGGCAAATTTCATATCGCTGGAAATATTGATTTTACCCACCCCAAGCGTCACCGCTTCAGCGATCTCCGCATCCGGATTGGCTGAACCGCCGTGCAGCACCAGCGGAATGGTCACGCGCTGTGAAATGTCTCGCAGGATATGCATCTGCAGTTCCGGCTTCATATTTTTGGGATAGATACCGTGCGCGGTACCAATCGCCACCGCCAGCGTATCCACGCCGGTGCGCTGCACAAAATCCTCCGCCTGCGCCGGTTCGGTATAGATCACCTTACTCACGCCGCCTTCCACAGAAGTACCGGTATCGCCGATGGTGCCGAGTTCACCTTCCACCGACACCCCCACCGCGTGCGCTAGCTTCACCACCTCTTTGGTCAGCGCCACGTTCTCTTCATAGGGCAGCAGCGAACCATCGATCATCACCGAAGTAAAACCGCACTGAATGGCGCGCAACACCTGGGCGATAGACGCGCCATGATCGAGGTGGAGGGTAAACGGCACTTTGCTTTTTAGCGTGCGTTCACGCACATAGCCAAAGAACGCATCGGTGACAAACTCCAGCTCGCTCGGGTGGATGGAAATTATCGCGGGCGTGTTTGTGGCTTCGGCTTCTTCCACTACCGCACGGATAAAGCAGCTGTCCGCCACATTAAAAGCGCCAATCGCATAACGGTGTTCACGAGTCGGTGCCAACATCTCTTTCATTGAAATCAACATGTTAATTTTTCCTCAGCGTGATGTTTACCGGAGCCGACGCGCGCGCCGACCCGATGATGGAGAGTGATAAGGTGATTTTTAAAACCGGGTGCGCCTAAATGCGCACCGTACAATGTTGGGTCGCCATTAATGGCGACCGCCAGCCAGCGCCGTTGCTAAACCTTGCCCGCCGAGCCCGACCAGCTCAGATACTCAACCACCACTTCGCGGCAGGCGGATTCCATCAGCGCAAGGAGATCGGCGAGCTCGGCGTGGGGGTGCTGTTTCAGCGCCTGTTCAACTGCCATTTTCCCGGCATCAAACACCGCCGCGCCGACGTTAATCTTGGCGACGCCAAACTCGCTCACGCGGCGAATATCCTCGGCCGGCGTGCCCGAACCGCCATGCAGCGCCAGCGGTCGGGTGGAAACCGCCTGCAGCTCCTGCAAGCGCTGGAAATCAATCTTTGGCTTTACGCCCGCCGGATAAAGCCCGTGCGCCGTGCCGACTGAAATCGCCAGCAGATCGATATCGGTCTGCTCGATAAACGGCAGCACATCCGCCACCTGCGTCATCTTTACCGAAGCATCCGCCAGCGCGTAGGTGGGCGCATGGGCGATATGCCCTAACTCGCCTTCCACGCAAACGCCGGCGGTGTGCGCCATCTTTACCACCGCGGCGGTCTGGCGAATGTTCTCGGCAAGTGGCTCCGATGAGGCATCAATCATCAAGCCGGTAAAACCGGCGCGAAACGCCTGACCAATCAGCGGAAACGCTTTGCCGTGATCGAGTGCCAGCGCCACTGGCACGCGGGCGGTATCGGCCAGCGCTTGGACTAACGGCACTGCGATCGCTGGCGGAAAGTGCGCGCTATGCCCCTGATAAACATTGAGGATCAGCGGGGCGCGCTGCTGTTCGGCGGCCTGAATGGCGGCGCGCGCGGTTTCAAGGTTGAAGCAGTTAATCGCCAGCACCGCGTAGCGCTGTTGGGCAGCGGCCTGAATCAGGTCATTCATCATGGCAAACATGGTGGCTCCTTATTCCAGAGTGAATTTGATCTCTTCATCGCGGACGCCTGGGGCTTCCACGTCATCGAACTCTTCATCTGCCTGGGTGACCGGTTTTTTCAGCACCGCCAGCATCACCCCGCACACCGTGGTACCAATGCCGAGCGCTAAGCAGAACAGCCAGGGTTTGGTGAACAGCGGCACCACAAACATCCCGCCGTGCGGCACCGGTGCGCCCACGCCCCACACCATAATCAGCCCTCCGGCGAGGGCGGAGGCCACCACGCAGCTGCCAACCACGCGGAACAGGTCACGCGCCGCAATCGGAATCACCCCTTCGGTAATCATGCAGATGCCCATCGGGAAGGCGGCTTTCAGCGCCTCTTTTTCCGCTTTGGTGTACTTGTTGCGACTCAGCAGATACGACAGCGTGATGCCGAACGGCGGGATCATCGAGCCGACAAACTTCACCGCTTCCGGCCCGTAAATGCCGTCAACCAGCATGCCGTCGGCGAACAGCGACATGGTTTTATTCACTGGTCCGCCGAAGTCGAAGGTGGCCATCGCGCCCAGAATCGCGCCCATCACAAACTTCGAGCCGCCCTGCATCGATTCCAGCAGCGCAATCAGCGCCTTTTGCAGCCAGACAATCGGCTGGCCGATAAAGGTCATCATTAGCAGCCCCGCAATGATGGTGCTGAGCACCGGCAGCACCATAATCGGCATTAAGCCCTGCATTGATTTCGGCAGCCTGATGGTGCGACGCAGCAGCAGCACCGTGTAACCCACGAGGAAGCCACCGAGAATGCCGCCGATAAAACCGGTGCCGATCTGTCCGCAGATAAAGCCGACGATCAGGCCGGGCGCAAAACCAGGACGATCGGCGATCGAGTAGGCGATTGCTGCGCTGATTAGCGGCACGATCAAGCCCATGCCCCAGCCGCCAATCTGATTGAGCATCCAGGCGAGGCTACCGGTCTGTTTGCCGACATCCGGCCCGCCGATCACCTGGCCGAGCGCGATACAGATCCCGGCGGCCACGATCAGCGGGATCATCCAGGAGATGCCGGTGAGCAGATGCCCTTTGATCTCCTGGCCGTACTGGCGTTTGTTATCACTCATGCTGGATCTCCTCAGGCGCGCGCCAGTGAATCCGCCACTTTTTCGAGGAATTTAACCGGTGACTTGATCACCACTTCGGTTTTCACTCGCACAATGGGTTTGCCCTGAAAGCGCTCCTCGCCTTTAATCTTCACGTCGACGGCGAGGATCACCACGTCAGCGGCGGCAATCTCCTCCGCCGTCAGTGGCGTTTCGGTGCCGATGGTGCCCTGCGTTTCCACGTGGATGGTGTGGCCCAACGTGTGGGCCCCCTTAATCAGTTTTTCGCGCGCAATATAGGTATGCGCGATGCCTGCCGTGCAGGCCGCTACACAGACGATATTCATGTGTCACCTCAGAGAGTTAGGCGGTTAACAGAGGTCGGTTTCGGCGTACTGACTAAACAGCCGGATGATATTGCTGGCATCGTTTTCCACCAGCAGTTGGGCTATCACCTCATCATCGGCCAGCGCGCTGGCCACCTGCGACAACAGGCGAATATGGGTGGTGTTCTGATCTTCCAGCCGCACCGCGAACAGGATGATGCAGCGCACCTGGCTGCCATCCAGCGTTTCCCACGGAATGTCATGTTGGGTGCGGCCGATGGCGAGTGTGGTTTGTTTCACCGCCGCAGATTTACCGTGCGGGATGGCAATGTGGTTTTCGAAGCCGGTAGAACCTTCGGCTTCGCGCAGCCAGACGTCCTCAATAAAGGCGGCGCGGTCGCTGATGGCGCCGTCGTGGTAGAGCAAATCGGTCAGCTCAAGAATCGCTTCTTCTTTGCTGGTGGCGGTCAGCGCCAGGTTAACGCGGCGCGGCGTCAGAATGCGGGAAATATCCATGGTGAATCCTCAAGCAATTAATGTTCAGCCAAGGCGCAGAAGGCGCCGTCAGGTAGCTGGCTACCAATCATGGCGTCAGTCACCCGCCGGATATCGTCATCGTTAAAGAAGGCGCTGACATACACTGCCGGAACAGCGCCGGCGTGAAGGTGAATGGTGGTAATCACCAAATCCACCGTTTCTCGCTGGCAAAAGTCAGCCTGATTACTGGCCGAGACGACGCCAACAATTTCCCAATCCGGAAAGGCGCGCAGGATGCGGCTCTTAAGCAAATGCGAGGTGCCAACGCCGCTGGAGCACACCACCAGAATGCGTTTGTGAGCGATTTGTCGCTCCAGCGCGGCCTGGAAATGCACGCACAGATAACCTATTTCGTCATCCGCCACCGATGAAAGTCCCTGGCTGCGTGCAGTTAATTGCATCGCCTGTTTAGTCAAAGAAAATATCTCTTTCATCTCCTGCTGAATATCTTCCAGCAGCGGATTGCGAATATGAATATGGTATTTGAGTCGATTTAATAATGGTTTTATATGTACCAGCAATCCTTCAAATAATAATCGGTCCTGCACTAAATCCTGCTGAATAAAGGATGAGAAACGATCAATTAATTCACAGGTTATTTTTACCGATTCAGCAGTGGAAAATTGATTATGTAGCGGTGCATTATCACCGCGCTCTTCCACCACAATGCCGGATGAGACGATATATTGATAAATAAAGCCCACCTCATCGGCCGGCAGCGCGCAGCACATACGCTGCTCAATCTGGGTCACCATCTGCCTGGCGATGGTGAGAATTCGTTGATCGAGATCCTGCGCGCTGGTCAGGGTTTCCAGCGCCAGCGCGTTTCCTTGCGCCATGCGATGCATCATGATCAGGATATGGGTGCAGAGATTGAGGTACCACGCATCGCCCAGCGGATAACTCAATTGCTGCTCCATGTGCTGAAGCAGTGCCTGCACAAAAGCCACATCCTCATCGCCAAAATAGTGCACCAGCGCTTGCTGGCTGCCGGGGTCGAGCCGCGGTAGCAGCGGCGTGCCGGCAACGTTTTGCTGCATCACATCGTTAATCAGCGACACCATCGCCTGGCGCAGCGCCTGCTCATTGCCTTCAATGTGTGTGCCGCCGGGGCCGCGCTGCAGCTGCAAACCTAACGGCTGCAACCACTCCTCAATCACCTTCAGATCATTGACGATGGAGGCCTGGCTAATGAAGTAGCGCTCCGAAAGCTTGCTGATCGAGGTGGCGCGCGGTGCGTCGCTCAACAGCTGCGAGGCGATTTTCACCCGGCGGCTATTATGGCCCAGCGCATCCGGGCTGCTTTCATCGCCGTTAAGCTGCTGCTCCAGCAGCAAGCGCTGCTGAATATCATCCACTCGCAAACGTACGCCGCGTCCCGGCGTTTTTTCCAGCTGCAGCGACCAGTTGCTGAGCCAGCTCTCAAGCCACTGCAAATCGCGCTGAATGGTTTTCTCAGACACGCCAAGCTGTGACGCTAACTCTTTACCGGGCTGCGGTGCGGCATGATGCAGCAGCAATTTCACTAATCGGTGTTGTCGCGAAGTCAGTATTTGCATGCGGTCACCCTTATTTCGGCAAAACGTTAATGGCGAATTGATGTTTATATTTATTCCATGCCAGAAATCAGAAGCGCAAAAATGTGGGTCTTGTGGAGTATGAATTTAGGAGAGTCATCGGCAAGCAACAATACTAAATGTTGTCCGCGCGAGCGGACATTATTAATAGGGTATTGTCGGTGTGGCGTTAATTGCGAAGCTGCTCACATATTATTTGCCTTATTCAGTGTGATATAGCTCCCATTCCTTTTTAAATTTCCAACCAATATCACGTTATTTAATATGAGACGAATCTGTTCGCTGCACTGGCTTCTTTGTGACTAAACCGCACGAATAAGGTAATATCCTCGCCAAATGAGCGCCGGATGTCCCGCCGTTGCGGGCCACGAAGTGAGGATGCGAGCTTAATGAGCGAATTGACGCAGGATGGTGCAGAGCGTCTTGCCCTGCACAAGTTTACGGAAAACGCGTACCTGAACTACTCCATGTACGTGATCATGGATCGTGCGCTGCCGTATATCGGCGACGGTCTAAAACCAGTGCAGCGCCGCATTGTGTACGCCATGTCGGAATTGGGCCTCAATTCCACTGCCAAATTCAAGAAATCGGCGCGTACCGTGGGTGACGTGCTGGGTAAATACCATCCGCACGGCGACAGCGCCTGTTATGAAGCGATGGTGTTGATGGCGCAGCCGTTCTCCTATCGCTATCCGCTGGTGGATGGCCAGGGAAACTGGGGTGCGCCGGACGATCCGAAATCCTTCGCTGCGATGCGTTATACCGAATCGCGCCTGTCTAAATACGCTGAAATCCTGCTGGGTGAGTTGGGTCAGGGCACGTCCGATTACATCCCGAACTTTGACGGCACCCTGCAGGAGCCGAAAATGTTGCCGGCGCGCCTGCCGAACATTCTGCTGAACGGCACCACCGGCATTGCCGTGGGGATGGCGACCGACATTCCGCCGCACAACCTGCGCGAAGTGGCTGAAGCCGCGGTTAAACTGATCGACAATCCCAAAACCACGCTGAATGAGCTGTTGGATGTTGTGCAGGGGCCGGATTATCCGACCGAAGCCGAAATCATCACGCCACGCAGCGAAATCCGTAAGATCTATCAAAGCGGTCGCGGTTCCATCCGCCAGCGCGCGGTGTGGAAAAAGGAAGATGGCGATGTGGTGATCACCGCGCTGCCGCATCAGGTTTCCGGTGCGCGCGTGCTGGAGCAAATTGCCAACCAGATGCGCAACAAAAAGTTGCCGATGGTGGAAGATCTGCGTGATGAATCTAACCACGAAAACCCGACGCGTCTGGTGATTGTGCCGCGCTCTAATCGCGTGGACGTGGAGCAGGTGATGAACCATCTGTTTGCCACCACCGATCTGGAAAAAAGCTATCGCGTTAACCTGAACATGATCGGTCTGGATAACCGTCCGGCGGTGAAAAACCTGCTGGAAATCCTCACTGAGTGGTTGGTTTATCGTCGCGCAACCGTGACGCGCCGCCTCAACTATCGTTTGGATCGCGTATTGCGTCGCCTGCATATCCTTGAAGGTATGCTGGTAGCGTTCCTCAATATTGATGAAGTCATCCATATTATCCGCAGTGAAGATGAGCCGAAGCCGGTGCTGATGTCGCGCTTTGACATCAGCGACACCCAGGCCGAAGCGATTCTCGAATTGAAACTGCGCCATCTCGCCAAGCTGGAAGAGATGAAGATTCGCGGTGAACAGGCGGAGCTGGAAAAAGAGCGCGACCAGCTGCAGGCGATTCTGGCGTCAGAGCGCAAGATGAGCAACCTGCTGAAGAAAGAGCTGCTGGCTGATAGCCAAACCTACGGCGACGATCGCCGTTCGCCGCTGCGCGAGCGTGAAGAAGCGAAAGCGCTGAGCGAAACCGAGCTGGTCAGCGCCGAGCCGGTCACCATCGTGCTGTCGCAGATGGGCTGGGTGCGTAGCGCCAAAGGTCACGATATCGATCCTGCCGGTTTGAGCTACAAAGCGGGTGACAGCTATCTGGCTGCCGCGCGGGGTAAGAGCAATCAGCCGGTGGCCTTTATTGACTCAACCGGGCGCAGCTACACGCTGGATCCCACTTCGCTGCCGTCAGCGCGTGGGCAGGGCGAACCGCTCACCGGCAAACTAACGCTACCGCCGGGCGCGGTGATGGAGCAGGTGCTAATGGAGCCTGACGATCAGAAACTGCTGATGGCGTCGGATGCCGGTTACGGTTTCATCTGTACCTTTGCCGATCTGGTGTCGCGCAATCGTGCCGGTAAAGCGTTGCTGACGCTGCCGGAAAACGCCAAAGTGATGACGCCAATGGCGGTGCATTCGGGTGATGATATGCTGCTGGCGATCACGCAGGCCGGACGCATGCTGATGTTCCCGGTCGGCGATCTGCCGCAGATGTCGAAAGGCAAGGGCAACAAAATCATCTCAATCCCTTCGGCGGATGCTGCAGCGGGCACCGACAAACTACAATGGTTGCTGATTCTGCCGCCAGGCGCGTCGATCACCCTGTACGTTGGCAAGCGTAAGCTGATTATGCGTGATGAAGATCTGCAGAAAGTCCGCGCCGATCGCGGTCGTCGCGGCAGTGTAGCGCGTGGACTGCAACGCATTGATAGCGTAGAAGTGAATGCACCAGCGCGTCCAAAAGCTGACGCGAGTGAAGAGTAACGCTGTAATTCAGGCGATGGAATGCCCAATTTGAGGAATCTATGTTACTAATTTTACGAGCAATTATTGTTATTGTTTATTCAATTGTGGTCAGTATTATCGGCATTATCTGGTGTCTTTTTTCACCGCGTAATCCGCGTCACGTGGCGACGTTCGGCCATATGCTGGGTCGGCTGTCGACGGTGTTTGGTCTCAAAGTAGAACTGCGCAAGCCGCCGGAAGCCGCGCATTATGGCAACGCGATCTATATCGCCAACCACCAGAACAACTACGACATGATCACCGCTGCCAAGATTGTGCAGCCCACCACGGTGACCGTCGGTAAGAAAAGCCTGCTGTGGATTCCATTTTTTGGCCAGCTCTATTGGCTGACCGGTAACCTATTGATTGACCGTGATAACCGCTCGAAAGCGCACGGCACCATTGGTGAGCTGGTGGATCAATTCAACAAAAAGCGCATCTCGTTCTGGATGTTCCCGGAAGGGACGCGCAGTCGCGGTCGCGGTCTGCTGCCGTTCAAAACCGGCGCGTTCCATGCGGCGGTGGCGGCCGGTGTCCCGATCATTCCTATCGTGGTTTCCAACACCCACGATAAGATCAAGCTGAACCGCTGGAACAACGGTTTAGTGATTGTCGAGATGTTGCCACCGGTCGATACGTCGCAGTTTGCCACCACGTCGGTACGCAAGCTCGCTACGCACTGCCGTGAATTAATGTCGACTAAACTGGAAGAATTGAACGCCGAAGTCGCCGAGCGTGAAAAAAGCGGTAAACTCTGACCAGCAAAAAGGGGCAGATAATCATCTGCCCCGTTCTCAAGCCACACAGCAACCAATAATCAATTAAAACAACATGGACACGGCGTCTCAACGCCACGCTCAAAAGGTCTGAAGTTTTATGTCTTGCAGCAGACGTCAGTTTATTCAACTTTCTGCCGGTGTCGCGCTGGCTTCCAGTGCCATGCCTTACGCCGCCCGCGCCGCCGCGCCATTGGGCGATACGCCACTTCCTATTCCGCCGCTGATTGAATCACGTCGCGGACAACCGCTATTTTTGACCCTGCAGCGCAGCCATTGGTCGTTCAGCGGCAACAGCAATAAAGTGCCGGTGTGGGGTCTTAACGGTATGTATCTCGGCCCAACGGTGCGCGTTTACAGCGGCGACGATGTGAAGCTGATTTACAGCAACCGCCTTAACGAACCGGTTTCAATGACCGTTAGCGGTTTGCAGGTGCCGGGCGCGTTGATGGGCGGTGCGCCGCGCATGATGTCGGCGGGTGCCGATTGGGCACCGGTATTGCCGATTCGCCAGGGCGCGGGCACGCTGTGGTATCACGCCAACACGCCAAACCGCATGGCGCCGCACGTCTATAACGGCCTGGCCGGCATGTGGCTGGTTGAAGATGATGTCAGCAAATCGCTGCCGCTGCCGAAACATTACGGCGTCGATGATTTCCCGTTGATCATTCAGGATAAGCGGCTCGATAACTTCGCCACGCCGGTTTACAACCCACCCTCCAGCGGCGGTTTTGTTGGCGATGTGCTGTTGGTGAACGGCGTGCAAAATCCGTATGTCGAAGTCTCACGCGGCTGGGTACGTTTGCGTTTACTGAATGCTTCCAACGCGCGCCGCTTCGATCTCAGCTTCTCCGACAATCGTCCCTTCACGGTGATTGCCAGCGATCAGGGTTTCCTGCCTGCGCCAGTTGCGGTACAGCTGCTGACGCTGGCGCCGGGCGAACGTCGTGAAATATTGGTGGATATGTCGCAGGGCGATGAAGTATCGATTACCGCCGGAACGGCGGCGGGCTTGATGGATCGCCTGCGCGGTCTGTTTGAGCCGTCCTCAATTCTGACCAACACGCTGGTGCTGAGCTTGCGCCCAACCGGTTTGTTGCCGCTGGTGACGGATAACCTGCCGATGCGTTTGTTGGCGGATCAGATTCTTGATGGCGTAGCGGTGCGCACGCGTGAGTTCCGCATTGGTGACAGCGAGCCGGGCATTAACGGCGTGCTGTGGGACATGAACCGCATTGACACCACCGTGCAACAAGGCACCTTTGAACGCTGGATCATCCACGCCGATCGCCCGCAGTCGCTGCATATTCAGGGCGTGATGTTCCTGATTAAGAACGTGAATGGCGCGCAGCCGATGGGCGAAGATCGCGGCTGGAAAGATACCGTGTGGGTTGATGGTAGCGTAGAGCTGCTGGTGAGTTTCCCGCAGAGTTCGTCAGAGCATTTCCCGTTTGTCTATTACAGCCAAACGTTAGAGATGGCGGATCGCGGTACGGCGGGGCAGATGCTGGTGAATCCAGCGTTGTAATGCCCTCACCCCAGCCTTCTCCCGCAAGCGGGCGAGGGAGCAGATCGAGCAGATTTGGCACCTAACAATTCCCTCTCCCACGTGTGGGAGAGGGTTAGGGTGAGGGGAAGACCGCACCAACCTAGCCGTTAAACGCTTCCGGATCCGGCCCCAGACGATTACCGCTATCCAGCTTACTGATTTCACTCACCTCAGTCTTATCTAACCTAAAATCAAACACCTGGAAATTCTCGCGGATACGCTCCGGCGTAATCGACTTCGGAATCACCACCAAACCGCTATCCAGATGCCAGCGAATAACGATTTGCGCCGGCGTCTTACCGTACTTCTTCGCCAGCTCGCGGATAATCTCCTGATCGAACACGCCTTTACCGCCTTGCGCCAGCGGGCTCCAGGATTCGGTTTGAATCTGGTGCAGCGCATTCCACGCATGCAGCGTGCGCTGCTGCAGCATCGGATGCAGTTCAATCTGGTTCACCACCGGCGACACTCCGGTTTCATCGATTAAACGTTTGAGATGCGCCTCATGGAAATTACATACGCCGATACTTTTGGTTAAGCCTTGCTGCTGCAGCTCAATCATCCCTTTCCAGGCGTCGACATAGGTATCTTTCTCCGGGCACGGCCAATGCATCAGATACAAATCGACCTGCTCCAGCTGCAGCTTCTTCAGACTGGTTTCCATCGCCTGCTGCCAGTTGGTCTGATCGTCGTTCCACAGCTTGGTGGTGATAAAAATGTCTTCGCGCGCGACATCGGTCTCTTGCAGCGCCTGTCCAACCGCCTCCTCATTTTTATAGATGGCGGCGGTATCAATGGAGCGATAGCCCACTTTTAAGGCTTCCAGAATAGCGTTACGTGCATCGTCAATGCTCGCCTGCCAGACACCAAGTCCAAGCTGCGGCATCATGTTGCCGTCGCGTAATTTAATAATGGGTTGCTCTGCCATAATTGCTCCTTATCCGTTGCAGTGACTTACCGTAGAAAAGATGTGCTTAAGTCTAGTCAACAAACCTTGCCTGCGGATCAGTGTGGCAAGCATGCAGCACTTTTGCCTGGGCAATTTCTGCAAGAATCTTGCCTGATTCTCCAGTCTGATGGAGTTTTAAGCAGCGTTACGGCAAACTGCTTTTTTTGCTGCCTGAGAGAAAAACATGTCAAACGACGCCCTTTGTCGCCAGCTGGCGCAGCGTGTGGTTGCGTTGATGAGCGACCTGAGTAAGCCGCTGTGCACGGTGGAAAACGTCAAGCTTATCTATGCCTGCGAAACCCTGCCGCGTACGCCGATGATGTATCAACCTGGGATTGTGATTCTGTTTCAGGGGCGCAAAACCGGTTACCTCGGCAGCACCGTTTTTCACTACGACGCCACTAAATATCTGATGCTCACCGTGCCGCTGCCGGTGGAGTGTGAAACCGAAGCCACGCTGGCAGAGCCGCTGGCGGGCATGTGTTTGAGTGTTGATATCGCCAGCCTGCAGGATTTGTTGCTGGATATTGGCGATGACGAGCAGTTCCAGCCGCAGGCGCAAACCTCCGGCATTCATTCAGCCTTTATGAGCGACGAGATGCTGTGCGCTGCCGAGCGCTTGCTGGATGTGATGAACAATCCGCGCGATGCCCGCGTACTGGGGCCGCAGCTGGTGCGCGAGATGATCTATTACGTGTTAATCGGGCCGATTGGCGGTGCGCTGCTGTCGCTGGTCAATCGTCAGACGCAGTTCAGCCAGATTGCCCGCGCGCTGCGTCGCATCGAAAATCACTTTGCTGAAAGCCTGAGCGTCGACATGCTGGCCGCCGAAGTGAACATGAGCATCTCGGCGTTTCATCACAACTTTAAAGCGGTGACGCAAACGTCGCCGCTGCAATATCTCAAGCGCTATCGCTTGCATCAGGCGCGCCTGATGATGTTGCAGGATGGCATGAAGGCCAGCGCCGCGGCAGTACGCGTCGGCTATGAAAGTCCTTCGCAATTTTCGCGCGAGTTTAAGCGTTATTTCGGCGTGACGCCGGGAGAAGAGGCGAGCCGCGTGCGTCAAACCGTACCGTTATTACCGTTTGACGCCGCGTCGTAATCAGGAGACTTTCTGGCGGCGTTTTTTCCACACCACCACAATGCTGCCGGCAAGACCGATAAACAGCAGGGCAATCGGCAGGATCATCAGGATCGCCATCACCTGATCTTCATGGCGTTTGATAAAGGGCACATGGCTGATGCCGTAGCCCAGCGTCACCACGATCCCAACCCACAACAGGCCGCTCAGCCAGTTAAATAGCTGAAAACGTCCATTTTTCAGTCCAGAAATGCCGGCCATGGTGGGCAGCAACGTGCGGACAAAGGCGAGGAAGCGGCCAACCAGCAGCGCCATCAAGCCATGGC
Organism: Pantoea nemavictus; assembly: GCF_037479095.1. Classification (NCBI taxonomy): domain Bacteria; kingdom Pseudomonadati; phylum Pseudomonadota; class Gammaproteobacteria; order Enterobacterales; family Erwiniaceae; genus Pantoea; species Pantoea nemavictus. The sequence goes on along the minus strand of NZ_JBBGZW010000001.1, from coordinate 1,459,543 downwards.
GGTCAAACATCGTCCACGCGCGCTGGTGATATTGTGCCGGCAGGTGTAATAACCAACTTTTCACCAGTTTGGTATTGCCCAGCCAGCGCCCTTGTAAGTAGCTCAACCAACAGCCGAGACTGGCTGCGGTAGTTAAAATGACGATGGTCGGCACGAAATCCATCACGCCCTTGGCCACCATCGCGCCGGCCAGTAACAGCAGGCTGTCGCCCGGCAGGAACGACGCGGGCAATAAACCGTTTTCCAGAAACAGCGTCAAAAACATCACGCCGTAGACAATCCACACGACATCCGGATTACCTAGCGCGGCAAAATCCTGATGCCAAAGCGCCTGGACAATCTCATGTAAAACACCCATCAGCTATTCCATCGAGTCACAAGGATTCTAATTTTAACCTTCTGTGGCACTGCATTCGTTGATCTCTCATCGCCGCCACAGCGTGGTTGAGTTTCTGTTTAGTTTTTTAAGCGCGCAAAGCCAGCTTTCAAATCATCCAGCAAGTCATCAACGTGTTCGAGACCAATATGCAGACGCACTAAGGTGCCATCAAAATCAACGCCGCCCGCCGGACGAATCGCCGCCAATTCCTCAGGCTGATTCGCCAGAATCAGCGATTCATAGCCGCCCCACGAATAGGCCATGCTGAAATGGTGAAAGTGATCGAGATAATTTGCCAACTGCTCGCGACTTAATTTTTCATGCAGGATAAAGGAGAACAAACCGCTGCTGCCGCTGAAGTCGCGCTGCCAGAATGCGTGGCCTTTACACTGCGCCAGCGCCGGGTGATTAACGCGCGCCACTTCCGGCTGCGCGGCCAGCCACTCGGCGACCTGCAATCCGCTCTCTTCGTGCTGACGCAGGCGCGTGCCCAGCGTGCGCAGGCCACGGCTCGCCATATAAGCGGTATCGGCGTCAACCATCTGGCCCATCAGGTACGAATTCTCGCGCAGCTGTGGCCAGCAACGCGCATTGGCTACCGCGGTGCCAATCATCGCATCGCTGTGACCAATGATGTATTTGGTGCCGGCCTGAATCGAAATATCGATGCCGTGCTCCAGCGCGTTAAATAACACGCCCGCCGCCCAGGTATTATCGATCATGATAATCGCGTCAGGCGCTTTCGCGCGCACGGCGGCAACGATGGCCGGGATATCCTGCACTTCCATGGTGATCGAAGCCGGAGATTCCAGGAACACCACGCGCGTATTCGGCTGCACCAGTTCGCCAATTTCGCTGCCGATGCAGTGATCGAAATAGGTGGTGGTGACATTCAGCTTGCTGAGAATTTTAGAGCAAAAATCCTGGGTCGGTTCATACACCGCGCCGCTCACCAGAATGTGGTCGCCGGCTTCGACAAAGGACAAAATGGCGTTGGATACCGCCGCCGCGCCGCACGGATAAAGCGCACAGCCCGCGCCGCCTTCCAGCTCGGTCATCGCATCCTGCAGCGAGAAATGGGTGAGGGTGCCGCGACGGCCATAAAACAGTTCGCCTGTTGCGCGACCGGCGGTGGCGCGTTTTTTGTCGGCGACGCTGTCAAAAACCAGTGAGGAAGCGCGTTGAATCACGCTGTTTACTGAGCCCTGAGTGTAACGTTTGCTGCGTCCCGCGGTGACCAGCCTGGTGTCTATTTTTTTCGTTGCCATCACTGCCTTTCCTGACATTTCCCACAAAACATTCACGTTACCACGAATCGCTATGGCGGGTTGAGCCTGAATGCCGATTATCAGAGTGAGGCCAGTATTGCGCATAACATCGGCTAAATTGTGGAAATGACAGGCATCTTTCCTTTGTAAATAGTAATGAGAACCACTATCACTTCGGTGGTGTTTTTTGCTATGATCCGCGCTTCAATCGTGAACTGTGCAACAGAAGTTGGAGATGCAGCGTGGTAGCCAGTGATTTGATGCAAACGGATCTCTCCGTTTGGGGCATGTATCAGCATGCCGATATCGTGGTAAAGATTGTGATGATTGGCCTGTTACTGGCTTCCGTCGTCACCTGGGCGATTTTCTTCGGTAAGTTTGCTGAGCTGAGCGGGGCGAAACGTCGCCTGAAGCGCGAGCAGCAGGCGCTGGGCGAAGCCCGATCGTTAAACGATGCTTACCGTGCTGCTGAAAACTTCAAAGGCAACAGCCACAGCGCTGTGTTGCTCAACGATGCGCACAATGAACTGGAGCTGTCAGCCGGCACTGAAGATCTGGACGGCATTAAAGAGCGCACCAGCTTCCGTCTCGATCGCCGCGTTGCCGCCTTCAGCCGTCATGCCGGCCGCGGTAATGGCTTCCTGGCCACCATCGGTTCCGTTGCGCCATTTATCGGCCTGTTCGGTACCGTTTGGGGCATCATGAACAGCTTCATCGGTATCGCGAAAACACAAACCACCAATCTTGCTGTAGTAGCACCCGGCATTGCTGAAGCGCTGCTGGCCACGGCCATTGGTCTGGTTGCGGCGATTCCTGCGGTGGTTATCTATAACGTCTTCGCGCGCATGATTGCCAGCTACAAAGCGTCGCTGGGCGACGTCGCCGCGCAGGTCATGTTACTGCAGAGCCGCGATCTTGACCTCGGCAACGTCGATACGGCGAAAGAAGCCAACCGTCCAGCGGCGGCACAGAAACTGCGCGTAGGATAAGTATTATGGCGATGCGTTTAAACGATGACTCGGTAGGCGATGGCGAAATGCACGAAATCAACGTGACGCCGTTTATCGACGTCATGCTGGTTCTGCTGATCATCTTTATGGTCGCCGCACCGTTAGCCACGGTCGATGTGCGCGTTAACCTGCCAGCGTCGACCAGCGCGCCACAGCCGCGTCCGGAAAAACCGGTTTATCTGTCGATTAAAGAAGATAAGCAGATCTACATCGGTAACGATGCGGTGACCAAAGAGACGCTGGTGAATACGTTGACCGCCCAAACCGAAGGCAAGAAAGACACCACCATCTTCTTCCAGGCGGATAAATCAGTTGATTACGCCACCCTGATGGAAGTGATGGATCAGCTGCGTGAAGCCGGTTACCTGAAGATTGGTTTGATGGGCATGGAAACGGTGAAGAAGTAATTTCGTTTCATATGTTGATGTCTTGAATAGAAGGGTCGCTTACACAGCGACCCTTTTTTATGGCTGCCTTACTGAGAAGCAGTGTTAGGCGGCGTAAGAGCCAGCGCCATCCTGCAGCAGCAGTTCGCTGTTGTCATGGCTATAAACGTGGTATTGCGCAGCAGTATTGGCCGTAGCAGTTTCTTGCATCCAGTCGCTGGCCTCTGTTCCCTGCGGCAGAATATCTTCCAACTGTAACGCCACGGCAGTAGTGTCCTGAAGCTCAAGCTGCGAGCTGTCAATAAACAGACCTTCGCCTTCCTCGACCAGCAACTGCTGCAGCGTTAGGTTGCTGTTCTCTTCTGGCTCGACACTGCTGATCTGCGCCTCCTCAACAAGGTTGATGTGGAATTTATCGCTCCAGTTACTTTTCATCTCCCCGGTGGAGGCGCGAGCCTGGTATTCCCAGATGCCCGGTTGATCCAGCTGCGGCGAGGTAAAGCTCCATTTACCGTCTTCGCCCACGCGTGCAGTGCCGTTGCTGCGCAGACTTTCTCCCTGCAGACCAAACTCAATTTCAATGATCTGGCCAGGTGTACCCGTGCCTTGCAGCGTAGGTGTGTTGTCGTCAGTGGTGCCGTTGTGGAAAACAGGATCCTGCACCAGACCCACATCATCGTTGGCAAAATTGATGCTCGGTGCCAGCGGGGCACCTGGGATCATGATCAGCTCGAAGTTATCGCTCCAGTCACTGGTTTGCCCTGCAGTCACGCCGCGCGCACGAAACGCCCACTCGCCATAATTGCTCAGCTCAGTGGACTTAACCTGCCAATTTCCCTGCTGATCAACCGTTGCACTGCCCGCACTTTGCCAGCTACCGTTACTGAGCTTGTACTCAATTTCTACCACGCTTCCTGGCGCGCCTTTGCCCTCTAGCGTCGGCGTTTTATCATCGGTGGTGCCACGGTGATAAACCGCACCGGTCATCGCCCCGGCGTCATCGTGGGCAAATTCAATGGTTGGCTCGATGTCCTTCAGCGCTTTCATATTGAGCGCAAAATCGGGACGGTAATCGGCGATGCTATTCACATAGGTTGCATGGAAGGTGTAAAGGCCGTCGCCACTGATCATTGAGCGCGACTGAATGGACCAGTCACCATTAGCATCTGCCAGCACGCTGCCTTTATAGCCGATGCCGCCGTGGCTATTCTGCGCATACAGATAAACCATGCTATTTGGCTCAGCCCGACCGACAATAATTGGCGCGAAGTCATCGGTGCTTGCGCCAGAGTTCAGTTTGCCCTGTACGGTACCCACGTCATCTATGGCATAGCTGATGGTAGCGGGAATCCCCGGTGAATCATCGACTTGTAATACGTAGCGATCTGAAGATTCACTGACGCGATCAAACTCGTCAGTCGCGGTCACTTTCAGCTGATGCTCGCCGTTGCCAAGCTGTGCCTTGATCGTCCATTCACCATTCTGTAGCGCTACGGTGCTGCCTACCCATTGCTCAAAGTCATAAAGTTGCACAATGCTACCGGGTTGGGCATAGCCTTTTAGCGTAGGGGTTGTGTCATCAGTGATCTGACCATTGCCAATTCCGCCGGTAACCTTGCCGACATCATCTATCGCTGAAGTAATCGCGGGTTTAAAGGGGGCTGAAAGGTCGACCTCCAGTGAGAACTGGTGCGGTTCTCCATGATTATCAGCGAGATCAAAACCGCGCATGGTGACGTTATGGCTGCCTTCATTGAAAAACAGCGGCGGCTGAAATGACCAATTACCATCCTCGCCGACTGTGGTGCTGAAGATACGTTCATTAATGATGAATTCAATCACGGTACCGGCTTCATCGGGCAAATTACCTTGCCAGAATTGATAAGGCGTACCGACGCGAATTGATTTACCACCTGAGATAGGATCAAAGCTGAGAGGTGTTGGCATGAGTGTTCTCCACCGGAATTAGCCACGGCCGAATTGCCGTTAAGCGGGCCAAGAATAAAAGCGCGGGTAACGAATATCCTACGGGACTTGTCTCGGAATCGAGCAGAATCTTATTTATAGGGCTAATTAATTTCACATTAAAAGCAATAGGTCATTTCGCCACGTATTTTCAGTTAGCTTATGATTAATAATGAAATTGATAAATTAAAAAGGCGATAGCTCTTTTAGGGTTGAATTCGCCAATCAATAATAATTTTAATATTATTCCTATAGCTTATGAAATATGATTGTTAATTTTTGGTTACCATTGATCATGTTTTTGTAAACTGCAATGGTGAAGAAGATCACGTTTATTCCTGGCTCAGCACGTTAAAACGGAAGAAAAACCAGGAAGGACAATATGAGCGCAAGTCACTCTTTACAAAAGTCGCCGCAGGGCGGTGCCAAAACTATCTTTAGCGTTACCAGCGGTAACTTCCTTGAGATGTACGATTTCATGGTGTTTGGCTATTACGCTACGGCGATCGCCAAAACCTTTTTCCCCGGTGATGATCCTTTTGCCTCTTTGATGCTCACGCTGATGACCTTCGGCGCGGGCTTTTTAATGCGTCCGTTGGGCGCGATTATCCTCGGGGCTTACATCGATCATCATGGTCGACGCAAAGGTTTGCTGCTGACGCTGGGCTTAATGGCCATCGGTACCTTGACCATCGCGCTGGTGCCGGGATATGCCACGCTGGGTGCCGCCGCACCGATTCTGATTCTGCTCGGCCGCTTGCTGCAGGGCTTCTCGGCGGGCGTTGAATTAGGCGGCGTGTCAGTTTATCTGGCGGAAGTGGCGCCAAAGGGGCGCAAGGGCTTTTATGTCAGTTGGCAATCAGGTAGCCAACAGGTGGCGGTGATCTTTGCGGCGCTGCTGGGCCTGGGTTTAAACCATCTGCTGGCGAAAGACGCGGTGACCGAATGGGGCTGGCGTATCCCGTTTGTTGTGGGCTGTATGATTGTGCCGTTCCTGTTTTACATCCGCCGTATGCTGGAGGAGACCGAAGCCTTCAGCCAGCGTAAGCATCATCCCTCAATGAGCCAGATTATGCGCTCAGTCGGCCAGAACTGGGGGCTGGTGTTGGCAGGCATGCTGATGGTGGTCACCACCACCGTGATGTTCTACATGATCACTGCCTTTACCCCGACGTTCGGTAAAACGGTATTGATGATGAGCGATAAAGAGAGCTTTTTGGTGACGCTGTTTGTCGGCATCTCGAACCTGTTTTGGCTGCCGGTGATGGGCGCATTGTCGGACCGCGTCGGGCGCCGTCCGCTGCTGATTATTTGCACTATCCTGATGATTCTCACCACCTGGCCGGTGCTGCATTGGCTGGTCGGATCGCCGACCTTTGCCCACCTGGTTGAAGCCGAGCTGTGGCTCTCATTCCTGTACGCCAGCTACAACGGGGCGATGGTGGTGTACCTGGCAGAGATTATGCCGGCAGAAGTGCGCGCCACCGGCTTCTCATTGGCCTATAGCCTGGCGACGGCGCTGTTCGGCGGTTTTACCCCTGCGGTGTCGAGTTATCTGATTCATGCGACTGGCGATAAAGCCATGCCGGGCGTATGGCTGTCATTCGCGGCGGTGTGCGGGCTGGTGGGTACGCTGCTGATTGGCCGTAGGGTGAAGCAGTACCGGGCTGAGCATCGTTCCCCTCACCCTAACCCTCTCCCGCAAGCGGGAGAGGGAATAGTTAGGTAAACCCCTGCAAGCGAGAGAGGGGGATAGTCAGGTAATAACCAAATCTACAAACCGCTCGATCGGCTCCTTCTCCCGCCTGCGGGAGAAGGCTGGGATGAGGGACAGCACGCACTATCCCAAAACCCAAAACCCAAAACCCAAAACCCAAAACCCAAAACCCAAAACCTAAAACGACACATCCACCACCACGCTATCGGTATAATTCCCCGCTGCCGGCGTATTCTGCGTCGTCAAAATTTGTGCGGTATAGGTAAAGTTGCGCGTCACGGTATCCGTATTTAACGAGGTCGACGTCGTGCTGCTCCAGCGATCGGTGCCGGTCGGCCCCCAGCGTGCAGTCGTCGTCGTACCTTTGTAGATGTCATACGCCAGCCGATTAGTTCCGCTCGCCATCTGCCGCGTGGTGCCGCTGTAGTAGCTGCCGTTGCTTAAGCCCACGGTGTAAGTGCTGCCCTTCGAACACACCACGTTAATCGTCTGCTGCACCGTTGAAAAACTGCCGACTAACGGCGCACTGCCAAAGCTGACGTTGGGCGCGGTGATAGTGGTGCAGTCATTGGTGACCACCAGGTTTACGGTAATTGGCATTGCTGTGCCGGCGCTGGTCTGCAGCGTCCCCACACAGGCTCCCAGCAGGTTCACGCCTGCGCAGACGTTATAACTCACCGTGAGTGTAATGGTGGTGGTGTAGGTGCCCGCCGCAATCACCTGGCCGGGCACGGTGCGGAAGTAGAGCGGAATATTGAAGTTGAGACTGTTCCCCAATGCCAGCAGCGATGATGAGTTCCAGCGATAGCTGCCACCCTGTTGTAATTCGGTCGCACAGGCGCTGTCGATACACATCTGAATCGGAATGCTGTCGGTACCGCCGCTCGAGGTTTTTAGCGCCGCGCGCGTGCCACTGAGGTTGGTGGCGGTGGTGAAGGCATAAGTAATGAAATCCGTTCCCAACAGAGACAAGCCGCCGGTACCGCAGTTGACGTTGGTGGTGCTGGATGTGGGATTAACGGTTGAGCCAACCGAAAAGGTAGTGACAGAGCCGAAGGTGGCGGTCGGTGCGGATAATCCGCAGGCGGCATAGCCAACGCCAGGCAGTAACAACAGCGCCAGCAGAAGCAGAAGCGTTCTCATGGTGAAATTCCTGACTGTGAATTATCCGCGCTGCTCACCGCGGCACCCTGCGGTGGCGGTGGCAGCGCACAGGTAAGCGGCCCGTAGGTTTCCAGCGCTTTTGGCTGGCCGTCGGCAATCGCCAGCTGCGTATCACAGCTGCGCCCATCCGGCGTCACCACGTGAATCGGATTGTTAGCGCCGAGATCTTCCATCCACACAATGCCGTCCCAGCCAACGTATTCAGTGGCTTGATTCGGACGTAACACCTGGCTGGAGATCGGCAGCGGCTGATGATTGCTGTCATGCAACACCACGCTGGCCGCGCGTAACCGCTCAACCGGGAAGTTAAGCAGATAGCCGCTTTTACGTTTCACGGCAAAGCGCTGTTCCACTTTTGGCGCAGTGCGATCGGCGGGGAGATCGAGCGTATCGATATCGTATTTGGCGCCGTAATAGCTGCTGATGGACGGCACCAGCAGATAGCCCTCGTTATCGGTGCGGCCCATGGTTTGGTTTTCATAGCGCACCGTCACGTCGGGATAATCGGTCTTCACCACCACAAAGGCGTCATTGATATCGTTGGCAGCGAACACGCGGTTATCCATTAACACCACCGAACCGGTGAAATCGGCCCACTGCGTGGTGTTGTCGTTATCACCGTAAAAGCCGGCCGAGGTATCGATTTTGTTATTGCGATAGCGCAGGCTGCCCTGACGATAATCCCCGCTGTCGCTGCCTTGATTGGCCCACGCGGCATCGTAGGAGAAGCCGCCGTCGGTTGGCATCGCGCGTGACACATACAGGCGTTGATTGTTGTTGCCCTGCTGGTCGCGCTCCATGCTGACCGAAGCACTACTCTGTTCGCCAAACGGAATCACCAGAGAAATCGCGCCACTCCAGTCGCCCTGATCCCGATCGCGACTGGCGGAGATGTACAGGCTGCTGTTACCCCACAGGTTTTTACTCCACGACAGGTTCATCAAACGCGTGCGATCGCCATTGCCGCCGGAGATATCGAAATAGGCCAGCCCAAGGCTGCCATAATCGCTGAGCGACACGCTGGCAGTGTATTGCGCGCTGCGGCGTGACAGCGAGTAGCTGGTATTGGTGCTGTCGCCACGGCTGCCAACCAGCGCGAGATTACCGAACTCGGCACTACGAATGGTGTGCTGCGTGCCAAGGCTGAACCAGCTGTTGTTGTATTGATAACCCCAGCTGTATTGCGTGCCGGCACTGCCCGCCATCTGGCTCTGCGCCAACGCGCCGTTGACCACGCCCAGGCTGCCAAGCTTGACCAATCCCCCCGCGCCGCCCATCGCCACGCTGTCGCTGCCCTCCGCATGGCTCTCCAGCGTTAGCCAGTCGGTTAGGCCGTAACGGTAAGAACCGCTGGCGGCGGCGGCACCGTAATCAAAATTCTTAATGCCGTAGTTTTCGCGTATCGCACCGGCAGAGAACGAGTAATCGGATAAGCCCTGTTTCAACAAACTGCTGGAGACGTAAAACGGTAGCGTGGTGGTGATTTGCCGTCCTACCGCATCGGTGGTGGTGATCACCGCATCGCCCGCACCGTTCACAAACGGCACGTTAGTGAGCGACCACGGACCGGGCTGAACATCCGCCTGCGCGCTGCGGTAGCCGTTGATAAACAGATCGACCGACGAAGGCACCGCCGCCTGGCCCGAAAAGGCCGGCAACGGATAGGTCACCAGATCCGGACGCACGCTGAAGTCGCGGCCAATCTGCACCCCGCCGAGGCGCACGCTGTTGCTCCAGCTCAGCGCATCAGTGACCAAATCCCCGGCGCGCCAGCTGATTGCCGCGTTCTCGTTTTCGTTGCTAAACCAGGTGTCGTAGCGAATGTAGCCTTCCTGCTGGCCGGAGACGCCGCCTTCCAGTTGCTGTACGTACACGCCGTTCGTTGAAAACTGCCCAGCCGGGCCGAAGAGACGCAGTTCGTTCCAGCTGGAGAGGCGCGAACCGGCGTTATCGGTGCGCGTAGCGTAGAAGTCATAGTTGAGCAGGGCGCCGTTGCTGGCGCGACCGGGAAAGCGCGGCGCGTTTAGCTGTTGGCCAATAGTCTGGCCCGGCAGCCAGGCGGGCGGCACCGTCAATAACAGGCGCTGACGGCGTTCGTCATACTCCACTTTCGCTCCGCTCAGATTGCTGACGTCGATCTGCTGCCCTTGCAGTTTCCCGGCCGGAATACCGGCGCGCTCCAGATCGCCACGACGCACCCAGAACGCCCCATTTTTGCGCTCCACCGGGACGATGTCGCCACGTTCGCCCTGGTTCACCACCAGTTCCAGCATGTATTGCTGGCCGCTGGCGTTATTCTCCAGCGCAGGCGGCGGTGGCAGCTCGGAGAAGGTCTCCGCGCTGCTGGTAATTGGGCTGATACAGAGCACGCTGGCCACCGCCAGCGCGCAGGGATGCGGCGTTAACTTCATCAACGCGCGGCAGCGCTGCTCCAGTGGCCTTTATTCATATCTGCTGCCAGCTCACCGCTCACGCTGCTGGTTAACGGCCAGCGATTGCTGCTGTTCGCCAGCACGTAGCCGAACAAGCCATTGCCCATTTTGCGTCCGCCAATGGTGACGTTGCTTAACCTCGCGTGACCGCTGCCGCGATTGGTCAGCTCCAGCCAGCGTTTGCCGCCGCTGTTCACTTCCTGCCAGCTCAGCTGCGGTTTTGCCGTATCGCGCGTGACGCCGTCGCCATACACGAATAACGGCACCGAATAGCGCATCTGGAAAGTCAGGCCCGCCTGGTTTTCGCCTGGCGTGCGTGGCGTGGGGATCTCATCCAGCACCACGCGATACGCCATTTCACGTCCGGCAGTCGGCGGGGTTTGTTTAATTAAGCGCACCAGCTGGCGCTGTCCCGGCTCAAGACGCACCATCGGCGGGCTCGCCGCCACCTGCTGCTGGGTTTGATACTGCTCCTGGCCGTTAATTTGCTGCCAGCTGAAGATGCGCACCTGCATCATGGTGGTGGCATTGCCACGATTCTCCAGCCACAGCTCGCTGGCTTTTTCGTCGGGATTGATGGCGGGATCGATGGGCCAGACCATCAGCGAGTTGGCGGCGTGCACCGCGGGCGTGAGTACCACAAGCAGCAACAGTAATCGGGCGCGCAGGTTCATCTTCATATCATCCTTCTTATCACTGACGTCACCAACTGAGCGTGACGGTTAAGGTGTCGGTATAGGTCCCGGCGCGCGTCGGGCCGGGCAGCGTTAACAGGCCATAAATTGGCAAAGTAATGTTGTTGGCATTGCTGTAACTCAGCGCCACGGCGCTGTTTACCGGGATCGCCGTGGTATGCGCGGCATTGGTGTAGAGGCTATAGGCCACGGTGTTGGTGTTACTGGTGTGTTTGAGGTTGCGGCTAGAGGTGTAGTTGCTGCCGCCGTTAATGCTCATGCTGACGGCGGTGCCTGGCGTGCAGGCAAGCCTGATGGTGGTGCTTTGCACATAGCTAGCGCTGACGCTGCTGGAAGCCACGCCAGATTGGGTACCAAAATTGAGCGTGCCGAATACCCCGGTATTGGTTCCGGAGACGACACAGCCTGCCACTACTGATGCTGAGACCTGAAAGGTGGCTGTCGGCAACCCCCAGGCGGAGACACTCCCTATCAGCAGGGCGAGGCCGCCTGCACTGTGCATCAACCGCTGCACCACGGCCACCCTGATTATCCTTTCCCTCAGTAATTCACCGCCACGTTGATGGTATCGGTGTAGGTGCCTGCGGGAATCAACGGGTTAAAGCCGCCGCCCACCACGCGACCATAAATGGCGTAGTTAGTCCCGAGCGTCGGGTCCGTGGTGCCACTGGCGGCGATGTTGGTGTTATTAGCGATGGCGGTGGTAAACGCGGCGTCGCTATACAGCGTATAGGCAATGCCTTGAGTATTATCAGAACCAAGAGTCAGGTAACGCGGCTGGCCGCTCACCGTACCGTAAATGGTCGCCGGTGCGGTATTACTGCTGGTGACCTGCACGTTGAAGGTTTGTCCGGTGGTGCAGCGGACAAAGATGCCGTTACCCGAAGCTCCCACTAAAGTGGCGTTCAGGGTATCGAAGGTTGCTGCGCTGCTACCAAAGTTCAGGGTACCAAAGTTAACCCCTGTCGTTGCTGACTGACCGTTGACTAAGCAACCGGTGGTCAGCGTCAAGGTGGCATTGATGGTTCCCGTTGTGGTGGCGGCAAAAACAGCAGTAGGGGCAAGTGCGGCGCTTAGGCTGGTAGCCACAAGAAAAAGCTTGAGTTTCATAATCATTCCTTACTGATTATCCAAGGTCAGTGCTTTTTCACCTGGTTATACATTTATGCAAATACATCCGAAATCAAACAAGAGCCGCATGCAGCCCGACAGCGTAAGCGCCCGCTATCTAAGAAAATTCTTAGATGGTGGATTAATGATTTATATCAGTTTTCTTTACTATAGATCAGCAAATCGGGCCTTGTGCGCCAATGTTCACTTTTTTCCCTAATCAATTGCCACTTTTCGCCGATAACGCAGTAAACACAAGGGGTGGCGAGTGGTTAAAAAAACTAAACAAGCGGTGATTCCCCCCTCTACCACGCGCTTCGGTTCGATGATATGTTCGTGCATTAATCAGATATTATTAATTTTTCTATTAAAGACTGACGATGAATATAAAAAAAACCAGCCCCACCATTCCAGATTTGTCTGGAACGGCTTTTTGTTGAACTTCGCCACAGGCGGTCATTAAGCACGCTTGATCGGCGTTTTATCATCCTTGTTGATATTTGACGACACCGAACCTGCTGCGCAGCGGGTTGAGTTTAGGAGCGCACATGCTGCTGGTTACCTGGGATAGCGTTCTGGTTACCGTTTCACTGATTGTGGCCTTCATCGCCGCTTTTACCGCTCTGGACAGCGCCGGACGCGTGGCCGTATCACGCGGCACGCTGGCAAAATTGTGGTTAATCGGCGGCGGTACCGCCATGGGCATCGGCATCTGGGCGATGCACTTCATTGGCATGCTGGCGATGAAAATGCCGATGACCATGCGCTATGACATGCAGCTCACCGCCATCTCCCTACTGGTGGCGATTGTTGCCGCCATCTTTGCCTTTGCACAGGGCGTGCAGGGCAGCCATCTCACGCGCCGGCGTTTACTGCGCGGCACCCTCATCCTCGGTAGCGGCGTGATTGTCATGCACTACCTCGGCATGAACGCGCTAATGATTGAAACCCCCATCTACTGGAATATGCCGCTGGTGCTGCTGTCGGTGGTGATTGCCTATGCCGCGTCTGGCGCGGCATTGTGGCTGGCGTTCCATTTGCGTCAGGGCAAAAGCCTGCTGCTATTACGCGCCTGCGCGGCGCTGGTGATGGGCATTGCCGTTGCGGGCATGCACTACACCGGCATGGCGGCGGCAGAATTCAGCATGCCGGTTATGATGCAGCATCACGGCGCCAGTGAAGAGGGGCTGGCGGTGTGGGTCACTATAATTACGCTGACCATTCTGGGGCTGATGTTACTGATTTCGATGCTGGATGCGCAGCTGCGCGCGGCGCGTCTCGCGGCCAAACTCAAGCGCGCCAACAGTGAACTGCGCCAGCTGGCGCTGCACGATAATCTGACCGCGCTGCCGAACCGCGTGATGCTGGAACAAGAACTCACTGCGCAGATCAAACAGGCGACGCTGCAGGATGAGAACTTCGCGCTGATGTTTATGGATCTCGACGGCTTCAAGGCGGTTAACGATACCTGGGGCCATCACGTTGGTGACCGCTTGCTGATTGCGGTGGCCGAGCGCCTGCGTGTGGAGTTGAGCGAAGAGATTTTACTGGCGCGGTTGGGCGGCGACGAATTTGTGTTGCTGTGTCCGCAATGCTATCTCCATCAGGCGACACAACTGGCGCAGCGGCTGGTGCAGGTGATTGATGCACCTTTCGATCTCGATCGTTATTCGCTGCGCGTGTCGCTCAGTATCGGCATTGTCATCTTCCCGCTGCACGGTCGCAGCCAGCAGGAGATGATGTTCAACGCCGATTCCGCCATGTATCACACCAAACACAGCGGGCGTAACGGCTGGTGCGTGTTTGAACCGGCGATGAGCGCGGTAGCTCAGCATCAGCTGGCGCTGGCCAACGATCTGTGGAACGCGCTGGAATATCAAGAAATGCGCCTGTTCTATCAGCCTAAATTCCGCGCGGGCGGCACGGTATTGATCGGCTTTGAAGCGCTGTTGCGCTGGCAGCATCCGCGTCGCGGCCTGCTGATGCCGGACACATTCCTGGCGCGAGCAGAGAAAACCGGGCAGATTGTCGCGCTGGGTAACTGGGTGATTAACGAAGCCTGCCGCCAGCTAAAACAGTGGCACGATGCCGGCAACGCTGACTGGACGGTGTCGGTTAATCTTTCCGCCCTGCAATTCCAACAGCGCGATCTGATCGATAGCGTGCGCCAGGCACTGCTGCACCATCAGATACCCGCCGGGACGTTGATGCTGGAGATCACCGAGAGCATCGCCATGCGCGATCCGCAATTTAGCCAGCAGCGCATTGCCGAATTGCATCGGCTGGGGGTAAAAGTGGCGATCGATAACTTTGGCATCGGCTACGCCAATCTGCTGCATCTGAAACATCTGGAAGCCAGCGAGCTGAAAATCGACCGGGCCTTTATCAATAGCCTGCGCGCCGGCAGCGAAGATGCTGCCGTGGTCAGCGCGATGTTATCGCTGGCGCAAACGCTCAACCTGCGCATGGTAGCCGAGGGCGTTGAGACCGAGGAGCAGCAGCGCTTGCTGACGGGATTAGGCTTCGATACCTTGCAGGGCTATCTGCTCGGTAAGCCAACACCGGCGGAGCGCATCGGCGAATTTACCGCTGCGCTTAATCTTCCGCTGGTGTTGCCGAATAGCGTCGTACCGCTGGCCAGGGCGTGATAAACCATTTTTCTTTTCTTCCGCATCGGAAGGTTTCATCGTTCATAGACTCAGATCGGCAGGTATTCTGCCGATAATTCCTACAATAAAACCAATAGATTCCTCACTTTTCACAACACCACAGCTGACTTAACCCGGCTTTAACTTGGGAAATCACTATGTTAGTGACTTCGTACGATTCGTTTACCGTCATCGTCTCCATCCTGGTGGCAATGCTGGCTTCGTTTACCGCGCTGGATATGGCGGGACGCGTGGCTTCCTCAACTGGCAAGGTGGCGCTGGTTTGGTTATTCGGCGGTGGATTCGCTATGGGCATCGGCATCTGGGCGATGCACTTTATCGGCATGCTGTCGATGAGCCTCGATATGGTCATGAGCTACGACCCCACGCTCACCGTCGCCTCGATGGTGGTGGCGGTGCTGGCTTCGGTGTTTGCGCTGTGGCTGGTGTGCTCAACCCCGACGCTGCCATGGCGACGGCTGTGCGGCGGTGCGCTGGTGCTGGGCACCGGCGTGGTGGCCATGCACTACACCGGCATGGCGGCGCTGATGTTTTCGCCGGGTATCACCTGGAACTGGGGCTGGGTGGCGGCCTCGGTGGCTATCGCGCTGGTGGCTTCAGGCGCCGCATTATGGCTGGCGTTCAACCTGCGTGAAGGACACGGACGCGTTACCGTCCTGCGGCTGGGCGCATCGGTGGTGATGGGCTGTGCGATAGCCGGCATGCATTACACCGGCATGGTCGCGGCCAACTTCCCGATGCAGAGCCACGCGACGCACATGGGCGTGAACAGCAACTGGCTGGCGGTGGTGGTGACGGTGGTGACGCTGGCGATCCTCGGCATTACCTTGCTGGTATCGATGCTGGATGCCCGCCTGCAGGCTCGCACCTCAATCCTTGCCCACTCGCTAGCCGAAGCCAACCGCGAGCTGGCACAGCTGGCGCTGCACGATAACCTGACGCGCTTGCCCAACCGTATTCTGCTTGAAGATCGCCTTGAGCAAGCCATCAATAAAGCTAACCGTGAGAAATCACAGTTTGCGCTGATGTTTATGGATCTCGATGGCTTCAAGGCCGTCAACGACGCCTTTGGCCACCACGTCGGCGACAATCTGTTGATCGGCGTCACCGAACGCATGACCGACCAGATGAAAGGGCACTATACGCTGGCGCGCATGGGCGGCGACGAATTTGTCCTGCTGCTGGAAATTGACGATCCCAACGATGCGGCGGCGGTGGCAGATTCGCTGGTGAAAGCGGTAGATCGTCCTTTTGATATCTCGCGCTACGAGCTGGTGGTGTCGCTGAGTATTGGCATTGCGGTTTATCCGGGCGATGGCAAAGACGAGCGCGAACTGATGTTTAACGCCGATGCCGCCATGTATCACACCAAAAACAACGGTCGCAACGGCTACACCTTCTTCCAGCCGTCGATGAATATGCTGGCGCAGTCCCAGCTGCAGCTGAATAACGATCTGTGGCAAGCGCTGGATAACCATGAACTACGGCTGTTCTATCAGCCAAAATACTGCGCACCGCGCGGGCCGATCCTCGGTTTTGAAGCGCTGCTGCGCTGGCAGCATCCGACACGCGGTCTACTGGCGCCAGATACCTTCCTGCCGATGGCGGAAAAGACCGGCATGATTGTGAGTATCGGCAACTGGGTGATTAACGAAGCCTGTCGCCAGCTGCGTTCCTGGCATTTACAGGGGCATCCGCACTGGTCGGTGGCGGTCAACCTGTCGGCACTGCAGTTTGAACAGAGCAACCTGGTTGAAACGGTGACCGATGCGCTGGCGCAGCACCAAATCCCGGCTGAGCTGCTGACGCTGGAAGTGACGGAAACCACCGCGATGCGCGATCCGGAGGAGAGCGTGCGTATTCTCACCGAGCTGACCAATATGGGCGTCAAGGCATCGATTGATGACTTCGGCACCGGCTACTCGAGCTTGCTGTATCTCAAGCGTTTACCGGCCAGCGAGCTGAAGATCGATCGCGCGTTTGTTAATGAACTGCAGGCGCATTCGGAAGACGCCACCATTGTGTCAGCGATAGTCGCGCTGGCGCAGTCGCTGCATCTTAAAGTGGTCGCTGAAGGGGTAGAGACGCAGGATCAGCAGGCGTTTCTGACGGGCCTGGGCTGCGATACGTTGCAGGGCTATTTGCTGGGTAAACCGGTGCCGCCGGATCGCATCAACGAGCTGCCGAATTTTTACGAGGAAGTGTTAGAGCTGGAGCGCATGCCTTAGTCCGGCGACGCTTCCCCTCATCCCAACCTTCTCCCGCAAGCGGGAGAAGGAGCCGATCCAGCACGCGGTCCCTTCCGACTCATTCCCTCTCCCGCTTGCGGGAGAGGGTTAGGGTGAGGGAAACTAGCCGCCAAATCTTCTACATCGGAGTTCGGGTGGCGAAATATCAGCAGTTGGTCGAGCAGCTTCGCACGCAAATTGAGGCACGCATCTGGCCGCCAGGCGAAAAACTGCCGTCGCTACGCCAGCAGGCGGAGCAGAGCGGGCTCAGCCTGATGACGGTAATGCACGCCTACGAGGTGCTGGAGAGTCAGGGCTGGATCGTATCGAAACCGCAATCCGGCTACTACGTGGCGCCGCGCGCTGCCGAAAGTCGTCCCCGGCTGCCCACCCAGGAAATTGCCAAAACCGATCAGGCCGACACCAACAGCTTTGTGTTTGACGTGCTGCAAGCCACGCGCAATCCCGCCATTATGCCGTTTGGCTCAGCCTTCCCGGATCCCGAACTGTTCCCGCAGCGACAGCTGATGCGCTCACTGGTAAAAGTCTCGCACAATCTTAAACCCACCGATGCGCTCAACAACCTGCCGCCGGGCAATGAAGAACTGCGCAAAATTCTGGCGCAGCGCTACGCGCAGCAGGGTATTACGCTGTCGCCGGATGACATTGTGATTACCAACGGCGCGATGGAAGCGCTCAACCTGAGCCTGCAAGCCGTCACCGAACCCGGCGATTGGGTGATCCTCGAGAATCCCTCGTTTTATGGCGCCCTGCAGGCGATTGAACGCCTCAAGCTGAACGCCATCGCCATTGCCAGCGATGTGGAACACGGCATGGATCTCGATGAGCTGGAGCAGGCGCTACAGCGCTGGCCGGTAAAAGCTTGCTGGCTGATGACCAATCGGCAAAATCCGCTCGGCTTTACGCTCAGCGCCGAGCGCAAACAGCAGCTGGTGGCGTTGCTGGCGCGCTACAACGTAGC
This sequence comes from Pantoea nemavictus, assembly GCF_037479095.1. NCBI lineage: Bacteria > Pseudomonadati > Pseudomonadota > Gammaproteobacteria > Enterobacterales > Erwiniaceae > Pantoea > Pantoea nemavictus. The sequence goes on along the minus strand of NZ_JBBGZW010000001.1, from coordinate 1,441,538 downwards.
GATGATTGAGGATGATGTGTACGGCGATCTGTATGAGGGCCACGACAAGCCGCTGCCGGCCAAAGCCTTTGATCGTGATGGCAACGTGCTGCACTGCGGCAGTTTCTCTAAGAATCTGGTGGCGGGATTTCGCGTAGGTTGGGTGGCGGCTGGGCGTCATGCGCAGCGCGTACAGCGTATCCAGCTGATGAGCACGCTGTCGACCAGCGCGCCGATGCAGTTGGCCTTAGCCGATTTTCTCAGCACGCGCAGCTATGATGCGCATCTGAAAAAGCTGCGCCAGACGTTAGCGAAACGCAAACAGCTGGCGCAGCAGGCGCTGCGGCGGGTGCTGCCTGCTGATGCCAGCATCAGCGACACGCCGGGCGGTTATTTCCTGTGGATTGCGCTGCCTGCGCAGATCAATACCACTGAGCTTTATCATTTGGCGTTGCAGCAAGGGATCAGCATTGCCCCCGGCCAGCTGTTTTCCAGCAGCGAGGGCTTCAGTCACTGTTTCCGCTTTAACACCGCCTGGCCGTGGGATAGCCGTGCCGAAGCGGCCGTCGAAACGTTGGGCAAACTGATTGCCGGGCTAAACCACTAAACCTGAGCCGCCTGCTGGTGGCCCCAGGTGAGGTAGTAGACATCGTAGAAATCCACTTCACCTTTCTGCTTCATCAGACGATCGATGCCGCTGCGCACGCGATCGGGCGTTTGTGGGTTATCCAGAATCTTATCCAGCGCCTGCTGCGAAACCGGCTGCACGTAATACCACTCGCCGTTATAGCAAACGCGTAAATCCAGCGTATCGATATCTTCGAAGCGATATTTGGGATTGATATCCATCAGCATCAGCACGCTCATCACCACCACAAACACCGTAGCAAACCAGAAGGCGGGCCAGCCGAGCATGTCGGTCGAGAAGATCAGCGCCACGCACAGCGCGTAGCACAGGTACATGATGGCCCAGAGTCCCGGATGGGTTTTGAGGAAGGAAAAGCTAAAGCGCGGCAAGTTATCGCGCTGCCCCTCACGGTTCAGCGTGGCGATTTCGTCGAGCAGAATTTGTTTAATCGCGTCCATTGTTCACCTCTAATTATCACTGCCTGCCAGTAAAGCACATAACAGTGAAGCGAATTAGAGACAGATTTGCTGTGTTTTTTTATAACAGTTGGAATCTGCTACTCAAGTATGTCGTGAAAGCATTGAGCCAGGGAATTTTAGAGAACAGGATGCGCTTTTCAGGATGAAACACGATGCGACATCATGTGCAGCGCTGCCGCGAGCTGAGAAATAATATGACCTCAGCAGAGTGGAAGTTATGGTCTTTACTGCGTGCCCAACAATGTGGCGGAATGCGATTTCGCCGCCAATATGCCGTTGGTACCTACATATTAGATTTTGCTTGTATTGAAAAGCGGCTTGCGATTGAACTTGATGGCTCCCAGCACGCTGAAAATGTCAGATATGACAATAGACGCACCCATGAATTAAATAGAGATGGCTGGCGAGTATTGAGATTTTGGAATAATGAGGTGCTGCTTGAGCCAGCGGCTGTTCACGCTGTGATTATGCTGGCTTTAAAGGGATAGAGCTGGCGGTCCCCCATCCCGGCCTTCCCCCACAAGTGGGGGAAGGAGACGCTGCCACATGCAGCTTCAGAACTAACACATAGCAGCATCTTCCTCCCCCACAAGAGGAGGAAGGAGACGCTGCCACATGCAGCTTCAGAACTAACATATAGCAGCATCTTCCTCCCCCACAAGAGGAGGAAGGAGACGCTGCCACATGCAGCTTCAGAACTAACACATAGCAGCATCTTCCTCCCCCACAAGAGGAGGAAGGAGACGCTGCCACATGCAGCTTCAGAACTAACACATAGCAGCATCTTCCTCCCCCACAAGAGGAGGAAGGAGACGCTGCCACATGCAGCTTCAGAACTAACACATAGCAGCATCTTCCTCCCCCACAAGAGGAGGAAGGAGACGCTGCCACATGCAGCTTCAGAACTAACATATAACAGCATCTTCCTCCCCCACTTGTGGGGGAGGACCGAGGAGGGGGACAGCCAGCACAGGCTGAAATGTCAGGCCGCAGAGGACCGAATCAAGAAACCTGCCCCACAATCTGCAAATTAGCGTCATCCGGTACTTCGTTATACGACAGCACGTTCAGCCCGTTGGCAAACAGTCGGGCATAGCGCGCAATCAGTGGACGCAGCTGCGGCGTTACCAGCAGCACCTGGGTCAGATTCTGCGCTTTAAGCTGCTCCATCATCACCGGCAGCGTGCTCTGCAACTGCGTCAGGATATTGGGATCAACCGGGAAGCTATCGAGCGCCACTTTGCCGGCCTGCTGCGCCTGGTTCAGCGCGGAGAGCAGCAGATTCTCCAGACTGTTCTCCAGCGTATAAGCCGACAACGGCTTGTTGTCCGGCGCAATCGCCGCCACCATCGCGCGCCGCAGCGCATAGCGCACATCGGAGGTCAGCAGAATCGGATCTTTGGTGATCGCTGAGCTCTCCAGCAGCGTAGTCGCAATGGTGGTGATGTCCTTCAACGACACCTGATCGTTCAGCAGCAGACGATAAACCTTGAGCTGCAGACTGAAATTCACCGCGGCATTCACATCTTCCGATAGCTTGGGTGCCACGTTGCTTAGCCGTTGATGCAGCTGCGTGATGTCATCATAATTAAACAGCTCCGGCAGATGCTCGCGCACCACTTTATTCACATGCGTAGCGACGACGCTGGCGCAATCTACCACCTGATAACCCAGATTCAGCGCCTTGGCTTTCTGCTCCGGCAGGATCCAGGTCACCGCCATGCCGTAGGCGGGATCGGTGTCCAGCACGCCGTCGATCTCGCCGTACTGCTCCGGCGTGGGGATCGCCATCAGGCGATCGGCGTGCACTTCGCCAACTGCGGTGCGCACGCCATTGATCTTAATCGCGTACTGCGCCGGTTTGAGATGGAAATCCTCGCGAAGGGCGATTTCCGGCAGCAGCACGCCGCTGGTTTCAGACACCACCTGACGCACGCCGCGCATACGCAACGTCAGCGGCGCACCTTTGCCTTTATCCACCAGCGTCACCAGCTTGTAGCCGAGATTGAGGCCGATTGGCTCAACCATCGGGATATTGTCCCAGCCAATCGCCGGCTGCTCTTCCGGCTGCGCCAGCGCCTGATGGATGGCGTCCATATCGGCATGATCCTGCGTCGGCTTTTGCACATTACGGCCTTGACGCCAGGCAGCGAACAGCAGCAGAGCGGTAAAGATCAGGAACACCAAATGCGGCATGCCGGGCACGATCGCCAGCACAAACATCACGGCGGCGGCGGTGTAAAGCGTGTTGGGTTTCGCCAGCAGCTGCGATTTAATGTCATCGCCCATGTCCGCGCCATCGCTGATGCGCGTCACGATAATCGCCGCCGCCGTTGACAGCAGCAGCGAGGGAATCTGTGCCACTAAGCCGTCACCAATGGTCAGCAGCACATATTGCTCAAATGCTTGTCCCGCCGGTAATCCGTGCTTGAACACGCCAATCAAAATACCGCCAATCACGCTGATCAGCAGGATCATGATCCCGGCGATCGCATCCCCGCGCACGAACTTCGAGGCACCGTCCATCGCACCGTAGAAATCGGCTTCATTCGCCACGTCTTTGCGGCGGCTACCGGCCTGCTCCTGATTGATCAGGCCAGCATTGAGATCGGCATCGATCGCCATCTGTTTGCCGGGTAATGCATCAAGGGTAAAGCGTGCCGAGACTTCTGAAATACGCTCGGCCCCTTTGGTCACCACCACAAAGTTGATGATCATCAGGATGATGAACACCACAAAGCCGACGACAAAGTTGCCGCCAATCACCACGTTACCGAAGGCTTCAATCACCTTACCGGCCGCACCAACTCCTTCATGACCATCGAGCAGCACCACGCGTGTCGAGGCCACGTTGAGCGTCAGGCGCATCAGCGTGGTGATCAGCAAAATGGTGGGGAAGATGGAGAAATCCAGCGGGCGATTACTGTTAACGCTCGCCAGCAGCACCATGATCGCCAGCACGATGTTAAAGGTGAACAGCACGTCCAGCACAATCGGCGGCAGCGGCAAGATCACCATCGCCAGCACGCTGAGCAGAAGTATCGGAACGCCAATGTGTGCCTGGCGCAGCAGTTGACTAAACTGGCGCGGTTTAAACTGACTCATGAACTTTCATTACCTCATCCAGGTTCGGCAGTTGGGTATCCAGCCGGGGTTTTTCACCCTGGCCATTGCGCCAGGTTTGCAGTTGCATCACGTAAGTCAGCACCTGCGCAATCGGACGGAACAGGGCTGCGGGAATTTGCTGATTAACGCGCGTGCTGTGATAAACCGCACGCGCCAGCGGTGGAAACTCCACCACATCAATTTTGTGTTTGCCGGCCACGCTGCGGATATACAGCGCCACGTCATCCACGCCTTTGGCGACGATGTAAGGTGCCGGCGCTTTTTTCGGATCGTATTTCAGCGCCACCGCGAAGTGCGTCGGGTTAGTGATCACCACATCCGCCAGCGGCACCTGTTTGTTGATTTGCCCCATCGCCATCTGGCGCTGCAGGTTACGAATACGGCCTTTTACCTGCGGGTTACCTTCGTTGTTCTTGTGTTCATCGCGCACTTCTTTCTTCGACATCTTCATCTTCTTGGTAAAGAAGAATTTCGTCAGCGGCACATCGATCACCGCGAACAGCACAATGGTGAAGATAAATAGCCGCATCATCGACTCATACAACGCCAGCCCGTGGTTGATCGAATCACGCAAAAACAGGCCTTGCAGGCCCATCATTTCGCTCAGATTGCCTTTGATGGTGCTCCACAGCAGCGCCAGCATCAGCAGGCACTTGGCGATCATCTTCAGCACATCCACGTAGTGCTGCATGGAAAACATGCGCTTCGCCCCGCTGATCGGGTTGAGCTTTTTAAAATCGGGCTTGATGCGCGTGATGACAAAGATCCAGCCGCCGGGCACCAGCGTCGACAGCGCGGCCGCGAAGGGAATCGGGATCAGCGTGGCGATGAATTTCAGCATGATCAGCACCTGCGTCAGCATGAATTGATGCAGCGCGCCATCATCATGAATGCGCTCCGCCATTTGGCGCACCGCAAGAAATGACGCCTGAATCAAATCACGATAATACGGAAAGAACAGCGTCATCATGATCAGCGCCATCACCAGGCAGACCGCCAGATTCACCTCTTTGGAGCGGGGAATATCCCCTTTCTGCCGCGCTTTACGCAGCTTACCCGGGCTGGGTTTTTCGCTCTTATCTCCACTGCCAGCATCCGCCATCAGTAGCTCCTCATTTTTTCCAGCATCGCCAACACCTGGTTGGTGAGGTCGAGATAGTGACTGCCCACATTGCCTATCAGTAACGTGAAGCAAAACAGGCCAAACAGCATGCTGATGGGGAAGCCGAGCGCGAACAGGTTCAGCGTCGGCGAAATGCGGTTCAGCAAACCAAATACGCCCTGGACCAGCATCATGATCACCACCGTCGGCATCGCCAGCAGCAGCGCGCCGCTAAAGATCCAGCCCACGCCGCCGGCCAGCGTGCGCAGCGAAAATTCATTAATCGCCTGACCAATCGGCCAGTAGGTAAAGCCGCTGTAGAGAATGGTGAGCAGCAGTAGATGACCGTCCATGCTGAAGAACAGCAGCGCAGCCCAGATCTGAATAATTTGTGAGATCACCATGGTGGAGCTGCCGCTGGCGGGATCGTTCATTACCGCCATTCCAAGGCCCATGTTCATCGACAAAATATTGCCCGCCGTCTGCAGCGCCCAAAAGGTCCACCACAGCATCTGTCCAAACACGAATCCCCACAGAATTTGCTCGCCGGTCAGAATCAGGCTCTGTACCGACATCAGCTCACGCAGCACCACGTTGTGCGTCAGCATCGGCGTCATCACGATGCTCAGCAGCAGCGCCAGTCCCAGCTTGGCTTTACGCGTAAAGGCGCGGTTATCCAGCAGCGGGCAAAAGTGCATGAAGGCATAGATGCGCACCAAGGGCAGCCACAGCGCGAAGATCGGCTGGATCAGATCGTTGATGGCGATGCCCATCGTTAGCCCACCAACTGCGCGGCCTGCTGAAAGATCAGCTGGGTGAAGTCGATCAGCTGCGTCAGCATCCATTTACCGGCAAACACCAGTACTAACAGCGTCATGATCAGACGCGGCAGAAAGCTCAGCGTCTGTTCATTGATCTGGGTGGTGGCCTGAAAAATGCTCACCAGCAGACCGGTGATCAGGCTCGGCACGATGGCCACGGCGGAGATGATCAGCACCAGTTTCAGGCCTTGCGCCAGAATGTCGCCAGCGACGTCGATATTCATCATAATCCCAGCCCCTGCACGCTTTGCGTCAGCGTGCCAACAATCAGCGACCAGCCGTCACAGAGAACAAACAGAATCAGTTTGAACGGCAGCGAGACAATCAGCGGTGACAGCATCATCATCCCCATTGCCATCAAAATGCTGGCGACGATCAGGTCGATCACCAGGAACGGGATGTAGATCATAAAGCCAATTTTGAAGGCGGTTTTCAGTTCGCTCAGCACAAAAGCGGGCGCGATGATGGTGAGATCCTGCGCTTCCGGCTCGCCCGTAGCGTTAGCGATGGTCATGATCTGCGCCAGCGAAGTGCTGTGCGTTTGCGACAGCATGAATTTTTTCAACGGCACCTGACCGGTACTCAGCGCCTGCTGCAGGCTGATTTCGTTGTTTTGATACGGCAGCACCGCGTTGTCGTAGACGTTGGTCCACACCGGACGCATCACCAGCAGCGTCAGCACCAGCGCAATACCGGTCAGCACCTTATTCGGCGGGCTTTGCTGCAGGCCAATCGCCTGGCGCAGTAGCGCCAGCACGATAATAAAGCGGGTAAAGCAGGTCATCATCAGCATCATGATCGGCAGCAGGCCGAGCAGCGTCATCAGAATCAGAATTTCAATTTTTACGCTGTACTCCTGGCCGCCATTGGCGGAGGGCACAGCGGAGAACAACGGCAGTCCGTTCTGTTCTGCCAGCGCCAGCGATGGCACCAGCAGCAGGCCGGCCAGCGCCAGCCCTCCTTTAATCCAGCCGGAATTGCGCATCATCATTAGCCCGCCAGTTCGCTGAGATCGCTGTTGTTGAACTCAATCAGGCGCAGGCCATATTTATCGTTCAGCACCACCACTTCGGCTTTACCAAACAGAATGCCATTCACTTTGACGTCCAGCGGCTCACCGGCCAGTTTATCCAGCTCGATCACTGAGTCGTTGCCGACGCCAATCAGGTCGGCGAGGGAAATCTCCACCGACGCGACTTCCAGCGTCAGCGTGACGGGAATGCGGCTGAACAGCGCCAGATTACGCGGTGCGTCACGCGTGACGGCAGTAACGGGCTCGGCTACCTCGGTATCCGGCTGGTTTTCCAGGGAAAAATCGAGGTCCAGCGCATTGGCTAAATCGTTTAAATCGCTCATGTTATTCACTCGTACGGTCACTGAATTCGGAGAAAAAGAGTTTGCCGCGCTCTTCGCAGATTACGGCGCTAAACAGCGGTTGATCGCCAACCAGCAGGGGAATACGGTCATTCATGGCAAACGGCAGCACGTCGTTGGGTTTCAGGCGCGCCAGGTCAGCCACCGTCATCGGCAGCGTCGCCAGGCGACCGCGCAGACGCACCGGTAACTGTTTAAAACTGTGCGGGCTGGTCGGCACCGGCGTATTGCGATTGCTATCAGCAGGCTGACGCAGCGTGCTGAGTAAACGGTCAACGTGCGCGGCATCCAACAGCAGTGAGAAATTGCCGTTGCTGTAACCATCAAGGAAGAAATCCACGCGATACGACCACTGGGTTAATAACGAAGCCGGATCGGGTTTAATGGTCAGCGCTTCGGTAAACAACTCATCGCCACAAATTAAATGCACCAGCTCGCTGGCCAGTTTCATTTGCAGACGCTCTTCCGTTTTGGTTACCGGAAAATTATCTGCGGTTAATTGGTGCTGCTCATCACGTGATAATCCGTAATAGTCATGCAGGATATTCAGCAACAAGGTGCGGTCGAGGCAAAATGCCAGGTTGCCCAGCTCAGAGCTAAAAATCGTTGCCTGCTTAACGGCGCAATCCATCTGAAATTGCATATCACGCAAACTCACATCGACGCGAAACTTCTTCAGGAAATAGATGCTCAGCTTGGCGTCTAAGCGATCGCTGTTATCTTTAAAAACTTTAGGGACCTTATGATAAGGGCGACCTAGTTTATTGACTTCCAGCTTCATCAGTTCGGGCTGATTCTCTGGCGTATAAATTCTCATCCGATTGGATTTCGTACGCATCTTCATGCTTCCGTCCGTCAGGGGTTAACCTGTCTTATATATAGAATGAATGCGATCCCGCTAAACATTTCCCTGCCAGGGTTGAGTCTTGCTTTATCAGACTTAACCTAATTAGGAATCTTCTATGTTTTTTTGGCGAGATGTTTTCTCAGGCGCAAATTAAAGCTTTTCTGGATGATTAAAACAAGGTGGCAAAACTTATTAATCCATTAATTTAAAACGCACATTAATATTAATTAAATTGATTAACTTATTGATAATAAAAGATTAATGTTTTAATACTGCGAAGATGATAGCTAAGAATGTTCTGATGCGTATACTCAGCGCACATCACAGGCGGAACCAGCAATTCGACATCATTACCTGGCTTAAGCTAAGCCGATTCTTAATAGCGAATAGTCTGGTGTTCACCTTATTAAAACGCATAAACCCAGATGCGTAATAAGGAAGGTCTTTTTTCATAAAGACGCAGATATTAATCGGTTCTTAGGAAATCTTTCATCTATGAATATGGCTGAATCAATGCAGAAGAATAATGATGAACGTTTTATTGCTCAGGCAGCATCGAGTGTAAATCTGTTTGCGCTGGCGCAACGTGTGGCAAAGTTCAACGTGCCGGTTTTGATTACCGGTGAAACCGGCACCGGTAAAGAGTGCGTGGCGAAATATATTCATCAGCATGCTTTTAATGAGTCGGCACCTTACGTCGGTGTTAACTGCGCCGCTATTCCTGAAAATATGCTGGAAGCGATTCTCTTCGGTTATGAAAAAGGCGCCTTTACCGGTGCGGTGAGTAGCCAGCCGGGTAAATTCGAATTGGCCAATGGCGGAACCTTATTGCTGGATGAAATTGGCGATATGCCGTTAGCGCTGCAGGTGAAATTGCTGCGTGTATTACAGGAGCAGGAAGTTGAGCGCCTCGGTAGCCATAAAAAGATTCCGCTCGATATCCGTTTAATTGCCTCCACCAATAAAGACCTGGAAGTGGAAATTGCTGAAGGGCGTTTTCGTCAGGATCTGTTTTACCGCCTGTCGGTGGTGCCGATGCATATCGATCCGCTGCGTGAACGCACCGCCGATATCCTGCCGCTGGCCGAGCGCTTTATCGAAAAATATCAGGCCTTCGTCAAACACCGCCCGCGCATCACCGAGTGTGGCCGCCAGGCGCTGCAAAGTTACAGCTGGCCGGGCAACGTGCGCGAGCTGGAAAACATTGTGCAGCGCGGCCTGATTATGTGCGCCGACGGCGATCTGCACGCGGGCTGCTTTAACCTGAAAATCAGCACCGCCTTGCTGCCCGAAGTGATGGTCCAGCAGCTGGGTGACGCGGCCAACGCCGACGAATGCCAGATTAAGAGCCACGGCCGTCGCGCCGAATCGCAATACATCCTTGACCTGTTGAAACGCCACCAGGGCAACAAATCCAAAACCGCCGAGTTTCTTGGCATTACTCCGCGCGCGCTGCGCTATCGACTGGCCTCAATGCGCGAGCAGGGCTTTGACCTCGGCTGCGCCTGATAAAAGAGAACTACGCAATGTTAGACAAACTTCCCGCTATTGGCGTGCAGGGCAACATGCTGGCCGAGATGCAACGTATGCAGCTGCAAGCGCAAACCAGCCCGATCGCGCCTGCCGGTCAAACGGTTTCGCTGGGTACACCGAGTTTCACTGATGTGCTGAAGGGGGCGGTCGGTAACGTTGATCGTCAACAGCAAGTGGCTTCGCAGAAGCAAACCGCCATCGACATGGGCCTGAGTGATGATTTGAGTGGCGCGATGATCGAAAGCCAGAAAGCCAGCGTGGCCTTCTCGGCGCTGATGCAGGTGCGCAACAAGCTGCAACAGGGCTTCGATGAAGTCATCAATAGTCCACTGTAAATGGAGCTGAGTCGTGCTGGATAAATTACACACACTGTTGCCGGCGAAGGTGCTGGCAATAGTGAAAAAATGGCTGCTCCCGGCGGCGATTGCTGCGGTGATCACCGCGGTGATCGTGGCGCTGTTGTGGCAGAGCAATAACAAGTGGACCACGCTGTTCGGCTCGCAGGAGAACCTGCCGATGTCTGAAGTGGTGGAAACCCTGAGCGGCGAAGGCTTGAGCTATCGCGTCGCACCTGACAGCGGCATGATTCTGGTGCGCGAAGGTGATTTACCGCAGGCGCGCATGGCGCTGGCGGCGAAAGGTATTCGTGCGTCTTCGCCGGATGGCTACGAGCTGATGGACAAAGAGGAGATGCTCGGCAGCAGCCAGTTCGTCCAGAACGTGCGTCTGCGCCGCAGCATGGAAGGCGAGCTGGCGCAGAGCATTATGGCGCTGGACAGCGTGGAGTACGCCCGCGTGCACCTCGGTATTTCGGAAACCAGTTCGTTCGTGCTTTCCAATAAACCGAACAGCACCGCCTCGGTGGTATTGCGCCTCAAATACGGTCGCCAGCTGAGCGATGAACAGGTGGGCGCGATTGTCAGCCTGGTTGCCAACAGCGTGCCGGGCATGAAGGCGGAACAGGTCAGCGTGGTGGACCAGAAAGGGGGGCTGCTCTCAGCCAATATCGCCGAGCAACTCAACGGCCGTCCTGGCCTGCGTAATAGCGGCGAGATGGTGCAGCAGATGCGTGAACAGATTGAGCGCAACATTGCCAACCTGCTGGTGCCAGTGCTGGGACACGAAAACTTCCGCGTCAGCGTGGTGCCGCGCGTTGATTTCAGCCAGGTCGAAGAGACGCAGGAGCGCTTCCTGAATGAACCGCGCGTGGCAAGTGAACAGCTGGCACAGGACAACACCACGGAGCAGCTGGCGGTCGGCATTCCCGGTTCGCTGAGCAATCGCCCGGCGAATGCGCCCGCACAGAACAACGCGCAGCCGCAGCTGTCAACGCGCAACCAGGCGCAGCGCCAGTTCAACTGGGATCGCGATATCCGCCATATCAAACATCAGGGCTATCAGGTGCAGAAGCTCACCGTTGCCGTGGTGCTGAATCAAAATGCGGCGGTGGTGCAGGGCTGGAACGCGGAAAACCAAACGCAAATCAATGCGCTGCTGACCAAAGCTGCCGGTATCGATAGCCAACGCGGCGATGAGTTGTCGCTGGCGCTGCTGGCCTTCAGTCAGCCGGACGTTCCTGAGGACGAGATTACGCCATGGTGGGAACGCGATAGCACCTTGCTGTGGGCGGAGCGCGGCGGCATTGGTCTGCTGGCCCTGCTGGTGATTCTGTTTGGCCTGCTGCCGATGATGCGCCGCGTGGCGCGTCAACCCGCAGCCAATGAAGCGCTGGCTAACAGCGTGGTGGAGCCCGAAGCGACGCCAGAAGGGGACGAGGAGACACCGGCGCTGCCAGGCAGCAGCTTTAACGGCGACGACAACTTGCCGCCGCAGAGCTCCGGCCTCGAAACCAAAATCAATCATCTCCAAACCCTGGCGCAGAGCGAAACCGATCGCGTCGCCGAAGTGTTGAAACAATGGATCAGCAGCAATGAGCGAAGCAACAGAAAGTAAAACCAGCAAAAGCAGCGAGCCGTCCACCAAGGTGCGCTCGCGTCTGGAGCAGGCGGCCATCGTGCTGCTGAGCATTGGTGAAGAGGCCGCGGCCCAGGTGATGAGCAAGATGAGCCGCGAAGAGGTGTTGCGTTTGTCAGAAACCATGGCGCGCCTGCATGGCGTTAAGTTGACGCATGCGCGGCTGGCGATGAACAACTTTTTCCAGGAGTACCGTGAACAAAGTGGCATCAACGGCGCCTCGCGCAGCTATCTGCGCAACATTCTTGAACGTGCCCTCGGCGGTGAAATTGCCCGCAGCGTGATCAACGGCATTTACGGTGACGAGATTCGCCATCGCATGGCGCGCTTGCAGTGGGTGGATACGCCGCAGCTGGCGGCGATGATCGCCCAGGAACATCTGCAGCTGCAGGCGGTATTCCTCGCCTTCCTGCCGCCGGATGTCGCCGCCGGTGTGCTGGCGCAGCTGGATGAGTCACGTCAGGACGAGATTCTTTATCGCGTCGCGCGGTTGGACGACATCAACCGCGATGTAGTGGATGAACTTGATCGCCTGATCGATCGCGGCGTGGCGGTGTTGTCAGAGCACGGTTCGAAAGTGCAGGGCATGCGTCAGGCCGCCAACATTGTTAACCGCATCAGCGGCAATCAGCAGGCGCTGCTGGCACAGCTGGAGATGCGTGATGAGGCGGTGGTGGATGAGCTGAAAAGTGAAATGTACGAGTTCTTCATCCTCAGCCGTCAGAACAGTGCGGTTCTCCAGCGTCTGCTGGAAGAAGTGCCGATGGATCAATGGGCTGTGGCGCTGAAAGGCACCGAGCCTATGTTGAGCCAGGCGATTTACGAGGCCATGCCGCGCCGTCAGGTGCAGCTGTTGCAAAACACCACCTCGCGCCTCGGCCCGGTGCCGATCAGCCGTATTGAGCAGGTGCGCAAAGAGATCATGGCGCGCGTGCGTGAACTGGCGGAAAGCGGCGAGATCCAGATTCAGCTGTTTAGCGAACAAACGGTGGAGTAAGCCATGACCAGCAAACAGATGCGTTTGCATCAGTTTCCGCCGCTGCGCAAAGCCTGGCAGCGCGCGGATGAATCAGGCGTGCCCGCCGATGCGGCCACGCTGCAACAGCAGTTGATGGATGGTTTTCAGCAGGGCATCAGCGATGGCTTTACGCAGGGGCTGGAGCAGGGCACGAGTCAGGGTTTCCAGGAAGGTCTGCAGCGTGGGCGCGATGAGGGCCAGCAGCAGGGTTTTGACAGCGGTAAGCAGCAGGCGCTGGATCACTTCCTGGCCGCCGCGACACCGCTGGATGCGCTCAGCGTGCAGCTGCAGCAGCAGCTGGATGAACACGAGCAGCGGCGCAAAAGCGAATTGTTAGCGCTGGTGGAAAAAGTCACGCGTCAGGTGATTCGCGTTGAGCTGGCATTGCAGCCTTCGCAGCTGCTGGCGCTGGTCGACGAAGCGCTGAGCAGTTTGCCCGAGCTGCCGAAGCAGCTGCGGGTGCTGATGAATGCGGAAGAGTTCAGCCGCATCAAGGAGCTGGAGCCGCAGAAGGTGAAAAGCTGGGGCCTGGTCGCCGATAGCGAGATGGAGCCCGGTGAGTGCCGCATTGTGACCGACGCCAGTGAAATGGATATCGGCTGCAATCAGCGTTTGAGCCAGTGCATGAGTGTGCTGCAGGAGAATTTGTAGGGCGGTGCGGTTTGATGCCCTCACCCTAACCCTCTCCCACAGGGAGAGGGGACGATTTAGCTCCCTTGTCGAATGGGAGAGGGGACTAAATACTCCCTCTCCCGCAGGGAGGGGGACTAAATACTCCCTCTCCCGCTTGCGGGAGAGGGCTGGGGTGAGGGAAAAACCGCACAAAACCAACAGGAACCATCATGACGCAATCCTTCAACAACCTACTGCAATCGCTGGAAAACATCCCGTTGGCGCGCGTCGCCGGACGGCTGGTGCGCGTCAACGGCATCCTGCTGGAGAGCGTCGGCTGCCGCCTGGCGGTTGGCCAGCGCTGCAACGTGGAGCAGGCCGACGGCACGCTGCTGGCGGCACAGGTGGTGGGATTCGATCGTGACGTCACCTGGCTGATGCCGTTCAAAAGCCCGGAAGGTTTGATCGCCGGCGCCCGCGTTTTTCCTCAGGAGAAGCAGGGCGACATCCTGATTGGCACCAGCTGGTTAGGACGCGTGGTCAACGGCCTCGGCGAACCGATCGACGGCAACGGCAAGCTGGGCGGTAGCGATGTGCTGCCGACGCAACCGACGCAAATCCATCCGCTGACGCGTAAAGCGGTGGCGGAACCGCTCGATGTGGGCGTCAACGCCATCAACGGCCTGCTGACCATCGGGAAAGGTCAGCGCGTGGGACTCATGGCCGGTTCGGGTGTGGGTAAAAGCGTGCTGCTCGGCATGATCACTCGCAGCACCAATGCGCAGGTGGTGATTGTCGGCCTGATTGGCGAGCGTGGCCGTGAAGTGAAAGAGTTTATCGATCACTCACTTGGGCCGGCCGGGATGGCGAAATCGGTGGTGGTAGCTGCACCGGCGGATGAATCGCCGCTGATGCGCATGAAAGCCACGGAGCTGTGCCACACGCTGGCAGCCTGGTATCGCGATGCTGGTTATGACGTGCTGCTGCTGGTGGATTCGCTTACGCGTTACGCCATGGCACAGCGTGAGATTGCGCTTTCGCTGGGAGAACCGCCCGCCACCAAAGGCTATCCGCCTTCGGCGTTTGGCATCATTCCCAGGCTGGTGGAGAGCGCCGGTAATAGCGCATCGCACGGCAGCATGACGGCGATTTACACCGTGCTGGCCGAAGGCGACGATCAGCAAGATCCGATCGTTGACTGCGCGCGCGCGGTGCTGGATGGCCACATCGTCCTGACGCGCCAACTCGCGGAAGCGGGCCACTATCCGGCGATTGATATTGGGCAAAGCATCAGCCGCTGCATGAGCCAGGTGACGAATAAAGATCACCAGCTGGCGGCGCGCACCCTCAAGCAGCTGTATGCCGATTACATGGCGATCAAACCGCTGCTGCCGCTCGGCGGCTATGTGGCGGGCGTGGATGCGCAGGCCGACCGCGCGGTGCGCCTGCAGCCCGCCATTACCAGTTTCCTGTGCCAGACGGTGGATCAACCCGCCGCGCTGGCGCAATCCATTAATGACCTGTTGGCTCTGAGCCAGGCATAAGGCCAGTCATGATCAGAAAACAGAAAATGATCGCCACCCTGACGCAGCTGCGTGAGATGCGCGAACGCAAAGTGAACGATCTGAGTAGCCAGCTGGCGCAGCAAAAACAGCTGGTGTTGCGCTATCAGAATAATATCTCGGCGCTAAACCGTTTAGGCAGCGGCACCGGCGCAGAAGTGGCGGATGCCACGCAGCTCAGCAATCTGGCGCGCTACAAAGCCAATATTCAGCGGGTGATCGCCTGGCAAACCCAGGCGTCGGCGCTGGCAGAAAAACAGCAGGATGCGTTGCAATCTGAACTGATCAGCCACGCGTGTCAGGAGAAAACTGTATCGCTGGTGCTGGAGCAGCAGCAGCAGGCGCTGATGCAGGCGCGTCAGCAGCAGCAGCAGAAGCTCACCGATGCCCAGGCGATGCAGTGTTGGCTGCGCAACCGGAGAAAATTTGCATGAACAACCCGCTCTTTACCCAGCTGATGGCCAAACGCCAGCCGCTCAAACAGGGCGAGCTGCCGTTTATTAGCGTTGTCACGCCAACCTGGAATCGCCGCGCGTTTCTGCCTTATCTGCTCTATATGTTCCAGTATCAGGATTATCCGGCCGATCGCCGTGAACTGGTGATTCTGGATGATTCAGCCGAGAGCAGTGCTGAGCTGGTCGCCACGCTGACGCGCTATGCACCGCACCCGGAGCTGATTCGCTATTACCATCTCAGCGAACGCCTCACCATTGGTGCCAAACGTAATCGGGTCAATGAGCTGGCGCGCGGTGAATACATTGTTTGCATGGACGATGATGACTTCTATCGTCCCGATAAGCTCAGTTACACCATCAACGAGATGCGCCGTCACAATGCGCTGTTTGCCGGTTGCCACGTGATTCCTATCTGGTACAGCCACGTTAACCGCATCTTTATGAGCAGCGACCAGGGTAAACGCAACGTGCTGAACGGCACCTTTGCCTATCATCGTAACTTCCTGAAAAAGCACCGTTACGACGACAGCGCCACCCTCGGCGAAGAGCAGGGCTTTACCCACAATTTTACCGCGCCGGTGCTGCTGCTCGATCCGTGGCGCTCGATTCTCTGCGTCTCGCACAGCAGCAATACCTTCGATAAAGACTTTGTGCTGGGCAGTTGTGAAGCGCAGCACATCACACTGGACGAGGCGGTGCCCGACGCATTTGTGCGCAAATTTTATCAGCGCCTGCATCAGGCACCGCTATCGCAGCAGCCGGACTGGATGTTTTTCCATCGCGTCGTACTGGTGGGTGAGGACGACGCCTTGCTGTCAGCCTTCAACCACAAGCTGCTGGCTGCCGGTTTATCGGCCGCGCAGGTGGAATGCATGGCGCCGGTGGAAGGGGACGCGCGGCTGACGCATTTGGCCGTCACGCAGCGTGCCCAACGTGAGAACTGGCCGAACTATCTGCTGCTGGACAGCCGTCTCGATTGGGTACGTCAGCAGCGTTGTATTGATGCGCTTAACCGCCTGCTGCGCGCGCTCAAGCACATCAGCTGGGATGGTTTTCATCTGGCCGCCGAAATCGAGGCCGGCAACATTCTGACCCAGCTGCCGGGCGTGATCAGCGCCAGCGTGCAATCACTGCCGCATTTGGCCTGCTGCGTTAATCAGCAAGCCTATGCACCATTAATCGAACGTTTACAGGATCAACTGGCGAAAGCTGGTTATCTCAATACCGCAGACCTGCGCTGGTTTGCCCTTTACCCCAGCATGTTTTTCCGTAGCGAAGACGACGATGGGCAGGCATGTACGGCGCGCTTTTTCCGTAAATTAGGTGTCGTACCGCACGTCGGTGCACAGGAGCCACAATGAATACCGCAAACAGTTATACCCCGGAATATGTCACGCGCATCCAGGCGCAGCCCTGGAACTGCCAATGTGCAGGGTGCAACGGTGACAAGCCGCTGCGCCAACTGCGCTGGCGTGAAGAGCAGCGCGCCAGCGCCGAGCTGAGCTGCGATAGCGCGGCATCCGCCATTTTATTTGATCACCATGCCTTCGCCTTGCAGCATACGCTTGCCGCTGCCCAGGATGCGCCAGCGCTCTGCACGCGTCTGCAGGTGCTGAATCAGCAGGCGATTTTCATGCTGGGGAATGAGGATGCACCGCTGGCGGAGAAGCTGTATGCCACCGGCGTATTGGTGAGTAAATGTCAGTCGCTGCAGCAACCGGAGGAGATTCAGCAGGTCGGTGAAGAGCTGCTGATGCTGATGAACAGCGGCCTGCTGGCGGAAGCGTTCGCCACGTTACCGGCCATCGATGTTTATCCGCTGGCGGCGTTGCGTCAGCTGGCGCAGGTTGAGCTGGATGCCGATCTCGATCCTTTAACCGGAATGACGCTGGTGATGAAGTTAAATGAGCTCGCCATGCTGAGCGATGCGCAGCTGTTGCCGTTGCTGAGTGAACTGCGTGACGATGCTCAGGTGCAGGCGTTTATGCTGCAGAAGAGTCAGGTATGGCGTAACTATCTGTTATGGAACGCTTATCACGGTGTCTTCCCAGGCAGCGCGGATGCGCAGTGGGAAACCGCGTTCCTTACGCTGTGCCAGCGGGTTTTTGGCATGCAGGTGATTATCAGCCTGTTGCTGACCGAGCAGTGCGATCTGGATGATGAGACGCTGGCTGCGCTGTTCGCCGCCTGGCAGCGTCAGTCGCTGCCAGCGCTGAGCGAAGAAAATGCGCTGCTGATTGGGTTGTCGTTGCTGAAATAATCGAACGGGTCGTCCTTTGTGGCGACCCGTTTTGTCTTTACGCGCCGCAGAAAACAAAAAAGTCGCCGGGAAGGGCGACTTTTTTTTGGCTGGTGCGATTAGCGCTGATAGAGAAAGTTGTGCGGCTGGCCGGTTAATGAACTGAGCGTTTCCTGCTGCATGGAGAGCAATAAACCGTTGCGTTCGTTCATCTGCTGGCAGGCTAATGCGCTGAGTTCCAGCGTGCGCCACCAGCTTTCAGCTTGCTGCGCCAGGGAAGCCGGCAAGTAGGGCAGCAGCTGAGTCACTCCGCGGCTATCTGAAGCCAGCTTCAGCGCCTGCAGCGTTTCGCTGCGACGCTGGGATGATCCGTGCAGCTGCTGATAAATCGCCAGCAGTTGCTCATTCACTGTGTGCAGATTCGCCGCATCACAGGCGATCATCGCCTCACGCTGCTGCTGCAGCAGTGCCGTTAGCGCATCGTAGTGCTGCGTATCCTGCTTGATATCGCGCAGCAGCGTTTTTACCCGTTCTGCGGTGCTGGTCATGAGCGATAAAAGTCCATCATCGCCTGTGCCAGCGCGTCGGTGTCTACCTGCAAACGGCCTGCTTTCAGCGCGTCCTGCATGGCGCTAACAAAAGTCGCGTCCACTTCTGGCATCTCACGCAGCTGCTGTTGCGCAGTCTGCATGGGGCCCTGGGCGGCGTTGTCACTGCGCGCAGCGGCGCGATCGCTCTTCGCCGCAGCAGGCGCATCGTTAAGGGCGGCAGTGACAGGTTTAGCAACTGGCGCAACGCCAGTCTCATTACGGGTGATTTTCATGGTTAAGTGTCTCGGGTCGATTACGGCATACCCCAGCACAACGACACTGCTGCGCGGAAACTTAAATTCCGCTTTTAGGGCGTGCCGGGCGCCACCAGCATGCGCACCACGCCGCGATCGTCCACCCGCGCGCTAACCACGCGCTGGCTCTGCAGATTACGCACCTTAATGATGTCGCCTTTACGGCCTTTCTTTAACGCTTCGCCCATCATCCTGGCCTGCACGCCATCCTGCTCGGCAATCATCACCACCTGCTGGCCGCGTTCGATCATCACCGGTTGATCAAGATGCGCCGGGGCGATGGCCTGCAGCTCACGCACCCGCTTCTTCAGCGTAAATCCGATCGCCTCATCCGGCTTGGTCATAAAGCCATCACGCAGGCCGACCACGTTGCGCTTCTTAATTTCCACATCGCTGGCGGCCAGCTGGCGACCGCGATCCAGGGTGTTTTTTGCCACCAGAATCGGCAAATAGACATCCGGTTTCACCGTCACGGCAATCTCCCAGCCGTTCGGCCCATCACAGCGAATGTCGTAACGCAGACGTGCCAAATCCAAACGATCGCCAGCCGGCAAGGCGGAGGTTAAGGGGCGCGCACAGCGCTGAAAGCGGCTGACTTCGGTGGGAATAAAGACGTTGAGTTTGCTGCTGAAGTCTTTCCAGCCTTTTTGTTTGGCGGTGCGCTGAATGTCGGCCGTGGCGTTGGCAACCGCCTGATTGTAGATCTGCTTCCGCGCGGTTTGCGCTTCAGGTGCGGCAAAAATCTGCGTTGATAAAAACAGCAGGCTAAGCGGAATCAGGCGGAAAAGTGACTTCCCGGTAGGACGCATTGTGTTCATGTAATTCTCACCAAATCAATGATTTAAAAGTTGGCACGCTGTTTGCTTAAGAGCGTGTGAATCGCAACTGATGAGGAACACCACATGGGGATAAGTTTTGACAAAGCGCTGGGGGTACATCCCGCCGCCTTACAGCTTCGACTTTCGCGAGCAGAGCTGTTAACGGCCAACCTGGCAAATGTGGATACCCCGAATTACCAGGCTAAAGATATTGATTTTGCCGCTGAGATGCAACGTTCAATGCTGAAAAGTTCGTTCACTTCTTCGCCAGATATTCAGTATCGCGTGCCGTATCAACCATCGTCCGATGGCAACACCGTGGCGCTGGACGTTGAGCAGGCCGAGTTCTCGAAAAACTCGCTGGATTACCAAACCAGCCTGCAATTTCTCAGCAGCAAATTTATCGGCCTGAAGCAGGCCATTGAAGGGAAATAATTTTGTCTTTCAACGATATCTATCGCGTTTCGGGTTCAGCGATGACGGCACAAACCGTCCGCCTGAACACCATCGCCAGTAACCTGGCCAACGCGGAATCACCGGCTGCCAGCGAAGCCGCGACCTACAAGGCGCGCCGTCCTGTGTTTGCCGCGATTTATCAAAACAGCCAGCTGATGGATTCACCCGCCATGGCAGGCGCGCGCGTGCAGGTGCTGGACGTGGTGGAAACCGGCACGGCGGTGCGCCGCTATGAGCCGGGCAATCCGCTGGCCAACGCCCAGGGCCATGTCTTCTATCCCGACATTAATACCGTCGAAGAGATGGCCGACATGATGTCCGCTTCGCGCAATTTCGAAACCAATGTGGAAGTACTGAACAGCGTGAAAAGCATGCAGCAAAGCCTGTTACGTCTGGGAGAAGCCTAAGTATGAGCGTGAATAACGTTAACAACAGCAGCAATGGCGTTGACAACTACGGCCAGACGCCGCAGAGCAACGGCGGAACCAGCAGCATGTTCCTGACGCTGCTGGTGGCGCAGATCCAGAACCAGGATCCCACCAATCCAACCGACAGCGCGGATTACATCAATCAGCTGTCGATGATGTCGCAGATGGAGTCGATGCAGACGCTGACCGACACCATGACCGGCGTCTACTACATGGCCGAAAGTATGCAGGCGATGGGGATGGCCAATCTGGTGGGGCAGCATGTGTTTGCCAGCAGCGACAAGATTCAGGTGGACGGCAACAAAATTGAGGGTCGCCTCAATCTGCAGCATCCGGCAGAAAACGTCACCCTGCACATCAAAGACAGCGCCGGTAAAGAGGTCAAGCTGGAGCTGGGCAAACAGCCGCAGGGTGATGTCGATTTCACTATCGATCCTGAAGCGTTAGGCCTGGCCGATGGCGAATATACCCTGAGCGTGGTCACCGATGTGGGGGAAGCCAAGATTCCGATTGAGATCGCCGGCACCGTCAACAGCGTGCGTTTCGACCCACAGACCGGCGCACCGATGATCAACATTCCGGGCCTCGGCGAAGTGGCATACAACACCATTCGTCAATTTGGCAGCAGTAAAAATCCGGCCCCCGTGCCGCTACCTACTCCCGACGCGAACGCATCACGTCGCTTTTCCTAAGGATTTTTTCCATGAGCTTTAACATTGCAACCTCTGGCCTCAACGCAGTTACCCAACAACTGAGCGCCATCAGTAACAACATCGCTAACGGTGGCACCGTTGGCTACAAATCCATGCGTGCGGAATTCGCCTCGCTGTATGCCGGCGGCCAGGCGATGGGCGTGGGCGTCAGCAGTATTTCACAAAGCATCAGCAAAAACGGCGGCGTAAATGGTTCCGCGCGTGGCCTTGACCTGGCCATCGCTGGCAACGGCTTCTTTATGACTAAAGACAGCAGCGGCAGCGTAAGTTACTCGCGTGCCGGCTACATGGGCACCGACAGCGAGGGCTTCGTGACCAACAATCTCGGCAAACGCGTGCAGGGTTATCCAGTGGGTGCCAACGGTGAGTTACAGACCGGTGTGGTGGGCGACCTGAAAATTTCCTCAGGCAGCATTCCGGCTAAAGCCACCGATAGCCTCGGCTTCACCGGCAACCTGAATGCCAATTCCAAAGTGCCCGATGTCACCACCTTCGATAAGAACGACAGCAACAGCTACAACAACACCTACACCAGCAAAATGTATGACTCGCTGGGTCGTGAACACACCCTTGAGCAGTACTTCGTCAAAACCGGCGAGAACAAATGGGAAGCGCACTATTTTGTCGATGGCCAGGCCGCCACGCCGGCAACCCAGGCACTGGAATTCAGCACCAATGGCGTTCTGACGGCACCAACCGGTGCTATCAACGTTAGCGCACCCATTGCCGGTGCCGATGGCCTGGACATCGTACTGGACTACGCCGGTACCAGCCAGTACGGCACTGAATTTAACGTGTCAAAAAATAGCCAAAACGGCTTTGCCGCCGGTGAGAAAACCGGTGAAAAGGTTGATGATGACGGCAAGATCTACGCCACCTACAGCAACGGCGAGCGCATGCTGCAAGGCCAACTGGTGCTGGCTAACTTCAGCAATCCCAACGGCCTGAGCTCCGAAGATGGCACCGCGTGGTCGGCCACCAACTTGTCGGGTCAGCCGATGCTGGGCGTACCGAAAAGCGGCCTCAACGGCAGCATCCAGAATTTTGCGCTGGAAGGTTCTAACGTCGATATGACCGAAGAGCTGGTCGGGCTGATGAGCGCCCAGCGTAACTATCAGGCGAATACCAAAGTCATCTCGACCAACGATTCGATGATGAACGCCCTGTTCCAGGCGCTGTAATTATGGATCGCCTGATTTATACCGCCGTCAGCGGTGCTAATCGCAGCCTGACGCAGCAGATGATTCACGCTAACAACCTCGCGAATGCCAATACCGAAGGCTTTCGCGCCGATCTCGAACGTGCGTCTACCCAGGCAATCGAGGGTGGCGGCTACAACAGTCGCCATCAGGTGCGCAGTGAAAATGGCGGCATCAACATGGCGCACGGTGCGCTGCAGGAAACCGGTCGCGAGCTGGATATTGGTATCAAAGGCGATGGCCTGATTGCGGTGCGTGAAGGTCGTCGTGAGCTTTACACCCGTAACGGCCACATCGATATCGATGATATGGGCAACCTCTCCATCAGCGGCAAACCGCTGCTCGGCGAGAACGGCCCGATTCAGCTACCGCCGTTTTCTCAGGTCGCGATTGGCGATGACGGCACCATCACCATCATTCCGGAAGATGGCAACGTGGCGGCGGCGATGGATGTCGAGCGCATCAAGCTGGTGGATATTCCCACCAATCAGCTACGCAAAAACAACGACGGCTGGATGACGGCGAATCGCCTCACCGCGCCGCGCAGCGAAAACGTGCAGCTGGCGAACCAGCATCTGGAAGCCAGTAATGTCTCGGCGGTGAATGAGATGGTGCAAACCCTGTCGCTCAGCCGCCAGTTTGAAGCGCAAATCAAAATGATGAAAGCCGCAGAAACCCTCGTGCAGGCAGGCAATCGCCTGATCCGCGGCAGCTAACAGGAAGAACATTATGAATCCCGCTCTTTGGGTCAGTAAAACCGGTCTGGCGGCGCAGGACGCCAAGATGGCCGCTATCTCCAACAACCTGGCGAACGTTGATACCACCGGCTTTAAGCGCGATCGCGTGGTGTTTGAAGATCTGTTCTATCAAACGCAGCGTGCGCCCGGCACCCAGTTGAACCAGAACAACCAGACGCCAACCGGCATCCAGTTTGGTAGCGGCGTCAAGATCATGGGTACGCAGAAGCAGTTCACCCAGGGTTCGATGAAAAACACCCAGCAGGAGCTGGACGTGGCGATCGCCGGACAGGGCTTTTTGCAGGTTGAAACCGCCGATGGCGATATCGCCTATACCCGCTCAGGCAACCTGAAAATCAGTGCCGACGGCGTGTTGACCAACGCGCAGGGCCTGCCGTTAATCCCGCAGATCGAGCTGCCGGAAGGCACCAAAAATCTCACTATCGGCAAAGACGGCACCGTCAGCGCCACCGTCGGCGGCGAAACCGATCCGGTTGAGCTGGGCCAAATCACCCTGGTGAACTTCGTCAATCCGGCCGGGCTGGAAGCGACGGGCAGCAACCTGTATCGCGAAA
Organism: Pantoea nemavictus; assembly: GCF_037479095.1. Classification (NCBI taxonomy): domain Bacteria; kingdom Pseudomonadati; phylum Pseudomonadota; class Gammaproteobacteria; order Enterobacterales; family Erwiniaceae; genus Pantoea; species Pantoea nemavictus. The sequence continues at coordinate 1,418,019 of NZ_JBBGZW010000001.1, read as the reverse complement.
CCGCCGCCAGCGGCGAAGCGGTTGAAGGCGTGCCGGGCGAAGAAGCCTTTGGCCAGCTGGAACAGGGCTCGCTGGAGGGTTCTAACGTGCAGGTGGTGGAAGAGATGGTCGACATGATCACCGTTCAGCGTGCTTACGAGATGAACGCCAAGATGGTGTCGGCTGCCGATGACATGCTGAAGTTCGTCACCCAACAGATGTAATTTTTTCGGGCGGAAGAACGCTTTCCGCCCAGCTTGTAAGGCCATAAAAACAATGACACTGACAGAAAAAATGATGGGCGGCGTATTACTCGCCGCCGCACTGCTGCTGACCGGCTGTGAAAGCCCGGCGCTGCTGGTGCAAAAAGATGACGCCGCCTATGCGCCGCCGGAAGAGCTGGTCCAGCCCGATACCCGCGTGAGCGGGGGTGGACTCTATAACACCCAATATCAATGGTCGCTGATGCAGGATCGTCGTGCCTATCGCGTGGGTGACATCCTCACCGTGCGCCTCGATGAATCTACCCAGTCGAGCAAACAGGCGCGCACCAACTTTGGCAAAAAGAACGATGTGGAGCTGGGGATTCCTTCCGCGATGGGCAAAACCTTCGATGATTTGAGCGGCTCGATTAAGGGCAACCGCAACTTCAACGGCAATGCCACCTCGGCGCAGCAAAACATGCTGCGCGGCTCAATCTCTGTCGCGGTGCACAAGGTGCTGCCCAACGGCGTGCTGGTGATTCGCGGCGAGAAGTGGCTGACGCTGAACCAGGGCGACGAATATATGCGCGTTACCGGTTTAGTCCGCGCCGATGATATCGAACGTGACAACAGTATTTCGTCACAGCGCATCGCCAATGCGCGCATCTCCTATGCCGGTCGCGGCGCGCTCAGTGATGCCAATGCAGCGGGCTGGCTCACGCGTTTCTTCAACCATCCGCTGTTCCCAATTTAAGGTGAAGATCATGATCAGAATGACCGTTCGCTATCTGCTGCCGCTGTTCCTTGCGGCGGGAATGATGGCGACCAATCAGGCCAAAGCACAAGCGCTGAGTTCGCTGGTGGATGTGCAGGGCGTACGTGATAACCAACTGGTGGGTTACAGCCTGGTGGTTGGCCTTGATGGCACCGGCGATCGCAGCCAGGTGAAATTTACCGGCCAGTCGCTGGCAAACATGCTGCGCCAGTTCGGCGTGCAGATGCCACCAAAAATCGATCCGAAAGTGAAAAACGTCGCGGCCGTGGCGCTGAGCGCAACGCTGCCGTCAATGTACGCACGCGGCCAGACCATTAACGTCACCGTCTCATCAATTGGCGATGCCAAGAGCCTGCGTGGCGGAACCTTGCTGTTAACCCAACTGCGCGGAGCCGACGGCGAAGTGTATGCGCTGGCACAAGGCAATGTGGTGGTCGGCGGCGTGAAAGCCGAAGGCGACAGCGGTTCTAGCGTCACCATTAATACCCCGACGGTGGGCCGTATTCCCAATGGCGCCTCAGTAGAGCGTGAAGTGCCGAGCGATTTCCAGGACAACAGCGATGTGATGCTCAACCTGAAGCGCCCGAGTTTCAAAACTGCTAACAACATTGCCGTGGCGCTGAATCAGGCATTTGGTGCCGGCACCGCAGTGGCAAAAAGCGCCACCAACGTGTCAGTCAACGCGCCGCGTGATGCTGCGGCGCGCGTGGCCTTTATGTCGATGCTGGAAGATGTGCAAATCAACGCCGGTAAGCAGCCGGCACGCGTGGTGTTTAACGCCCGTACCGGCACCATCGTGCTGGGCGAAGGCATTGTGGTGCGTGCCGCCGCGGTCGCGCATGGCAATCTCACCGTGACCATTTCCGAGCGTCCAAACGTCAGCCAGCCTGGCCCGTTCAGCAACGGTGAAACGGCGGTGACCCCGGAAACGGATATCAATGTCGATCGCGGACGCGGTCAAATGGTTACCGTGCCAGCGGGCACCAGCCTGCGCAGCATTGTGAATACCATCAACAGCCTGGGTGCCGCACCGGACGACACCATGGCGATTTTACAGGCGCTGCATGAAGCGGGCGCTCTCGATGCAGAACTGGTGGTGATCTAAAGATGATTGATCGTATCTCAACCCCGTTTAGCCCGGTTAACGGCGATTTTATTGCCGGTGCTAAACCTAACAATCTGGAGCAGGCCGCCGAGAAGTTCGAAGCGATGTTCCTGCGCACCATGCTGAGCGAAATGCGTAAAGGCACCGATGCCTTTGCCGGTGAAGACGGCATGTTTAGCAGTCGCGAAGCGCGCAATCTGCGTGATTTTTACGACGATGCGCTGGCGCATGAGCTGGCGAGCCAGCGCAGCACCGGCATCGCCAACGTGCTGATTCAGCAGTTATCACCGAAGTAGACTTAATAAAGGCTGCATTTTTGTCGCTCTGCCCAGGCAGAAACGGTGAGTGCGAGAGGAAAACATGAGCATCATTAATATCGGTTACAGCGGTGCCAACGCGGCGCGCATTGGCTTGAACGTTACGGCGTTAAACATTGCCAACGCGGGAACCCGTGGCTACAGCCGCCAGCGCGTTGAGCAGCAGGCGATTGGCCCGATGGGCAATCAGCGTCTGTCGAGCGGCAACGGCGTGGAAGTGAACAATATTCGTCGTATGGCCGACCAGTTCCGTATCGGCCAGGTTTGGCGTACCACCTCCCAAGCCAATTATTTCGATCAGGGCCAGGTTTATCTCGGCGCGCTGGAAAAGCTGCTGGGTACCGAAACCAGCGGCATTGGCGATGGACTGGATAACTTCTTTAAATCGCTGAGCGGCGCCAGTGAGAAGCCAGACAACCAGGCGATGCGCCAGGATGTGTTGACCGAAGCGCGTGCACTGGCCACGCGCTTTAACAACATTCAGTCATTTATGCAGAAGCAGCGCACCAACAGTCAGCAGCAGCAGCGCGATCTGACGGTTTCGATCAACAGCGTGAGCGGCAACATTGCCGAGTACAACAAGCGGATTAAAGAGACCGAAGCGATTGGTGGCGACACCAGCATTCTGCGCGATCAGCGTGACGAGTTGGTCAACGAGCTGAGCAGCTATGTTGATGTGCGCGTGCAGGAAAATGACAAAGGCGAATACAGCCTGATGCTGCCGTCCGGTCAGCCGCTGGTCAGCGGCAGCGATGTCGGTAAGTTATCGATGGAGATGGATGGCAGCGGTCAACCGTTCCTGCAGCTGAATTTTGCTGGCAGCAGTTATCAGGTGGATATGGCGACCGGTGGCGCGTTCGGCGCGCTGCATGATTATCAGGTCAACACCCTCGACGGCATCGAAAAGAGCGTGATTGGCATGGCGGATGCCATGGCGAAAGCCTTTAACGATCAGCTGGGTAAAGGTTTTGATTTGAAGGGCGATCCGGGTAAGCCGCTGTTTACATTCGATGTAGCGAATCCCAATGGCATGTTGCAGGTCAACGATCTCGCCTGGGATGAACTGGCGTTTTCCGGCGCTGCCGACACACCCGGCGATAACAAAAACCTGCTGGCGCTGATTGGCATCAAAACCCAGACCTTCACCATTCCGGGCATTGGCGAATCGACGCTGGATAGCGCCAGCGCCTCGCTGATCAGCACCATCGGCATTAAAAGCCGTCAGAACCAAACCGAGCTCACCGCCGCCGCTGCGCTGCTCGAGGATGCGGTCACTCAGCGCGATAACTTTAGCGCGGTCAATTATGACGAAGAGTACGTTGGCCTCACCAACTACATGCAGGCGTATCAGTCCAACATGAAAGTTATCTCTACTGGCGATCAGATTTTTAGCGATCTACTGGCGCTGTTCTAAGGAAAAAATCATGCGAGTGAATAGTTTAAGTTTCTCCAACAACATGCTGAACAGCCTCGGGCGTAACAACGCGCAGCTTAATAAGCTGATGACGCAGATTAACGAACAGAAGCGCGTCATCAACCCTTCCGACGATCCGATCGCCAGCACGCAGCTGGCGCAGATTCGCCGCGAGCAAGCGTCGATCGGTCAGTATCAGCGCAACATCGAGCGTTTAGGCCACAGCCTGGGTCAGCAGGAAACGCTGGTGGATTCCAGCAGCAAGCAGCTGCTGAACATGCTGGATAAACTGCGCGAAGCCAATAACAGCAACAACGGCGCGGTGGATATGGCCGGTTATGCCGCTGAGCTTTCATCGATGAAAGAGATGCTGGTTGAGCAGATGAACAGCCGAGACGAAAGCGGCCGCTATCTGTTTGCTGGCACCAAAACCAATCAGCAGCCGGTGGTGCGTGATGCCACCACAGGAGAATGGACCTTTGCCGGCAACCATGACAGCAACAGCACGCCGGTGGCACATGGCGTATTGATGAAATCGAATACTGATTTGGCCGCCGCCTTTGGTGATGATTTGAAAATGCTGAACCAGCTGGAGTCGCTGCTGGAAAAAATGTCCGATCCCACCGTGAATCCAGCGAGTTATGCCGATGAGATGACGGCGATGATTGGCGAGGTGCAAACCACCTCGGATCGGGTTGCAACGATTTTCACCGAGCTGGGTGGACGTCAGAACAACATGACATTACTCGATGAAGCGCATCAGGATAATAAAATGATCCATGATGAAGTGGCCGGTGAACTGCAGGGGCTGGATATGGCCACCGCGCTGGTCGATCTCAATCGTTACATGGCGTCGGCGCAGACCTCGTATCAGACCTACAACCAGATCGCCACGCTGTCGCTGTTTAACTTAAGGTAATACGCATGATGCAGGTGGAAAATCGACTGTCGCCGGGCTTACGTGCGCCGACGCTACAAAACACCCCGCTCAGCGCGAAAACGCCGGTCAGCAATGTTGCCAGCACCACCGCGCGTCAGACGCAAACCAATAGCTTCCCTGACGCGCCGCTGATTTCATCGCAGCCGCTGCGCTATAACGTCCAGCTCAATCAGCAACTGACGCGCGTGCAGCAGGCGGATCACTTTCTGCAGGCCACAGAAAACCAGCTGCTGAAAGTGAACCATGCATTAAGCCGTCGCGGTAATCGTCAGGATGCGCTTGCTCAGACGCAGGTGTTGCAATCGCTGTTGGCGCAACGCCAAACCTTGTCTGGCGGCAGCGTCAATCGTCAGCTGCAGGTGTCGCTGGAGGGGAAAACGCAGGTCAATTTCCAGCTGCGCGACGGCCAGGCGCTGGTGAATAATCCCCAGCCGGAGCTACTGACGTTTTCACTGGCCGGCCAGCAGCGCGAAATCAGCGCGGCCGCGATTGCCGCCGACAGCACGCCGCAGCAAACCTTGCTCAGCCTGAATCAGGCGCTGGGAAAATGGGGCATTCAGGGCAAACTGGATGCGCAGCGTGAAGTGCAGTTTCAGGTGGATGAGCAGCAGTGGTCACGCGTGAATCAACATCTGAGCGTGCAGGGCGGCGGCGAGCGTTATCCACACAGCCAGTTCTTCCCGGTTAAACCGCTGGCGGAAACCACGCTGGAAGATGAAGTGTCGCGCGTGCTGGCGAATCCATCACAGCTGGAGTCGTTGCAGCCAACGCTGGATAGCACGCTGGAGCAGCTGACGCGTCAGCGCAAGATGCTGGTTCGCACCAAAGGATTAGTGCAGCAACGCGTTGATAGCATGGCGAACTTCAGCAGCGCCCAGGCCAGCAGCGCGGCCGAGGGTGTGGCACAGCAAATGAGTCAGCAAGGTTATCGTGGTGTGGCGGATGCGCTGGGCGCGCAGGCGAATGTGCCGCGCGCGACGGTGAAAAATGTGCTGGGCAGCGCAGCGTTGCTGCGCGCCTGAGCTTAATGCTGTTCGTTAATAATCAAGCCTGAAGGCATCACCAGCATGCGGTTGCCTTCAAATTCAATGCTATTAAAGGTCACGCCGTTATGGGCATTAAAGTTGAAAATGCTTTTGACCAGCGGCCGATCGTTAACCGCATGCAGCACCATCGGCTGATAGCTGTAAATCATGCCGATACGGGTTTCCGCCTGCGGCGTCAGCATAATTTTGGCGACAAACTGGCTTTCGACCTTGCTGGTTAACGTCATCATTACGCTGTCAGACTTCACGGCAAAAAACGGCAGGTAAAGTTCACGTTGTCCGCTGGCAGCATCATACAGCCCTAACTCGAGTCCACTGCCGTCAAAATCTTCGTCAAAGATCTGATGGCTGAACGAGGGCAGCCAGCCGCGTAGCGCTGCCGTCACCAGCAGCAGCACGGTCAGCAGCGCCAGACTAAGCGTTGCAAGTTGCCATTTCATTCAGCTTTCTCCCCATCTCTTCAATCACCAGTTCGCGTAACACCTGCGGCTTCTCCACCGCGTTAAATACGGTCATCACTAACTGCTCATGTGCGCAGCTGCTGCTGAGATTCAGCGTCAGATTCAGTACGTTGGCGGTGGCCGAATAGTAGATATCCATGCGCACGTTGCGTTGTTGCAAGGGCGCATTGAGTTGGCGCAGCGTGCTGCCGAGCAGCGCGGGCATATCCACCTCATTGGTACTGGTATCGCGTGGGGTATTGGCCAGCCGCAGTAACCGGATCTGGCTGGCGCCCTCAATGGCCACCGGCGCAAAATGCGGCTTCGCCTGATTGACCGAACGCAGCACCATCACCGCGACAGCGAGAAAAATAACCAGCGTCAGGCTAAATAACACTTTCCAGTGGTTACGCGATTTTGCTGCTGGCGCAGCTGTTAGCGGCGGTACGGATGCGGCAGGGGAGTGGCTGGGCTCATCGATAACCATGGGCTCGGCAGGCGCGGCTGCTATTGGCGGCGGGGTGAAGCTCAGCAGCTGTGCATCGCTCTCCTCATCCTCGTCTTCATTTATACGACGTTGAAACTGACAAAACTCCGCTTCGAGGATGTAGCCTTTCTTCGGCACGGTTTTAATGATCAGTTGCTGCTTACCATCATCTTCCAGCGCGACGCGCAGCGCATGAATCGCATTAGGCAAGCTGTTGCTGCCGATCACCCGGCGTTCCCACACCAACTGATTCAACTCTTCACGCGATAATATTTGCCCTGCATGCTGAATCAGCACCACCAGCAGTTTCAGCTGATATTCACCGAGCCGTCGCTGTTCGCCGCTCTCCTGATGAATGAGCGAAGCGCTGGCGATATCAAGTAACCAGTTATTGATAATGCAATCTGACGTCATCGTTACTTTATTTCCTTGGTGCGGCGGGCTCTGTCATCGCCAATCTGGCGCAGCGCAAAAAACACACAGTCAGACGGAAATTATTTATTAAGCAAGATTAGTCTTAAAAGAACGTCATTTCAATGTGTTGATTTAAGAAACGCGACCTTTGCTACAGGAAAAAACGTGAAAAAACACTCCGAAGAAATCGCGTGATTCCTAAAAGTAGGGCGATATAACGAAAGAAAATGGAGTATTTTTATATAATACCTTAATTTTCAGTTGCTTAATTTAATTCCGCCTTTCTTTTAATGCATTTAATATATTTATTTTGTTTGTCGCTTCTATTTTCTCTTCTATTTAAAAAACCCTAATAAATAAATTTTTATTTCGCTAAAAAATAAAAAACCTATTTAAGAGACGCGATTAGCGTGCCGTTTTCTCCTGTTACTTGAAACGGAATCGACTGATTCCACCCTTTGATTACACCCTTTGGAGATAACACTCATGTTAACCATGTTCACCAACTCAGCAGCTATGTCCTCTACCAACTCTATGAACCGTGCAAACTCTGCACTGTCCACCGCCATGGAGCGTCTGGGTACTGGCAAACGTATTAACTCAGCCGCTGACGATGCTGCCGGCCTGCAGATCGCTACCCGCCTCGACGGTCAGTCTCGTGGCATGGCTGTTGCACAGAACAAAATTGCGAAAGGCACAGCGCTGCTGCAGACCGCTGAAGGTGCTTTCGATGAAGTGAACAACATTCTGTTCCGTATGAAAGACCTGGCCACTCAGGCTGCCGATGACACTAACAACGCCGACGACCGCACTGCGCTGCAGTCTGAGTTCACTGCGCTGAACGCAGAACTGAAAAACATCATGGACAACACCTCTTACGGCACCGAAAAAATGTTCGGCGCCAGCGGCAAGATGAGCACTGCGATGCAGTTCCAGATCGGTGCGTCTGCAGAAGAGAAACTGAGCGTTGACCTGAGCACTAAATTGACAGCTGTTAGCGGTGCGCTGGCCAAGCTGACTGCTTCAGGTATCTCGGGTGGTGCAGCAGAGGGTAACGCCATGCTGAAGGAAGTGACTGGCGCGCTGGACGCTGTGGGTTCTATCCGTTCTGACCTGGGTGCCAACATCAACCGTCTGGGTCACACCGCGGCTAACCTGGCCAACATGAAAGACAACACCGATCTGAACCTCGGCACCATCCGTGATGCTGACTTCGCTGACGAAGCGTCAAAAATGAGCCGTCAGAACATGTTGATGCAGAGCAGCCAGGCGATGCTGAAACAAGCTAACGGCATGGGCTCAATGGTTCTGGGCATGCTGGGTTAACCCCCCCCTTTTGTAGTGAAAAACACCGCTCATGCAGCGGTGTTTTTGTTTCCGCCTGGGCGTAAATGGCCTTCCCCTGCAGCGGAAGCAACTTTTCCTGCATTTATGTTTAACTATTTGAATTAATTCGAAAATAAAAACTGGCACGCTGATTGCTATAAGACAGTCATTCTCGAGGAGAACAGTATGAACCTGGATATGGACCCGTCCCAGTGGGCGGAAATTTTAGCTTCAAACAGTGTTGCTGCGATGCAATCGCGTCTGAATGCGCAGCAGAAGAAAGTCACCGACCAGCAGAGTGCGTTAACCGCACTGAAAACCGCGCTGAACGATTTTCGTACCGCGCTGAAAGGTTTTGGTACCAATGGCGAGCTGGTGAAAAACATCGCCAAATCCAACCAGGAAGGCTACGTCAACCTGAAAGCCAGCGCCAGTGCCAGCAAAGGGCTGTATGAAGTGAAGGTCACCGAAACGGCGGCCGCGCAGCAGCAGTCATTTGAAAAGATGACTGATGACAGCGTGAAAGACGCCAGCGGCATCATGAAAATCACGGTGGGTGATGACAAAGAGATCGAAATCGATCTCGCTGACGTCAACAGCATGGCTGAGCTGCGTGATGCAATTAATAAGCATCCGGATAATCCGGGTGTGACCGCGTCGCTGATGAAGGTCAACGGCGAAACGCGCATGTTGATGGGCAGCGAAAAAACCGGTTTTGCCAACAGCTTTGAGATTGACGTCAGCGGTGCCGTGGGTGCGGACTTCCAAAATGCCATTACTGACGCCAAAACCATTTCCGAAGCACGTGATGCAGAGATTTCGATTGGCGACATGAAAATCAAAAGCGCCACCAACACCTTCAAGGACGTGATCCCCGGCGTTGAAATCAACGTGGTGCAGAAAACCGATCCGGCGCGTCCGCTGGTGATCAGCGTGGAAAACGATGAGGCGCAAACCAAAGAGCAGGCGCAGAAGTTCGCCGACGCCTACAACGCGCTGTTTACCACACTCGATGAGCTGACCAAGAGCGGCGGCGATAAAGATAAACGCGGCGCCCTGGCTGGCGACTCCGGCCTGCGCGTGCTGGAACAGCAGATGACTTCGCTGCTGCGTCAGACCACCAACGGCAAAAAGCTGTCGGATTTTGGTATTGCCACCGACAAGGAAGGCAAGCTGGAGATCGACAGCGAAAAATTCCTCGACGCGGTGCGTGATAACCCCTCCGCGCTCGATGCGATGTTCGGCGGCGCGGACGGCATGATCAAGCAGATGGACAAGAGTCTGGATAGCTTCCTTAGCACCTCGACGGGTTCGATCAAGAGCCGTCAGGAGTCGCTTGACCGCCAAAACAGCCAGCTAACCACCAAAACCGAGCAATTGAAGCAGCGCTACGACACCAGCTACGCCCGCTACCTGAAGCAGTTTTCGCGCGCGCAAGCCGCCATGGCGCAGATGGAGAACACGCTGGGAAGCTTCTTCAGTCAGAACAAAAATCAGTAATGAAGGTGAAATATGTACGGTAACTCTTCGGAAATTCATGGCTATAACGATGCGGATCTGGCGATCCGCACCGCCGCCGCCACGCCGCATCAGCTGGTGCTGATGCTGTTCACCGGTTTGCAGGATGAACTGGTGCGTGCCAAAGGGCACATTGCCGCGAAACGCTTTGAACGCAAAGCCAGCAGCATTTCTAAAAGCATCGACATTCTCAATGCGCTCACCAGCGCATTGGATTTTGAACGCGGTGGCGAATTGGCGCTGCGTTTGGCGTCGCTGTATGACTACTGCGTCTATCGCCTGTATGACGCCAGCCACAATCTTTCTGTCGCCCAGGTAGAAGAAGTGGAAGCGGTGCTGGTCACCCTGCGCGAAGGCTGGGAGGGGATGCAGTCATGATCCAGCAGCAGATTGTGGCGCTGGGCACCGCGTTAGAGCAGGCCGCGCACAACGATGACTGGTTGCAGGTGATGCAGGTCGATAAGCAGATCAATGCACTGTTACTGCAACTGCGTCAGCAGAGTCTGAGTGCGGCGGCGTTAGCGCAGGTAAAAATGCTCCAGCAGCGCCATCAGCAGGTTGCGGCGCAGTGCCGGGCGCGTGTTGATGAGCTGAGCCACAAACTGCAGCAGGTTCAGACCCAACGTCCTGTTTTACAGGCGTACAGCCTGTTTAGCGACGAAATGGGAGAGTCATGATGATTCCGTCACTCTCCTCTTTCGTCCTGCCGACGGGCAGCGCGCCCGCTGCCGCACCGGCTATGCCGGGCGCACCGTCGACGACCAATGCGCCCTTGCCGCTGGTACCGATGTTTATGCTCGGTGGCAACGTGCCAGCAACGCTTCAGACTCCGCAGCCTGAGCTGAGTGAAGAGGCCGCGCTGCCGGAAACCAGCGATCCCGAGCAGTTGATGCAGCTGTTGCTGGATCCGACGCTGACGGCGCCAATGACCACGCCTTTGCCACCGCAGCCTGCGCCCTTGCCGCAGCCATCTGCGGCTGGGATGGCTCAGGCTCCGCAGATTACCTCGTCATCACTGCCTGAGCTGGCGACGCTGACGCGCCCAGCGGCACTGCCGCAAAACGCCCAGCCCGCCACGCTCGCCGGGCAGGTGGTGACGCCAACGGACACCGCGCCGGGTCAGCCAGTAAAACTGCGTACGCCGCAGGATGCGCGTGAAGCCAGCAAGCAGGTGCTGGCGCTGATGCAGGCGCAGCCGGATGAGCCGCTGGCAAAAATGTTGCCGGCGCAGGCGCTGGCGCAAACCCATGCGTTGATCGCTGCCAACCAGCCGCCGGTACAGCCTGGCGTCAAAACGCAGGCGCCGCTGATGTTGCCCGAAGCCGCCCACGAGAAAGCCGCCGTGCTGCGGGAAGCGTTAGGTGAACGCCTGCAGATGCAGATCGATCAGCGTAGCCAGAAAGCCACCATCCGCCTCGATCCACCGAACCTCGGCAAGCTGGATATCTCCCTGCATTACGAGGGCGGCAAACTGCAGGTACAGATTCAGGCCGCACAGCCAGAGGTTTATCGCGCGTTGCAGCAGGTGAGCCAGGAGCTGCGCGGTGCCTTGAGTGAACAAAATCAGGTGGCGGTTAACGTCCAGATTTCACAGCAGCAGCAGGGCGAGCAACGCCATGCGCCGCGACAACAACACGCGCAGGATGCGGTGTTGAGTAACAACATTGCAGAAGTGACGGAAGAACAACGTCACCGCGATCTTTCCATACTGACAACGGTCTAATTTTATGAAAACTAAAAACATTGCTCGCAGCGTTGCGATGGTGGTGTCTAGCTCTGTGCTGACCGCCGCGCTGGTTGTGGCAGGCACTGAACTGATCAATCCCGCCAGCAGCACCGGCGAAACCAGCCGCTTCTCTTCGCTGTTTGCGAAAAAAGAGCAGCCGACGCAAACCCTCTATCTGGAAGTGAAAAACCAGGTGGTCACGCTGAAAGGCAGCAGCGCGAAAGAGCGCTATCTGCTGCTCGATCTGGCTTACGTTGCCAACAGCGATGAAGGCCTGAAAGCCACGGAACACAATCTGCCGAAGTTGAAAAACGTGCTGGTGTCGATGTTCTCCGGCATGGAGTACGACGCGGTGCGCACCATGACCATTGATGACATCCATATGCAGATGATGGCGCGTTATGAAGGCGTGTTCGGCACCAATCAGCCGTTCTCCGACGTGATGATCTCCAAAATGGTTTTCCAGTAAGGGGCGATCATGAGCGTATTCAATGAAGTCACCGAGCTGACCCCGCTGGAGGAGAGCCGCTATTTACAACAGTGGCTGCCGCTGGTTAAGCGCGTGGTTCGCCAGCTCTCGGCGCAAACCGATGCGGTTATGGATCGTGAAGATCTGGAGCAGATCGCCTTAATGGGCCTGCTGGAATCGCTGCGTCGCTACGGCCATCCCGACGATCACTTTGCCGGTTACGCCTTACAGCGCGTGCGCGGTGCGGTGCTGGATCAGCTGCGTCTGCACGACTGGCGTCCGCGCCGGTTACGTCAGAAAACCCACAAAATTAACGATGCGGTGCGTGAGTTAACGCGGCGTTTGGGGCACGAGCCCAGCGAAGAAGAGCTGCGTCTGCACCTCAAGCTCACGGCAGAAGAGGTGCAGGAGTATCTGCTGCTCGAATCGGCCAGTGCCATGGAGAGTTTTGATGACCTGCTGGCGGGCGAGGGCCTCGGCCATGCCTTGAGTGGTCGGGCACTGGAGGAAGAAGTGGGGATTCAGCGCACGCTGAAAGCCGCGCTGGCGTCGCTGAGTGAGCGCGAACAGCTGATTCTGAGCCTCTATTACCAGCACGAAATGAGCCTGAAAGAGATCGCTCTGGTGCTGGAACTGACCGAAGCGCGCGTCTGCCAGATCAATAAAAAGATCGGCGAAAAGATTAAACAATTCTTCGAGTAAAACATCATGCAGAAACTATTAGGACTGATTGTGGTGCTGGGCAGCGTGATTGGCGGCTATACGCACGCCGGTGGCTTGCTGAGCGCCTTCTGGCAACCTGGCGAGCTGTTGATCATTCTCGGCTCGGGCGCGGGTGCCATGGTGATTGGTAACTCCAAAAGCGTACTGAAAGATATGTGGGCGCAGGTGCGCGGCACGGTGAAAGGCAATATCTACACCGCAGAGTTTCAGCAGCAGTTGCTGATGCTGCTGTATGAGCTGCTGGAGCTGGTGCAGGACGGCGGTTTGAAAGCGCTGGATGCGCATATCGAAGTGCCGGAAAACAGCGAGCTGTTCCAAAAATATCCGCTGATCCTCGCCGATCGTAGCTTTATCTCCTTCGTCTCGGACAACTTCCGTTTGATGGCGATGGGCAAGATTAATGAGCACGAGCTGGAAGGCATTCTTGAATCAGAGCTGCAGGCGGTGGAAGAAGAGCTGCTGAAGCCGTCCCGCTCGATGCAGCGTACCGCTGAAGCGATGCCGGGCTTTGGTATCTGTGCGGCGGTACTTGGCATCATCATTACCATGCAGTCCATCGACGGTTCCATTGCCTTGATCGGCGTGAAAGTGGCGGCTGCGCTGGTGGGCACCTTCCTCGGCGTATTCTTCTGCTACTGCCTGATGGATCCTTTAGCCAACGCCATGGAGCAGAACCAGAAAAAACGTCTGGCGGTGCTGGAGTGTATTCGTACCGTGCTGGTCAATCAGGTGGCGGGTAAACCCACGCTGCTGGCGGTGGATGCAGGTCGCAAAATGCTGCCGCTCGACACCAAGCCGACCTTTGCCACGCTGGATGGCTGGGTCAATCAGCTCACTGAAGGTGCGTAATGAAACACAATGCGCATCACACCACCATCATCAAACGCGGCGGCAAGAAGGCGCACCACGCTCATCATGGCGGTGCGTGGAAAGTGGCGTTTGCCGACTTTACCCTGGCGATGATGGCGCTGTTTATGGTGCTGTGGATTATGGGTGCGGTGACCGAAGACGAGCGCAAAGAGATTGTGGCGCAGCTGAACGGCACGTCGGTGTTTGAGGGCTCCGGCTTCAATCCGTTTGACGTCGAGAAGTCCATGGGCTCAGCGGGATCGTCGATCATTGGCGAAACCCTCGCGGTTTCACCGCCGACGCAGAGTGCGACCGTTAGCGCTTCACCGGCGGATAACACGCTGGAGAGCGGCAGCAAGCCGCAGGAAGATTTAGACAGCGTATTATCGCGTTCTGATGCCGAACTGACGCTGTTACAGAGCCAGATCCAGCAGTTGATCAATAGCTATCACGCGCAAAATTATCTGATGCTGGAAACCCTGCCGCAGGGCCTGCGCATCCTGATTCAGGACGATCAGGATCGCATGATGTTCCCGCGCGGTAGCGCGGTGTTAACCCCGTTCTTCCAGAAACTGCTGACGGAACTCGGTCCGGTATTTAACCGCATCGACAACAAAATCATGATCAGCGGTCATACCGATGCCGCGCAATACAGCGGTAATGCGGCTTACAACAACTGGAACCTGTCTGGTGATCGTGCGCTGGCGGCGCGCCGTGCGCTGGAGCGTGGCGGGCTGGAGAGTGCGCGCGTATTGCAAGTCAATGCCATGGCATCACGCATGCCGCGTGACAGAGAGGATCCAATGAGTGCGCGCAACCGCCGCATCGAGATTCTGGTATTAACCGATGCAGCAGCCGAAACCCTGTTCCAATTTTATGGCCGCGAAGGGGAGAACGTCGTAAAACCCATCGCTGAACGCCTGCGATAACCTGTCAGTGCCTTTGAATCATCTTTGATTCGACCGGTGGCGAAATCCACCGGTTTTTTTTTGCCTGAAATCCATGCGCCTTGCGGCCAGGTGCGCATAAATGTCGCCCCGACAAAACCACTCGATCCCAGCGTAGGGGCGCCATTGATGGCGACCCGACAGGCGTTACAGCAATGATGATTCAGGGATAAGCATTGATGCTGCAGCGCGGGTGTTGAGGCGACATCCCAGCCCGCTGAGCGAGTGAGGGATTCCAGGGCGAGCCGCAGGGATGCGGCGAGAGGCGGCGCTGAGCAGGAGCGAATCGCCGCCGGTCCGTCAGGAATCGTGAGGGAGCGAAGGCACCGCGTAGCGGCGGGATGGGCTGGCGCAGGGCCGGGGAGTGAAGAGGGCGTGGCCCATGAACTGAACCCCAAAACCTGGACACCTTTTACTGGTTTTCTTTCATTGCCCGGTATTCTGCCGGGCTCATTCCCATCCTAAGATTAATGCGTTCACAGTTGTAATACCGGATATACCTGTCTATATCCCGCTTCAGTGCATTAACAGACTCATACTTTTTACGATGATACATTTCCACTTTAAGGTGGCTGAAGAAGTTTTCCATCACTGCATTATCCAGACAGTTGCCTTTGCGAGACATGCTCTGCAATACCTGACCTTCTGCCAGCATGGAACGCCACATCGGCGTTCGATACTGCCAACCCTGGTCGCTGTGCAGCATTATCCCCTCTTTCTGGAGGCCTGTTTTCAACGCTTTCTCCAGCATTTTACACGTCAGACTAAGGGCTGGCCTTGTCGACATTTCCCAGGCCACTATTTCCCTGTTGAACAGATCCTGAACGACCGAAAGATACAGCGTTTCCCCTCCAGCCCTGAACTCAGTGACATCAGTACACCATTTCATACCACTTCTTTCTGCCTCAAAGTGGCGGGAAAGCAGATTGGCTGAGGATTTGTTGCCATCATTCATCCACGGGCGGTATTTTCTGCGGCGAATCTGGCATGTCAGCCCATGTTGCTTCATGAGTTTTCGTACCGTTTTGTGATTCAGCGTGAAGCCTTCTCGTCTGAGCATTATCGTCATACGCCGATAGCCGTAACGGGCGGAATGCTTTCTGTGAAGTGCAGTCATCACCGGTATGACAGCGGCATACCGGTCGGTTTCAGTAGCGTCTTTTGAGACATGGTAGTAGTACGAGCTGCGGGGCAGACCGATAGCCCGTAGCAGGCTGGCAAGCCTATGTTCAGGCAGTAATGAGCACACTATTTTTGTTTTTTCTGCTGAGCCCCGAGCGCCTTTTCTTCTCTCAGGGCTTTCAACTTTTTTAGAACAGCGTTCTCTGCCCGCAGGTACTCAAGCTCTTTGAGCAGCTCTTTGTGCGTCATTTCGGTAAGGGGTTTGTCGTCAGGAGCACTCTTTTTCATCATGGCAGGGCCGGTTCTGGATGGAGTAAGTGCCACACTGCCTCCCGCCCGGTATTTACGCAACCAGTTCTGGATCACTGTCTCATTAGGAATACCAAAGTGTGCTGCAGCATCCGCGCTGCTGCATCGATTATCAAGAACATAACGAACAACGCTTAACCTGAATTCAGGAGGATAAATACGCGGACGCCGGGGGACCAGTCCTTCCTCTCCCTGATGCTTGAGAGCACGTACCCAGCGTCTTAGCGGTGTTTGCCCAACATTGAACTGAAGCGCTGTTTCGGCAAGAGTGGATTTACCGGACAGATACTCTGTGACGGCTGCAAGCCTGACAGAAAAAGGATGCTTCATTTTTAAATCTCCGGATTCTGGATAATAAGTCCAGGATCCGGGGTTCAGTTCAGCCCAGACGCCCTCTTCTCGGTCGCCGCACGGCGTAGATGAAACTGCCTCAGCCGATGGCGAACGAAAGTCGCTCAGCGCTTAACTGATCGGCATTACGCCATTGATGGCGACCGAATTAACGCCGGCACATCATGTTAAATATGTTGCGCAGTAATTTGGCTTTAGTTAGCTAAATCATTCTTTTGTGTGAATTTTGTTGGCGGGCGCACATTGCATTGTGGGTTGGGTAAGCCACAATTAAGCATCGTGTTTAACCGGAGAAAGAGTATGACTGCCAACCACTCCAGCCTGCTGTTACTGATGTCTTTCGCCGCCGGTACCTTTTCCGCGGGATCGTCCAGCAATCCGCAACATTTGATGCTGTCGCTGCCCTCCGGTGGCGTGCCCAATAGCCCGCTGCCGCTGATCATCTGGCCCGGGATCGTGCCGGATGAAGATGAAGCGGAAGATAGCGCCGCCTGGTTTGAAAAAACCTTTACCCGCAACGGCTGGCCCGCCGCCTGGCGTTCGCCGATCTTCCCGTACACCCATTATCATCCCAACACCCATGAAGTGTTAGGCGTAGCGGCCGGTTGGGCGGAGGTGCTGTTTGGCGGCGATAGCGGCCGCATGGTGACGCTGCGCGAAGGCGATGCGGTGCTGATTCCCGCTGGCGTCGGCCACAAGCAGGTGTTTGCCTCGGAGGATTTTTTCACCGTTGGCGCCTATCCTGAAGGAATGTCTCCTGAAACCATGCGCGATGAGCCGTCGCGATTGCGTGCGTCGAAGGAGAAGATCCAGCAGGTTCCACTGCCGCAGCGCGATCCGTTTACCGGTGGCGAAGGCGCGATGACGGAGATTTGGCTGCCGATCGCGCAGCAGCTGATGCACCAGTAAAGTGCAATTTCGCCATTTCCAGCCGCGCGGCGCGTGTGCCATGCCGGGGCAAGCCTCTGGCACAGTTTGTGCAGGAGAGAGTGATGTCCTCTGACAAGCGCCGGGTAAATCATGAAAGAAAGCTACCAGATAGCACCGCACTTCTATGATGAGATGTTGCTGAGCGATGGCCAACACCGCGCTCACTACCAGCATTACTGGGAATGGTTACAACAGGCGGACAAAGATGCCGTGGCGCGCAAGCGCGAAGAGGCGGAACTGCTGTTTCATCGCGTCGGCATCACCTTCAACGTGTACGGTGACGACGGCGGGGCAGAGCGTTTAATTCCTTTCGATAGCGTGCCGCGCATTATTCCTGCTAGCGAGTGGGCGATGCTCGATCGCGGCATTCGCCAGCGCGTGCAGGCGCTCAACGCCTTTCTGCATGACATCTACCATCAGCAATTCATCCTCAAAGCAGGCATCGTACCCGCCGAGCAGGTGCTGGTGAACGATCAATATCAGCCCTGCATGCACGGCGTCGATCTGCATCGCAATATCTACGCGCACATCGTCGGCGTAGATATGGTGCGCAATAACGACGGCGAATATTACGTGCTGGAGGACAATCTGCGCACGCCATCTGGCGTCTCCTACATGCTGGAGAATCGTAAGATGATGATGCGCCTCTATCCGGAGCTGTTCGCCGAGCGCCACATCGCGCCGGTGGAACGCTATCCTTCTCATCTGCTGCAAACGCTGCGTGAAAGCTCGCCGGTCAACGATCCGGTGGTGGTGGTGCTCACGCCGGGCCGCTTTAACAGCGCCTACTTCGAACACAGTTTCCTCGCGCAGCAGATGGGCGTGGAGTTGGTGGAGAGCGCCGATCTGTTTGTTAAGGATGGCGCGGTGATGATGCGTACCACCGCGGGCCCGTGCAAAATTGATGTGATTTATCGCCGCGTCGATGACGCTTTCCTCGATCCGCTGGCATTCCGTCCGGATTCGATGCTCGGCGTGCCGGGCCTGCTGTCAGTGTATCGATCCGGCAACGTGGTGCTGGCGAATGCCATCGGCACCGGCGTCGCTGATGATAAGTCGATCTATCCCTATGTGCCGGAGATGATCCGCTACTACCTCGATGAAGAGCCGATCCTGAATAACGTTCCTACCTGGCAGTGCCGCAAACCACAGGATTTGACTTATGTGCTGGCCAACCTGGCGAAAATGGTGGTGAAAGAGGTGCACGGCGCGGGCGGCTACGGCATGTTGATTGGCCCGGTGGCGAGCCAGCAGGAGCTGAGTGATTTCCGCGATCGCCTCAAAGCGCGGCCGGAAAACTACATCGCCCAGGACACGCTGTCGCTCTCTACCTGCCCAACCTTTATTGATAACGGCCTCGCGCCGCGTCATATCGATCTGCGGCCGTTTGCCCTGTGTGGCGCGGATATCCGGCTGGTGCCTGGCGGCTTAACCCGCGTGGCGCTCAACGAAGGTTCGCTGGTGGTGAACTCGTCGCAGGGCGGCGGCACCAAGGACACGTGGGTTCTGGAGGATGACGCATCATGCTAAGCCGCACGGCCAGTGGCCTTTATTGGATGGCGCGCTATCTGGAGCGCGCAGAACAACTCGCTCGCGTGTTGGATGTCACCAACCGTTTGTCGTTAATGCCGGTACGCGGTAATCAGGGTGAAGATCTGCTGCTGCCGCTCAACCTCACCGGCACGCGTGAACTGTTCGAAACCCTCAACGGTCGCTTCACTATGTCGCAGCTGTTCAACTTCTTCGCGCTTGACGATCGCAATCCGTGCAGCATTTTCAGCTGCTGGCAGGAGGCGTGGAACAACGCGCATGCGGTGCGCGGCAGTTTGTCATCGGAAGTGTGGGAGAGCATCAACTCGACCTGGATCGAGATGCGCAACACGCGGCGGCGCGGCATCACCAGCGCCAATGCCGATAGCTTTTTTGATTGGGTTAAAGAGCGCTCGCACCTGTTTCGCGGCGCGATGTTCGGCACCTTGCTACGCGGCGATGCCATGAGCTTTATCCGCATCGGCACATTAATGGAGCGCAGCGACGGCACCGCGCGTCTGTTGAGTGTCAATCAGCAACTGATGGAGCAGCAGTCGGATTCGGTACGTGAATATTATCGCCTCGACACCCTGCTGCGCGCGGTATCCGCCCGCGAAGCCTATAACGCCATATTCAAGCAGCAGCTGTTGCCGGATCTGGTGAATGAGATGCTGATCCTGCGCAGCGAAAGCCCGCGATCGCTGCACTCCTGCATTGATGAGATCGCTACGCAGCTGGAGCAGCTCGGCAGCAGCGGGGAAGATCGACCGCGCTATTTGATCACCGTGCTGCTGGCGGAGATGCGTTTCAGCACCTGGGAAAGCCTGACGCAGGAAGGGTTAACGCACTGGCTCACGGCTTTCCTGACGCGCCTCAACGCGCTGGCAGACAGCATCAATCACACCTATCTGGAGGCGAAATGAGACTGAACATCGAGCATAAAACCCGCTACGCCTATGAGCAGCAGGTGACACTCAGTACCCAGTATCTGCGCCTGACGCCGCAAAACTCGGTGCATCAACGGATTATCTCGTGGGATCTGGAGCTGCCGTGCGCAGCTACCTGCACGCAAGATGCCTATGGCAATGTGATGCATGTGCTGACGCTGGATACGCCGCATCAGCAGCTCGATATCGCGGCGCGTGGCGTGGTGGAGATTCTTGATGCCGGCGAATGGGCGCCCGATCCGGAATGCGCCTTGTCGCCGCTGGTGTTTCTGCGCGCCACGCCGCTGACCCAGCCCGATGCCGAAATCCGCGAGTTTGCTCAGCGCTACTGGCGGCCGGAAAAGCCGCTGGCCAGCCTGGAAAAATTGATGGATGAACTGCTGCTGAAGATGCCGTATCGTCCCGGCAGCACCCAGGTGAGTGATAACGCGGCGAAAGTATTTGCTGCCGGCAGCGGCGTTTGCCAGGATCACAGTCACGTGTTTCTCGCCTGCTGTCGCAGCCTGGGGATTCCGGCGCGCTATGTCAGCGGCTATCTCTATACTGAAAACGTGGAGCACGTCGCCACTCATGCCTGGGTTGAAGCCTGGCTGGATGGCAGTTGGCACAGCTTTGATATCACCAATAATACCCGTAGCACGCGCCAGCATTTGCGGCTGGCAGTCGGCGTGGATTATCTCGATGCGTGTCCGGTGCGCGGTATGCGACTGGGCGGCGGCGGTGAAGATATGCTGGCGGTGGCTGCGGTGCTGCAGGTGCACGGGCAGCAGTAATTTTCTTGGCAGGCTTAACTATGACTTATTGTGTGGCAATGCGTTTATCGTCAGGGATGATTTTTGTTTCCGATTCACGTACCAACGCGGGCGTTGATCATATTTCCTCGTTCCGTAAATTGCATGTGTTTCAGGTGGATGATGAGCGCACGCTGGTGCTGCAAAGCGCTGGCAATCTGGCGACCACGCAGAGCGTGCTGAGCCTGCTGCGACGTAACAACGGCGATGGCGATCAGCCCAATCTGCTGAATGGACGATCGCTGTATGACATTGCGCTGATGGTGGGTGAAACGCTGCGTGAAGTGATTAAGCGCGATGGCGAGGAGTTTGGCGGCACGCTGCTGCTGGGCGGCCAGATTCGCGGCGAGGAGCCACGTCTGTTTCAGATCTATCCGCAGGGCAACTTCATTGAGGCGAGCGTCGATACGCCCTATTTCCAGATTGGTGAGAGCAAATACGGTAAACCGATTATTGACCGCGTGTTGCGCTACGAAACGCCCTTAAGCCAGGCGATGCAGTGCGCGCTGATTTCGATGGACTCTACGCTGGCGAGTAATATTTCCGTTGGCCTGCCGCTGGATGTGATGGTGTATCGCAGCGACAGTTTTAGCGACAGCGAGCAATATCACATCACCGAACAGCATCCCTATTATTCGCAGATTCGCCAGCTGTGGAGCAAAGGGTTGTTGAGCGTGTTTTCGCAGTTGCCCCCGTTGAAGTTGTAACCAGGTCGCCATGAATGGCGACCCTACGTATCAGGCAACGATGATGAGATAAGAAAACGTGTTACCGCGCAATTAAATCAGCGCATTGAGTTTGGCGGTCATATTAATACCGCTAATCCCTTTTAATCCTAATTTGCGCAGGATTTTTATTTTATAAGTGCTGACGGTTTTACTGCTCAGCTGTAATTGCGAAGCGATCTCTTTATTACTCATCCCCGAAGCCAGTTTAACTAACACCACCAATTCGCGTCGCGTCAGGCTCATCAATTTCTCGCTCTCGATCAATTCTCCGGCATCCGCGGCGGCATGGGTCACCGGATAAAAACGATTACCGCGCTCGACTTCTTTTATGGCGGTAATGAGCGTGTCTAATTCCCCCCGTTTGTAGACATAACCCTCAACGCCTAATTGCAGGCAACAGCGTTGATAAAAAAGACTTTCTGAGGCGGTAAATATGATGATTTTCTGTTCAGGAAGCGCGCGTTTAATATCGGCAATCAGCGGAATGCCGGCGCGGCCGGGCATGGTGAGATCGAGTAGCAGGACGTCTGGACGCAGCTGGTGCAGCTCGGTAATCAGCATATCTCCTTTCTGCGCAATGCCAACAATTGCATAGTGATAAGAGTCTAAAAGTGCCTGGATACCCGCACAAATTAACGGATGGTCATCAACAATAAATACCGAATGAATCATATGTGTAGCCCAGAAAAAAAAGAAAAAACCCAAGGGTGAAAAACACCCATAAAAAAAACACAACCAGAGGTGTGACCAGATTAATTCACGGGGCTTAACAATAAGATTTAAGCTCTGTCTTGAATTTGGGAATTTAAGATCAATTGATCGATTTTATGTGCGAGAACAAAGCACGTTGCTTTTTTTTCCGCCGTAACAGGACACGAGTCATAAATCTGAAAACAAGCCGTTTTAACGTCGAGGCGATAAACCGCTGCGCATAAAAGGTGAATGATGTTTTCAGTTGATCAGCTTCTCGATAGTTACTGGCCAGGTCATCAGGCGGCGAACTGGCAAAAAAGCGCGCTGAAATGGGCGGTTCGCGAGCATGAATTCCAGGCATTTGCCGCGCGTTATCGCCACCTCAAAGGCGTGGACATGGTGGAGCAAGTGCTGGATCACCTGGATGTGCGCTGCGAACTGAGTGAGCGTGATTTAGAGCAGATCCCCACGCGCGGGCCGGTGGTGATTGTGGCGAATCATCCGCTCGGTGCGTTGGATGGATTGGCGCTGCTGGCGGCGGTTTCACAGGTGCGGCGCGATGTGAAAATCGTGGCTAACCGCATGTTGATGATGCTGGAGCCGATCAACAACATGATGCTGCCGGTGGATAACATGGGCAACCGCACCAGCCGCGAGCAGCTCACGCGCATGCAGCAGCATCTTGATAATCAGGGCGTGCTGATTATCTTCCCGGCGGGCGAAGTGTCGCGCCTCTCCAGCCGTGGCGTGCGCGATCGTCACTGGCATCACAGCTTCCTGCGCCTCGCGGCCCGCGCCCGTGCGCCGATTGTGCCGGTGCACGTGGTGGGCCGTAACAGCCTGGCGTTCTACGCGGCGGCCAAAATCGCCTCGCCGCTGGCGCTGTTAATGCTGGTACGCGAGATGTTCCGCCAGCGCGGGTCACGCATCAAACTGCATATCGGCGAGCAGATCCCGTTTGCCAATTGGCACGATGGCCACACGCCGGGCAAAGAGCTGGCGAAGCGGCTGCGCAAACATCTCTACCGGATTGGTCAGGGCCGTCGCGGCCTGTTCCAGACCGAAGCGGCGATTGCGCGTCCTGAAGATCGCGCCGAACTGAAAAAAGCGCTCATGGAGAGCGAGCGTCTGGGCACGCTGCCCGATGGCAAACAGATCTATCTGTGGCGGCGCAACGGCGCCAGCTGGGTACCGCTGCTGCGTGAACTGGGACGTTTGCGCGAAGTCGCGTTCCGCGCGGTGGGCGAGGGCAGCGGTCGCCGTCGCGATCTTGATAAATACGATGATGATTACTATCACCTGATTCTGTGGGATGACGATGCGCTGGAGATCGTCGGTGCTTATCGCTTTATTCCGGGTGCCGAACAGCTGGCGCGCCGTGGGCTGGAGGGGATTTACAGCGACAGCCTGTTCCACTACGACGCGCGCATGTTGCCGATCATTAATCAGGGATTGGAGCTGGGGCGCAGTTTTATTCAGCCCGCTTATTGGGGCAAACGCGGCCTCGATTATCTGTGGATGGGCATCGGTGCCTACATCGCCCGCTATCCGGAAACTCGCTATCTGTTTGGTCCGGTCTCGATTTCCGGCGGTATGCCGCTGGCGGCACGCGATCTGCTGGTGGCGTTTTATCGCCTCTACTTCCCCACCGAACTGCCGCTGGCCACCTCACGTCGTCCCTATCCGGCATCGCTGCCAGAAGTGCTGGCCCAGTTCACCGGCGATAACTACAGCGAAGATTTGCGGCGTCTCAAACATCTGCTGGCCAATCTCGGTACTGCCATTCCTACGCTCTACAAACAGTACTCCGAGGTGTGCGAACCGGGCGGCGTGCAGTTTATCGATTTCGGCAGCGATCCCGATTTCAATAACTGCATCGATGGCCTGGTGCTGGTGGATCTCACCCGCGTGAAGCCCGCGCGCTATGAGCGCTATATCGGGATGCATCTGTGAATCGGCTTGCAGCACGCACGTCCTCGTTGCGGCGCGATTTATCGCGCTCTGTACACTCCGCTCTCCTGGAGAACGCGCAATAAATTGCGCCGCTACAACCTGGGCGGACAATGATGTCACGGCGCTGTCATCTGAGTGTCGTAGGGTCTTAGCCGGACTGTCAGAGAAAGGCCGTAAACATGGCGTCAATCACACTGCGCGGGCTGTGCAAATCCTTTGCGGCGCAGCCGGTATTGCAAGACATCTCGCTGCAGATTGCGCAGGGAGAATTTATCGCCGTATTGGGCCCGTCGGGCTGCGGCAAGACCACGCTGCTACGCCTGCTGGCCGGTTTCGAAACCGCCGATGGCGGCGAAATCCACGTTGGCGATCGCTGCTTTGCCGCACCGGGCGTGCATCTGCCGCCGGAAGATCGTCAGCTTGGCGTGGTGTTCCAGAGCTACGCGCTGTGGCCGCATATGACGGTGGCGGAGAATGTCTCCTACAGCCTGAAGGTGAACGGCGTAGCACGTGCTGAGCGCGAGCGCCGCACCCAGCAGGCGCTGGAGCTGGTGGGATTAGAACACTTCGCGGCACGTCGTCCTGCCGATCTCTCCGGCGGCCAGCGTCAGCGCGTGGCGCTCGCCCGTTGTTTGGTGGCGCAGCCGACGCTGGTGCTGCTCGACGAGCCGCTGGCGAACCTCGATGTCCATCTGCGCGCTACCATGGAAGAGGAGTTCCGCCGCTTCCATCACCACAGTCACGCCACCCTGCTTTACATCACCCACGATCAGCATGAAGCGATGGCGCTGGCCGATCGCATTGTGGTGATGGATGGCGGACGCGTAATGCAGTTCGCCACGCCGCAAACGCTGTGGCGCGAGCCGGCGAATGCCATGGTCGCGCGCTTTATTGATGACGGCAAAGTTCTGCCCATCAGCGACGTTGAACCGCTCGGCGAGGGCCGCGCCTTTGCCACGCTGTTTGGGGTGCGCATGGCGTTACGCTGTGCGCCACATCAGCGTCCGCAGCCGCAGGCGCAGGCCAGTTTCCACGCGGTGGATTTTCGTCTGGCGCAGCCCGGCGAGCCGCAATTTGCCGCTCGCGTACAGCGGGTGATCTATCGCGGCGGCCATCATCAGCTCAACGTCACGCCGCTGGCTGCCCCCGAATCCCGCCTCACGCTGCTGCTGGCCGATCAATCTTTACCCGCTGTCGACGCGACCCTCGGTGTGGCGCTGCGCGACGGCTGGATTCTTCCTTCTTAACCTTCTTCTACTCAGGGACATGCGATGCGTACTACCTTCAACGTTTTGATGTTAGCCAGCGGTTTACTGGTTTCTGCCGTCACTCATGCCGAACCGGCGCCAGCGGGCAAGCTGGTGGTCTACACCTCGCAAGCGCCGGAGATTGCGCAGCAAACCATGGATGCATTCAAGGCCGCTTATCCCAATGTGCAGGTGGAGTGGACGCGCAACGGCACCACGCAGTTGATGAACGTACTGCGTACCGAAATGCTGAGCGGCCAGGCCAAACCGGACGTGCTGCTGATTGCCGATGCCATTAACCTTGGCGCGCTGAAAAATGAGAACCAGCTCTACACCTACAGCGATGCGCCGCTCAGCCACATCAATCCGTCGTTCTACGACCAGGACAAGACCTTCTTTGGCACCAAAATTATCGCCACGGTGATTGCGTATAACACCCAGCTCGCGCAGCCGGTTGACAGCTGGAGTGCGTTGGCGGTCGAAGCCAATAAAGGCCAGATCGCGGTGCCAAGCCCGCTGTACTCCGGCGCGGCGCTCTACAAGCTGCACACCGATATCAACACGCCGTCAATTGGTTGGAGCTTCTATAAAAAGCTGGCGGCGCTGGGTGTTGCGCCGCAGGGCGGCAACGGTCCGGCGCTGAAGGCGGTGGCCAGCGGGCTGGATAAATACGGCATCATCACCGACGCCGACGTGATTCTGGCGAAGAAAAAGGGCTCGCCGGTTGATCTGGTTTATCCGCAAGAGGGCGTCTCCTACGTCACCGAACCGGTGGCGATCATGAAATCGGTACATAACCTGCCTGCCGCCAAAGCGTTCGTGAACTTTTTGCTGTCCGAGCCGGGCCAGAAACTCGTGGTTGAGCAGGGCAACCGTCCGGTTGACGATCGCATCGCGGCGCCGGAAGGTTTCACGCCCATCAACAAAATTAAGCTGCTGTCGCCGGACGTAGCGCAAGCGATTAAAGAAGACGCCGCAGTGCGCGACCAGTTTACCGCGCTGTTTGGCGGCTAATCATGAGCGTGGTGAGCAACGAATGGCGCAGCACGGCGCGCGGCGCTAAACGCCTGGGCTTTAACAGCGAACGGCTCATCCTGGCGCTGCTGGTGCTATTGATTGGCCTGCTCTCGGTCGCGCCGCTGCTGCGGCTGGTGTGGACCGCGATTGCGCCGCACGGCGTGCCGGATCTGGCGCGCTTGACGCGTCTGCTGGCGAGCGATCGCGTGCTGATCGCCAGCTTCAATACCTTGTTCATTGCGCTCAGTTCGACCCTTATCTCGGTGCTGCTGGGCACGGTCGCCGCGTGGCTGGTGGCACTCAGCGATATGCGCGGCAAAACCGCCTGGGTGTTTGCCTTTATTCTGCCGCTGATGATTCCGCCGCAGGTGACGGCGCTGGCGTGGCTGCAGGCGCTGGCGCCCGGCAGTCCGCTGGCGCTGCTGTTTGCCCGTCTGGGATGGCCGTGGTTTGCGCCGGGCGAACAGCCGCTCTACTCCTTAAGCGGTATGGTGTTGCTGCTGGGTACCCATAATGCGCCGCTGGTGTTTCTCACCGTGCGCGCGGGTTTGCGCCGTTTACCTGCCGATTTGGTGGAAGCGGCGCAGGCCAGCGGTGCGTCACGCGCGCGCATACTGTTCACCATTGTGCTGCCGTTGGCGCGCCCGGCGATTTTTGCCGGTGCCGCGCTGACCTTTGTCGCGGCGGCAGGCAACTTCGGCATTCAGGCGATGCTGGGGATTCCGGCGCGCGTCCCGACGCTGATCACGCTGGTGTATCAACAGCTGAATGGCATTGGTCCGAGTGCGCTGCCGAATACCGCCGTTTACGCCTTGTTGATTGCCGTGATTACGCTGGCGGGCATGGCGGCGAGCGCGTGGTTAGGTGGGCGACATGATGTGCGCGTCAACGGTGCGCCGCGTGTGTGGCAGCAATCGCTGGGGCGTGGCCGGATGGCGATTGCCGGCGTCGCCTGGCTGTGGATGGCGCTGACCTTGCTATTACCGCTCAGCGCCTTACTGATCACCGCATTAACTCGTGGTTTCGGCCAGGCGCTGAGCTGGCAAACCCTGACGCTGGAGAACTTCCGCGCCGCGTTATGGGGATATCCGGCGGTGCGTCACGCTTTTCTCACCAGCCTGGGCTTGACCACGCTAACGGCGCTGCTGCTGACCTTCTGCGCGCTGTTTCTCGCTTACTTCCTCAGCTGGCGTCGCAGCAAATTAGTGCGCGGCCTGTGGCTGGCAAGTGAACTGACCTACGCGCTGCCGGGCATTGTCACCGGCGTGGCGGCGATGCTGTTCTTTCTGCGTCCGCTGCCGATGATCAATATTTCGCTGTACGGCACGGTATGGATCATCCTTGCCGCTTATCTGGCGAACTTTCTCGCACTGGTGTTGCGTCCGACGCTGGCGGGATTTGCGCAACTGGAACCGGCGCTGGATGAAGCAGCGCGGTTGTGCGGTGCGGGTTTCATGCGCCGCATGCGCGATATTTTACTGCCGCTGGCGGCGCCGTCGGCCCTGGCCGGCAGCGTACTGGTATTTCTCACGGCGCTGAATGAGATTCAGGTCTCGATACTGCTGGTGACCTCGCAAACGCAAACTATCGGACCGACCATCGTGTTTCTTGATGAAGGCGGATCGGCTTCGCTGGCGGCGGCGGTGGGCTGCCTGATGATCCTCGTGGTTTTCTTATTAATGGCGCTTGCTAGCAGGCTGACGCGCCGCCTGCCGCAGGGCGTTTTGCCGTGGCAGGCATAACGGTTTTTACCGTCAACAGTTGCTGATTGCTGAAGTATCCCGCTGAACATTTTCTCGCCACTGCCGATAACTGACCTACCAACATTTGTCTGTGGATGAATAGCGCTTGTCAGCGCTGCGTATTTGCGCTTAAGTCTGCATGCTAATTAAGAATTTTCTTAATATTTCTGAATAATACCAGGCCAGCAATAGGCGAATAACAATGAATAATAACTCTGACGTCATGTACCGATTATTGGTGCAGAGCGTGGTGGATTACGCCATTTACATGCTCAAACCCGATGGCACCGTGGCGAACTGGAACGCCGGGGCACAACGCGCCAAAGGCTACACGCCCGATGAAATTGTTGGGAAGAATTTTGCGCTGTTCTACAGCGAAGACGATCGTAAAAACGGCGCGCCGCAGCGCGGGCTGGCGGGGGCGACAGCGACGGGGCGCTTCGAAACCGAAGGCTGGCGCTATCGCAAAGATGGCAGCGCGTTTTGGGCGCATGTGGTGATCGACGCGATTCGGGATGAGTATGGCGAGCTGTTAGGTTTTGCCAAAATCACCCGCGACTGCACCGAACAGCAGGAACAACAGCGTAAACAGCGCGAGCAGGAGCAGCGCTTTCGCATGCTGGTGGAGGGCGTCAGCGATTACGCCATCTACATGCTCGATTTGGACGGCAACGTTGAAAATTGGAACGTAGGCGCCCAGCGCGCGAAAGGCTACCTGGCCGAAGAGATCGTCGGACAGCACTTCTCACGCTTCTATAGCGCGCAGGATCGCCTCAATCACATCCCGGAAAAAAACCTTACCACCGCGTTTAAAACTGGCCGTTTCGAAGATGAAGGCTACCGCTATCGCAAAGATGGCAGCGCGTTCTGGGCGCACGTGATTATTGATGCGATTCGCGATGATGCCGGTAAATTGATCGGCTACGCCAAAATCACCCGCGATTGTACTGAGCAGCAGGCGCTGCTGCGCAAACAGCATGAGCAGGAGAAAAACTTCCGCCTGCTGGTGGAGGGCGTGCGCGATTACGCCATCTATATGCTGGATGTGCAGGGCCGCGTGGTGAACTGGAATAGTGGTGCTCAGCGCGCCAAAGGCTATATCGCTGATGAGATTGTCGGTCAGCACTTCTCGGTGTTTTACAGCTCCGCCGAACGCAATGCTAACTCGCCTGAAGCCAACCTCGGGATTGCGTTAAAAACCGGCCGTTTCGAAGATGAGGGCTGGCGCTACCGCAAAGACGGCTCGGCGTTTTGGGCGCATGTGGTTATCGAGGCCATTCACGATGAAACCGGCAAACTGATTGGTTTCGCCAAAATTACCCGCGATATCACTGAACGGCGTGAGAATGAGCAGCAGCTGCTGCGTGCGCGCGATTTAGCGCAGACGCAGAGCGCGAAGATGTCTGAGCTGTCGGGCTTCCTCGACACCATCATCAGTAATATTCCGTCGTGCGTGATTGTTGAAGACGCCATCAGCCGCGAAATTTTGATGGTGAATGACAAAGCAGAGCAGCTGTTTGGCGTCAATAAAGCGCTGATCATGCATAAACGTCCGCATGAGTGCATGTCGGCCGAGCTGGGGGATTACTTCAATAGTCTGGCGGATGTGGCCTTGCGCAGCGAAGGTATTCATGCGCGCGAACAGCTGATGCTAACCGCCGGCGGCGAGCGCATTCTGCATACCCGCGCCACCACCATCAGCGGCAAAGATATGCGGCAGAACTACGTGATGCTGATTGTGGAAGATGTGACCGACCAGCGCGAAGCCGATGCGCGCATCCGCCATATGGCGCACCACGATAACCTCACCAGCCTGCCAAACCGCGTGCTGTTCCGCCAGAAGCTGAGCGAAGCGCTGCGCGTGGATAACCAGAACGGCCACACCAGCGCCACGCTGTGTCTCGATCTCGACAACTTTAAAAACGTCAACGATGCGCTCGGCCACCAGATTGGTGACGACCTGCTGCGCGTGGTGGCAAAGCGCCTGCGAACTGCGCTGCGCGATCACGATACCCTGGCCCGCATCGGCGGCGATGAGTTTGCCATTGTGCTGCCGAATGTGCGCAGCGCAGATGAAGCGGCGGTGGTGGCACAACGTTTGATCGAAGCGATTCGTCCGCCGATTAACGTGGAAGGGCATAACTTGTCGGTGGGCTTGAGCGTTGGCATCGCGCTGACCTCGCAAGCCACCAATACGCCGGAACATATGCTGCGCTGCGCCGACATGGCGCTGTATGAAGCCAAGCGCAATGGGCGTAACCGCTTCGAGCACTTCACCATGGAGATGGACGATCAGGCGCGCAGCCGTCGCGTGATCGAGAACGATCTGCGGGAAGCCATCACCGGTCGCCAGCTCAAACTCTATTACCAACCGATCACCGACGAGAAAGGCATTATTGGCTATGAAGCGCTGATGCGCTGGCATCACCCGATTAAGGGGCTGATCATGCCGAATGATTTCATCCCCATTGCTGAAGAGACCGGCTTGATCCATATGCTCGGCGCGTATGCGCTGTATGAAGCCTGCCGCGAAGCGCAGAGCTGGGGCACGCAACAATCGGTGTCGGTTAACCTGTCGCCGCTGCAGTTCAAGAACAGCTCGCTGGTTTCGGTGGTGGAAGGGGCGTTACGGGAATCAGGGCTGGCGCCACATCGGCTGGAAGTGGAGATCACCGAATCGGTACTGCTGGACGATACGCTTGGCAATATCCGCACGCTGCAAAGCCTGAAAACCCTTGGCGTGCAGATTGCGCTGGATGATTTCGGCACCGGCTATTCATCGCTGAGCTATTTGCGCTCGTTCCCGTTCGACAAGATCAAAATCGACAAGTCGTTTATCAACGATATGGGCGACAGCCGCGAGGCGCTGGCGATTATCCGCGCCATTACCGGCATGAGCCGCAGCCTGGATATTCAGATCACCGCCGAAGGTGTGGAGAGCAGCGAGCAGTTCGCCAAGCTGCGCGAAGAGGGCTGTACGCTGTTCCAGGGCTATTTCTTTGGGCGTCCACAGCCATCGGAACTGCGTTTGAAAGAGCTGGATTAAAATCGCGCGATCAATCGCGCCGCTACAGATTCGTGCATGTAGTGTAGCGGCGCAATTTATTGCGCAATGTTGAACGCAGCCATAAAAAAACGCCCGACATGTCGGGCGTTTGCTGTTTTGCTGTGGGTAATCTTTATTATTATGCGCCGTGGCCGTCGACGGACATGTGGCCGAGATCTTTGTCCACCAGGAACAGGCCTTCGCCTTTGTTGCCCACCAGCGCCAGTTTATCCAGCACGGTTTTGAACAGTTTCTCTTCTTCATGCTGCTCTGCCACGTACCACTGCAGGAAGTTGAAGGTCGAGTAATCCTGGGTGGTTAATGCGGTGTGCACCAGCTCGTTGATTTTTTTGGTGATCAACTGCTCATGCTTCAGCGCTTCTTCCAGCACGTCATTCAATGAAGTCCAGCTAATTGCCGGTGCGGCAATGCTGCCCAGAACCGGCAGAGCACCTGCATCGCTGACGTAATCGAACAGCTTCTGCATGTGCTGCATCTCTTCGCGTGAGTGCATTTTCAGGAATGAAGCGGCACCTTCGTAACCTTTGTCGCTGCACCAGGCGCTCATCTGCAGATACAGGTTGGCAGAGAAGAATTCGAGGTTCAGCTGGTCGTTCAAACGAGAGGTCATTTCAGCAGTTAACATGGCTGATTCCTTTTTAATTTATTAGGTGAAGTACGGCGAATTATGCATCAATCTATACTTTTTTGTGAAGGCTTTTTCGTAAAAAGGTTGAATTTATCTTATTGATTGTAAATGGAATTATTCCACTTGTTGAATGCGAGGAGTTCTCAACTTTGACTAATTTTCATTCACGCTGGATTGATTATAGCTGCACATCGGGCGATGCTGAGGCTTGCCTTTACTTGTCAGGAGCTTAGCGGTGTCCAACGTCTTAGAGCATTACCATTATCTGCATGAAATCCCTGAGCTGGGTTTTCAGGAATTTAAAACCTCCGCTTATATTGCCGATCAGCTGGAAAGTGCCGGCATTAAGGTGACGCGCGGCATTAATAACACCACCGGCATTGTGGCGGAAATCGACAGCGGCAAACCTGGCCCGGTGCTGGCGCTGCGTGCGGATATGGATGCGCTGGGGCATATCATTAATGGCGTGGCTTGTGCTCGCCACACCTGCGGTCACGATGGTCACTCCTCGGTGGTGCTGACGGCGGCGCAACAGCTGCTGAAAGAGGGCGCAATTAAGAGAGGACGCCTGAAACTGCTGTTCCAGCCAGCCGAAGAACTGGGTGCCGGGGCGCTGGCGATGATAGAAGGCGGCGCGCTTGATGATGTGGAGATGATTCTTGGCTTCCATGTGCGCCCGCTGGAGGAGTGTCACGTGGGGCAGGCGACGCCGGCGGTGATCTACTCCGCCTGCAGTACGCTGGAAGCGACGATTAAAGGGACTCCCGCGCACGCTGCGCGTCCGCATTTGGGCGTTAACGCGCTGGACGCGGCGGTACAAGCGGTGCAGGCGGTTAACGCCATCCATCTGCCGCCAGGTTTGACCTGGAGCGTCAAAGCGACGCGCTTCCTGTGTGATGCCGGTGTGACCAACTCGGTGCCGGATGAGGCGCGCGTGGTGTGGGATCTGCGTTCGCAGGAAAACGCGCCCATGGACCTGCTGAAAGAGAAGGTGACGCTGGCGATTCAGCACAGCGTGGCGGCGCTGGGTGCCTCGGCGGACGTGGTGGTGCTGAAAGAGATGCCGGCCGCGGAAATTCACGAGGAAGCCACAGCGGTGATTCGCGCGGCGATTGTTGATGTACTGGGCGAAGAGGGTTTGCTGGATACTAAAACCACGCCGGGCAGCGAGGATTTCTTCTATTACCCGGTGAAAAATCCGCAGGTGAAAGCCGGTTTCTGGGGGCTGGGAACCAATCTGGTGCCGGGCCTGCATCATCCTGATATGCGCTTTGAATTGAGCTCGCTGGAGATTGGCGTGAAGATCTTTAAGGCGGCGGTGGTGCGGGTTCTGGGTTAGTTGTGATTGTTTCCCCTCGCCCTGGCCAGCGATTCCCCCCCTCGGCGAAATATTGTATGCTATGCCGCCTCAATTACTGATGGGATTTCAGGACTGCCGCCAATGTAGATCGCGCACCTCTTGCTGTGAACTGACGCTACTGCGTCGCCATTGGCCGCGTTATCCCGAGGAATGACCCCGAAACGATTTATCGCAGCGCGCCGCCCGCGCGTTGCCCTTGAAGAAGAATTCACTCATGTCTAATGCTCCCTTTTTAGAAGAAGTGGCGCGCCGCCGTACCTTTGCGATCATCTCGCACCCGGACGCCGGTAAAACCACAATCACCGAAAAAGTGCTGCTGTTCGGACAGGCGATTCAAACCGCCGGTACCGTCAAAGGCCGCGGCTCCAATCAGCACGCGAAATCAGACTGGATGGAGATGGAGAAACAACGTGGTATCTCCATCACCACCTCGGTGATGCAGTTCCCGTATCGCGATAGCCTCGTTAACCTGCTGGATACCCCAGGACACGAAGACTTCTCCGAAGATACCTACCGTACGCTGACGGCGGTCGACTGCTGCCTGATGGTGATCGATGCCGCGAAAGGCGTCGAAGATCGTACCCGAAAGTTGATGGAAGTAACGCGCCTGCGTGATACGCCGATCATCACTTTCATGAACAAACTCGACCGTGACATCCGCGATCCGATGGAGCTGCTGGATGAAGTGGAGAGCGAGCTGAAAATCGCCTGCGCGCCAATCACCTGGCCGATTGGCTGTGGCAAGTTGTTCAAAGGGGTTTATCACCTCTATAACGACGAAATCTACCTGTATCAAACCGGTAAAGGCCACACCATTCAGGAAGTGCGCATTGTTAAAGGTCTGGCGAATCCAGGGCTGGACGCGGCGGTAGGTGAAGATCTGGCACAGCAGCTGCGCGATGAGCTGGAACTGGTGCAGGGCGCTTCGCACGAGTTCGATCAGGAGCTGTTCCTGAGCGGCGAAATCACCCCGGTATTCTTCGGTACCGCGCTGGGTAACTTCGGCGTTGATCATATGCTCGATGGCCTGGTTTCGTGGGCGCCACGTCCGATGCCGCGCAACACCGACACGCGTCTGGTGGAAGCGAAAGAAGAGAAATTCAGCGGCTTCGTGTTTAAGATCCAGGCAAACATGGACCCGAAACACCGCGACCGCGTGGCATTTATGCGCGTGGTGTCCGGCAAGTACGAAAAAGGCATGAAGCTGCGTCAGGTACGTACCGGTAAAGATGTGGTGATCTCCGATGCGCTGACCTTCATGGCGGGCGACCGTTCGCACGTGGAAGAGGCCTATCCGGGCGACATCATTGGCTTGCACAACCACGGCACCATCCAGATCGGCGACACCTTTACTCAGGGTGAAAACATGAAGTTCACCGGCATTCCGAACTTCGCGCCAGAGCTGTTCCGCCGCATTCGTCTGCGCGATCCGCTGAAGCAGAAACAGCTGCTGAAAGGGCTGGTGCAGCTGTCGGAAGAGGGCGCGGTGCAGGTGTTCCGTCCGGTACATAACAACGATCTGATCGTCGGCGCGGTCGGTGTGCTGCAGTTCGAAGTGGTGGTGGCGCGCCTGAAAAGCGAATACAACGTTGAAGCGATTTACGAAGCCATCAACGTCTCAACCGCCCGTTGGGTTGAGTGTGATGACGCGAAAAAATTCGACGATTTCCAGCGTAAAAACGAAGTGAACCTGGCGCTGGATGGCGGTGATAACCTCACTTACATCGCGCCAACCATGGTGAACCTCAATATCACCCAGGAGCGTTATCCTGACGTGAGATTCCGCAAAACGCGCGAGCACTAATCGGCGTTACCAGCAGGGTCAGTGGTTTTCACTGGCCCTGTTTTATCGGATACAGACTCCTCCTAATTCCGCTGTTTTTTTCTCTTTTTGGCGATATATCAACCACAAGAGCCAGCAAAAGCTGTAATCCCTACTACTATTATCCTGTCGGACGAGAAAAGAGACCTTTCGGGTTTCATTACGTCCACTAACTCAGCAACGCCGTTCGTTGCTGGCGCATCCGCGATAACGGATGAGTTAACTGATAGAAGGATGATATCGATGAATAAGACTAAGATTGCCAAAACCCTGATTGCTGCTCTTGCCGGTTCTGCTCTGCTGAGCGGCGCGGCGTTTGCAGATGAATCACTGTCGCAGAAAGCACAGCAAACCTCCGACAGCGCGGGTTCGAAAATCGATAGCTCAATGAAAAAAGTCGATGGTTATATGGATGACAGCGGCATCACTGCGAAAGCCAAAGCGGCGCTGGTGGATGATGAAGCGATTAAAAGTACGGATATCTCCGTCAAGACGCATGATGGCGTGGTGACCTTGAGCGGCTTCGTTGCCTCTCAGGATCAGGCGGAAAAAGCCGTCGCGCTGGTGCAGAAAGTCGAAGGTGTGAAATCCGTCAGTGACAAACTGCACGTTAAAGACAGCAAAAATGCTTCGCTGAAGGGTTATGCCGGTGATACCGCCACCACCAGCGAAATTAAAGCTAAGCTTTTAGCAGATGACATTGTGCCATCGCGCAACGTTAAGGTGGAAACCACCAATGGCGTGGTGCAGTTATCTGGGGAAGTGGCGAACCAGGCACAGTCCGATCGTGCTGAGAAAATCGCCAAAGCCATTGAAGGCGTGAAAAGCGTGAAGAATGACCTGAAGGTGAAATCTTAACGCGGGCGACTCGGCACCTGCTGGTGCCGTTTCGTAATAAAAACAAAGGTGTAAATAAGCAGTTCGATTTTCACAATGGTAAAGGAGAGGCTTATGTTTCGTTGGGGTATTATCTTTCTGGTCATCGCTCTGATTGCTGCAGCATTAGGTTTCGGCGGTTTGGCGGGTACGGCAGCATGGGCAGCTAAAATTGTCTTCATTGTCGGTATTATTCTGTTCCTCGTGAGCCTGTTTACCGGGCGCAAACGACCCTGACTACTTGCGTCATAGACGCTAACCCGCGAGTTACGTAAAGCGGAGACCGGTCATTTGCGGCATACTATGAAGCCGCAACGATTGCAGACGCAATTGGTCAGGGAACGACAATGACTGGTTCTCCGGGATGCTGCTCAGGCAGCTCCCTCAGAGCAAACACTGAGGGACATCCATTGGGTACTCGTATTCCGCTGACGTTAGGTTCATTTGAACCGCTGGCTTTAACTCCCTTCAAATCCAACAAAATTGCCTTAGTGTGCGAAGGCGGCGGCCAGCGTGGCATCTTCACTGCGGGCGTACTGGATGAGTTTCAACGCGCTGGATTCAATCCCTTTCAACTGATGCTTGGCACCTCTGCCGGTGCACAAAATCTTTCTGCTTTTGTCTGCGGCCAACCTGGCTACGCACGACGCGTGATCTCCCGTTACACCACCAGCAAACTGTTTTTCGATCCGCTACGTTTCGTGCGCGGAGGGCATCTTATCGATCTCGATTGGCTGATCGATATCACCAAACAGGAATTTCCGCTGGCGCTCACCACCGCCGAAGGGCTGTTTGCCAAAGGCAGCGAGTTCTATATGTGCGCTTGCCGGAGCGACGATTATCGTGCTGAGTACTTCAACCCGACCAGCACCAACTGGCATGACATCATCAAAGCCTCCAGCGCGATTCCCGGCTTCTACCGCAGCGGCGTGCAGATGGATGGCGTGAGCTATCTGGATGGTGGCATCAGTGATGCGATCCCGGTGCGTGAAGCGGCACGCCGTGGCGCGGATACCATCGTGGTG
The DNA here is from genome assembly GCF_037479095.1 of Pantoea nemavictus. Classification (NCBI taxonomy): domain Bacteria; kingdom Pseudomonadati; phylum Pseudomonadota; class Gammaproteobacteria; order Enterobacterales; family Erwiniaceae; genus Pantoea; species Pantoea nemavictus. Next base: position 1,381,203 of record NZ_JBBGZW010000001.1, on the reverse strand, counting down.
ATCCGCACCGTGCCGTCGCAGATGTCGTATACGCCGAAGTGGTTCAAACGCATGGAGCGCTTTTTGTCCGATAGCGCGTTGCAGCCGATGATCAACGTCCTGCATCAGCATGAAGAGAGCTATCGTGAAATCCAGCAGTTCATTGAACAGCCGCCGGATAACCTGCGCATCATTGAAATCTGCCCGCCTAAGCCGCTGGCGAGCATGGCGCTCGGCAGCCGTTTGTCCTCGCTCAATCAGGATTACCATTTAGGTCGCCGCAGCGGACGCTATTTCCTCGCCACGCTCGGCCAATGGCTCAGCGATGCCGAACCGCTGGTGCGTTCAACCACGGTAACGCCGCCGGCTGCCGTTGCCAATGCGCCCGACAATCGCCCGTTGATTACGCCCGCGCTGGCGGAAAACGATGCTGATTTTGATAAAGGCTCGCTGGCATGAAGTTTATCGACACCCATTGTCACTTTGATTTTCCACCGTTCGTTGATGCGGCACCCGCCAGTATTGCGCGCGCGGCGCAGGCGGGCGTGGAACGCATCATTGTGCCAAGCGTCGCTGCCAGCCGTTTTGCATTGGTCAGTCAGCTGGCGCAGCAGCATGGCGCGCTGTATGCCGCATTGGGCCTGCATCCGATCAATATTGCACAGCATCAGGAAGATGCGCATCTTGGCGAGCTGGAAAGCTGGTTGAAGAAGCCAGATAGCAAGCGCGTGGCGATCGGCGAGATCGGTCTCGATCTCTATATGCAGGAGGCGCAATTCGCTAAGCAGACGCGGCTGCTTGATAAGCAGCTTAAGCTGGCGAAGCAGTACGATCTGCCGGTGATTCTGCACTCGCGGCGCACCCACGATCAGTTAGCTGTGCACCTGCGTCGTCACGATCTGCCACGCCGTGGCGTCGTGCACGGTTTTGCCGGCAGCCAGCAGCAGGCCGAGCGCTTTATTCAGCTCGGCTATGCGATTGGCGTCGGCGGCACCATTACCTATGAACGTGCTAGCAAAACCCGCAATACCATCGCCAACCTGCCGCTACATTCCCTGTTGCTGGAAACCGACGCGCCCGATATGCCGCTGCAAGGTTTTCAGGGCCAGCCTAACCGTCCGGAGCGGGCGCGCAACGTGTTTGACGTGCTGTGCCAGCTTCGCAGCGAATCGCCCGAGGTGATTGCCGACGCATTATGGCAAAACAGCCTGCGCCTGTTTGCTCTGCCTGCCTGATCCTCCCCGACAGATTCTGCATTTACGCTGCCTTACGCCCGATTAGCTACAGTATTAAAGCGGGAAGTACACTTTTACGTCCTTTTTTGTGATAATAATAACAACGACAGTTTGGTTGATATTTTGGCCTGATCAGCAATTATTTGTGATGTTTATCACTAAATAATTGTATTTTCATGACAGATTTTCTTTTCTGTGTGACGTGAGGCGCAATTCATCGTCACGGTAATTGTTAGGATTATCACATTTTCCGGTGGGTTGTGCCTGCCGGTCTGACTTTTGGAGAGCATCATGACCGACCTTAAAGCAGCCGCACAGCGCGCACTGCAACTGATGGATTTAACCACCCTGAATGAAGATGACACCGACGAGAAGGTGATCGCGCTGTGCCGTCAGGCGAAATCACCAGCCGGTAACACCGCGGCTATCTGTATCTATCCGCGTTTCATTCCGGCGGCGCGTAAAGCGCTGCGTGAACAGGGCACACCGGACATCCGCATCGCCACCGTGACCAACTTCCCGCATGGCAACGATGACATCGAGATCGCACTGGCCGAAACCCGTGCGGCAATCGCCTACGGTGCTGACGAAGTCGACGTGGTGTTCCCGTATCGCGCACTGATTGCGGGCAACCGCGACATCGGTTTCGAGCTGGTGAAAGCCTGTAAAGCCGCCTGCGCAGAAGCCAACGTGCTGCTGAAAGTGATCATCGAAAGCGGTGAGCTGAAAGACGAAGCGCTGATTCGTGCCGCTTCGGAAATCGCTATCGATGCGGGCGCAGATTTCATCAAAACCTCAACCGGAAAAGTGCCGGTCAACGCTACGCCAGACGTGGCGGCGATCATGATGCAGGTGATTCGAGATAAAGGCGTGCAGCAGCAGGTTGGTTTCAAACCGGCGGGCGGCGTGCGCACCGCTGAAGACGCGGCGCTGTATCTGAAACTGGCCGACGACATTCTGGGCCAAGGCTGGGCCGATGCGCGTCATTTCCGCTTTGGCGCTTCCAGCCTGCTGGCAAGCCTGCTCAACACGCTGGGCCACGAAACCGCGACCAGCAAAGCGGGCTACTAAGTTCAATCCATTCTTTGTAGGGTCGCCATTCATGGCGACCTCCTCATTCCAGGGAGGCAACCGTGTTCCTGCCACAAGAAATTATTCGTAAAAAACGCGACGGCCAGGCGCTGAGTGAAGCGGAGATCCGCTTCTTCATCAATGGCGTGCGCGACAACAGCGTCTCGGAAGGCCAGATCGCCGCGCTGGCGATGACCATCTATTTCCACGATATGACGCTGGAAGAGCGCGTGGCGTTAACCATGGCGATGCGTGATTCCGGCACGGTGCTGAACTGGAAATCGCTGAATCTCAACGGCCCGATTGTGGATAAGCACTCCACCGGCGGCGTGGGCGATGTGACTTCGCTGATGCTCGGTCCGATGGTAGCGGCCTGCGGCGGCTACGTGCCGATGATCTCCGGTCGCGGTCTGGGCCATACCGGCGGCACGCTGGATAAACTGGAAGCGATTCCTGGCTTTGATATCTTCCCCAGCGACGATCGTTTCCGCCAAATCATTAAAGATGTCGGCATCGCGATTATTGGCCAGACCAACTCGCTGGCGCCGGCCGACAAGCGTTTCTACGCTACGCGCGATATCACCGCCACCGTCGATTCCATTCCGCTGATCACCGCCTCGATCCTCGCTAAAAAACTGGCGGAAGGATTGGATGCGCTGGTGATGGACGTCAAAGTGGGTTCCGGTGCCTTTATGCCGACCTTCGAAGCGTCAGAAAATCTGGCGCAGGCGATTGTCGGCGTGGCGAACGGTGCAGGCTGCAAAACCACCGCGCTGCTGACCGACATGAATCAGGTGCTGGCTTCCACTGCCGGTAATGCGCTGGAAGTACGTGAAGCGGTGCAGTTCCTGACAGGCGTTGCACGCAATCCACGCTTGCTGGAAGTGACGATGGCGCTGTGCTCAGAAATGCTGATCTCCGGCAAACTGGCGGAGAACGATACCGAAGCGCGCAAAAAACTGCAGCAGGTGCTGGATAACGGCAAGGCCGCTGAAGTGTTCGCCCGCATGGTGGCGGCGCAAAATGGTCCGGCAGATTTCATTGAGCGCATGGACAGCTATTTGCCGGCACCAACCCTAAGCAAAGCGGTTTACGCCGAGGGTGCTGGCATTGTCAGCGCCATGGATACGCGCGCGCTCGGCATGGCGGTGGTGTCGCTTGGCGGCGGACGTCAGCGCGCCAGCGACAGCATTGATTACAGCGTCGGCCTGAGTGACATGACCACGCTCGGCACCCAGATTGACGCGCAGCGCCCGCTGGCCATCATTCACGCCAGTTCGGAAGCGCAGTGGCAGCAGGCCGCTGCTGCGGTGAAAGCCGCCATCACCTTGAGTGACAGCGCGCCAGCGATGACGCCGGTGGTTTATCGTCGCGTCAGTGAATAACTGGCGCTTCTGCGTGCCAGGCAGCGGCCGTTCGGGTATACTGATCTGATCGCTTTTTTTTGACTTGTCATCGCGCATTGCGCAGGAGACTTGCATGAAACGTGCTTTTATTATGGTTCTCGACTCCTTCGGGATCGGTTCCAGCAAAGACGCCGATAAATTCGGTGATGAAGGATCGGACACCCTCGGCCATATCGCCGAAGCGTGTTTCGAAGGCCGCGCCAATGAAGGTCGCGAAGGCCCGCTGCACTTACCTAACCTGACTAAATTAGGACTCGGCAAAGCCGCTGAGCTTTCCACCGGTCGCTTCCCGCCAGGCCTCGATCCCAACGCGGAAATCATCGGTGCGTACGCTTACGCCAGCGAACTGTCGTCGGGTAAAGATACGCCGTCGGGCCACTGGGAAATCGCCGGCGTGCCGGTACTGTTTGATTGGGGCTACTTCAGCGACAAAGAGAACAGCTTCCCGCAGGAATTGCTGGATATCCTGGTGAAACGCGCCGATCTGCCGGGCTATCTCGGCAACTGTCACTCTTCAGGAACGGTAATTCTCGACCAGCTCGGCGAAGAGCATATGAAATCCGGCAAGCCGATTTTCTATACTTCGGCGGACTCGGTATTCCAGATTGCCTGCCACGAAGAGACCTTTGGCCTCGAACGCCTGTATGAACTGTGCGAAATCGCCCGTGAAGAGCTGACGAAAGGTGGCTACAACATTGGCCGCGTGATTGCGCGTCCGTTTGTTGGCGACAAAGCCGGACACTTCGAGCGTACCGGCAACCGTCATGACCTCGCGGTAGAACCGCCATCGGCGACCATGCTGAAAAAACTGGTCGATGAGAAGGGCGGTGAAGTGATTTCGGTAGGTAAAATCGCCGATATCTACGCCGAGCAGGGCATCACGCAGAAAGTGAAAGCGACCGGTTTAGACGCGCTGTTCGATGCCACCATTGAGCAGATGAAAAAAGCGCCTGATACCTCAATTGTGTTCACTAACTTCGTTGATTTTGACTCAACGTGGGGACATCGTCGTGATATCGCCGGTTACGCGGGCGGGCTGGAGTTATTCGATCGTCGTTTACCCGAGCTGATGGAACTGGTGAAAGAGGGTGACATTCTGATCCTCACCGCCGATCACGGCTGCGATCCCAGCTGGGAAGGCACCGAACATACGCGCGAGCACATTCCGATTCTGATTTACGGTCCGCATGTGAAGCCAGGTTCGCTGGGATACCGCGATACCTTCGCCGATATCGGCCAGACCATCGCAAAATATTTCGGCCTGTCCAGCATGGACTACGGCAAGAGCATGCTGTAAAACAGCGCACCAATTTTTATAAGGAAAATAATCATGGCAACGCCTCATATTAATGCAGAAATGGGTGATTTCGCGGACGTCGTGCTGATGCCGGGCGATCCGCTGCGCGCGAAGCACATTGCGGAAACCTTCCTCGAAGATGCGGTAGAAGTGAACAACGTGCGCGGCATGCTGGGTTACACCGGTACTTATAAAGGCCGCAAGATTTCGGTAATGGGTCACGGCATGGGCATTCCATCCTGCTCGATCTACACCAAAGAGCTGATCACCGATTTCGGCGTGAAGAAGATCATCCGTGTGGGTTCATGTGGCGCAGTGCGCGCTGACGTGAAACTGCGTGACGTGGTGATTGGGATGGGTGCCTGCACCGATTCCAAAGTGAACCGTATGCGCTTCAAGGATCATGATTTCGCCGCAATCGCGGACTTCGACATGGTGCGCAACGCGGTTGACGCGGCCAAAGCGCTGGGCGTTGATGCACGCGTGGGTAACATCTTCTCGGCCGACCTGTTCTATACGCCAGATCCGCAGATGTTCGACGTGATGGAGAAGTACGGCATTCTGGGCGTGGAAATGGAAGCGGCGGGTATTTACGGCGTGGCGGCGGAGTTCGGTGCGAAAGCGCTGACTATCTGCACCGTGTCGGATCATATCCGCACCCATGAGCAGACCACCGCAGCTGAACGCCAGACCACCTTCAACGATATGATTAAGATCGCGCTGGAGTCGGTGCTGCTGGGGGATTAATTTCTATCCTTGCTGCGCCTATTAACCAGGGCGGCATAAATGCCGCCCCTACAACGAATGTAGGGTCGCCATTCATGGCGACCTGGCTCCCCACCGTAAACATCTGACACACTTTTACCCAGGCTTGTGCATCTTCGTGCTGGCTCTGAAACATTCTCTGCTTATCATTAGCGTGATAACAAAGAGACTAAGCCCACCTGATGAATTTTCGTAATTTCGAAGCAGAAGAAAAGCTGTTTGCCCGCCGTGCGATTGTCGCTTTTGCCCTGGTTGTCATCTGCTTTACCATTTTAGGCATCAACCTGTATCGCCTGCAGGTTGATCAGCACAGCTATTACCAAACGCGGTCCAATGAGAACGACATCAAAATGATCCCCATTGCGCCGACGCGTGGGCTGATTTTCGATCGCAACGGTATCCCGCTGGTACGCAACGTCAGCTGGTATGATATTCACATCACGCCGTACAAAATCGCCGACATGCAGGCAACGCTAAAAGCGCTAACGCCGATTGTCGATCTGACGCCAGAAGAGATCGAAACCTTCGAGCATGAACTCAAGCAGAACAGCCGCTACAAGCCGGTTGAACTGAAAGCCGAACTGACTGACGAAGAAGTGGCGCGCTTCGCCGTCAATCAATTCCGCTTTAGCGGCGTCACCGTCGATACCTATCAGGATCGCGAATATCCTTACGGCGCCGATCTGGCGCACGTGCTCGGCTACGTCTCGAAAATCAACGATAACGACTACAAGCGTCTGAACGCTCAAGGTGTGGGCGAGAACTATGCCGCCGACCACAACATCGGTAAGCAGGGCATTGAGGGCTATTACGAATCGCTGCTGCACGGCAAAACCGGCTATCAGGAAGTGGAGGTGGATAATCACGGCCGCATCGTGCGCGTGCTGAAAGAGGTGCCGCCGGTTGCCGGACAAAACATCACGCTAACGCTTGATCTTCATCTGCAGCAGTATGTTGAGAGCCAGCTGGCGGGGCAACGCGCGGCGGCGCTGATTGAAGATCCGCACGACGGCAGCGTGCTGGCGATGGTCTCCGCGCCGAGCTACGATCCCAATCCGTTCGTTAAAGGCATCAGCTATAAAGCCTATAAAACCCTGCTGCAGGATAAAGACCTGCCGCTGATTAACCGCGTCACCCAGGGGTTGTATCCGCCAGCCTCGACGGTGAAGCCGTATATGGCGATGTCCGCGCTGCTCACCAAAGTGATTACGCCGGGCACCACCTTCTTCGGCGCGCCAACCTGGACGCTGCCGGGCACCGATCGCAAATATCGCGACTGGAAAAAATCGGGCCACGGCATGCTGGATGTCACGCGCGCGATTGAGGAGTCCGCCGACACCTTCTTCTATCAGGTGGCGTTCATGATGGGTATCGATCGCATCCACACCATGCTGAGCCAGTTTGGCTACGGCAAATCGACCGGCATCGATCTCAACGAAGAGTACGCGGGCTTGCTGCCGAGCCGCGAGTGGAAGCAAAAGGTGCACAAACATGTGTGGTATCAGGGCGATACAGTATCGGTCGGTATTGGGCAAGGTTATTGGGTGGCTACGCCGATTCAGATGGTGAAAGCGATGGTGGCGCTGATCAACAATGGCCGCGTGATCAACCCGCATCTGCTGGAGAAATCGCAGCGTGGCACCGACATGCAGCCGTATCAGCCGAAATTACCGCAGGCGCAGATTGGCGATGCCAAATCGCCGTACTGGTCGCTGGTGCGCCACGCCATGTTCGGTATGGCGAATGCGCCAAACGGCACCGGCTACAAATACTTCCACACCGCGCCGTACGGCATTGCGGCCAAATCGGGCACCTCGCAGGTCTTCAGCCTCAAGCAGAATCAGGTGTATAACGCCAAAATGACGCCGATGCGTCTGCGCGATCACATCTTCTATACCGCGTTTGCACCGTTTAACGATCCCAAAGTAGCAGTGGCGTTGATTCTGGAAAACGGCGGCAACGAAGGCGTCACGGCGGCGCCGCTGATGCGCAACATCCTTGACCATATCTTTGTGCCGGAAGCTGCAGCGCCGCCGCTGGCAACAGCGGCGCAGTAGGAAAGTGAATTAGTCCTCTTTCAATGCATCCGTAACGTGGCCGATGGCGCGCACCACTTCGCTGGAACTGCCGCGAATATCGGCCATCATGCCGCCCGCTTCCTGCGCTAACACCACGCCTTGATCGGCGCGTTTCAGGTTAGATGCAATGCCTTTCAGCGCTTTCTCCGCCAATGTGTGGTTCTGCTGCACCATATTCTCAATCTCGGTGGTAGCGCGGTTGATGTTCGCCGCCAGCGTACGCACTTCGTTGGCCACCACGGCGAAGCTGCGACCGTGCTGACCGGCGCGCGCCGCTTCTACCGCCGCGTTGAGCGCCAGCAGATTAGTTTGATCGGCGATGCGGCGAATGCTTTCGACGATGGCGCCAATGCGATCGGATGAGTCGCTCAGATTACTGATATCGCCGGAAATACCGTGCAGTTCGCCAGCCAGATCGTTCATGGTCTGCACGCTGTTTTCAATCACCGTCGCACCCAGTCGCGTGCTTTCGCTGGTTTGCAGCGCGGTTTGATACGCCTGCTGCGCCGCTTCGCGCTCCAGCTGATTCTTCTCTACCTGCGCGGTGACATCGGTGGCGAACTTCACCACTTTGTACAGCTCGCCGGCTTCGTTAAACACCGGGTTGTAGGTGGCGCGCAACCACACCGTTTGGCCACGTTTATTCACGCGCTGAAACTGACCGGAGATAAATTCGCCCTGATTGAGCTTGTGCCAGAAGCGGCGATACTCGTCGCTGGCACGCATCTCTGGCGGACAGAACTGGCGGTGATGCACGCCAACTACTTCCGTCGCGCTGTAGCCCATGGTTTTCAGGAAGTTGTCGTTGGTCATCAACACTTCGCCCTGCAAGTTGAAGGCAATCACCGCCATGGAGCGCTCTATGGCGGTGGTCATCGCGCGCTGCTCCTGCGCATCCATAATGCGCGCGGTGATATCGCTCGCCAGCTTGACGATTTTAATCACGCGACCGCTGCGATCCTGCACCGGCACATAGTTGGCTTCCAGCCAGATGGGACGGCTGTGTTTTGCCACGCGCAGGAATTTGTCGCTAAAACCTTCGCCACGATTCAGGCGCCGCCAGAAGTCGCGATAGTGCGGAGAGGTGATCTGATCGGCGGTGCAAAACAGGCTGTGATGCTGGCCGACGATCTCTTTGAGCGTATAACCCATGCGCTCAAGAAACAGATCGTTGGCGGTGAGAATTTTGCCTTCGGGGGTGAATTCGACCATGGCGATAGCGTCCTGCAACGAATTGAGCGTTGCCAGGCTATGACCGCGTTTCTGCCACGCAAGGCGCGACAGGATTCCTGATGTAATTGTGCTGAACATGGTGCACCTTAATTATTGGTATGAGATGTCAGCACGGTTATCGGCACAAGCGATTAAAAATTCATCGATAACTGCGATAGGTAGAATGATTTTTTACCGGTTGGTCTGGCGGTTGCTTTAAAAGGCATCAGTCAGTCAATTTTTGCCGAAAAGCGTTTGACGGTGCCGCGCCAGTAAGGTTTAATGCGCCCCGTTGCCCGGATAGCTCAGTCGGTAGAGCAGGGGATTGAAAATCCCCGTGTCCGTGGTTCGATTCCGCGTCCGGGCACCAACATTTAGAAAACCCAGCTTATGGCTGGGTTTTTGCTTTTCTGCGATTCATCACTCTTCAAACAAACGCTCGACGATTGCGACTCAAAGCGGAAATTGAGCATCTGTATCGCCAGAGGTAACTCGCGTTCTGTTAAGCAGTAGGACGTTCGTTCCATGCATTCGTGTACTGGATGTTGCCAACAACGATGCGCCAGGTGATTTTTTCATACTGCATGCTAACGCTTTCTGAGTGATTCATTTTATCGTTGCCCGATAGTTTCACATTGGGAACACCGCAGTGAACGCCAGTAATCTTCACGTTTTCCAGTAGCACCGTGTAGTAGCAAACCTCTTGCCCAGCATCGCTAATATTGTAAAAGCGGATCTCGGCGCTCTTTAATGTCTGCCCGGTAGCAGCGGCTTTATAAAGATAGGGCGTTGAGCTATCCACTTCCTTTTCAATACGCATTGATGAATGTTGGCGAGTACCCGTGATTTTGCCGTTGGCAGTATCTACCGGGAGGTTGATGCCGTGACTTAAGCCGATGATCTCAATACTACCTTCGCGCTCATGAACATCGACAGAGCCTCTGATGTCTACACCGCCATCGTCTTTGAGCCACATGTACGGAGGGATTGGCATTTAATTGCTCCTTATTTTTTGTAATAACTTCATTGTTGAGATGTAAATAACAGTAGTTATAGACAAGACACAAATTACGGATATATAAAAATAAAGGTCGTAGAAGTTATCCGCTCCTATTTCGCCATCACCATAAATAAATTTAGCGATGCGAGTAGCTAAGTTATGATCCAACCATATTTCAGGGTTGCCTATTATTCGCCCGGTAATCAGTGAAATAGCGAAATAGAAAATAACTTTTGATGTCCTACGGACAAATGTTGTTATTGCCACTGGCAATTACCTCAATCCATCCACGTGCCATCAGGGATTTCATACAGGGAACCTGCATAGGTGAAGTCTGCATTAATGCGTCGCGAATCAGTGCGTAATCTGAGTTATGAACCAAAGTAATGCATCCCTCTGATACGCGGCCTGGATGAAGCCTGAACAATCCGCGTTTGACTCCCTCAATCCAGGAATCATCATCAATAGTCCAGTCATCCCTAAACAAAGCAAACCACTCATCACGACCAAACTCAGCACCGTTATAAATGCGGTTATAAAGATCCTGAGACTGTGCTTTTAACCACGATAAAATCCCGCCTCCGCCGCGCTCGACAATCCAGTATTTACCCGGTGGTATGGGCCCTTCATTGGGAATTGCGCCACATGCGGCATTATTCATATAAACGCCTTTTCCTGAGAACGCCATAAAAACGCCCACGCCATAAATGTTGAACGGTACATAATCCGCGCCGTTCAGAATCAGTGTTCCATTTAGTGCCATCGTTCCTTCGATATCCATGTAATAACTGTGTGTGATAGTAACAGCGAATAGGATTTAGAGAAACTAATTATTAGCGTTTCTTATGGGTTTAACTAACGTTGGGAAGTAATGTTTTTTTGAGTTGCGGACAAAATCCAAACTTTTAATAGCTATATATGTAACTTGTTCACTGATTAGTGAAGCCTGTGGTAATTGCGCAGCACGTCTAAAGTGAGAATGAAATTCAACTGGAATGGTTTCAGTATAAATGAATGCATTCTGGGAAAACCGGCAGAACCAATCATTTGGCAGATACTTATTGGTGCCAGAGAATTGGCTACACAACACAGGTGCGCTCCAGCGGCAGACAGCTGGCGGAAGCAGAGAAATTACTTTAGAAGGGCATAATTAGTGTAGTTGTTGAAAGCATCTATCCGCTGGCAGAAGTTTACGCCGCACATGAGCGCGCTGGCTGGGGAAATATCCAGGGAAAGATTGTTCTGACTCACGTTTGAATAATTTTTTTTGCCAGTAGAAGTGGGCTAAGAAGGGTTGTATTCAGCAACGATTTAAAGGTCAGCCGCTTAACCTTGGTAAATTGGAATCTGTTGACATTGTAATCTTTTTTGATCCTGAAACCGTGTGAGCGGATAGAACCCGGTATCAAGCCGGATTCTATCCGCTATTATTCAATAAATAGCGCTTTGTTCAATCGACTTAAAATCGATATCCCACACCAATATTGAATCCATTAATTGCATAATCCTTATTTTCGTAGCTGGCTTTAGAGCCTTCATATCCAATATCTATTGTCAGACTATTCCATGGATTAATTTGCACACCAGCACCGTACATGAAGTTGGTAGATTTACCGCTAGCACTGATATTTCCCAAGTCGGTATAACTCCCTCCACCATAGTTTTTCCAGTCATAATTATAATTAACTTTGCTATGGTTAAATCCAACCAGGCCATAAACACTAATTATACTGTTAATTCTGTAAGCCGGGCCTACTGCCAGAGAGTAATATTTTGCATCTGCATGACGATCGATAATGTCTTTAGCTGCTAAATAGCTGCTGTCATCACTACCCTTCATATAGGTAAATGAAGTGATAATACTCAGCGGCGAATTCCATTCATAACGATATTTCGCATTCACACCGTGAATGTCTTTGAAATCCTTCACCTTACTTTGTGCATAACCCAGGGTGATGGTGTGATTATCTGCTTTAACAACAGCTGAGGTAGTCATTGCAGCTAAAAAAGCCAGAGATACTATGGTGTACTTCATAAATCATCCTTAATTAACAAGTTACTCACAGTTGCGCTTTCTGTGAATATTAAAACTACAGTTGATGACAAGGTGAATTCAATAAATATCGTGAAATTTTGAGATGCCTGTCTGCTTTTCTTCTCTTGGTTAGTTAGGGTTAAGTGCATTTATTACTTGTTCTATTTAAGTATTGTCTTATTTTTTTTGGTGTGGTTGAAATATACAGATATGTCTTGTTGTTGATGCTGTAAACGCCCCAAGTATATTTGTTGCTAAGATCGGAGGTTTCATTAAATCATTCTGTAAGTCATAATTAACCGGATAATAATTAAAAGAATGAAAATCAAGAAAGTTATAGCAGTAATCGCTCAGCGTATTTTTTTATTCTATTATTTCTTACTCACCATAAAGTCTACATTATCTTCATATGGCCACACCGCAGGAAATCTAAAAACACTTCCTCGCCGGATAGACTTCTCTTAATAATTTAGTGGTTTGATATATTCCATCATTTAACCTTCAGGTTATGTCCGCCAGATGGATCGGCAGGTTTTCTTACTTCCATAGAAAAATCAGCTTTACCTCAATGTTTGCCTTTGGATTGACAACTTCAAATCGGCCATGTTGCGTATCGAGAGCATAAAGGTTTTCGTCCTGTCCACGATACACATCACGACCACTATTCTTCTTAGTTAGTGGATTATCCTTGAGTCATAACTGACTGATAAAAATTCCAGCTCATATTTTCGGGATACTTATCAAGGTCCTTGCCATAACAGATTTGTTCTTAAATTATCAGGTACCATTTTAAATAATGATTTAATATATTCTATATGCTGATTATAATTGGGTGATATATCTTCGCTACATTTATCAAAGTAATATTTAGCTTGGTTATTTAAAAACCATAAATCATGCTCAACAAAATCTGTGATAAGCAGGGTATGCATCAGGTTATGCACCAATTCAGCTTCAAAATAGCATGATGTATCTTGCCCTTTGTCTTTCTTACCCAATGACTGGACATTTCTGATGTAAGGCAGGGAAAGGGATAGCATTTTTACATATATCTCATTCTTTTTCATATTGATAATATTCTCCATAAGATCATCACTTCCTTGTCGGCATAGGTTTAGCCCCCTACTGGAGCATTCTTTTTCTGGTTCCATGAGCCGTTTTGCAGTAATTTATCTATGTAAGATTTATCTCCTGTTTTTTATATATTTCTTGAGCAGCTACCATTCGATGGTTACCTTCAGATATATAATAATTTCCCTTACTATCTATATATCCATCGATATGGCCTTCAGGAGCATTAAATCTATAATTTCCTGATGTCATATCATTTTTTATCTGATCTACTTGCTGAGGGTTTCTCAGTCCGGTTTGCATACTCTTTATGCCCGTTGATACACCGCTTTGAACTATATTCGAAACGGTTGCCTTAGCAAGCTTAAGAAGGTCTTTGCCCAGTATTCCCAGTGATGCCACTGCGGCCTGGTTCTCAGGATCTGATGCAAACGCCGCAAAACTCGTCCAGCCAGGGCTATTTACATCAATATTCGCAAGATCCTGGCCGTTCCACTGCTGAACGTAAGCTTTAGCCTCCTCACTGGTCATCACATCCACACCGGGAAGGTTACCTATCCAACCGGGCCGCTCTGTCATATCAATGCCGCCCTGGGCCAGTTCTTTATCAACCACCACGGCTTCCAGAGGATTATCCTTCAGCTTCTGGTCGATTTCGGTGCTCTGCTTGTCGCTGACCTGCTTCCACTTATCAATAACGCCCTGACAGTCACCACCGGATCTCTGGCAATCTGACAACTCCTTATCAAAGGTTAGAGCCTGGCTGGCACTCAGCGCATTATTCTCAACCGTGGTCTTACCCGCCTGCGCCCCGGCAACCGCATCCGCCGTCGAGCCGCCTGCCAGCCTACCCGCAAGCCCGGCAGCAAGCGTAGCAAGAGCTGACACCGTCTGCTTCTCCGTTTCGCTCAGCTCGCTGACCGGCTTGTCATAGTAGGATTTGGCAATCATACCCATCGCTTCGCCGACCGCCGCACCTGCCGCTCCCGCTGCTGCGTTTTCCCCCTTAGCCAGCGCCAGCGCCGCATTGATGGCCGCATGGGCCATCAGGTTAGTGGCCGGATTGTCTTCTCCGACGGTGTTCTCAACCACCGTTGCCAGATAGGGCGCAGAACCGCCCGCCAGCGCTTTGCCGATGTCGCCACCCGCCAGCCCCTGAACCGCCGCGGTGGCGTCTGAACTGGTGCCAAAGCCCACGCCCAGCGAGCCGCCGCTCGACGAGTTAGTGCCGCGCGAGCGCTCGGTTTCCTGGCTGGAGGTGAGGCTGATGTCGCGGCTGGCGTTCAGCAATACATCCTTGCCCGCCTGCAGCTGGCTGCCCTGCACGCTGATGTTGCCCGCACTGGCGATGACGTTCAGGTTATTGCCGGCGGTGAGGGTGCTGCCCTGATGGGTTTGCTGCGTCAGGTTAGTTTCAGACTTCGACTGCTGGCTGCCGTACGAGAGGCTGGAGGTTATTCAGATCATGGCAAAGATAAAGAAACGAGCGACCAACGGATCGGACAGCTGGCAAAGAAATCCCAGCTGATAAAGGCTAGGATTTACTTAACATTTTTATTTCTTTATCCCTACCCGGATTATTTCAGTTGGGAATAATGGTTGTAATATGAATTTATCGTTAAAAATAAACAGTCTAGGTGATAATGCAGTAACATCATAAATATTCTGAGCAACCAAGAATAAATTAGTTTTGAAAACAGGCACATCAATATCATCTGCAAAAATGTACACACACTCATTTTTCTGACTGGCTGCAATAAATGCATTTATATCTTCAAAATCTGCATATTCAAGTTCTTCCCATAGTATGTTTCCATTAGATAGTGGGAACTGATACAAAATATTGATGATTTCCTTTTCAGACTGACCTTCGAGCACGTTAAAATCATCGCTAAGAGCTTCTTTACACTCATTAAATAAACTCATATTTCTACCTGTTTAACTGTTTTAATATGGTTTCAAATGATTTTTCATTTCCTTCAAAAGGTATGACCTGCTTCACTGCTTTTCCCGGGCCCTTTCCTTGAGAATAATCCCATATATTAATATGCGTTCCCTTTTCAGGATCATAATCGACACGCCAGCCAACTTTACCATCACCTGACTGGCGTCCAATAACTTTCCCGTTACCTGCACTCACTTCTAACCGACCAATAACAGGTTTAGAGTCAACCCCCAAACTACCTACAATATTCAATGCTTTATTTCGTGCACTTTCCCAGTTTTTCTCAGTTTTAAGTATCGTTTCAATTCGATTTGCTGCATCCGGTATTTTCTTCCCTGGCAATATAATCCCGGCCAGCATACCGCCCGTGGCTTCCAGCGCTACCTGATTGCCCTCTGATGCCTGTTTGATTGTGTCGGCTACTGCTGACCAGGTATCACTGTTCATCAGGGCTTTAACGTTGTCTGCTACCGCCTGATTCTTCCCGGACAGGTCATTCAGAGCCGTACCGCAGTAACTGTCACCTGCAGCACATGCTGCCAGCGCCATTGCTGCATCCGCTGCGTAATCCGCACTTCCCAATGCCGCATCGCCGGTATCGGCAAGGGCGTTAATAATGCCATTAGCGATGGAGGAGGTTGTGCCTTGACCCAGCTTATCCCTGACCTGATTTTTCAGTGACTCAGCGGCCTGTTTCACCGTTTCGCGGGCTTTATCTCCGCTCAGTGAGTTATTCTCCACCGTCGTCTTACCCGCCTGCGCCCCGGCAACCGCATCCGCCGTCGAGCCGCCTGCCAGCCCACCCGCAAGCCCGGCAGCAAGCGTAGCAAGAGCTGACACCGTCTGCTTCTCCGTTTCGCTCAGCTCGCTGACCGGCTTGTCATAGTAGGATTTGGCAATCATACCCATCGCTTCGCCGACCGCCGCACCTGCCGCTCCCGCTGCCGCGTTTTCCCCTTTAGCCAGCGCCAGCGCCGCATTGATGGCCGCATGGGCCATCAATGCGGCCGGATTGTCTTCTCCGACGGTGTTCTTAACCACCGTTGCCAGATAGGGCGCAGAACCGCCCGCCAGCGCTTTGCCGATGTCGCCACCCGCCAGCCCCTGAACCGCCGCGGTGGCGGCCTGGATTGCCTGCTGCACCTTGCCGCCGGTGCCAAAGCCGCTGTTGGTAAAGGCTTCGTTAAAGAAGTTCTGGTACGCCTGGCCGCTGATGTCCTCCGCCGTTGGCGTTTTGCCCGGGTTGGCTTTGCTCCACTCATCCTGCGCCGCCTGAAGCTGCTGCGGCGTGACGTCCTTCATTTTGTCGGCTGCGGCTTTAGCCGCGACAATCTGCCCCTGCGTGCGCGCAATGTCTGCCGCCTGATTGCCAATCTCGCCAATCAGCTGCGCCTCTTTGAGCCGGTTCTGCTCTTTCTCCTTGTCGAAAATAGGGGAGAGCGTCTGGTTCGCGTGTTCGGCGTCGCGGCTCAGGTCGTCCACGTTCTGCTTCTGGTTGTCCTTGTCGCGAATAACAATCGTGCCGTCGCTTACCGCCGATTTGGTGGTTGAGCTGTCGCTGCCGCTGCTGTTCATTCCGACCAGCAGGCTGCTGGCCATGTTGCCCGCGAACTGGCCGCCCGCGCCGGTCATGCCGCCGCCGGAGCTGACGCCTACGCTCTGGTGCTCAACCTCATATTCCGCGCTGTTGCGGATGTCGCTGAACCCCAGCGTGCCGGTGTCGAGGCGGTTTTTGTCAGCCTCCGCCGTCGAGCCAATCACCGCGCCGTTAAGCTGTGTGTGCCCGCCGACCGTGACGTCAAACCCGCCGCTGCCGCTGGCTTTCGTGTGCTCATCCATCTCCGTGCGCGATTCGCTGCTGACGATGCTCAAATCATTACCAGCGCTCAGCGCCAGCTGGTTACCTGCGCTGACGTTCGCCGCCGTTGCCAGCAGGTTATTGCCCGCCGCGAGGCCAACGTTACCCTTGCCGGCAATCTCCGTTCCCGGCTGGGTGGACGAGGACTGATGCAGCCAGTTGCTGTCGTCGAAGTTGAAGTCATCGCGGCTGCCGGTGGTGACGGCGTTGAGGTAGATGTTTTCCTGACCAGCGGCGTGCCGTTTTCGTCAAGGGCGCCGGAATGTACTTGCACTTTGGAAAACAGTTATGGCACCAGCACATACTTTCTGAAGGGGTTTGGGATGGCAGCGCTGAGATTTGATACTCGGCAGAAGATAGAGAAAATTATCGAACCAGAGCAACTGACATCTGGCTGGCGGCTGAAGAGTAATTCGCTGACGTATAAGTAAAATCCCGCCCACAAGGGCGGGATTTATCAGTTAAGGCTGATAGTCTTCATATTCCCAGGCAAAGACGCGAGAGAGTTTTTGCGCTGTGTCCATCCAGTCATCACCTTCGCACTGGTCGATATAATCTGTAATGATTTTTGTTATCTCATCCAGATCATATTTACGTACCAGCAGCGTATGACGTATCAGTTCCGGTACCCATTGATGTTTACAAAGCCATTCAGGGGTGCAGACTCTCACATAAAAAAAATTGCTTCCTACCTCATTCACCGGACCAATTGTCAAAGTTAATGACATAATGAAGTTATCATTTTCCTCTGGAATATATGTATTCAGATCGTATAAATCATTTCCTAACGTTCTTAATTCTGCTTTCATTTATTTATACTCATATGGCCGTTACCGATACGTACGCGCTCTCCAGTTGATGGATTTATTTTGTATGTTTCAAAGTTAGCTTGTATACCCGTTGGGTTTAAATGCTCTGGAGCGTTTGGTTTTGTATCAGGGTAACGATATACCCTTAAACCATCAGAACTAACTAATCCTTTCCCATCGGTTGTTGGTATTGCTCCATCACCAACCCATATCTTACCCAGTTGAGTAGCTTCCTTTTGTGTCCCAGCTCCAACACCATAATTCAGCTTGCCATTATCACCTTTAACGACTGCAGCTAACCTTGAGTCTTGTTTTGCAATATTGTCCAAATTCTGCTTTATCAGATCATCTTTCAACTTAGGATAAGCCGCTACGTTATATGCTGATACTTCATTACTGGCCTGATTTATAAGTTTCGACGCTTCAGCCACATCGCCTTTCTTCAGAGCCGCTTGAGCACCTTTGATAGCCTTAGCGGCTACATCGCCCGCTCCGGGTATAATCCCGACCATTGCCGCCAGATAATCTATCGCACCCTGTGCTTCCGCAAAACTCTTGATATCGCCGACCACCGGAACAAAATCCAGCCCCGCCGCCGCAAAACCGGCTAGCAGTTCATTGCGATGTATTTCCATTTTAGCGGAACAAGCATCAGGACTAATTCCGGTACAGTTTTGCGTCTTAAATTCCTCCACTGCAGCTTTCAGCTGATTCTGCGCATTCTGATACTTCTCTTCCTGCGATATTCCGGAGGCTTTGTTCTCAATAATGTCACTCAGCGCATTATTCTCCACCGTCGTCTTACCCGCCTGCGCGCCCGCAACCGCATCCGCCGTTGAGCCGCCAGCCAGGCCGCCCGCAAGTCCCGCAGCCAGCGTGGCCAGCGCGCTCACCGTCTGTTTTTCGGTTTCGCTCAGTTCACTGACCGGCTTGTCATAGTAGGATTTGGCAATCATACCCATCGCTTCGCCGATCGCCGCGCCTGCCGCTCCCGCTGCTGCGTTTTCCCCCTTAGCCAGCGCCAGCGCCGCATTGATGGCCGCATGGGCCATCAGGTTAGCGGCCGGATTGTCTTCTCCGACGGTGTTCTTAACCACCGTTGCCAGATAGGGCGCAGAGCCGCCCGCCAGCGCTTTTCCGATGTCGCCGCCCGCCAGCCCCTGAACCGCCGCGGTGGCGGCCTGGATAGCCTGCTGCACCTTGCCGCCGGTGCCAAAGCCGCTGTTGGTAAAGGCTTCGTTATAGAAGTTCTGGTACGCCTGGCCGCTGATGTCCTCCGCCGTTGGCGTTTTGCCCGGGTTGGCTTTGCTCCACTCATCCTGCGCCGCCTGCAGCTGCTCGGGCGTAACGTCCTTCATTTTGTCGGTTGCGGCTTTTGCTGCCGCAATCTGCCCCTGCGTCCTGGCAATGTCCGCCGCCTGGTTGCCAATCTCGCCAATCAGCTGCGCCTCTTTGAGCCGGTTCTGCTCTTTCTCCTTATCGAAGATTTGCCCCAGTCCCGGGTTAGCGTTCTCCACGTCGCGGCTCAGGTCGGCCACGTCCTGCTTCTGGCTCGCCTGGTCGCGGATAACAATCGTGCCGTCCGACACCGCCGCTTTCGTGGTGCTGTCTGCGCTGCCCGAGTTATTCGCACCGGTCTGCAGGTTGTTCGCCAGGTTCCCGGCGAACTGGCTGCCGATGGCGCCGATACCGACGCCGCCGGTGCCGCCAAGCGGGCCGGTGCTGATGCCGACGCTCTGGTGCTCGGTTTTAAACGCCGCGCTGTTGTGGATGTCGCTGAAGCCGAGCGTGCCGGTGTCGAGCCGGTTCAGGCCGGCGTCCGCGGTCGAGCCGATAACCGCACCGTTGAGCTGTGTGTGGCCGCCCACCGTGACGTCGAAGCCGCCTTTGCCCGCCAGCAGGCCGGTCTGCTCCTGCACCGACCTGTAGTCGCTGTGCATTTTGTCTTTACTCATATTGACGCTGGCCGAGCCGGTCATGGAGCCGAAGCTGAAGCTGGCGCCCGCGCTGCTGTTCTTCTGCTGCGCGTCGTAGGTGGCGCTGTCCTGCTCGCTGGTCAGCGTCAGGTTGCGGCCCACGTCGGCTTTGATGGACTCGCCGCTCACCTGCGCGCCGGTCAGCGTGGTGTCGCGTCCGCTCACCAGCGTCACGCGGTTGCCGGCGGTGACCTGGGTTTCGCTGTGGCTCAGGCTGTCGCTGTTCTCGTGGCCTTTGCCCTTATTGATGCTCGCCGAGACGTTGAAGCCGCCGCCGCTGCCGTCTGAACTGGTGCCAAAGCCCACGCCCAGCGAGCCGCCGCTGGATGAGTTAGTGCCGCGCGAGCGCTCCGTCTCCTGGCTGGAGGTGAGGCTGATGTCGCGGCTGGCGTTCAGCAGCACGTCCTTGCCCGCCTGCAGCTGGCTGCCCTGCACGCTGATGTCGCCCGCACCGGCGATAACGTTCAGGTTATTGCCGGCGGTGAGGGTGCTGCCCTGATGGGTTTGCTGCGTCAGGTTAGTTTCAGACTTCGACTGCTGGCTGCCGTACGAGAGGCTGACGCCGATGGCGTTGTCCTGGCTGGCCGCGCCCGGCTGGGTGGCCTGCGCGGCCTGAACGCCGGTCAGCGCCGCCTGCACGCCCTTCAGCGCCTGCAGCCGCCCGCTGCTCTCCTCGCGCGCGTCCCTCGCGGTGGTGACCGCCGTGTTCAGCGCGCCGCCCGCCACGCCGGAGAGCGCCAGCGTCAGGCCGCTCTGTTTCGTTTCATAGGTGTCGCGCTGCGTCAGACCCTGCTCAGCGGCGCTGACCGTGACGTTCTTGCCGGCAAGCGTCAGGTCTTTACCGGCGATGGCGTCCGAGCCGTGCAGCAGCAGGTCGCTGCCCGCCTGCATCGTCAGGTTGCCCTGCACGCTGCCGACGGTGCTGCCGCGCACGCTGTCGGTGTGCGTGGTGGTGGTGGACTTCTGCGCGTTGCTGCCGTAGCTGACGCCGATGCCGCCGGTGCCGGACAGGCCCGATTTCTTCTCCTGAATCATGCGCGACTCGTCGCGCTGTTCGGCAGCGCTGGTGACGGTGAGGTTATTGCCCGCCGCCAGCCGCACGTCCTGCGTTCCCGCCACGTCGCTGCCCTTAACCAGCAGGTCGTGACCGGCCAGCATCTGCACGCTGTCGCCGGAGAGCGAGCTGCCCACCGACGTGCGCGCGTCAAGGGTGGTGTAGGTTTCGCGGGTGCTCTTTGAGGCGATGCCGCTGCTGCCGCTGGCTTTCGTGTGCTCATCCATCTGCGTGCGCGATTCGCCGCTGACGATGCTCAAATCATTACCCGCGCTCAGCGCCAGCTGGTTACCTGCGCTGACGTTCGCCGCCGTTGCCAGCAGGTTATTACCCGCCGCGAGACCAATGTTGCCCTTGCCGGCAATCTCCGTTCCCAGCTGGGTCGATGAGGACTGATGCAGCCAGTTGCTGCCGTCGAAGTTGAGATCGTCGCGGCTGCCGGTGGTGACGGCGTTCAGGTTCAAATCGCGTCCGGCGCTGATTACCGTGCTGCCATTTTCGCTGCTGTTCACCACCTGCGCGGCGGTGAGGTTAACGTCGCGTCCGGCCTGCAGCGCCAGCGTGCCGTCGCCTTTTTCGACGTAGATACCGGCGATGCTATCGAGGCTGGTGCGGGCAAAGTTGCCGTCGGCGCTTTCAGCCGTGCGGGTGGCGGTGGTGACATTAATGTCGCGCCCGGCCAGCGCGGTGAGCGCGGAGGTGCCTTTCAGCACGCCGCCAAAGTTGTTGATGTCGGTGCGCGCCTGTAAACCGATGCTGTCGCCCTGAATCAGCCCGCCGAGATTATTGATATTGTCGGCCACCACCTGGGTATTAGCGCGCGCGTTAATGCGTCCGCTGTTGTTCAGATCGCCGCTCAGGTTGAGGCTGACATTTTTCCCGGCCAGCAGCGCGCCGCTGCCGTCAAGGTCGCCCGGCTGCACCTTAGCAAACAGCTGCGGCACCAGCACCTGCTGCTGGCTGCCATCCGGCAGCGTTACGGTTTGCGTCACCAGCCACACCATGTCGCCGGTCATCAGGCTCATCTGTTCGGCGGTCAGCGCCATGCCCGGCAGCAGATTAAACTGCTTACCGAAGGCGATACCGGCATCCATCAGCGCTTTGTACTGTTCCTGGTCGCTGTCGTAGCCATCCAGATAGCGCTGGCCGGTTAAATTAATCATCTGCTGGCGAATTAGATTCTGCTCGTAGTAAGCATCGCCGAGGCGCTTGTGCACATTATCCGGATTGGTAACGAACGCCTGCATCATGTAATCAGAACCCAGCCACTTCTGCGTGTTGGTGAAGCGCGGATCGGTTTCGATCAGGTAATCACCGCCAGTCGGGTTGGTTTTGTACAGGCTGTTATCCGGCAGGCGCGTATTCGGCCCCTGGGTGCGGATCACGCTGCTGGCCGCATCGCCATCCGCTGCCGTATTCACCGGCACTTCAAAGGTTTTACCCGGCGGCAGCAATACCGCGTTACCAGGATTGAACGCTGCACCGGCACTCAAATCACCCAGCGAGATATCGCCCACGCTACCGCCCGTCCGGTTATCAATCACCAGACCGCTGCCTTCCGCTTTTTGATGTTCCTCTATAGTGCTGGGTTTTAAGGTAATGCTCTGGATAACGGTGGGCGGAGTGTAATCCGCCGTGCTTCTGCCCTGGCTGTCGCCACCTTTCTCGTGGATGCGCCAGTAGTGGAAAGCGGTGCCGACGTCGGTGATGTGCCGTTCACCGGCCACCTCCACGTTGTCGAGCGTGTCGGCGTTAATCACCAGATTGTTTCCGGCGACGATCTGGCTCTTATCGTTGAGGACGTTATCCGCGTTAATCGTCAGATTGCCGCCCGCGATAATCCGGCCCGGATCGCTGGTTTTAATCCGCGTTTCGTCAACGGTGCGCTCGTATTGGTAGCGATACCAGTTGTCGTTAATATCGTTTTGCTGCCATGGATAATCAGGCGTCAGCACGAAATCGACTTCTTTGTGCTCGAAACTGACCTCATCGCGGCCGTAGCGGTTGGCATTGCCGGATACCTGGTACTCCTCGATGTTTTCGCGTGAGACCTCAACCAGTTCGGTTTCAAAGTTGTCGTTGATGTTGTTCAGGCTGGCGACGTTGAGCAGCATATCGCCGGCGGATTCGATGGTGGCGCTGTGGTTATTGAGGGTTCCTGCCTGTCCGGTGGCTTGTCCATTAGCGTCGAGTGTGCCGCCAATGCTCATCACGCCGTCGCTGTAGATCAGCGCGTGATCGCGGTTGTTGAGCGTGCCGACGCCGAGATCCAGACGCTGACGCGCGGCAATCGTCGCCGCCACACCGTCCTGCGCGAGGTTGTTCAGCGTGCCCGCCTGGATGCTGAGGAAATCGCCGTAGATGCGTCCGCTGCCGATGTTGCTGACGGTCTCGCCGTTCAGGCGGGTGTTATAGCCGTCAATCAGGCCGTAGTTGGTCAGCGTGTCGCTGGCGTCGAGCAGGGTGGTGTAGCCGCTGAGCTCGGCGTCCTGCAGGTTAACCAGATTGGCGGCGCTGACGTGCAGCGTTTCCCCGGCCTGAATCAGCTTTTCATTGCGGATGTCGCCGCCACTGGCAAGCGTCAGGTCGCCATTGGCCTGCACGTTGCCCTGGTTGGTAAAGCTGTTCACCAGCGTCATCACCATATTACCGGCGGCCTGCACCGCGCCGCGCAGGTTGGTCAGCGTGCTGGCGACGAGAGCGAAATCGTCTTTGCTGGCCAGCGTGCCGTCGGTGTTGTCGATATCCGCGCTGCTGAGGGTAAGATCGCTGCCGGAAATCACCTGGCCTGCGCGATTGTTCAGATCGCCGCTGCGCAGGGTGAAATCGCCCTGAGCGCTGAGCAGGCCGTCGGCATTGTTGAAGGCGTTGCCCTGCGTATTCCAGTCAAGCACGCCGCCGGACTGAATATTGCCCTGCTGGTTATTGACCGCCTGCGTTTGCGCGGTGATGCCGCCGAGCCCGGTGATTTGTCCGAACTGGTTCAGAAACTCTCCGGACGCAAGGTTGATGGCCCCGGATGCCAGCAGCGCACCGTGCTGGTTATCCAGCTCGCCAGCAACCAGATGCATATCGCCCTGGCTGATCAGGCCGCCGCTGTCGCCGCTGTTGGTGTTGCTCAGCCGCTGGCCGTTGGTGTCGATACTCAGCGCCGCACCGCTCTGAATCAGCCCGCCGTTATCGTTTTGCAGGCGTTGCGTGTTGAGCGTTAAATCTCCCACCGCGCCGATTTTCCCCTGGCGGTTATCCAGATTAGCGGTGGCAAGCGCTGCCGGGCCGCTGCTCATGATCAAGCCATCGGCGTTGAGCAGCTCATTGCTGCGCAGCTGCAGCGCCTGTCCGGCAATCAGATTTCCCTGCTGGTTATCAATGTTGCCTGCTGTGATGTTCAGGGCGTTCTGCGCCGCCAGCAATCCCTGCTGATTATTGATATCGCCGTTGAACAGGTTCAGATCCTGCGCGTTAATCACGCCGCTGCGGTTATCCAGCAGGCCATAATTGAGTGTCAGCGAACCGAGCGCAATAACGCCGTCATCGGTGCCGCTGTCGCGGTTGATAAAGGCGTTACCATTAGTGTTGATGCGCGCATCGCCCTGGCTCTGCACCAGCCCGGCGGTGTTGTCGAACAAGCCGCTGCTGACGTTGAGCTGTTCAGCGGCGGCAATCACGCCGTGCTGATTATTCAGCGTGCCGCTGCCGAGCTGCAGCGTGGTGGTTGCGCCAGTAAGCAGCCCGTCGCTGTTGTTCAGGCCGTTGCTGGTCACCGACAGCGTCTGACCGGCGTTAATCTTACCCGTGCTGTTGTTCAGCGTCTGGCTGGTCAGTTGGGTGTTGCCCGCCACCGCGCTGATGGCACCCGCAGTGTTATCAAGCGTTTCTGCATTGACGGTCAGGTTCTGGCTGGCCGCCAGCGTGCCGCTGTGGTTATCCAGCTTCTGCGCAATAGCGGCATTCAGCGAACCGGAGCCGGCGGCAATAACCTGGCCTTTCAGGTTATTCAGGGAACCGGCATGCAGATTCACATCGCCATTACCGGCAATTTTCCCGCTGCTGTTATCCAGCGCCGACACTACGTTGATAGTCATCACGCCGTTGCTGCTCTGCACCATCTCACCCTGACGATGCGAAAGGCTGCCTGCATCAATGCGGATCTGCGTAGCGGCGGTGGTAGCGCCGTCAAGGTTGAGCGCATCGCCGCGCAGTGCTAATCCACCGTTGGTGATAACACTGCCCTGGCTGCCGTTCAGCGTGCTGGCATTGATGTTCAGCTGGCCGCTGCCCGCGTGCTGAATCCTGCCTGAGCCGTTATCCAGCACCCCGGTGTTCAGCGTCAGGTTGGTGCCGTTGCTGGCAATGGTGCCGCTGGTGTTGTCGATCCCCGCCGCGTGCGACAGCAGCAGATCGCTTTCACCCAGCTGGCTGAGCACGCCCTGGCGGTTGGAGAGCAGCGGGGCGGTCAGCTCCAGTTTGTCCGCCTGGATTTTGCCGCCGTCATTGTTGATGCGCCTTTTGCTGCTGGCGCGCAGGCTGTTCTTCGCCTCGACCGTGGCGCTGCGCGTGCTGACGTCGCCAGTGCTGGCGGTCAGGTTGATATTGTTGCCATAGGTCTGGCTGCCGCTGAGATCAACCGCCGTGCCTTGCGCGTTCAGATTACCCGCCGCCAGATTACGACCGTTGCTGGTGAGCTGGCCGCGCGTGGTCAGGTTCAGGTCGCCCTGAGAACCGAGCGAGCCGTCGGCTTTCATACCGGCGGCCAGCACGCCGCTGCTGGTGTTACTGAGCGATGCCGCCTGAATGCGGTTATTGCCTGCGGCTCCGATCACGCCCTGATTGCTCAGCCCGCCCGCGGCCTGCAGCTGGCTGTCGCGCTGCGCGTAAACCGTGCCGCTGTTGCGGATGTCGGCCTGGCTGGTCAGCGCAATATCCTGCGCGCCGTTGATGCTGCCGCTGTTCTCAATGCGCCCATCGCTGGTGAGCGTAAAGTTGCCCGCCGTAGCGCCCAGCGCACCGGCGTTGCGCACGCCGACGCCCTGTTCGGTGCCAATCAGGCGAATTTTGCTGGCGTACATGCCGCCCAGCGCCGCCACGTCGAGCGCCACCTGTGGGCGGCGGGCGGCATCGGCCTGCGTTGCCGTCAGCGTTTCATGCGCGGCATCCACCTGATTGAGACCGGTGGTCACTTTCAAATCATTAGCCCAGACGCCAGCGTTGACCTTCACGGTGCGGGCGATGATGTCGGTGTAATCCTGACTGCGTGAATCCAGTCCTTTGCCGTTGATGACAATCTCACCGCCGCTGACCTGATAACCCGTCAGGTTGCCGTTATTCACCTGCGCCTGACCGGTGGTCAGCGTGGCGCGGTTGGCGTTGATAAAGCCGCAGCCGTCGCAGGTAATACCGGACGGATTGGCAATCACCACCTGCGCCTTTTTACCAGCCACTTCCACGTAGCCGTTGAGCTGGCTCGGATTGCGCGAATTCACCTCGTTGAGGATCACGCTGGCTTCGCCGCGCGCCAGCCACGGGTTGCCGGTGACCATGCCGCCCAGCTGGGTCTTTGTATTGCCGTGCGAGTTATTGAGGATCACGCCCTTCTGATCGACATCAAACTGGCTGTAGTTGTTACGCGATACGCCGCCTGCGCTCGGCGTCTGGATATTGACCTGCGTGGTGCCGTTGGCGCTGCTGACCACGGTCGGCTGCTGGTTGCCCGGCGCCTGGCCGTTGGCCACAATCTGCGCCTGAACGGGCAGTACGCTAACGCAGCCCAGCGCGCTCAGTAGCGAGAAGCGCAGCGCTGAAAGGGCGCAGATCCGGCTGGCCGCCTGCTGTGTTCTGCGTGCACGTGCCTGCTTGCCCTGGCCGCTGCGGGCGATATCGGCAACCACCATCAGCATGCCGCGCGCTTTGTTAAAAATGATGCGATAGAGAAGTTTGTTCATCTGATGTCCTTATCCGATTTCGGGTAACGCCACGCTCAGCGGATGCGCCTGCTGCCACTGTTTGGCCGCGCTCTCGCTGACTTTCTTTCCATGATAAAAATGCACCCGCTGACCGCGCAGATTGCCCTGCTGATCCTGCCAGCGGAAACAGTGCTCCGGCAGAATCACCTCATACATCAGGCGCAGCAGATCGCGGATCTCACCAAAGGGGGCGATAAAATCGGTGATCCACAGGCGATCGCCGCTGATCCAGTCCTGCTCTTGCATCATCACCGAGGCGTGCGTGAGGTAGCGCTGCTCTGCCTCGGCATCCAGCCACGCCCAGCCGAGATAAAACTGCGGGCGACCCTCTTTTACCGCGATGGCGTACTGCTGCTGTTTGATCGGCGGCAGCAGCAGCGTCGGCAGGGTATGCAGCGGGGCATCGCGGTGGCGCTTCGAGTGCATCCACAGCCAGACCGCCATGCCCAGCACTTCGGCCTCGCTGGTGTCATCCGCTGCCAGCCAGGGCGCAATTAACCGGTAACCGTTGATCTCCATCAGTAGCTCCAGTTCAGGTTGAAGCCGAGCGTTAAGCCACTGGTGTGATAGCCGGCAGGCTTCGAGAGCGGAATACCGGCGAACAGGTCATAGCTGGTGCGGAAGGCGTAGCCGCGCAGTCCCACCGCGCTACCGGCCAGGTGTTTACCAATCAGGTAATCCTGGCCGCTGTTGCGCCCACCCACTTCACCATAATCCAGCGCCAGATAGAGCTCCTGCGACGGCAGCGGCGTCGCCCAGCCGATGTCGTTGCGCCAATACCAGCCCTCATCTGCATTCAGGGTGCGCTGGCCGTCAAAGCCACGCACCGACCAGCGGTTGCCGATGGCAAACTGATCCTGCGGCGTCAGCGGCGTGTTGCTCATCTGGCGCAGATACTGGGTGTTAAAGCTGAACTGTTGATTAAGCAGCGAGAAGGGCACGGCCAGCTGGGCGTTGAGCTGAATAATCTTCGACAGCGCAGTGGCTTCACCCCAGAACTCTTCGGGTGCGGGCTGTGCGCCAAACCAGCGGGTACCGCGCTGATAGCTGGCGCCCGCATCCAGCGTCGCGCTGCCGATATAGTGACGATGCTGCAAGCCGAGGCGCCACGCCGAAGTCTGGCGGCGCTGCACTTCAACTTCGGTGTCGTTGATGAAGTTGCGGGTTTCACGCGTCATCACGTCATAGCTCAGCGTGGTTTTCTGGCTGCCGTTGCGGTGCAGCACGCGGCTGAGATTGGCGTTCAGGCTTTTGCTTTTGCCGCTGTACTGATAATCGGTGAACGCCCCAGCCACCGTCTGGTTGTAGCTGTAATCGCTGGTGGTGATGCCCGCCATCCAGTAACCAAACGGCACCGAGTAGCTGCCGGTGAAGTTTTTGGTGCCTTTGTCATTACCAAACTGCAAATCATGGCTCGCCGAAACGTAGAGCATGTCGCTCAGCGACAACGGGTTATCGATATAGAGCGTCAGGCCGCCCTGATAACGGCCGGTGGACGTTGAGCCGGAATCGTCGAGTGAAGCGCCGAGTCGCCACATCTTGCTCTGGTTCCACTGCACCGCCATCTCGCTTTCACCCGGCGCACTGCCGGGGATCAGCGCCATATCGGCCTGCACGGTGGGCAGACGCTGCAGGTTTTCCAGCCCCTGCTCGGTATCACGCAGGTCGTACAACTGATCTTCGCGCGAGGGCAGGGCGCTGGCGAGCGTGACGTAGCGATCGCTGGAGTCAGTGCGCGTGATGTGGCTGATTTTTCCGGACAGCAGCTGCAGCGTCAGCGTACCTTGCGTCAGATCCTGCGGCGGAGCCAGCACCCGGCTGGTAACGTAACCGCTGTCGATCATGCGGTTCTGCAGCACGCTCATCAGCAGGTTGATGCCTTTCACGCCCAGGCATTTTCCCTGGCCCTGGCTGGCCAGCCGCTGCAGCGGTAGCCAGTGCGGAAAGTCACTCAGCCCGTTCAGCGTGATGTGCTGAATAGCGAAACAGGGCGTTTCCTGTGGAAAGCTGACGCGGGAGGAGCCGCTGGTTGACGGGGATAAACGCACGTCAGGCGTTGGCGGCTGAAGCTGGGCCTCAATCGCTTTCTGACGCTGCTGCTGAATAATGTCCTGTTCGGCGGCGGTCGCCACCTGCGGAAATATAATGCCGATTGCCAGCGACCATGCGCTAACGGCAAGCGCTATGCCTGCTTTCTCTTCCATGAGTTTATTCCAGATTAATGATTATCCTTAACTGCTATTAATACTCTACCTGTTTATTGGCGCATGGCAATATTTCAGTTTGATTTTTGATGGGTGAAAATATAGGAAATTTCTTGTTATTTGGGCACTTTATTGAGAGTTAATGATATTTTTAATAAATATTCCATTGAAAGGAAAGGGGGGTGAATAAGCGGGGGGAAGGTATCGTACAGAATTGTCCTGGGTAAATTCATTCATGGATATATAAAAGAAATCTGTAATTTTTTGACAATTAAAATCGCATGATAATCGTCGGCAGGGTTTAATTTCAGGGTTATATTTTGAACGCCATCATCATAGCTAATAATATCCACTATTTAATCCATAAAAAAACGGATGGCGAACCATCCGTTTTTGCTTAGTGGTTTATGCGTTAAAGCATCACATTACTGAGTAGTTTTGCTCCTCAGATTCAATCATCGCTCGCGCAGCGTTGTTCACTACACCGGACTGCGTTTCTACCGCCATATCGGCTTGTGCGATAGACAGCGGTTGGGCAGCGGGCTGCTGAACATCAGCGTCCTCACTGAACAGCGCAGGCTCCGCAGAACTCAGCAGATCGGCGGCTGAAATATTCAGCAGCGATGCCTCAGATTCCGCAGGGGCAGACTGAACATTGAAGTTATTGGGGTGGCTCTCCAGATAGAGGCTTTTTACCACAATTGAGTGCGGACCATCTTGCAGCTCAGGGACAATAAACGACCACGAGCCGTCCTGCAGGGTCTGTACCGAACCGATAGGTTTACCATTGTCCAAAATTTCCAACAGGATATCTTGTCCAGCAAAACCTTTCAGCGTAGGGGTCGAGTCAGAAGAAATCTGGCCGTTTCCAATCAGAATTTCCCCCTGTTGATCGTCATAAACGCTGCATAAGATGGCTATATCATACGGTGACGCCAGCTCGAAGCTAAAGTCAATGCTCTCCACCTGACCTTCACCGGTGACTTTCACCAGATTATTGCCCGATTTCAACGGCTCAGTGACGTCGAAGTTCCAACGACCATACTCATTGGTTAGCGCCGTTCCATGTGTCTTACCGTTGATAGTGATGGTGACGACCGAACCCACTGCTGCGATACCGCTAAATGACGGCGTGTTGTCGTAAATCGCTGTGCTATGACCAATACCAAAACGCTCAACACCCTCGTTGTAGGTACTCACTCCTTCCACCACTAAAATGCGTTCAGCTGCGGCTGGCACCAAGGTAAAGGTAAATGCCTCACCGTGATATTTGACGTTCGATCCCGCCGTGATGTTGTGTTTACCCAGCGTAAGCGCAGTTTCTACCTGGTACGTCCATGAACCGGTGGCACTAGCGCGCGTTTCACCAATTTGAACGCCATTATCGAAGATCTTCACCAGTGCATTGCTATCGGCTTTTCCTGCCAGGAACGGGGCATTGTCATCACTTTCACCGTTGGCTTTGATAAAGCCAGACTTAAAGAAGTTATCGTAGGCACTGGTAACTTCATACGTCGTTCCTTTCGGTAGTGGATTTTCTGGATCAGGTGCCACTACGGTGAAGACAAAGGCGGGGCCATAATGCTCGGCATCAGGTCCTGCACTGATTTCATGCCTACCCAGTGACAATGCGGGTTCTGGTTTGAACGTCCACAAGCCAGACGCTTCAGCGCGCGTTTCACCGATCTTCACGCCATTATCGAAGATATGGACCAGCGCATAGCGCGATGCATGCCCTGAAAAACGCGGTGCTGCGTCATCACTCTCGCCGTTCTGTGGAATACGTCCCGATTCCAGCACGCTATCGTAGGCATTGCTGACTTCGTAAATGATCTGGATCGGTAATGGGTTTTCTGGATCTGGCGCCACCACGGTGAAGCTAAAGGCTGGGCCTTGATGTTGAACATCGGGTCCTGCAGTGATGTCATGTTTACCCAGCGTTAACGCAATTTCTGGTTCGAACGTCCATATGCCAGACACATCAGCGCGTACTTCACCGATCTTATTACCATTATCAAAGATCTGGACCATGGCATAGCGTGTAGCCTGGCCGTAAAGGCGCGGGGTTGCGTCATCTGTCTCGCCATTAGCAAGAACGTGGCCGTGCTCCAGTACGTCATCGCTCGCCCTCGTAACGGTGTAAGTCACCTCTGGCTCAACCGGCGGCTCAACGACAGAAGGTTCGGTGATGTCGAAGGTGTACGTCTCGCTGGTATTACCCTCTTCAGCGACGGCCACGATGTGATGTGGGCCGATACTCAGCGGCTCGGTAAAGGTAAAGGTCCAGCTGCCGTCGGCTAAGGTTTTGACTGAACCAATCCAGTTTTCACCTTCATACAGATTGATCACCACATTTTTTGGGCCGCCGCCGCGCAGATCGGGCGTGGTATCGGCGGTTGAATTCCAGCTCGACTCCTCACCGGAGTTGGCATAAACAGCATTCGCACTCACCGGTACTTTCACCACCAGCACAAACGGATCGCTATCCTGACCATTGTCGGCTTTCGCCACAAAGTTATGTGAACCTTGTCCCAGATAGTCGTGAACGATGAATGACCAGGTGCCAAGATTGGAGGTTCTCGCCACACCGATTATTACATCGTTGTCATAAATGGTAATCAGGCTGTTAGGCTCAGCGAAGCCGGCAAGCGCAGGCTTGTCGTCCTGAATAACATCATGCTGTTTCAGATGGCCGACTTTGTTTCCAACCTTGGCAAAACCGTAATCAATCTCGGTTTTACGCACAGGCTGAGGTTCAGGATCAGGCCCCGGCTCAACTGGCGCGTCGATATACAACGTAAAGGGATCACTTTCGCTGCCATCTTCGCCTTGCACCGTGATGACGTGCTCGCCACCGCCCAGTTCCTGCTCGAAGTTCCAGCGTCCGCCCCAGCTCGATACGACTGAGCCGATAGGAACACCGTTATCGAAAATAGTGATCAGCGTATTTGGCTTCGCGGTGCCGTTAAAGCGGGGGGCGGTGTCTTTGACGCTATCGTTGTCGCCGACTTCACGGTCATAGCCAGCGCTGTCATCAAACGCGCGATCGATGGTGACTTCAGGTGCCTTAACCGGTGCGGTGATGTAAATCGTAAACGGATCGCTCACGCTGCCGTCTTCGCTTTTCACTGTGATGATGTGTTTGCCCGCGCCGAGTTCCTGCTCGAAGTTCCAGCGTCCGCCCCAGCTCGATAAGACTGAGCCGATAGGAACCCCGTTATCGAAAACAGTGATTACCGTATTAGGTGCCGCTTTGCCGTTAAAGTGTGGCGCGGTGTCACTGACGGTGGCGTTGTCGCCCACTTCGCGGTCATAGCCGACGCTATCATCGAATGCGCGATCGATAGTGACGGGCGTCGCGGCGACGGTGAAATCATAGGCTTCACTCTCGCTGCCTTCGCCGGCCTTAAAGGTGATGCTGTGCGCGCCGCCTTTCAGCTCGGCGGTGTAGCTCCAGTAGCCCCAGGCATTAGACACCGCGGTACCAATAGGCTGACCGTGGTCATACACGGTGATTTTCGCATTTGGCCCCGCTTGCCCACTAAAGCTTGGCGACGTGTCATTGATGGTGGCGTGGCGAGCAAAGTTTTGGCTGTAGCCTAAGGAGTCGTCGTAGGCATCATCAACGGTGATCGGCTGGCTATCCGGCGTCACCACCGTGAAGTCAAACGGATCGGTTTGGTTATCTTCGCCTGACTTGAAGACGATCTTGTGCGCGCCGCTGTTCAGGAGGGCGGTATAAGACCAGTATCCGCTGTGATCGGGAGTAATGATGCCAATCGGCTGACCGTTGTCATATACGGTGATTTTCTTACCCGGCTCGGCGTGACCAACAAAACGCGGCGTTGAGTCGTTGATGGTGGTGTTGCGTTCAAAATCACGTTGGTAACCCTGCGAGTCGTCATACGCGTGGGTGATGGTAATCGGCATCACTTCCACGGTGAAATTAAACGCATCACTCTCGCTGCCTTCGCCGGCTTTAAAGGTGAAGCTATGCGCACCTGCCTTCAGCTCAGGTGTGAACACCCACTTACCGTTGTGATCGGACATGGTGAAGCCGATAGGCTGACCGTTGTCATATACATTGATTCTGAGATTCGCGCCTGATGTGCCGTTAAAGCGCGGCGTGGTGTCGTTGGTGATGCCGTTCTCCGTCACCAGCTGCCAGGCAGAATGCGCGTTGTCATATACCTCATCCACGATGATCGGCTGGCTTTCAGCTAATACGATGGTGAAGCTAAACACCTTGCTCGCGTTGCCCTGAGCATCCTTAAAGCTGATGTTATGCAGACCGCTGCCTAGTTCCGGCGTGTAGATCCACTCGCCGCGGGCGTTGGAAGTCATGCTGCCGATCGGCTCACCGTTGTCATACACGGTGATCAGCACATTCGGGCTGGCCTTACCGTTAAAGCGCGGCGTGGTGTCGTTGGTGGTGCCGTTCTCCGCAATGCGCTCCCACACATAATTACTGCTCTGATATACCTCTTCGATGGTGATTTGCGCATCGATGGTGAAGCTGAACACCTTGCTCTGGTTGCCCTGAGCGTCTTTGAAGCTGATGTGGTGCTCACCGCCGCCCAGCTCCGGCGTGAAGACCCACTCGCCGCGCGCGTTAGAGGTGGTGCTGCCGATCGGCTGGCCGTTGTCTAACACGGTAATCAGCACATTCGGGCTGGCCTTGCCGTTAAAGCGCGGCGTGGTGTCGTTGGTGCTGCCGTTCTCACTGATGCGCTCCCAGACATAATTGGTGTCCTGGTTTACCGCTTCGATAGTGATGTTCGCGTCGATGGTGAAGCTGAACACCTTGCTGCCGTTGCCCTGCGCATCCTTAAAGCTGATGTTGTGCACGCCGCCGCTCAGCTCTGGCGTGAAGACCCATTCGCCACGGGCGTTAGAGGTGGTGCTGCCGATTGGCTCACCGTTGTCATACACGGTAATCAGCACATTCGGGCTGGCCTTGCCGTTAAAGCGCGGCGTGGTGTCGATGGTAGTGCCGTTCTCAGCAATAGATTCCCAGACATAATTAATGTTCTGGTTCACTTCTTCGATGGTGATTTGTGCATCGATGGTAAAGCTGAACACCTTGCTCTCGTTGCCCTTAGCATCTTTAAAGCTGATGTTGTGCATGCCGCCGCTCAGTTCCGGCGTGAATACCCATTCGCCACGCGCGTTAGCGGTGGTGAAGCCGATTGGCTTACCGTTGTCATACACGGTGATCTGCACATTCGGGCTCGACTTGCCGTTAAAGCGCGGCGTGGTGTCGTTGGTGGTGCCGTTCTCGGTAATCAGCTCCCAGACATAATTGGTGTTCTGGTTGACCGCTTCGATGGTGATGTTCGCGTCGATGGTGAAGCTGAATACCTTGCTCTCGCTGCCTTCACCGGCTTTGAAGCTGATGTTGTGCTCGCCGCCGTCCAGTTGCGGTGTGAACACCCACTCGCCGCGCGCGTTAGAGGTGGTGACGCCAATCGGCTGGCCGTTGTCATACACGGTGATCTGCACATTGGCACCCGCTTTGCCGTTAAAGCGCGGCGTGGTGTCGATGGTAGTGCCGTTCTCAGCAATGCGTTCCCAGACATAATTGGTATTCTGGTTCACCTCTTCAATGGTGATCAGCTGGGTTTCCGGGCCTTCAATCACCGGATCTACTGGCTCAACAATCACCGGCTCTTCCGGTTCTGCGCTGCCGATAATTTCGAAATTAAACGGTTTGGTGGTATTGCCGTTGCCAGCGTCAAAGGTGAGGGAGTATTCGCCCAAGCCCAACGTCGGGAAGAAATACCAGGTGCCCTCGTCGTCAGAGATAACGGTGGCTATCGGTTTGCCATGATCGTAGACGGTGATAGTGATATTTGGATCGGCAAGGCCCACAAAGCGCGGGGTGGTGTCCTCGATTTTATCGCCGGGTATAAGGGGTATGCTTCGCTCATCCCTATCGAAGGCCTGAGCCTTCAACTCAATAATCTGCGAGCCTTCAGCCAGCACGACATAATCAAACGAATCACTTGAGATCCCGGAGCTGAAAACCAGGTTGCGCGGTCCGATCTCTAGAGGAGGATTGGGGGTGAAATGCCAGTTGCCCTCAATATTCGCGACCACCTGGCCAATCTGTTTATCACCATCGAAAATGGTAATTAAAGTGCCGGGATCGGCGGTGCCGACAAAACGTGGCGCGGCGTTTTCATAAATGCCGCCGCGTAAAATCTGCCCATCATGTTCATAGTCAGCCACGTACCAGATGGAAACGGGCTTGGTTTCAGCCGTTGAGGCGTTGATGATGACAGTCTGTTCTTCTGCTGGTGATGATGCTGCATGCGCGCTGACGTGGGCCGGCGCAGTGCTTAAAACGGAGAGCGTTGCGTTCTCGTGACTGGAACGATGCACGCTATTTTTTTTGGATTCTTCCATGGTGTTCATTCTCAAATACTCAGCTACATCCTATACGCAGCTAACGGCGCCATAATAAGGGCCGCGAAAAAAGTATTTATGAGACGTGGCTCAAAGCCACTCTGCGTCGCCTTTATTATTTGACGTTAAATTAAATAACATTAAAAACAGCAAGTTGCGTACGACCTAAGAAGTTAAACTTTTCGTTAATAATTCACTGTGCACACGCTGTCTTGATGGCGGTGGATTGTCCCCTTACAACGCCAAATGAATCGCCTGTTCGTCACCTTCCTGCTGCGCGGGCTGCGCACAGCAAATCAGCACTTCATCTTCTGCCACGCGGGCGCTGGGCGGTGTTTTATAAGTCACTGCGCCCTGCAACAGTTTGGTTTTACAGCTGCCGCAGTGTCCGGCACGGCAGCTGTAGGCTGGGCTCAGGCCGCGCGCTTCGGCCAGCTCCAGCAGCGAACCGGCTTGCGGCGTCCAGCGCGCTTCCTTCATCGAATCCATAAACTTCACCGGCACCGATTCAGTCGCCACCGGCGGCAGCGGCTGTGCTTCTGCAACGCCATCGCGGCTACGCTGCAACGATGATGGCCCAAAAGCTTCGGCGTGAATGCGGCGATCGGCGATGTTGTAGGCGCGCAGCCCGTCGTACAGCGCCTGCGTGAACTGCGGCGGCCCGCACAAATAGAAGTCGTAGTCGTTGAACGGCAGCACCTGCGACAGCAGCGCCATATCGATGCGTCCGGCGACGTCGTAATCCAGATCCTGCTGCGCATCTGCCGTTTGGCTCAGCACGCGCACCAGCTTGAGCGCGCCCTGCGCCTGCGCCAGCAGCCGATCGATTTCGCGTACGAAAGGGCGCTCGGCTTTGCTGCGCGCCGACTGCAGCAGAAACGTCGGCCGCATCCGCTGTTTGCGCTGCCCCTCAAATACCAGATGGCGCAGCATTGCCAGCATCGGCGTAATTCCCACGCCCGCAGCAAGCAGCACCGCCGGACGCGTTTCGCTGGCATCAATAGTGAAATCACCCGCCGGTGCGCGCGTTTCCACTATGTTGCCAACCGCAAGCTGCTGGTGCAGATAGCGCGACACCGCGCCATCACGCTTAACGCTGATGCGATAAAAACCATCGGCTGGCGCGACTGATAAGGTATAGGCGCGCATTAGCGGCTTCCCAGCGCCCGGCGGCTGGACGCGAATCGGCAGATGTTGACCGGCCAGATGCGGCAGCAAACCGGCACCATCAGCCGGCATTAAATGAAACGAGCGGATGGTGGCGCTCTCATCGACAATTTTCGTCACCCGGAACGGCCGCCAGCGCGTTGCCAGCTGCGCCGTACGCATACGCTCGGCGGCAGTTTGCCAGTCACCGGTCATCAGTGAAGCGGGCGCGCTGCCATCGGCTGGCGTTTGCCAGCGCAGGGCGAGGGCGGCACGACGGCGCACGATACGGCGCGCGCGAAATGTCCACAGCCGCTCAGCCCCCTGAAACGCGGCGATCTCCGGCGAGTCGAGTATCACCGCCGCTTCGCCGCTCATCTGCAGCGTGTCGCCGCTGGCGTAATCAATAAACAGCAATCCCGCCTGGCCATTCTGGTGGATATTGCCGAGCGTGGAGAAGAACAGGTTGCCGTTGAAATCGGGAATGGTCAGCAGGCCATCATCGCCGACGCGCACGAAGCCGGGCTTGCCGCCACGATGCGAGGCATCCACCTGGCGATGCGGTTGATCGTTGTAGGTCGCCACGTAAAAGGTATCCGCTGCGGCGATGCTGGTGCGAGCTTCATCATCCAGCGCGTTGAGCGTTTCCACGGCGCCGTGATAAGGCGCGGCAGGATCGCGCGCAAACTGAACGTCGCGCAGCTGGATGTAACGCGGACAATTGCCAAAACTCTGCTCTACCTGCACGCGAAAACCGCCGCCAATCGCGTGCAGCACGCCATTCATGCGGTTACGCCGCCGCGTGTGCAGCTCCATGCCGAGTAGCCCGATCGGCGCTGCATCCTGCATGCCGGCCGCCGCCGGATCGCTGGCATCGGCGTGCGCGGCGATATCCAGCGTGGTGGCGTTGGGCGAGAAGATAAAACCGGGCTGGCCTTCCAGCAGCGTAGCCCAGGCATCGCCGTGCGCATCCACGCTGCCCGCGATAATAAACGGCAGCTGCGCGTAGAAATCACGATGCTGATCGGGCATGTGATCGCGCACCACGCGCTGGCCCACTTCCGCCATGCGATCCGCCACGCCCGCCTGCTGCTGCAGCGCAATTTCACCCGCATGCCACACTGACAGTTTCTCGCCCATGATCGTCTCCTAAACCTGGCTGCGCAGGCCCGCGGCGGTTTGCGGGAAGGGTACAAAGCCCGGTAGCGCTTCAATGCGGCGCAGTAAAGCGTTCACCGCCGGGTAGCCGGAGAGATCGACGTTGCCTTCCGGCGCACCGGCAATGTAGCTGTACTGCGCGATGTCGGCGATGGTCGGACCATCGCCCACCAGCCATTCACGCCCTTCAAGGTGCTGCTCAATGCGTGACAGCACCAGATGGGCGCGGGCAATGACTTCTTCTGGATTGAATGGCCGACCAAACACGGTAATTAAGCGTGCCGCCGCCGGGCCAAAGGCGATATCACCGGCCGCCACGGTAAGCCAGCGCTGCACCGCCGCCGCACCGCGCGCATCTTCCGGCAGCCACTCGCTGCGCCCGGTTTTCTTCGCCAGATAGACCAGAATGGCGTTGGAGTCGGCAATATACACGCCGTCATCTTCCAGCACCGGCACCTGGCCGAAGGGGTTCATGGCGAGGAACGCGGGCGTGTGGTGCTCGCCCGCTTTGAGATCGACATCCACAACTTCATGCGGCACATCCAGCAGCGACAGGAACAGACGAGCGCGGTGCGCATGACCAGAGAGGGGGAAGTGATAGAGTTTCATGATGCGATTCCTTAGGTAATGCTCGGGATGATCCCGAGCCTGACCATAAGGTTCGCACAGACAATTGCGGGGCAGAATAGCCGGATTAGCGAAGTCATTGTTGCGAAAAATGGAAGAGTCTCGACGGGTTGATGAGCGCTATTTCTTGGCCTCAACGCCCGGCGTGGCGTCACGAATTAAATACTGCTCTGTTACCTGCGGCAGATGCGTCAAGGTCCAATCCGCCATCGCGATTTCCTGGTCGCGAATACGGTTAAAGATCTCGGCACTTTGGTGATCGTTAAGATGCTGCGCCGCCGCAATCAGCGAGGTGTAGCTGGCGATCTCAAGGTGTTCAAACACGTTGCCGCTGATGGCGCCTTTCACCACTTCATCTTCCACCATGACACCGCCGATGGATTGGCCGAAGGCCGAGATTTTGCCGGCGATATCTTTCAATACCGATTGTGAAGTGGAGTAACGGTCAATAACGCTCTGTACTAATACCTGGTGTTCACGGGTTTCAACCAGATGTTGTTCGATACGCAATTTAAGATCCGGATAGTGTTCAAGGCGCGACGCCATTTTTTCCAGCATCTTTTCGGCCTGTTTTTCCATCGCATGGGCATCTCTCACCCAATCAAGAAAGTGTGCTTCGCTGTTATTACTCATCGTATGGTTCCTTACTTAAAATAAAGGGAGCTGCAGCTAACGTGGATATTTATCGCTAGCCGCAGTGACATTACTCAGGGGATTTATCCACGACGCGACGGCTTTTTTTACCGCCTTTTCGTCCCGCTTCTATCGCGCGCTCGGGATTATTTCGGAAATTACCGCCGCTAAGCTGGCCGCCTTTTTTACCCGCTTCGCGGGCTCTTTCTGGGTCCATAGCAAAATTGCCAGAACCGCCACGTGGTGTTGTCATAATTAATGCCTCAAATAAGTTAGATAACTATTATTTCAGTTACCACTTAAGGCTAGTCGTTAAAGCCTAACGCACAAG
The DNA here is from genome assembly GCF_037479095.1 of Pantoea nemavictus. Lineage (NCBI taxonomy): Bacteria > Pseudomonadati > Pseudomonadota > Gammaproteobacteria > Enterobacterales > Erwiniaceae > Pantoea > Pantoea nemavictus. The sequence continues at coordinate 1,341,942 of NZ_JBBGZW010000001.1, read as the reverse complement.
GCAGGCTAATTAGGAGTTATCTTATCGGTGTTGAAAAGGCTCGCTTATTTCTCGTTATTTAATTTATTATTTTATTGGAGTGATAAATATATTTCTCTGGCTAAATTATTTACAAGGTGATTACCCGTATCGCTTATATTTAATTTAATTTTCAAGCTGATGAAATTAAACACCATTAAGGCTATTTTTTTACTATGCGGAGAGATGATTACTATTTGGATTATTAGCCCTTCTCTTCAAAGGGCCATGAACCATTTATTTACTTATACTGGACAACTTTATTTCACCAGCACCTGTGCACCGGCATTTTTCTCCAGTCGACACACATCAACTAGCGAAAGCAGCACTAATAACGCGACGCCGGCGAAAGCGATGTGAATGTCGCTTTGCGTAATGGCCGTATGATCGTGCCACAGCATGGCACCGCGCAGGAACAGCGCCGCCAACGCGATACCCGCGCTCATGCTGAACTGGAAGAAGATGCTGAATACCACCGACGCATCGCTCATTTTGGCCTGCGGCACATCGGCGAAGCCGAGGCTGTTGTAGCAGCTGAACTGCAGCGAACGCGACAGCCCGCCAATAAACAGAATCGCCGCAATTGCGAAATAGCCGAGTGACGGATTGAGCAGCAGGCAGCCCAGCATCGCTGCCAGACTGATGACGCCGTTAACCATCAGTACCCGACGAAAACCCCAGCGCTTCATCAGCCAGGTGGTGGCCGGCTTCATCGCCAGATTACCGGCAAACACCCACAGCACCATCGCGCCCGCTTGCGCCGCGCTCCAGCCAAAACCGAGCTGGAACAGCAGCGGCAGCAAAAACGGCACGGCATTGATGGAGGCGCGGAAGAACGATCCGCCCATCACCGCGTTGCGGAAAGTGGCAATTTTCAGCGCGCTAAAGGGCAGCAGCGGCTGCGCATGGCGGAAGCTGTGACGATAAGCCAGCCAGCTGCTCAGCACGCCGAGCAGCAGCAGCGGTACGCCGAGGTTAAGATGCATCTGCCCCAGCGCTTCCAGCGCGATAATCAGTGAGGTGCAGGCGGTGGCGGTCAGCACGAAGCCCTGCCCATCAAAGCGGCGCGGTTGCTCGGTTTTAAACTGCGGCACCAGATAGCCGGTCGCGATCAGCGCGAGGATGCCGAGCGGAATATTGAGCCAGAAAATCCACGGCCAGTGACCATACGTGACAATCAGGCCGCCAAGCGGCGGACCGAGCACCGGCGCAATCAGCCCCGGCCAGGTGATAAACGCGATGGTTTTCACCATCTCTTTTTTCTCGGTAACGCGCAGCACCACCATGCGCCCGACCGGCACCATCATCGCACCACCAATACCTTGCAGAATGCGGCTGAGCGTGAACATCGTCAGCGTGTCGCTCAGGCCACACAGAATGGAAGCGAGCGTAAAAATCAGAATGGCGCTGGCAAACACCGTACGTGCGCCGAAGCGCTCCGCCAGCCAGCCGCTCATCGGGATGAAAACCGCCACCGCCAGTAAGTACGCACTCACACCCACGTTGAGCGCCACCGGGCTTGCAGCGAAATCACGCGCCATCTGTGGAATGGCGGTGGTGATCACCGTGGCATCCAGGTTTTCCATAAAGAAGGTCACGGCGACCAGCAAAGCTAACATCATGGTGCGATTCACGTTCGGACGGGCTTCTCTGCCTGAGTGCGTCATGCGGGATCCTGCAAAAAACAACGGTAGGCAGAGACTGTTAATGAAAAATGCTTAGGGTGCAAATCAAATCACAGCATGCACCCGTCGTAGCGGCGCCATTCATTGCGCGATAAATCGCGCCGCTTCGGAAGGTGCGATGATTGGACCCGCACTGGGCAAATCAGATGGCTTCTGCCACGCTGGCTTTGGACGTAATAAACTGCACTACCGCACGCGTCACCTCGGCGGTGTTGGCCGTGCCGCCGACATCCGGGGTCAAAATGCCTTTGGCGCAGACAAACTCGATGCCTTGCATAATCAGCGCCGCCGCGTCGCGCTCGCCGAGATGCTCCAGCATCTGCACTGCGGTCCAGAAGGTGGCGATCGGGTTGGCAATGCCTTTGCCGGTGATATCAAACGCTGAGCCGTGAATCGGTTCGAACATCGATGGGAAGCGACGCTCGGGATCGATATTGGCGGTCGGCGCCACGCCGAGACTGCCCGCCAGCGCGCCAGCCAGATCCGACAGAATATCGGCGTGCAGGTTGGTGGCCACGATGGTGTCGAGGCTTTGTGGATGCAGCGTCATGCGGTGCGTCATGGCATCAACCAGCATTTTGTCCCATTGCACGTCCGGGAACTCTAGCGCCACTTCGGCGGCAATCTCATCCCACATCACCATGCCGTGACGCTGGGCGTTGGATTTGGTCACCACGGTGAGCAGTTTGCGCGGGCGCGACTGCGCCAGTTTAAAGGCATAACGCATGATGCGCGTCACGCCGACGCGGGTGAAAATCGCCACTTCGGTGCCGACCTCTTCCGGCAACCCGCGGTGCGCGCGCCCGCCGTTGCCGGAATATTCGCCCTCTGAGTTCTCCCGCACGATGACCCAATCAAGATCGCCAGGACCGCGATTGCGTAGCGGTGACGTCACACCTGGCAGGATTTTCGTGGGGCGCACGTTGGCGTACTGGTCAAAGCCCTGACAGATCGGCAGACGCAAACCCCACAGCGTGATGTGATCCGGCACGTCTGGTGCGCCAACTGCGCCGAAGTAAATCGCATCGAACTTCTTCAGCGTTTGCAGGCCCTCTTCCGGCATCATCACGCCGTGTTGTTTGTAGTAATCCGAACCCCAGTCAAAGGTCTCGACATCGAACTTCAGCTGCGGATCCTGGCGCGTCAGCGCGTGCAAGACTTCCACACCGGCAGAGATCACTTCCGGACCAATACCGTCTGCGGGAATAGCGGCAATCGAATAGTTACGCATGTTGTTTCTCCAGATTAATGAGTATGAGGATGAGGAAGCTCGGCCGTTTGCGGCTTATTGCCGCTGGCAGAGAGCAGCAGAACCACGATGGCGGAGATCGCCAGCAGTCCCGCCACGAAATAGAGGCCCCAGCTGTAGCTGCCGGTTTGCTGGCGAATCACGCCAATCATCATCGGGCCGACTAAACCGCCGAGGTTGCCAATCGAGTTGATGGTGGCGATGCCCGCCGCCGCCGCTGGACCGCTGAGGAACAGCGTTGGCATGCTCCACAGCGGCGGTTTGGCGGCGCTGATGCCGACGGTCACCAGCGTCAGGGCGATAATCACCGTAAACAGCGTGCTGACGTTGCCGGCATAAATCAGTCCGGCCGCCGCCAGTAAACAAGCGCCGATCACGTGCCAGCTACGCTCTTTGGTGCGATCCGAATGGCGTGCCCAGAGGATCATGCCGATCACGCCGATTACCGCCGGGAAGGCGTTGAGGAAACCGATCTGCATTGAGGATGCGCCAAAGCTGCGGATGATTTGCGGCGACCAGATGCCCAGGGTGTACAAGCCCGCTGAGGTGCCGAAATAGACCAGCGCCAGCGCTAAAACGCGCTTATCGGCCAGTCCGCGCCATGCGCTGCTGTGGCCCTGATTGGCGGCGCGCGCCTGTTCTTCCGCCCGCATAGTGTTTTCCAGCCAGGCGCGCTCCTCATCGTTCAGCCACTTCGCTTTTGCCGGACGATCGGTGAGGTAGAACAGCACCACAATGCCGAACAGCAGTGCTGGAATGGCTTCCAGCACAAACATCCATTGCCAGCCAGCGAAGCCCAGCAGGCCGTGCATCTCCAGCAGCGCAGCAGAGATTGGCGAACCGAGCGCCGTTGAAAGCGGTGCGGCAGCCATAAAGATGGCGGTGACCTGCGCGCGTTTCGCCGCCGGGAACCAGTAGCTGAGATAGAGAATGATGCCGGGGAAGAAACCGGCTTCCGCCACGCCGAGCAGGAAGCGCAGCACATAGAAGCTGGTGGTGCCCTGCACGAAGGCCATGCAGCCGGAGACTAATCCCCAAGTGATCATCACGCGGGCGATCCAGATGCGTGCGCCGACTTTATGCAGAATTAAATTCGACGGTACTTCAAACAGGAAATAACCAAGGAAGAAAATTCCGGCACCAAAACCAAATACCGTGGGCGAGAAACCTAAATCCTGATTCATGGTTAATGCAGCAAAACCAATATTGACGCGATCGAGAAAGGCGATGAAGTAGAGCAGCATGATGAAGGGCACAATGCGTAACGTCACTTTACGCATCACCCTTTTTTCGAGGTGAGAGTTCATATTAAAGTGCTCCAGATTGTGTAGGGGTAGTATTATTTTTTTGTCTTCGCGTTCAGTATGCAGTTTTGCTTTGGCGGATCATCAGGCGGGGATTATATAAAGTATTTGCATAATCAACGGGCGAGGGAAATGTGGATATAAATCAATTGCGTTGTTTTGTCGCCGTGGGTAAAGAACTCCATTTTGGGCGCGCTGCCCAAAGAATGGAAATGATGCCTGCGTCACTTTCTCGCTTCATCCGTTTACTGGAAGAAGACCTTGGCGTGCGCTTGTTAAATCGTTCGACGCGTAATGTTTCATTAACCGCCGAAGGTGCAATATTTTTTGATGAGGCCAGCAAATTAATCGATCAATTTGATGCGCTGGCGCAGCGATTTAAAGTGGGATTAAAAGATGAACGTCGGACATTACGCATTGGCGCCATCGATAGCGCCGCACGCGGATTAGTTCCGGCTTTACTCAACTTATTTGTGCCGCTGCATCCGCACAGTGATATTCATATTATTGAAGACAAAACCATTAATTTAATCCCGAAATTAAAATCGGGCTGGCTGGATATGATTTTTATTCGCGAACCGCAAAGTATCGATGCGTCTTTAGCGGTGCGCTTTATTACCCGTGAAAGCTGCGTGCTGGCGGTGCCAATTCAGCATGCGCTGGCGCAGCGCGAACAGGTGGCAGTGGCTGATTTTCAGCATGAAGCGATGATTATTCCCGATCGCCGCACGCGCCCGCACAGCCACGATCTGACGATGAATTTGTTCAAACTGGCGGGACTCACGCCACACATCGCGCAGTTCGCCGAAGAGAAACAAACCATTCTGAGTTTGGTGTCGGCCGGTTTGGGATTGGCCGTGGTGCCCGCGTCGTACCGCACGATGAATAGCGACAGCGTGCGCTATATTGCGCTGGATTTACCGGAACAGATTAAAGGTTTGCCGCTGAGCATTGCCTGGCAGAAGGGCAACGAAGACGCGTTTTTACTCGAGATGCTGCGGCTGCTGCATGAGAATGAATGTGAGTTGACGGAGAAGTTGTGATTTCCCTCACCCTAACCCTCTCCCAGTGTACGGTCCGGGGACATGGTAAACGGGTGTTCAGGGACATGGTGAACACTTTTTAACATTCTTACCCATGGTGATCGACTTATTCTTCAGGTCGATCACCCCCACCTTTGTGCTGTACCACCACACTTCGTAGTAACCGTCTTCCCGCGTCTCCTTCAGCCCAACCCGCTCTCCCCTGAACGCCTTGCCTGCCTTCAGGCTGACGCCTTTTACGCTCAGCTTCCCGCTGATATCCACCTTCCTGACCATCACGCCCTCGTCGTATTCCGGTGACGTTACGCGGGCGCTGTACTGCCGCGATGATGGCTGATAGCGCGACGCCGGCACCGCCATATCCAGCGCCTCATGCGGGCGTTCAAGGTTGTAGACTGCCCGCCAGTGGTCGAAGGCGCGCTGCAGCTCTCCGCTATCCGCGAACCACTTTCCCTGCAACACTTCCGCCTTCAGACTGCGGTGAAAGCGCTCCAGCTTGCCCTGCGTCTGCGGATGGTAAGGCCGGGAGTGGCCCACCCGGATACCCTGCCGCATCAGCCACAGCTCCACTGCCGTCCAGGTCCCGGTCGTGTCGCCCCACGGTGAGCCGTTATCCATCGTCATCCGGTCCGGCAGGCCGTAGCGCTCAAAGACGCTGACCAGCTGCTCCTGTACCGTCTCGCGCCGTTCGTCAGCGCAGTGCACAAGGCACAGCGAGAACCGGGAATGGTCGTCCAGCAGGGTAAGCGGATGGCAGCGGCCGCCGCCAAAGGGAAAGTGGCCCTTAAAATCCATCTGCCAGAGCTGGTTCGGGGCCGCGTGTTCAAAGCGCCCCGTGACCGGGATACCCGGAGCCAGTCCCGGCAGCAGGCCGTGGCGGGCCATCAGGTTATGGACGGTGCTGAAGGCGGGCATGCGGTGTCCGCGTTCTTCGAGCCAGCGCTTAATCTTGCGTGCTCCCCAGCGCTGATGAAGCTCATGCGCCATACGCAGCAGGTCAGTGATGTCGTCGGGCGACCTGCCGGGGGAATGACGGGGCGTGCGTGAGCGGTCCTGAAGACCGGACGGCCCTTCCTCAGCCCAGCGGCGAAGCCACTTATAGGCGGTGGCGGGAGAAATGCCGTAGCGGCGGCACAGCTCGCGGATGTTCGCCCCGTCTTGCGAGGCGAGCAGAACAAACTCAGTACGTAATGACATGGTATCTCTCGCATCCCAGGGCATAAGCGACTCCATAAACGGGTTCTTATGCCTTAGTTGTAAGTGTCTACCATGTCCCCGAACAAGTGTTCACGATCTCCCCGGACTGAACACCCAGAAGGAGAGGGAATGATTAGGTGGGAGAAAATGCTGAATTCCGCAGAGGACGGTTCCCTCTCCCGCCTGCGGGAGAGGGCTAGGGTGAGGGACAAAGCGCACTGTCCACCCAGTGGCTAATTCCCGCGACTCTCTCTATGATGAAAACTTTCCCGCGCCAATGTCGGGAGTGATCAATGAGTTAGGGAAAAATCGCGCGATGACCATTTTAAACGACCTGGATTTGCGGCAGCTGGAAGCCTTCTCGGCGGTGATCTCTGCAGGGAGCGTCACGGCAGCGGCGAAGGCGCTCAATCGCTCACAGCCGGCGGTGTCGCGCTTGATTCAGGAACTGGAACAGTCGCTCGGTTATCCGCTGTTTATCCGCAACGGCCCGCGCATTCATCCCTCGGAAGAGGCGTTGCAGCTGCATCAATACGTGCAGAAAGCGCTGCTCTCGTTGCAGCAGATTCGCCTGCGCGCGCAGGAGATCGCTCACCAACAGCATCGTCCGCTGAGTATTGCCGCCACGCCCGCGCTGGCGGCGGGGTTGCTGCCGCAGGCGCTGGCCGCACTCAATTTGCAGAACAAAGTGCAGATCATCAGCGAATCCGCGGTTAATACCGCGCATGCAGTGATCACCGCTGAGGCCGATCTCGGTTTGTGCAGCTTGCCGCTGGAGCATCACTCGGTGGAGCTACACTGGATTGGGCAGTCGCAGTGCGTCGTGGCGCTGCCGGAGAACGATGAGCTGGCGGCGCAAACGCGGCTGTCGCTCAGCAGCCTGGCGGGACGCCGTTTGATTGCGCCGTGGAGCCCGCAGCGTCTACGCGGGCGCTATGAAAAAGCGCTGAAAAAGGTCAAAACGCCGCTGCATGAAACCATCGAGACTAACTCCTCCGCCAATATTCTCGGCTGCGTGCGCGCCGGACTGGGCGTAGCGATTCTTGAGCCGGTGACCGGTTGGGGCATGCCGCTGGCCGGTGTGGCGATTCGTCCACTGGAGGAGGATATTCCGTACTACTTTGGCGTGATCACGCCGCAAGGGCGACAAATCTCCGCTGCTGCACAGGCCTTGGTGGAGGCCTTAGCCGACGCTGCGGCCCATCTGCTACCGGGCTTTGAACGCCTGCCTGCCAGCGAGCATCCGCGCATTATGCGCCTGATTAATCAGGATTAAACCTCTCACCCAAATCATATTTTGTAGCGGCGCAATTTATTGCGCGATAAATCGCGCCGCTACGGAAGGTGCGTGATTTAGGTCATTAGCCAGCGTATGAAAAATCTCCTCTTAAGGCCTTATAACATTTTCGGCATAAGATATAAGAAATCCATTGGTCAAAAGCTGAGCGAGATTGTTGACTCCGTTTTAGGGCAAGAGGATTATGCGAAACCTTAGCTCTTACTATGTGATTTGGTGATTAATACCCACTAACTATGTGTTATCAGGATAATGAGAATGCATAGTCACCAATGCACTTTAGTGGTTTCGCCCGTTTGCTGGCCGCCGCTTATTTCAGGGAAAAACGTGTATGACTTATGCCGCCGATGGCCTTGCCGCGCTGGAAGCACAGCTGCAGCAGGATCTGGAATATCTTGAACTGCCCGCGAAATCCTGGGTGCCAGCGCGCACCCAGGATGGCGCACCGGTGCGTGATGTGGTGGTGATCGGTGCAGGCATGTGTGGCCTGGCGGCGCTGGCTAAACTGCAGCTTACCGGCATCAGCAACGTGGTGGCCTATGACGCCGCGCCCGCCGGGCTGGAAGGTCCGTGGGTGACCTTTGCGCGCATGGAAACGTTGCGTTCACCGAAGTCACTGCATGGCCCGGCGCTCGGCATGGCGCAGCTGACGTTCCGCGCGTGGTTCACTGCGCAGTGGGGCAAAGAAGCCTGGCAGGAGCTGGATAAAATTCCCAAAGCGCAGTGGATGGATTATCTGATTTGGTATCGCAAGGTGCTGAATCTGCCGGTGCGCAACAATGTGCGCGTCACCAATATTACCTTCGAAGGTGAGTTAATCGCGCTCGATCTCAGCGGTGCCGAAACCGGCCGGGTTTACACCCGCCGTTTGGTGCTGGCTACCGGACGCTCTGGCCTTGGCGGTTTTGCCGTACCGGACTTCCTGCAGGGTATCGAGCGTAAATTCTGGGCGCACTCTGCTGACGACATTGATTTCGCTGCTTTGCAGGGCAAACGCATTGCGGTGATTGGCGCAGGTGCATCGTCGATGGATAACGCCGCCACCGCGCTGGAAAACGGCGCGGCTGCTGTGGATCTGCTGATTCGCCGCCCACAGATGCCGCGCATCAACAAAATGACCGGCATTGGCAGCCAGGGCGTGGTGCACGGGATGCATCAGTTGCCGGACGCATGGAAATGGAAGTTTGTGGATTACACCGCGACTACGCAAACGCCGCCGCCGCGTTCTTCGACACTGCGCGTTTCACGTCATGCTAATGCCCGCTTCTTCCTCAACTGCGGCATCAAAGCGGTAAAACAGCAGGCCGATGAGTTGCTGATCGAAACCACTCAGGGCCCGCTGCGCTACGACTTTTTGATTGCCGCGACCGGCTTTAGCAACGATTTCCACGGACGCCCAGAGTTTGCCGCCATCGCACCGCATATCCGCAGCTGGCGCGACGGGCGTTACCAGCCAGAAATGGGCGCGCCGCGCGCCAATCTGCTTGAAGCGCCGGATCTCGGTCCCGCCTTTGAGTTCCGTGAATTGACGCCAGGCGCGTGTCCCGGACTGGCGCATATTCACTGCTTCAACGATGCCGCCATGCTGACGCACGGCAAAGTCTCCGGCGATATTCCGGCGGTGAGCGCCGGTGCCGATCGTCTGGTGCGCGGCATCAGCGCGTCGCTGTTTGCCGAAGACGTCGAGCAGCATTACGCCAACTTACAGGCTTTTGACACCCCTGAATTGCAGGGCGATGAATGGGTGGATTCCACGCCCTTACTCAACCAGGAGAACGCGCAGTGAGTGACGCAATTGATCGCGCAGTCGGCTTAAACGCTGAAGATGCGCTGTACGGTACGCGCCGCCTGCGCCCGGAATTTGTTGATGGCGCAGAACAGTGCCGTGTATCGGTGCTGGCACCTAATGATGATCAGGGCTTAGCGCCGGATGTGCGTTTTGCGCTGGCGCAGCGCATGGCGAAGCTGAATGGCGATGCCGAGCTGCAACACGATTATCAGGCGCAACTGGCGGCGTTGCAGCCTTCAGACGCGCTGCTGGCGCTGGCGGCCGGTGCCAGCGATCTCGCCGAACCGCTGGCGACTATCGCGCGGCATGCCGATCTCGTCACGCAGCAGCCAATGAACGCCACCGAGCAGCACATTCGCCTGCTGGAACAGGCAGGATTGAGCAATCCGCAGATTGTGGCGCTCTCTGAACTGATCGCTTTTGTTAACTTCCAGACGCGCGTTGCGGCCGGATTACGTTTGTTGAGGTCTGCATGATTCCGTCGGTTAATCTCAAGCCGCTGCACTGGCACCCTTATATCGCGCCGGTCGAAGTGGCAGACGCCACGCCCGCGCAGCTCGATGCGATGAAAGTGACGCCATCGAACAAGAAGATCTCCGAGTATGTGCGCACGCTGGCGCACGATCCCGACAGCTACGTGGCGCGCACCGTGCTGTTCAACGCCATTATGTATGTTGAGGGCGGGCTGGATCGTACGGATCGTGAACTCGGCGCGCTGGGCGCGTCGATCGTCAACGGCTGCAAATATTGCGCGGTGGTGCACGCACGCCGCCATGCGCAGCTGGCAGAAAGTGATGCGGTAGTCAGTGCGATTTACTTCGATCGTGCCGATGTGCTCGGCGAGCGCGATGCGGCGATCTACCGTTTTGCCCGTCGTCTCTCCGTCACGCCGTCAGAGGCCAGCGCTGAGGATATGGCGGCACTGCGCGCGGTCGGCATGAACGATCAGGAGATTATCGATCTGATCCACGCCATCGCCATTTTCGGCTGGGCCAACCGTCTGATGCATGTGCTTGGCCATGCTGACCTGAATAAATAGGGGCTGCTGCATGTTAGAACTCAACGATATTAAGCTCGCTTACGGCAGCACGCCGATCCTGAAAGGCGTCGATTTGTCGGTAAAACGTGGCGATGTGGTGTCGATCATCGGGCCAAGCGGCACCGGTAAAACCACGCTGCTGCGCTGCATTAACTATCTGGCGAAACCGGCATCCGGCACCATTCAGCTTGATCAGATTCGCATGGATTATCAGGCACCGGACAAAGCGGCGATCCAGGCGATCCGGCTGCGTACCGCGATGGTGTTCCAGCAGTTCAACGTGTTCAAAAACATGACGGTGCTGGAAAACGTGATGGATCCGCTGATCGTTATTCAACGCAAAAGCAAACAGCAAGCGCGCGATATCGCAGTGCAGGAGCTGGAGCGCGTCGGTCTGGGCGCCAAGCTCGATCACTATCCGTCGCAGCTTTCCGGTGGCCAGCTGCAGCGTACCGGCATCGCCCGTGCGCTGGCGGTGCGTCCGGACGTGATGCTGTTTGATGAACCGACCTCATCACTCGATCCAGAGCTGGTGGGCGAGGTGCTGAAAGTGATTAAAGACGTGGCGTCGTCCGGCATTACCTCGCTGCTGGTGACGCACGAGATGCAGTTTGCCAAAAGCATCTCTAATCGCATCGTGTTTATGGATCAGGGCGTGGTGGCCGCGCAGGGCAGCCCGACTGAGATGTTTGATAATCCCACCCTGCCGCGCCTTGCTCAGTTCCTCAATTCAGAACGCGTATTCTAATAATTAAAGGAATCAACCACATGCCTGCAATCAAAACCACATTACGTCGCCTGGCCGCGCCTGGCATCATCGCGCTGGCACTGATCAGCGGTAACAGCTTCGCGGACGCGGTGCGCACCATCAAAATCGCTACCGCGGCGGAATCCAAACCGCTGTCGTGGGGCGCGATTGGTCACGAGCCGCAGGGCTACGAGCCGGACGTGCTGAAAGCCATCAACGCCAAACTGCCGCAGTACAAATTCGTCATGGAAGGCGCGGCGGATATCGCCCAGGAAACCGGCCTGGCGACCGGTAAATATGACATGGCGACCGGCGGTTATTACAAAGCGCCGACGCGCAGCAAACAGTTCCTGATCCCGGATGCGCCGATTGGTGCCAGCCTGATGAAGATCTACAGCCGCAGCGATAGCAATATCAACGGCATGAAAGATCTGGTCGGCAAAAACATCGTGCCGGTTACCGCAGGTGGCGGCGTGTACAAATTCGTGACCCAGTGGCAGCAGGACAACCCAAATGACAAGGTGGAGATCAAAGCGTCGAGCGCGGGCGTGCCGTATCCGGATCGTCTGAAGGAAGTGCAGCGTGGCAAATATGATGCGCTGATCCTGCCTTCAAACCTCGGCGAGCAGACGGTGATCGACAACCAGAAACTGGCGATCAAAGCCAGTGAGCCGGTTTCCATCAATAACACTTACGTGCTGATTCACCGCTCCGCTGAAAACCAGGCGCTGAACGATGACATCAATAAAACGCTGCAGCAGCTGAAGGCCGACGGCACGCTGGATAAGCTGGCGCAGAAGTGGTTTGGCGAAGACGTCACCAAGTACATGAAGTAACAGATTCACCTGAAGCCGCTGCGCCCGGTGCTGAGCCGGGCGTTGCTTCATTGTTAGCAGGAGTGTTTCACCGTGAATCTGACTTCGATGATTCCCGAGCTGCTCTCGGCGCTGCCGTTGACGCTCGGCATAATGTTTGTTGCGATGATCGTCGGGTTCTTCCTGGCGCTGATCGCCACCGTATTCCGCGTGCGCCGCATTCCGGTGATTAGCCAGTTTGTGGATCTGTACGTCTCTTACGCGCGCAGCGTGCCGGTGGTGCTGCAGCTGTTTGTCGCCTTTTATGGTCTGCCGCTGGTGGCTGAGCAGTTCGGCTTCAGCGATTTTGTCACCGCCAATATCGCGGCGATGATTGGCCTGAGCCTCTATCACGGCGGTTATCTGTCGGAAGTGATGCGTCCGGCGTTTCTTGCTGTGGAGCGCGGCCAGCACGACGCCGCCGACAGCATGGGTTACAGCTTCCGCCAGAAAATGCTGCGCATTGTCGGTCCGCAGGCGGTGCACTTCGCGCTGCCGGGTTACGGCAATGCGATTATCTATCTGATTCATAACGTGGCGTTGGTGATGTACATCGGCGCGGCGGATGTGATGGCGACCGCGCATCTGATCATGGAACGCGACTACAACCAGTATCAGTTCGGTACCTATCTGGTGCTGGCGGTGCTCTATTCGCTGCTGTGCGGTGTGGCCTGGTTGATTATCCGTTTCTTCGAACAACGTCACGCGAAGTACAGCTCGAAAACCGCTGCACGCGTGAAATTCACCAGCGTCTGATAAGGGGGAGCAACCATGTTTGATCTTGAGGTTTTGCTGCCGGACTTCTGGAGCATTCTCGATGCGGTGCCGGTTACGCTGCTGATGGCAGTGACGGTGTTTATCTGCTCGACGCTGCTCGGCGGGCTGTTCGCCTTTGTGGAGCATCGCCGCATTCCCGTGCTGCGCCAGCTGGTGATCGCGTACAAGATCGCCTTTAAAGGCGTGCCGATGGTGGTGGTAATTTTCCTCGCCTATTACGGTTTGCCGCCGGCGCTGCACTATGTCGCCACCCTGTTTGGCGTGGAAGTGAATGCCCACTCGCTGCCGAACTGGGTGATCATTATCGTCGCGCTGAGCGCCTGCGTAGCGGCGTTCCAGGCGGAAGTGTGGAAGGGCGCGCTCAATTCGTTTGATAGCGGCCAATCTGACGCTGCACTGTCGCTGGGCTACAGCGGCGGCCAGCTGTTCCGTCGGGTAATGTTTCCGCAGATTATTGTGGCGGCGATCCCCGATCTGGCGAACGCCTTTATGGTGATCATGAAAGCGTTGTCGCTGGCGTTTGCCATTGAAGTGGTGGATATCTTCGCTCAGGCGCAATTGACCGCAGCGCTGAATTTCTACTACCTCGAAGCCTTCCTGATTGCGGTGGTGTTCTACATGGTGATTGCGTATGTGGTGACTAAGATTGCCGACAAGATTGAGGCGGCGCTGCGGGTGCGGACCTAATGAAAAATCGCGCGATAAATCGCGCCGCTACGAGCAAGTGCACCGACCCGTAGCGGCGCAATTTATTGCGCAAATAAGCATACCCCATCATAACTTTCATTTTGCAAGTCACTTGCAAAATGAAAGTCACTCTGTAACAGTATTCGACACCAAAACAATGTCGGATATCCAGCCTTGAAAAACCAACCGCTTTGCAACATGCCTTGTCCGGTCGCGCGCAGCCTCGGCCGTATCGGCGATGGCTGGAGCATGCTGATCATGCGTGATGCGCTGGCCGGTTTTACCCGCTTCGATGAGTTCCAGAAAAGCAGCGGCGTGGCCCCCAACATTCTGTCGCGTCGGCTAAAAGAGCTGGTGGAGGATGGCCTGCTACAGAAGGTGTGTTACAGCACCAGTCCGGCGCGCTACGAATATCATCTCACGCCAATCGGACGCGATTTTCGCGGCGTGATTCTGGCGCTGACGGAGTGGGGCAGTACGCACTTTTCGCCGGAAGGTCGCCAGATGCAGCTGGTGGAAACCGCCACTCAGCGTCCGGTGAAGATGCAACTGGTCGATAGCGAAAATGGTCAGCCGCTTAGCCTGGACAAATATCAGATGGTACCCGGCCCGGCGGCGGTGCCGATGATGCACTATCGCCATGACTATCTGCAGAAAAAACGCGCTGGAGACAACGCAGTGAAATTCGCACCGCCGGTTCTTTGATGTAAAGCCGGCGGTTTAAAGGAGTTATTTATGAGCAAACGTATTGTAATCACCGGCATGGGGCTGGTCTCGCCGCTTGGCTGCGGCACGGAGGCGGTGTGGCAATCGCTGCTGGCGGGAAAATCGGGCATCAGCGCCCTACCGCCAGAGATGGTGCAGGATATCGCCTGCAAAGTGGCGGGGCAGGTGCCAACGCTGGAGCAGGATGCGCAGCACGGCTTTAATCCCGACGGCATCATTGCCGCCAAAGATCGTAAGAAAATGGATCGCTTTATCGAGTTCGCGCTGGTGGCCGCCCATGAAGCGCTGGCGCAGGCCAACTGGTCGCCGCAGGATGTGACGCAGCAGCAGCGCACCGCCACGGTGATCGCCACCGGCATCGGCGGCTTTAACGAAATCGCCAACGCGGTAGAAACCACCGCTGCGCGTGGGCCGCGTCGGCTGTCGCCGTTTACCATTCCTTCGTTTCTCGCCAACCTCGCGGCGGGACACGTCTCGATTGCACATGGTTTTCGCGGGCCGATTGGCGCACCGGTGACCGCCTGTGCGGCCGGGGCGCAGGCGATTGGCGATGCGGCACGACTGATCCGCAGCGGCGAAGCGGATATTGCGCTGTGTGGCGGCGCTGAAGCGGCGATCCATCGCGTTAGCCTGGCGGGATTTGCCGCGGCGAAGGCGATGTCGGGCGGTTTTAACGATCGTCCTGAGCAGGCTTCGCGCCCGTTTGATCGTGACCGTGACGGCTTTGTGATGGGCGAAGGCGCGGGTTTGCTGGTGATTGAATCGCTGGAACATGCCCAGGCGCGCGGCGCCACGCCGCTGGCGGAGCTGGTGGGTTACGGCACCAGCGCGGATGCTTACCATCTCACCGCCGGGCCGGAAAATGGCGAAGGAGCGCGCCGGGCGATGGAAACCGCGCTGGCGCAGGCCGGGATTTCCCCTGCTGAGGTGCAGCATATTAATGCGCATGCCACCTCGACGCCGGTGGGTGATAAGGGTGAGCTGGCGGCGATCGCTGCACTGTTTGCCGGCAGCCAGGTGGCAATCACCTCAACGAAATCGGCCACCGGGCATCTGCTGGGTGCGGCGGGCGGCGTGGAAGCGATCTTTTCGATTCTGGCGCTGCGTGACCAAATTGCCCCGCCAACCCTGAACCTGCAACATCCGGATGAAGCGGCGGCAGGGCTGAATTTGGTGGCGTTGACCGCACAGCCGACGGCGATGACCTATGCATTATCCAACGGCTTTGGTTTCGGCGGGGTGAATGCCAGTTTGCTGTTTAAAGCCTGGCGCTAGCGCAGATTTATCGCGATTCCCTATAATGGGGCGAAGATATTTTGCCGGAATCGCCAACTTGACCACTGAAACCTCAACCCAGCAGCTGGCGGAAGAACTCCGCCAGCTTGTCAGTCATCTGGTGCGTAATGTGCGTGTTGCCACGGCGACCGTACGCACGTCGCAATATGAAACCCTCGATCTGCTCGACAGCCATCAGGCGCTCTCCATCGCGGACCTCGCGCGACTGCGCGGCGTGAAGCATCAAAGTATGCGTCTGGTGATTAACGAGCTGGAGTCACAGGATTTGGTGCTGCGGCAAAAAAGTGCGCTGGACGCGCGGGCCCAGGTGATTGTGCTGAGCGATCGGGCACGCGCTGCTTTGGCCGCCGCACGTCAACAGCGCGCTGAGTGGATTGCGGCGCGCATTGATGATCGGCTTAACGAGCACGATCGCGACGATCTGCAGCAAGGTCTGGCTGTGCTGCGCAAGCTGCTTTAGCCGGGCGAATTGGCGCTGCGCAGCTGATTGATCACCGCCTGCAGCGTGTTCATGCCCCAATGTTCGGCGTATTTCCCCGCTTCGATCCGCACCATATCGATCACCGCGATCGTCACCGCTAGACCGGTGGGTGCGATCCCCATCAGCGATCCGCTGTGTATGCCGCGAATAGTTTTACGCGTGGTGACCCAATCACGTTCGGCGATTTGATCCTCAATCTGCACCTGTAGTTCTGAGAAAGCAGGGCGCAGGATCTGATCGAAAGTGTGCCACAGGCTTTCGCGATCGTTAGGCGCGCCGGCAGGTGCGGAGCGGTTGATAAAGTTTTCTGCGACGAGTTGCTCGAACGCCTGGCGATCGCCGTCGGCAATCACCTGCTGGTTGAAGCGGCGCACCACGGCTTTGTTCTGTTCTGACATGCTGATTCCCCTCTGAATATATACAGTTAAACTGTATATATTTAACGGTAAGCGGGGGAAGGGGTGTTAGTTATGTTGTGCTATGTGCGGAGTTTGCTGCGAATAGAGCCTGCTGCGTGCTGATGCCCTCACCCCAGCCCTCTCCCACAGGGAGAGGGAGCAAAAAGTGCCCTTATCCGCGTAGAAGAGGGAGGTGCTGGTGTAATGATGGAGTTAGATAAGGTTAGATGGGGCGTGGTCGGTTCCCTCTCCCGCGGGCGGGAGAGGGTTAGGGTGAGGGGAAAAACGCACCAAACTCAGCGCTTACCCAGCGCTTCCCACAGTCCCAGCAAATAGGTGGTGCCCAGCGCGCGGTCGTATAAACCATAACCGGGACGTCCGGTTTCACCCCAGATAAAGCGGCCGTGATCCGAGCGAATGTAGCCATCGAAACCGTTGTCATGCATCGACTGCAGCACTTTATACATATCCAGCGAGCCATACTCGGTTGGGTGCGCGCACTCGTAGAAATCTTTGTCCTGAATAATCTTGATGTTGCGCACATGGGCAAACGGAATACGTTTGCGGCGCGAGAACTCAGCCAGAATGGCGTAGACATCATTGTTCGGATCTTCCGCTATCGATCCGGTGCACAGCGTTATGCCGTTGGCTTCAGAATCCACCACGTTACAGATCCAGTCGAGATCGTCGCGGTTTTTCACCACGCGCGGCAGGCCGAAGATCGAATACGGTGGATCGTCCGGATGAATCGCCATCTTCACGCCAACCTCTTCACACACCGGGATCACCGCTTGCAGGAAGTAAGCGAGGTTTTCACGCAGCTTGTTGTCATCCACATCTTTATATTGCGCAAACAGATCCTGTACTTTCGCCAGACGCTCAGGTTCCCAGCCCGGCAGGGCGAAACCGTTTGAGTTGCCTAACACTTCCTGCACCACTTCATCGAGGCTCTTATCAATGCCTTTCTTCTCGAAAGCCATGGTGAGCGAGCCGTCTGGCAGCACGTAGTTCATATCGGTCTTCATCCAGTCGAACACCGGCATGAAGTTGTAGCAGATCACTTTTACGCCGGCGTCCGCCAGGTTGCGGATGCTCTGCTTATAATTTTCGATATAGCGATCGCGGCTCGGCAGGCCAATTTTGATATCGTCGTGAATGTTAACGCTTTCGATCACTTCGACGGTTAATCCGGCGGCATGCACCTGCTCAACCAGCGCGTTGATCTTATCGACCGGCCAGGTTTCACCCACCGGCACGTCGTACAGTGCGCCAACCACGCCGCGTACGCCCGGCACCTGGCGAATATATTCCAGCGAAACTTTATCTTCTTTCGGACCAAACCAACGCATTGTCAGTTGCATAATGTCATCCACCGTTATCGTGTCTGTGATAACTGATAAACTACCATTCTAGTAAACATCATGACAGCGTGACGCATGGAATATGCCTTGATCCGCGTCACAGAACACACTTTATCCCCGCCGGTAGAGCCTTAATGCTGCACCACCAGATCATTGAAATGATCTTTGTATTTGAACAACTCCAGATCGGATCGTAAGCCTAATTTGCGCAGCGCGGTCTGTTTTTGTCCGCTGATGGTTTTGCGACTGCGCGCATATTTGACTGCGATCTGCGTGACGCTTAAGCCATCCAGATAGCAGCGGATCACTTCGAGTTCACGAGGGCTCAGCTCGCGCAAGATCAGCGTGATCTCATCACCCATCTGGCGCGGCAGCAGGTAATCATGCATTTCGCGATCGCTTTCGTGGAACTTATCCATCTCCATCAACATATCTGCGGTGAGAAAACGCTTGTTGCGACACACCTGATGCAGCGCAGTAATCAACACTTCCTGGTCTTCACTTTTACCGACAAAGCCGTGCACGCCGGCTTTCAGCAGCAGCTGCACGATGGCCGGTTTCTCCACCGCCGAGGAGACCAGAATTTTCAGTTCGGGATAGCGCACGCGCAGTTGTTTAACCATCTGCAGGCCGTCGAGCTCGTCCTCGCCGAGCATGTAGTCAAGCACCAGCACATCAACCGTATGGCGCTGCAAAAACGCCATCAGCTGCTGGCGCTGGGAGAAAGCACCCGCCAGGTCCAGATCGGCCTCCTGCGCCAGACGATACTGAATGGCTTTACCGATCAGCGGATGATCGTCTAAAACCGCCACCTGCCAGATTGCACCTTCTTTCATGAGTTCACCTCTTCATTGTCATTGTTTTCTAATGCGCGCTGGAACAACGTATTCAGCTCTGCCACTGCGGTGACAACCGCGGGCAGATGGTGTTGTAGTTGCGCACTGTCGTGTTGTTCTGCTGCCTGTTCGCTGGCGTAGCAGCTGTGCTGTAGGGCTTCGGCATGTAACAGTTTGGCGCTGCCGAGCAGTTGATGTGCGGCATGACGCGCGCTGGCGAAATCCTCTTCTTCTACTGCTTGCTGTAACTGAGCGAGGTCGCGCGCATTTTGCTGCTGGGCGGTGATCACCAGATCGCGCCAGGCTTGCGGATCGTTGGCCGCCAGATTTTCCAGCGTCAACAAGGTGTCATGGCGGGGTTGATGCGTTGGCGCGCCCGTCACCACCTGCAGCAGTTGCGTACGCTCCAGCGGTTTAAACAGGCAGCCATTCATACCGGCTTGGGTAGCGAGTTGCGCGACGCGCTCCTCCGCCATCGCCGTCAGGCCGTAAACCGGCACGGCACGACGATTGAGTAATTTCTCCTCGGCGCGCAGCTGACGCGTAAAGGCGAAGCCATCCATGCCGGGCATGTTGCAGTCGGTGATCACCCGATCGAGTTCATGTTCGCGCCACAGGGCCAGCGCCGCTTCGCCGCCGTCGGCCACCAGCACATGATGTCCGGCGTAACGCAGCTGCTGGGACAGCAGCATGCGGTTGGTGGCGTTGTCATCCACAATCAGCATGCGCAGGGCAACCTGAGCGCTCGAATCCACCTGCGGCGTTTCTGCCTCGGCTGCAGTTATCGTGGTGGGTTGAGCGGTGAAACGCAGCATAAAGACGCTGCCGGCATCGGGTTCGCTCTCCACGTGCAGCTCGGTGCCCAGCATTACCGCCAGGCGGCGACAGATATTCAGTCCAAGTCCAGTACCGCTCACGCGATTCGTACCCTGATCGACCTGAATAAAGGGTTCGAAAATCGCCTGCTGCTGTTCTGGCGTGAGACCAACGCCGCTGTCACACACTTCCAGCACGTACTCGGGTTTGCTGATATCAGCCTGATACAGCGCCACTTCCACTTCGCCCTGCGCGGTAAACTTAATGGCATTACTCACCAGGTTCGCCAGAATCTGCTTTAGCGCCACCGCATCGAACAGCACGCAATCCTGATCGATCTCCAGCATCACCTTGAGTGCCAGGCCTTTATTGTGCGCAACCTGGCGGAACAGCGCTTCGGTGTCGTACACCACATCGCTCAAGGACATTGGCATCAGGCGGATGCTGAAGTGGCCGGATTCGATTTTCGCCAGGTCGAGAATATCGCCCACCAGCGACAGCAGTGAACGCGAGGATTGCCACGCCAGATCGATATTCTTCTGCCTTTGCTGTTGATCGCTTTGACCCAAATGTTCGATCTCCAGCAGGCCAATCAGGGCGGCGAGCGGCGTGCGGATTTCATGGCTCATGTGCGAAAGGAAGGTACTTTTGGCTTCGCTGGCACGCAGCGCCGCTCGTTTCGCTTTACGTACATCATCCAGCAGCGTTTCGATGTAATGCAGCTGGTTGCTGATTTCCCGCTCGTGCTGACGCTGTTTCGCC
Organism: Pantoea nemavictus; assembly: GCF_037479095.1. Lineage (NCBI taxonomy): Bacteria > Pseudomonadati > Pseudomonadota > Gammaproteobacteria > Enterobacterales > Erwiniaceae > Pantoea > Pantoea nemavictus. The sequence continues at coordinate 1,321,579 of NZ_JBBGZW010000001.1, read as the reverse complement.
AGCGAAGATTTGAGTAAATGGTTGCGCCACAGGAAAAACAGCAGGCAAGCACCCGTTATCGCGACAATGCGTAATATGTAGCTGCGATAGCTTTGCCACGAGGTGCTGGTGGCCGGCGGCGTGTATTTAATCCAGCGCTCCATCAGCGACTGCAGCGTGGGTTGGGGAATATCGGACAGCGCTTTATTGAGGATGGCAATCAAGTGCTCATCCGCCGCGTTGGTGGCCATCGCCATGCGAAACATCGGCAATGGCGCCACAAATGCCACTTTGAAGCGATCGTTAAAGTGATTGTTGAGTAGATACTGCGCCGACTCATACGGCACGATAAAGCCGTCTACCTGCTTCTCCTGCAGTTGCCCGAGTGAATCAATCGAGACGGCGTTTTCATTGAAATCGATCTCTGGCCAGCGACGACGCAGGTCAAAGCGATAGTAAGAGCGCTCATAAATGCCAATACGTTTGCCCGCCATCTCATCAAAGCTGCGCCAATGGCTGTCGCTGCGGGTCATCACCACCCAGGGAGAATAGATATAAGAGCGGGTGTAGCTGATGTGCTGGCTTTGCTGCGAGGCGGCATCGCTGACCACAATCAATGAATCCCGCTGATTAACCAGCGCATCGCGCATGTTGGCCAGGCCTTGCATCGGCTGGTAGTGAAAACGGATGCCGGTACGCTGCGAGATCAGTTTCAGCAGATCGACGCTCAAGCCCGCCACGCGCTGCTTTTCATCAAGAAAGGTGAAAGGCAGATGCATGGGATCGTATTTGACGGTGATATCGCGATGCTGCGCCAGCCAGCGGGCTTCTGCTTCAGTCAGATCCAGCGGATGATTTTTCACTACGGATTGATAATCCAGCCCCCAGGCTTCGGCGATTTGTACCGCATTGCGCAGCGGGATATTGATCAGGATTTCGTTGATCGCGGCGATCAGCGCTTCGTTGCCGGCGCGGGTGGCAAAGCGCGCGTCGACATCATTGGTATACGGCGTGCTGTGTGCTTCGATGATGTTCTGCAGGCCGCGCTGTGACAAATAGCGCTGGGTAGCGGAATTGCTCCAGAACACCGCGTCTTGTTTAAAGGCGGTATCGGTGTAGGCCCACAACGGGGGCGAGGCGGGGATTAACGTCGCCCGCGGATAGCGCTGGTGCAGCAGCGCTTTCAGTTCGTCATCGCCGTAGTACATCAGCTGATAGCGGCTATCTTTCAACTCGCGATCAAACTTTGCCTGGCGACGGCTAATCAACACACTTTGCGCCAGCGAATAGGGAATGCTGAGCGCCAGTTTGGTCTGGTGATTGGCGGACTGCGGGTAGTAAGGAATTAAATCGACTTGCTGATTATTCAGTGCATCAACCAGCTCTAAGCGGCTATCGAATTTTTTGATCTCTACCGGCAGGTTCAGTGTTTTGGCGATGATGGCGAGATAGTCGGCCGATAAGCCTTCGAAGGCATCTTTTTCCAGCTCAACCGAATAGGGCGGCAACGAGTGGCTCCAGATGCCAACGCGTAACACCTTATGGCGCGTTTGCCATTGCTGACTGGCAGGATTCAGGGTGACTTCCGGCGCCACTAAGCCATAACGCGGTGTGAAATTGAGCGGGGATGCACTCCAGGCAGAGAGGGAAAAGCCCAATAGAAAAATCATGCTTAGAATGCGTTTGCCCACGAATCAGTTCTCAGTCATCAATGCCTGCGTCATGCACGGCCAGCGTGGCGGTGCAGCCTATCGACGCGACTTCAATGCGCCAGATGACTTCTCACAGCGGCACGCAGCACAACAATAATTAAATAAAACTAAGAATTTTCTTAGTTGCGCCTTAGGACGGTTTGTTATGAAAAAGCGCAGCCGCGCACGAGAAGGGGAAGTGATGTACTTTTGGCTGGTACTTAATTAAGTTAAGTCAGCTGTTTTTGCTGCATAGTTTCGACGTTACTCCTGAAGTCGGCGCAATTTACCGCTGCTAATCGGCTTTTCATTTGTTTTATTTACAGAAACTTCCTGGCAGGCAAAATAGCGCTTATTTCCTCTCCCTCAGCCAATCATGTCCGAAGAAGCGCTGCGTCAGCAGATTCAAAACCTGAAAAAGCATAATGCGCGATTGAAGCGTATAGCGCATGACGCGCGTAACAAGCTGAGTGCAGCGCTGGACGGAACCGGTCTTTGTTTGTGGCAGCTGGATATTCCCAGCGGCAAGCTGGTGATTTTTAATCGTCGCTGGGGCGCAATGCTGGGTTTCCAGCCGAAAGAGACCAAAGCGCAGTTCGACGTGTGGCGCGAACGCCTGCATCCGGACGACGCTGACGAAGTGCTGAAAGCCTTTTACGATCACATTGAAGGGCGCGCGCCTTACTACGAAGCGCTGCACCGCATGCTGGGCAAGAATGACCAGATTAAATGGGTGCTGGATCGCGGGCGCGTCACCGAATGGGACGAGGCAGGCAACCCGATCAAGGTCACCGGCACGCACATTGATATGACCAAAGAGAAGCAGTACGAAGCGCAGCTCTCGTCTTTGGCGCATCACGATCCGCTGACCGGGCTGACCAACCGCCACGCGTTGCACACGCAGTTCAGCAAGCTGAAAGCGTTGGGACCGCTGTGTGTGGCGTTTATTGATCTCGACAACTTTAAACATGTTAACGACACGCTGGGACACCGCAGCGGCGATGAGGTGCTGATTCAGCTTAGCCAGCGCATCATCGACGTGGTGCCACCGAACGTGGTGATTGGCCGCCTGGGCGGCGATGAGTTTGTGCTGCTGATGCCGTTTCTTATCGACTATCCCAAAGTGCGAATTATGCTGCAGGCGGTGCTGGATGCGGCGCTGACGCCGTTTGATATTGATAACGGTCACGCGCAGATTGGCGCGTCGATTGGTATTACCCAAGTGCAGGAGCGTGACGGTTTTGATGATGCGCTGACGCGTGCCGATGAGGCGATGTATCAGATTAAGAAGAACGGTAAGCAGGGGTTTGGGTTGGCATCCTCTGCGCTTTGATGCCCTCACCCTGGCCCTCTCCCGCAAGCGGGAGAGGGAACAGACCGAGCGAATACGTTATTACATGTGGCAGCGTTTCCCTCTCCCTGTGGGAGAGGGTCAGGGTGAGGGCACCAGCCCGCAGAGGACTAAAACGCAAAACACGAACAGCCTAGCGCGCCCCAGAACGCATTATTATCCGACACCGGCACCGATGACTGGCGTGCGACATCGTGCGCGTGACTATGCACGCCGCACGGTCCGCTGCACTGATGCACTTTCGGCATCATCGCAGCGCGGCCATTGGCCTGCGGCGGGGCGCTGCGATAGTGGCCTGGCACCGTTACCACCGGTGACCACTCGGGCAGCACCGGCACCGGCGGCGGTGACAGCGGCGTGAAGCCACCCGCGGCATAAACTACTTCGCCATCCACCAGCGTCAACACCGATTCAATGCCTTTGATCTCCTCTTCCGGCACGCTGAAGAAATCTTTCGACAGCAGCACCAGATCCGCCAGCTGGCCGACTTTGATCTCGCCCTTAGCGCTCTGCTCATTGGAGAACCAGGCGCTACCTTTGGTCCACAGCATCAGCGCGGTTTCGCGGTCAATGCGTGCATTATCATCGTACAGTTGCATGCCGCCGACGGTGCGACCGGACACCAGCCAGTAGAGCGCGGTCCACGGGTTGTAGCTGGCGACACGCGTGGCATCGGTACCCAATCCTACCGGCACCCCGGCTTCCAGCATGCGCGCCACCGGCGGCGTCTGTTTTGCTGCCTCTTTGCCGTAGCGATCGACAAAATATTCGCCCTGAAACGCCATACGATGCTGCACCGCCAGGCCGCCGCCGAGCGCCTTCACGCGTTCAATATTGGCTTCAGTGATGGTCTCCGCGTGGTCGAAGAACCAGTGCAAACCGTTGAACGGAATATCGCGGTTCACTTTCTCGAAAACGTCGAGCATGCGGCTAATCGATTCGTTATAGGTGGCATGCAGGCGGAACGGCCAGCGGTGTTCCACCAAATGGCGCACCACGCGCTCCAGCTCATCTTCCATGCCGGGCGCTAAATCCGGACGCGGTTCGAGAAAATCTTCAAAATCGGCGGCTGAGAACACCAGCATTTCCCCGGCGCCGTTGTGACGCAGGAAATCGGTGCCCTGGCCGGGCTTCAGCATATCGGTCCAGCGTTCGAAATCCTGCAGTTCATGGCCGGGATTCTGGGTGAAAAGGTTGTAGGCAATGCGCACCGTCAGCTGCTTTTTGGCATGCAGTTCGGAAATCACATCGTAATCATCTGGAAAGTTTTGGAAACCACCGCCGGCATCGATAGCGCTGGTCAGGCCGAGGCGATTTAGCTCACGCATAAACTGACGCGTCGAGTTCACCTGCTGCTCCAGCGGCAGTTTTGGACCTTTCGCCAGCGTGGCGTACAGCAGCATGGCGTTAGGACGGGCGATCAGCATCCCGGTTGGATTGCCGTTGCTGTCGCGCTGAATCTCGCCACCCGGCGGGTTCGGCGTGTCTTTGGTGTAACCCACCACGCGCAGCGCGGCGCGGTTGAGCAGGGCGCGATCGTACAGGTGCAGGATAAATACCGGCGTGTCAGGCGCGGCGGCGTTGATCTCATCCAGCGTCGGCATGCGGCGTTCGGCAAACTGGAACTCGGTCCAGCCGCCGACCACGCGCACCCACTGCGGCGACGGCGTGCGCAGCGCCTGGTCACGCAGCATGCGCAACGCATCCACCAGCGACGGCACGCCTTCCCAGCGCAGCTCAAGATTGTAATTCAGCCCGCCGCGAATCAGGTGCAGATGCGAATCGTTGAGGCCAGGAATACCGGTGTGACCTTTGGCATCAATAATTTGTGTGTCACTTCCGGCGAAGCGCATCACCTCGGCTTCACTGCCGACCGCGAGAAATTTGCCGTCTTTAATCGCCACCGCTGTGGCCAGCGGATTGGCACGATCTACCGTGTGGAACTTGCCGTTAGTGAAAATCAGTGAGGCCGTTGTCATGGTTTTTCTCCAAAAGATTTCGCATTGCGTGGCTGAGTCAGTGTTAAAGCGCTTGCTTCGTTGGTTAAAAAAATACGAAATGAGAGCAGTTATTGATAACGGATTGTTTTTGGCTTGTTGTTCAACAATTTTTGGGGAGGAGGGGCAATGCGTTTAAACCTTGAGGCGCTGTTGATTCTGGACGCGCTGGATCGCCACGGCACCTTTGCGGCGGCGGCCGCGCGACTATTCAAAACCGCCTCGGCATTGAGTTACACCGTGCAGAAGATGGAGAGCGACCTGAAAATCACGCTGCTCGATCGTTCTGGTCATCGCGCCACCTTTACGCCGACCGGGCGCCTGATGCTCGATAAAGGGCGCACGCTGCTGCGCGCGGTGAATGAACTGGAACAGCAGGCGCGCTACGTGGAGAGCGGTTGGGAAAGCCAGCTGGTAATAAGCGTAGATGCCTCCGTGCCGTTTAGCCTGCTGACGCCGTTGATTGATGCGTTTTATCAGCAGCATCCACATACCCAGCTGCAGTTCCGTCAGGACGTGCTCTCCGGCTGCTGGGAAGCGCTAAACTATGGCGAAGCGGACATTGTCTTTGGCGCGGTGCAAGAGCCCGCCACGCGCAAAGAGATCGTCTGCCAACCGCTGGGCTGGCTGGAATACGTGTTCGCGGTTGCGCCCGGGCATCCGTTAGCCAGTGCAGCGGAGCCGCTGCAGCGCGAACTGATTCGCCAGTATCGCGCCGTCACCGTGCACGACTCCTCGCGTCACGGGGCGGGCGTTGATTTACGCGTGCTGGATGAACAGAAAACCTTGAGCGTGCACGATTTCCCCACCAAGCTGCAGGCGCAGCTGGATGGCCTTGGCTGCGGCTATTTGCCGCTCTATCTGGCACGTCCACATCTGGCAAGTGGGGCGCTGGTGGCGCGCCAGCTGGATAGCGAATGCCGTCGCGATATGGCGTACCTGGCATGGAACGAAAGCGCCTGCGGTAATGCCGCCACCTGGTGGCGTGAGCATCTCCTCACGCTGCCAGGTTTGCATGATATCTACCTGCCCGCGTAATCAGATGGCGATATGGTGGCTGACCTGCGGGGCATCTTCGCCCTGATGATATTGCAGCACCGCCTGTTGCAGCGCAGCATCAGCGTGGGAAACGCGCTGGTGCTGACGCAAATGCTCCTGCCACGACTCCACCAGAAACCACTCCAGCAGCGCGTTGGGGTCGTCAGTTTGCGCCATCAATCCCCATGAGTAAGCGCCATCGCGGCGGCGTGACTGCGCCAGCTTATGAATAGCCAGTTTGAACGCGGCGCGATCTTCTGGCATCACGCGATAGCGAATCTGAATCAATACCGGCCCCTGACGCACATCGAGGTTGGCATCCACCTGCGGTTCCACCCAGTGCAGCGCCGGCTGCAGATCGGCTTCACCGGCTGGCAACACTAGACGTTTCAGCAGCAGCGCGCTGATAATCAGGCCCGCTCCGGCGATCAGCAGCGTATTGGCCAGGCCGATATGTTGGGCGATTAAGCCCCATGCCAGGCTGCCGCCCGCTAGCGTGCCGTTGAACACCATCAAATAGACCGCTAAACCGCGACCGCGCACCCAATCGGGCAGCACCGCTTGCGCGACGCCGTTCAACGTCGTGAGCGCGATAATCCAGCCCACGCCCAATACCAGCATCAGCAGCAGCGCCAGCCACTGCGGCGGACTCATGGCTAATCCCAGCATCACTAGCGCGCTCAGCACCGCAGAGAGCAGCAGCAGGCCATCATGACTCATTGCGCTGCGCAGACGCGGCAGCAGCAGCGCGCCGGCAATGGCACCGCCGCCCACCGCGCCGAGCAGCAAGCCGTAGAAGCCAGCGGTGCCTTGCAGCATGTTGCGGGCGACTAACGGCAGTAACGCCCACATGGCGCTGGCGAAGGCGAAGTACAGCGCGGCACGCAATAACACGCGGTGCAGATCGTGGCTGGCGCGCACGTAACGCAAGCCAGCACGGAACGCGCCGAAGAAGTGTTCATTCAGCTCGGTTTTGGCTTTCGCCGGACGCTTCCAGTACAGCAGCGCGGCGATAACGAAAAAGTAGCTCGCCACATCCGCTCCGTAGGCCGCCATCGCCCCAAAACTGGCCAGCAGCAATCCGCCCGTAGCCGGACCAATGGCGCGCGCGATGTTGATGCCGAGCGAGTTGAGCGCCACGGCGTTTTTCAACTCATGACGCGGTACCAGCTCCGGCACAATCGCCTGCCAGGCAGGACCAAACAGCGCCGCGCCGATCCCGCCGACGAAGGTCAGCCCGATTAACCATTCGACGGTCAGCCAGTGGTTATGCGACAGCAGCAGCAGGGTGCCGCTGACGCTGGCCATTAATATTTGCACTACAATCAGCAAGCGGCGGCGGTCAACAATATCTGACAGCACGCCCGCGGGCAGCGCCAGCAGGAACACCGGCAAGGTCGCAGCGGTTTGCATCAGCGCCACGGCGGTGGGGTTATCCGATAAGCCGGTCACCAGCCAGGCGCTGGCGACATCGCGGATAAAGCTGCCGGTATTGCCGAGTACCGAGGCGGTCCAGATCAGGGCGAATAGTCCGTAACCGAAGGGAGAGAAGGCACCGCTGCGCGGCGTGGCTGATTGGGGCTGGCTCATCATCATGTTCCTGTAAGAGTGCGATGTAAGCACCTTACGAAGCCTGCAGTCTGCTTGATAGCGGAAAAAATCCATCAACTTGTCCAGGCTTTTTTAACAGCGCTTGAGCCGCAAAAAAGATTGAACAAGTTGTCAAAATCTCTGCTTTAGGTTTTTCCCCTCGCTCGATGTAGTTTGATTGGCAGACACAACATCACTCACTTACGGAGCAAAAAACATGAGCACATTCAAGACGAAAGACGGCGTTAACCTCTATTTTAAAGATTGGGGTAAAGGTCAACCGGTGCTGTTTAGTCACGGCTGGCCGCTGGATGCCGATATGTGGGATAGCCAGCTGAATTTTCTGGCTGAACGTGGCTACCGCGTCATTGCTTTTGACCGTCGCGGCTTTGGTCGCTCCGAGCAGCCGTGGGAAGGCTACGACTACGATACCTTTGCCGATGATATTCAGGGTCTGATTGAGCATCTGCAGTTGAATGAGGTGACGCTGGTGGGCTTCTCAATGGGCGGCGGCGATGTGTCGCGCTATATCGGGCGTTACGGTACGGAGAAAGTGAAAGGGTTGGTGCTGCTGGGCGCGGTCACGCCTATCTTCGGTAAAACCGCCGATCATCCTGAGGGCGTTGAGCAGTCGGTGTTTGATGGCATTAAAGATGGCTTACGTAAAGATCGGGCGCAGTTTATCAAAGAGTTCGCTACGCCGTTCTATGGCATCAACGCTGGGCAAACAGTTTCTGACGGCGTGCTGACGCAGACGCTAAATATTGCGCTGCTGGCATCGCTGAAAGGCACTATTGATTGTGTGACCGCCTTCTCCGAGACCGATTTCCGCGCGGATATCGCTAAGGTTGATGTGCCAACGCTGGTGATCCATGGCAGTAACGATCAGATCGTGCCGTTTGAAGCCACCGGTAAACTGGTGCATGAACTGATTAAAGGTTCGGAATTGAAGGTTTACGAGAACGGCCCGCATGGCTTTGCGGTGACGCATCAGGATCAGCTGAATGCAGATTTGTTGGCGTTTCTACAGAAGTAAGGCGTGGTTTTTCCCTCACCCTAACCCTCTCCCGTAGGCGGGAGAGGGGACTAATCCAGCGAATACGTTATGACTGTCTGCTGCAATATTTAATCTTCTCACCCCTAATTATTCCCTCTCCTGCTTGCGGGAGAGGGCTAGGGTGAGGGGCATTTAGGGCATCAGCGCACCATCTCAATCCGCCAGTAAATGCCCATACATCGTCATTAACCGGCGGGTAACACCGTTGGTCCAGCCGAAACCATCCTGCAGCGGATATTCGCCGCCGCCGCCCGGACGGGCACGATCGCCGCTGATGTCATATTTCTCTACCAGCTTATGGTGCAGCGTATAGAAATTATTCACCGTATTCAGCCAGTTAACGGCAATTTCCGTCGCCAGCGTCTCTTCGCCGTAATGATTCAATCCGACCACCGCCATCCACTGCAGCGGAGCCCAGGCATTTGGTTTATCCCACTGCTCGCCGCTTTCCACCATCGACGTTAACAAGCCGCCTTGCGTCAACAGCAAATGACGCAGCGCCACGGCCTGCAGGTGCGCCTGTTCGGGCGACGCGAGGCCGAGGAACAGTGGCACCACTGCAGCGGCGGTGAAGGCGCCAAAGCGCTCGCGACGCCAGTCGTAGTCACGATAAACCCCGGCGGTGTTATCCCACAGGTAGCGGTGAATTGCCTGCTTACGCGCATCGGCTTTTTTCTGCCATGCCAGCGCCGTCAGCTCTTCGCCCTTGGCATGCGACAGCGTCGAAATCATCAGTTCCAGCTTGTAGAGGAACGCGTTGAGATCGATCGGGATAAATTGTGTGGTGCGAATACTCGCCAGACGCTGCGGGTCGCGCAGCCAGCGTGAAGAGTAATCCCAGCCTGATGCGGCACCGGCACGCAGATCGCGATACACTTCGTTCGCCGGACGTCCCGATTTTTTCGCGGTTTCAATATCTTCCAGCCATGACTCATCACGCGGCGTGTCGCGGTCATCCCAGTAACGGTTCAGCAGCGAACCATCTGGCATGCGCACCACGTGGCGATAGGCCTGATGCGGCATCAGTTCGCCCGCGCCATCCATCCAGAATTGGTACTCTTTCATTAACTGATCGAGATAGCGTTTCGCGCCGCGAATACCATCCTCTTCGAACAGTTCCACCATCAGCGCAAACACCGGCGGCTGCGAACGGCTGAGATAGTAAGTCCGGTTGCCGTTTGGCACGTGACCGTAGTTATCAATCAACCAGGCGAAGTTGTCCGCCATATGGCGCAGCAGATCGTCGCGTCCCGCATCGGCGAGGCCAAGCATGCTGAAGTAGGAGTCCCAGTAATAGGTTTCTCCAAATCGACCGCCCGGCACCACATAAGGTTTTGGCAGCGGCAGCAGCGAGGAATGCGCTAAATGTTGCTGCGGCATTTTGGTTAACACTGGCCACAGGTCGTCTATATGTTCCGTTAAGGTTTTATCCGGATTAGAAACATAAAAGCTCTCATTCACCTGCGGTGAATAAAAATGTTCGTGCACGAATTTTTCCAGATCAAAATCCGCTGCACGTTTACGCCGGCGAAAGCGGATTAAAATATCCAGCGGGTCGAATTTAGGCGCACAGTCCGGGAAGGTTTTGCTGTCGGCAAATATGTGCGAAGTCTGCACCTGCTCAAACAGTTCCATGTAGCGATCGGCAGGCGTCAGCGCATCCGGCGCGGGAAGACCTTCGATCAGCTCAGGTTCCGGCTCCGAATCTTGCATACCTTCGCGGACAAATTCATGAGGATTATATTGATACTCCAGTTCAGCATCTGCGCGTCGATCCTCGAAAGCGTTATATTGCTGTTGGTTAGTATTAATAGCAGCCTCCTGGTAAATTCTTGAATGCGTAAAGAACAAATTATAGAGCTCTGAACGGGCGAAACAACAATGCGAATTATCTATGAACGTAATAAATCATGTCGATGGATCGCGGGTTTTTACGATTTTTCAGCGATTACAACGGACTATATTTCAGGAATTGAAAGCGGCTTTTAGGATGGATGTTTAAATAACTGCACAGAATTATCTGTAATTAAGAAAATCGCTAATATTGGCGTGAAAAAGGGCGGGATGGCTTGATCAATTTATGGCAAACGCAGCGGGAGTTGAGCGGTTTTTCCCTCACCCTAACCCTCTCCCACTTGCGGGAGAGGGAATGTTTAGGGCTGAAGCGAACTCGATCGGCTCCCTCGCCCGCTTGCGGGAGAGGGCTGAGGGACCAAGCGCACCTTACTTCTTCAACGAGGCTTTAATCACATCCGCATACGGCGTGGTTGGGCGGCCAATCAGTTTGCTCAGGGTATGGCTATCATCGAACAATCCGCCTTTCTCGGCACCGGCATCGGAATCCGCCAGCATCTCGGACAATCCATCCGGCAGCCCGGCGCCTTTCAGCGCGGCGGCAAACTCCGCCTGCGGCAGGTTGATGTAATCCACTGGCTCACCAGACTGTTTGGCGATCTCGGCACTAAACTGCGCCAGCGTGTAGCTGTCGTCGCCGGCCAGCTCATACACTTTGCCAGCCTGATCGTCACGGCTCATCACCTCAGCCGCTGCGGCCGCATAATCACTACGCGCAGCCGATGAGATGCGACCTTCGCCCACCGCACCAATAAAGGCATGATGCGCCAGCGCAGGGGCAATGCTCGCGGCATAATTTTCGGTGTACCAGCCATTGCGCAGCAGCGCAAACGGAATGCCTGACGCTTTCAGCTGCGCTTCAGTAGCGCGATGCTCAACGCCTAAACCCAGTGGTGAAGTCTCGGCATGTAGCAAGCTGGTGTAAGCGATAAAGCTCACGCCCGCAGCCTTGGCCGCATCGATCACGGCTTTGTGCTGTGCTTCACGCTGGCCGACTTCACTGGATGAAATCAGCAGCAGCTTATCAACACCGGCAAATGCGCTTTGCAGAGTTTCCGGTTTGCTGTAATCCGCCGCACGCAGCGTGATGCCTAGCGCTTGAAGATCGGTCGCTTTCTCAGGTGAACGCACCGCTGCAATGACGTCGCTGGCGGGCACTTTTTTCAATAACTCGTTAATCACCAAACGGCCCAGTTGGCCAGTGGCGCCGGTAATCGCAATCATGATGTTCTCCTTCAGGTTCAGCTGGAATGAAAACAGCCTACGGGATAAGCTAACTTATAGTAAGTACTTACAGATTTGTTAGTTTGCAGAAGGCAAGATAAATGTCTGAAAAGATGAGTGAAAAATTTACGCGCGGCGAGTTGCTTAACGTCAATTGTCCTTCGCGCGAAGTGCTAAAACGCATTACCAGTCGCTGGAGCGTACTGATTTTACTGGCGCTGCGCGAAGACACCCTGCGTTTTAGCGAACTGCGTCGCAAGATTGGTGGCGTCAGCGAACGCATGCTGGCGCAGACGCTGCGCTATATGGAAGAGGATGGTTTTGTTGAGCGCATCGCCTATGAAGTGGTGCCGCCGCATGTGGAATATCGCTTAACATCGCTAGGCCGCGAAGTGGAAGGGCAGGTGACCGGGCTAGCAGATTGGCTGGAGAGCAATGTGCATCGGATTCTGAAGCCTGCTCATTAACATGGTCGCCATGAATGGCGTAATGCCGATTAGTTAAGCGCTGAGCAACTTTCGTTCGCCATCGGCTGGGGGCAGTTTCAGCTCTGCCGTGCGGCGACCGAGCAAAGGGCGTCTGGCCACGCCCTCTGCACTCCGGGCCCTGCGCCAGCCCATCCCGCCGCTTCGCGGTACCTTCACTCCTTCTCGATTCCTGACGGACCGGCGGCGATTCGCTCCTGCTCAGCGCCGCCTCTCGCCGCATCCCTGCGGCTCGCCCTGGAATCCCTCACTCGCTCAGCGGGTTGGGATGTCGCCTCAACACCCGCGCTGCAGCATCCATGCGTTTTTCTAGATCACCATCGCTGTAACGCCTGTAGGGTCGCCGTTCATGGCGACCATAAAGGCATCAGGCATGCAAATACTTCTCAAACCAGCCCAGTGTGCGGCTCCAGGCCAACTCGGCGGCGGCTTTGTCATAGCGCGGCGTCGAATCATTATGGAAGCCATGATTCACGCCCGGATACACATAGCCTTCATAAACTTTATGGTTGGCTTTCAGCGCCTCTTCATAGGCGGGCCAGCCTTCATTGATGCCTTTATCCAGCGCGGCATAGTGCAGCAGCAACGGCGCTTTGATGCGCGGCACATCCTCGGCTTTAGGTTGACGTCCGTAAAACGGCACGGCGCAGGCTAGATCGGGAAATGCCACCGCTGCGGCATTCGCCACGCCGCCGCCGTAGCAGAAGCCGGTAATGCCCACTTTGCCGGTGCCTTCCTCGTGATGCATCAGGAAATCAATCGCGGCGAAGAAGTCATTCATCAATTTGGTGGGATCGACTTTGGCCTGCATGGTTTTGCCTTCGTCATCGTTGCCCGGGTAGCCGCCCAGCGAGCTCAAGCCATCCGGCGCAAGTGCGATATAACCGGCTTTTGCCACGCGTCGTGCCACATCTTCGATATAAGGATTCAGGCCACGATTCTCGTGCACCACCACCACCGCAGGCACTTTGCCTGTTGCGTTGGCCGGACGTACCAGATAACCGCGCACCTCGCCGTGCCCTTGTGGCGAGGGATAGTGAATGTATTCGGGTTTGATCGCCGGATCGGTAAATTCCACCTGCTGAGCCAGCGCATAGTTCGGGCTCATTGCGCTTAACAACGTGGCACCCGTCATCCCGGCAATGGTGAATTTTGCCGCCATCGAGATGAATTCGCGTTTGCTGATTTTTCCGTGGGCGTAGTAATCGTAAAGCTCGAGCAGTTCCTGAGGGAAATCCTGTGCGGTAAGACGGGCCATAACCTCTCCTTCGCTGTTTTAACTGGTTGATTACTGCTCTAAAAAAGCACAGCTTGCCGTCGCTGGCAAATGCCATGCAGCACCAGGTTAACGCCGCGGGCTTTACATCACGTCACTAATAAGCATCAGGAATATATCTTTTTGTTCTAAAATAGTTATCTTTTAATTAACAATTAAGATCATGTTTATGTGTCCGGAAATATTTACATGCCAAAATGCCGGCTGATAAATAATCCATTTTTTCTCCGCACTAAAAAATAAATAAATGAAGTGCTTACCTGATAAGCACAGCGGGAATATGCCGCAAATAATAACAATATTGTCACAATGAATGAGGGTGATTAACCTTAACGTGGTGATTTTTAAAGTATTAGTTTCTACTGAAAACAATGATCGAAATCAAAAAACACTGTTATAGTTTTACCGACTTCCACTGTTTCTTTTCGTTCGCATCGCTTGCTTTTACATTGGTGCGACATTTCTTTAAGCACGGCGAAATATCGCGCTGCGCTCTGCTTGTTAATTATAAGTAAAAATTTCGGTGTAATTTGTGGCAATGAGGTAAGCAATGTTTGGATTAGATGCCTTTCATCTGGCAAGGGTACAGTTCGCCTTTACTGTTTCCTTCCATATTATCTTCCCAGCCATCACCATCGGTCTCGCCAGTTTCCTGGCGGTGCTTGAAGGGATGTGGCTGAAAACCCGTAACGAGACCTATCGCGATCTCTACCATTTCTGGTCGAAAGCTTTCGCCGTTAACTTCGGTATGGGCGTGGTATCCGGTCTGGTGATGGCCTACCAGTTCGGTACCAACTGGAGTGGTTTTTCGCAGTTTGCCGGCAGTATTACCGGCCCGCTGCTCACCTATGAAGTATTAACCGCCTTCTTCCTCGAAGCGGGCTTCCTTGGCGTGATGCTGTTTGGCTGGAACCGCGTCGGTCCTGGCTTGCACTTCTTCGCGACCTGCATGGTGGCGCTCGGCACCATCTTCTCCACCTTCTGGATTCTTGCCTCAAACAGCTGGATGCATACGCCGCAGGGCTACATCATTCAGAACGGCATTGTGGTGCCGGAAGATTGGCTGAAAATCATCTTCAACCCTTCATTCCCTTATCGCCTGTTCCATATGTCGGTTGGTGCCTTCCTTGCCAGCGCCTTCTTTGTTGGTGCATCGGGCGCGTGGCATCTGCTGCGCGGCAATGACAATCCAGCGATTCGGAAGATGTTCTCGATGGCGCTGTGGATGGCACTGATCGTGGCACCGATTCAGGCGTTGATTGGTGATGCGCACGGTCTGAACACCCTTGAGCATCAGCCAGCGAAAATCGCTGCGATTGAAGGTCACTGGGAAAATAAATCGGGTGAAGCGTCGCCGCTGATTCTGTTCGGTGTGCCGGATATGGATCAGGAGCGTACTAAGTACGCCGTTGAGATTCCGTATCTCGGCAGCCTGATTCTGACGCACAGCCTCGATAAGCAGATTCCTGCGCTGAAGAGTTTCCCGAAAGAAGATCGCCCGAACTCAACCATCATCTTCTGGTCATTCCGCGTGATGGTGGCGCTGGGCCTGCTGATGATTACGCTGGGCGTGGTTAGCCTGTGGCTGCGTTTCAAAGGTCGCCTGTATCACTCGCGTCCGTTCCTGTGGTTCACGCTGCTGATGGGGCCATCGGGTTTGATCGCCATTCTGGCCGGCTGGTTTACTACCGAAATTGGTCGTCAGCCGTGGGTGGTGTATGGCGTGCAGCGCACCATTGATGCGGTCTCCGCGCATGGCGATATGCACATGAGTATCAGCCTGCTGGCGTTTATTCTGGTCTACTCATCGGTATTTGGCGTCGGCTATCTCTACATGATGCGTCTGATCAAAGAGGGTCCGGTGACCGGCGAAGGTAAAGAGGTTGATCACGGTGGTCCGGGTCAGCATCACACGCCAGCGCGTCCGTTGTCGGCGGCGAAAACCCATAGCGAAAAGAGTGGGGAGCACTAAGATGATCGACTTTTCAATTATCTGGTTTGCCATCATCGTATTCGGCACCCTGATGTACATCGTGATGGATGGCTTCGACCTCGGCATTGGCCTGCTGCTGCCGTTCAATAAAGATCCCATCGAACGCGACATGATGGTCAACACCGTTGCGCCAGTATGGGATGGTAACGAAACCTGGCTGGTGCTGGGCGGCGCGGCGCTGTATGGCGCATTCCCGCTGGCGTATTCAGTTCTGCTGGATGCGCTGTCGATTCCGTTAACGGCGATGTTGATTGGCCTGATCTTCCGTGGCGTTGCTTTTGAGTTCCGTTTCAAAGCCACTTTGGAACATCGCGCGTTCTGGGATAAGTCGTTCATTGCCGGTTCACTGCTGGCGACCTTCAGCCAGGGCGTGGCGGTTGGCGCGATACTGAATGGCTTCCCGGTGGTTGGCCGCGAATATGCCGGTTCAGCGATGAGCTGGCTGGCACCGTTCCCGCTGTTCTGTGGTGTCGGTTTGGTCATCGCCTATGCGCTGCTGGGTTGTACCTGGCTGATCATGAAAACCGAACACGATCTGCACCGTAAAATGTCTGCGCTGGCCACGCCGCTGACGCTGACGCTGCTGCTGGTGGTGGGGATTATCAGCATCTGGACGCCGCTGACGCATGCGGATATCGCGCAGCGCTGGTTCACGCGTCCAAACCTCTTCTGGTTCCTGCCGGTTCCGGTGCTGGTGGTGCTGTGTTCGTGGGGGATTGTACGTGCGATTAAACGCGAAGCGCATTACTCGCCGTTCATCCTGACGCTGGCGCTGATTTTCCTTGGCTTCTCGGGCTTGGGCATCAGCATTTGGCCGAACATCATTCCACCGTCAATCACCATCTGGCAGGCCGCTTCTCCGGCCAGCAGCCAGGCGTTTATGTTGGTGGGTGGCTTGCTGATTATTCCGGTAATTCTGGGTTACACCTTCTGGAGTTACTACGTATTCCGCGGAAAAATCAAAGCAGACGAAGGATACCATTGATATGAAAACCGAGGTCAGCAGCATGAAAACTCACACTGAAACGAAGATTCCGTGGTGGAAGCAGGTGATGTGGCTGGTTGTTATTTACGGCGCAAGCGTGCTGGCACTCGGTGTGGTGGCATCACTGTTTCGTATGATGATGACGGCAGCGGGCATGCGCTCGCACTGAGCATCTGCACGGAGGTGCGCAGCAATGCGCACCCTACAAATCAGGTCCGCTATGCCCTAGGTCGCCATTCGTGGCGGCCTTTTTTGTTTTTGTGAGCTAAAAAACGTTAGTAACCTAAGCAATTAATGCTTTTCCCGCTTCGGTACGTTTACTCTTCCTTACGTTAGTAATACGTTTTTGTTATATTTATGTGACGAATAACGCATATTCATTACCTTCAACCCCTTCACTCGACCATCAAAATCATGCTCAGTCTGAATCTGAAAAAACAGTACATCATTGATCTGGTGGACTGGATCGAGGCGAATCTGACCGACGAGCTTAATGTCGATCTGATCACCCTGAAATCCGGTTACTCCAAGTGGCACATGCAGCGCATGTTCAAAGAGATGACCGGGCAAACGCTGGCGTCCTACACGCGTAAGCGTCGTCTGACGATGGCGGCGATGGCGCTGCGTCTCACCAGCATGCCGCTGATCGATATTGCCGTGCGCTTTGGCTTTGATAATCAGCAGAATTTTACGCGGGTGTTTAAAAGTCACTTCTCGATGACGCCGGGTGCTTATCGCCGCATCCCGGACATGCTGATGAAGGATTTCCACAGTCGTATCTCAACGCAGCGCGAGTGGGTGAATGCGCGTCTGGCGCAGAAGCCGGAGATTCAGCTGTGCGGTGAAGTGATTGAGTGGGAATGCCGCTTTGGCGAATATATTGATCATCACCACCATGTAGTGGCGCAGCACACGCGTGATTTTATCGCCTTTGCCGGCCAACACGTGAGCCGCGGCTGGCTGGGCTTTCAGTTCAGTCCGGGTTTAAATTCTGCCGACCAGCAGCACATTAGTCTGTTCCAGGCGCTGGAGAGTCAGTACGCCGATGTGCTGCCGCGCAACGTACAGAACTGGACCGGTGAAAAGGGCTTGTACGCGGAGATTGACTGGCACGGTACGCCGGAAGAGATCAACGCCTTTACCGCCGAGATTTACTACAACCATCTGCCTGCGCTGGGCGTGGCACGACGTACGGGCAAAGATCTGCTTAAGCTCGATCTGAAATACAGCACGCCCGATCTGCTACAGGGCACGTTCTATATTCCGGTGGCGGATAACTAATGCATAATTCGTGCGGTAAACCGTGACAAACCGCACGATTTTATAAACTCATTGCCATAATTGGCGTAAAATTCTTCATCGAAACCTGATTGGCCGCGTAAATCACCAGCCGCCACACATCAGGCTGGATAATCACCTGCATTCCTGGTCCATTCCGGACCGCTATAGTGAATTGATAAAAAATTATGCGACTTTTACCGTTGTACCTAATGACAGCGCTTGTAGCGTTTTCTTCGCTGGCAAGTGCGCAGATGGCCGAGCCTTTTTCACCGCCGGGCGGCCTGCACCCGCATCAACCACATTGTGCGCAACATGAAATTCTTGGCGACAATGTGCTGCCGAATCATACCCAGGATGAGGGTAGCTTCGTCACCTGCGGTAACCATCAGGCTTAATACCCTTTTAATTCCGATCCAGACCGTCGCAACCCATGCACGGTCTCGGCATTAATCCTCATTTCTGCATTGCGCAATAAATTGCGCCGCTACCATTCCTGCCTTTAATTAGCTCCACATCCCCGACCGCACTTCACCGTAGCGGCGCGATTTATCGCGCTAATCTGACCTTATGATTCTCCCAATAGCATTTTTCGGCATTGCATCGAAGATATATCATAGCTAATCTTTGCCCATCAGATGAGAATGACTTTCACTATCTTTTAGGGAGACAACGCTTGCAAACTACCCCTACCGCACGCATACCGCGTCGCGTACGAAATGAACTGCGTTTCCGTCACATCACCGTGGTGAGCAAAACGCTGATTGCCGGTGAATTCTGGCGCATTGTTTTCAACGGCAGCGATCTGGCAGGCTTCAATTCGCCGTCGTTTGACGATCACATCAAAGTGTTCTTCCCGGACAGCGCCGGCAGCGCGCTGGCACTGCCACAAATGACGGATGACGGCATTGTCTGGCCGGGCGGCGTACGTCCTGCCGCGCGTGATTACACGCCGCTGGAGTTCAACGGCGTTGATTCACTGACCATCGATTTCTACCTGCACGATGGCGGCGTGGCCAGTAGCTGGGCCAATGACGCTAAGCCGGGCGACCAAATTGCCATGGGCGGCCCGCGCGGTTCGCTTATCGTACCCGCTGATTATGCCTGTCAGATTTACGTCTGCGACGAGACCGGTCTGCCGGCCTTTAAGCGCCGTTATGCTGAGATGCAGGCACAGCAGATTCATCTGCTGGCGTATGCGGATGAAGCGACAGGGCGCGATTATCTGGGGGATTTACCCAATGTGCAGGTGACCTGGCTCGGCAGCGGCACCATGCAGGCCGCTAACCTTGCCGCCATCACCGCGCAGCTGGATAACATTGCCTTGCCCGCCGATGATTACTTCATCTGGCTGACGGGTGAGGGCGAAGCGGTGAAACAGCTCAGCGATTACTTTACCCAGGGACGCGGTGCACACACCGATTACGTGCGCGCTGTGGCCTACTGGCATCAGAAATAACCGACACTTCCCCGCGCGCTGCCGCCTGTGTTGAATTTTGCCAGGTGGCAGACTACTATCAACCTCCCCAAATTGACGCTCAGGAAGGCAATGAAACAGCAGCGGGATTTTCCATGGCAGTCCGACCACGCACCGCGTGCCATCTGTGCAGGCGCACGTAAAAAGCGCCGGGAGCGAATGCTGGATGCCAGCGATATCCGCCTGTTAATGCTGCACTTTCTGGCGAACAGCTCTGCGCACGGCTATGAGCTGATCAAATCAGTCGAAGAGCTCTCCAAGGGGGAATACTCCCCCAGTCCCGGCATTATTTATCCCAACCTGACGCTGCTTGAAGAGATGGATGCGATTCGCGTGGTGGATGCGCAGGCATCACGTAAAGCCTATGCGCTGAATGACAGCGGCGCGGCGCTGCTGGCGGATAATCGTGACAATGTGGAGGCGATTATCGAGCGCTTAACTTCGCTGGCGATTCTGGTGAATAACCGCAGCATTCCGCAGGTTGAGCAGGCGATTCATTTGATCAAGCACACCTTGAATCATCGTCTGGCGCAGGAAGATATTTCGCCAGAGGCGCTGGAGATGGTGATTAACGCGCTGCACGAAGCGGCGGAGAAAATCGCCAGGAGTTAGGTGGTTGCCAGTTCCACCCGTAGGGTCGCCATTTATGGCGACCGTTCCGATAACCGTACGGAGAGCAGATCAGCTCTTCTTCTTGTCCACATGCCCCAATGCGCGATCCGGCCAGCAAACATCGCGCACGCGCTGCTTCAACGCGGCCGCATCCGGGAATCCGCCTTCCTGCTTACGCTCCCAAATCACCAGCCCATCAATCTGAATCTCAAACACGCCGCCGGTGCCTGGCTTAAGCGTTACCGCACTCAAATCCTCGGCAAAGGTATGCAGTAACTCCTGCGCCATCCACGCAGAACGTAGCAGCCAGTTGCATTGAGTACAGTAGTGAATGGTGATGGCAGGTTTCTGAGTCATAGGTGTCTCTGCTTAATTATTGATAATAAACAAGTTAACAAATTGTGCGCTCTAAGATACATCTTAATGTAAATGCTATTGATAATGATTACCACTTGCATTACATTTCTGTCGCAATCATTTATTACATAAAATAAGTCCGCAACTTTTTACGGTCTTTGCTTCAAAGTCCGTACTTTCTGGTAGCAAGCAAGTGAGCGAATACTAACAATTAACCAGGTATTTCGCGCATGTCTTCACTCTTTCAGGGATTAAACCAGCAGCGTCTTTTCAAAGTTGCCATCTTATCTTCGGCTATTCATGCCGCTTGCAGCTTTGCCGCCAGCGATAACGCCAGCAATGAGCCGGTACTCACCGTCACCGCGCCGAAGCAGCAGGCCGGCAATAAAACCACCATCACCGCGCAAGAGCTGCAAAAACGTGGCGCCAATGATTTCGGTTCGATCATGCGGTATGAACCGCTGATCAGCGCGACCGGCTCCAGCGGTGGTTCATCTGCCGGTAAAAGTGGCTTCGACCGCGCGGGTTACACCGGTTACAACATTCGTGGCCTGGAGAGTAACCGCGTCGGCATGGATATCGACGGCATTCCGATTCCGGATGCCACCGGACGTCCTTACGTCAGCCGCACCGGCAATAATACCTTTGGTATCGGCCGCGATTACATCGACCCTTATATGTTCGGCAGCGTCGACATTGAGAAGGGCGCTACTGCGGTGGATCAGCCGAATACGTCGATCGGCGGCAACGTCTCGTTCCACAACAAAACCGCCGATGATTACCTCAGCAGCGATAAAAATACCTACTTTGGCTATCAGAGCGGTTACGACTCATCGAACCGAAGCTGGCACAACGGTATCACCGCTGCCGTAGGCGATGATGAGCTGCGCGGCCTGTTTGTTTACAGCCGTCGTGATGGTCAGGAAACCGAGAACAACAGCGGCGTCAAAGAGGCTTATCCGGCCAACTGGCACTCCGATGCCTTTATGACGTCGGGCATCTGGCAGCCGAACGATCAGCACAAGCTGAGTGCCACCTTCGATTACTATCACAAAACCAATCACAGCCACTACGATACCTGGGACACCAGCGGCAACACCGTGTGGGGCACCGCGCAGCAGCAAAGTGATACGCGCCGCTGGGGCATCAATCTGGCGGATGAGTGGACGCCGTACAACGATTTCATCGACACGCTGACCACGCGCCTGTACTGGCAGCAAACCCAGGCGCATGACAATACCTGGCTGCCGACCAGCGCCAGCCAGTACGGCTTTGTTTATTCTGATTTCAACGTTGATACCTACGGTTTCGATACGCGCGGCACCAAAACGCTGGGGCGCCATGAGCTGAGTGCCGGGATTAACACGCGTCTGGATAACAGCGAGCGCCCGTTCCGTCAGGCGCCGACGCCGAGCACCTTCAGCGCCATTACCCAGCCGCAGTCAGACAGCCGCACGTTTGCCGTGGCCGGTTATCTGCAGGATAAGATCAACTTCGATCTTGATAGCCACAACTTCGCGATCATTCCCGGCGTACGCGTGATGTATCAAAGCACTAAACCGAAGGATCTGGGCGATCTTACCAATGGCAGCGCGGTGTTGACCGAAGAGCAGGTTGATGCGCTGTACGGCAAAACCAACTCTGATACTCAGGTGCTGCCATCGCTGACCTTCCAGTACGATTTGACGCCCGCGCTGACCACCTATCTGCAATACAAACGCGGCGTGCAGTTCCCTACCACCAGCCAGCTGTACGGTTCATGGAACCTGGGTTCGAGCTATGCCGGTAGCGCGCAGTATGCGCTGATTGGTAATACCGATCTGAAAACCGAAACCAGCAACAACTTCGAGTGGGGCCTGAAAGGTCAGGCCACCGAAGGCGTAACGGTTAACACGTCGGTGTTCTACAACCAGTATAAAAACTTTATCGCTTATACCCGCTATCGTCGTGCCACCAATCCGGAGATGTTCGTCAACGTACCGAGCAACATCTACACCAGCTATCAGGCTGAAAACCGCGATAAGGCCTACATTTATGGTGCTGAGATCTCCACCAAAGTGAATTACGGCACCTGGTTCTCGCAGGTGGATGGCCTGAGCAGCACCTTCGCGCTGGGTTATAACGAAGGGAAATCCAAGTCCAGCTACTCCGGTGACAAATACATCGATCTCGATAGCGTCGCACCGCTGAAGGCGATTGTCGGCCTGGCGTGGGATGACAAAGCGCGCGGCTACGGCGCAGCGCTGACCGCCACCTTCGTGAAAGGTAAGCAGGCGACGGCCACCAACCGCGAAAGCTATGCCAATGCTGGCACGCCGATCACCGATTCCACCACGGAATATATGCGTGTTCCGGGTTATGGCATGGTTGATGCGACGGCTTACTGGCAGGCGACGAAAAACGTCAAGCTGAGCGGCGGCATCTACAACATTACCGACCGCAAATACTGGGATTACACCAGCAGCCGCACGCTGACCAGCAGCAATGACCAGGAACGCAACGACATTAATCTGGCGGTGATGCCAGGCCGCACCTTTCAGTTAGGTGTTAACGTCGATTTCTAACCTCTTTTCGCCCTGCGGCAGCGCAGGGCCTTTTCATGGAGCAAGCGCAATGAACCCACGTTACGATCACTATCTGGCACTGAAAGGCGAACATCCGAAAAAGTACGCGCGCGATCTCGCCGCGCTGATGGGCATTGGCGAAGCACAGCTGTGCGAAGCGCGCGTTGGCCAGGATGCCAGGGCGTTAAAAGCCGATTTCCCCGCGCTGCTGGCAGCACTGGCCGCCGTCGGCGAAACCAAAAGCATCACGCGCAATGAGTATGCGGTACACGAGCAGGTCGGCAAATATGAAAACCTGCACCTCGGCGAGCATGCCGGGCTGATTCTTAATCCGCGCGCGCTCGATCAGCGCCTGTTTCCCAATCAGTGGCACAGCGCGTTCTTTCTGCGTGAGCAGACCGCGCACGGCGAACGCCAAAGCATCCAGATTTTTGATCGTCACGCTGATGCAGTACTGAAAATTTACGCCACCGACAACACCGATATCGCCGCCTGGGATGCGCTGCTTGCCGAGTTTGTGGTGGAGAGTGCAGCGGCATTAGATCCACAGCCTGCCAGCCCGCCGCAATACAGCAGTGCAATTGACGCCAGCAAAGTGGAAGCGGAATGGCGCGCGATGACGGATGTGCATCAGTTCTTTGGTCTGCTCAAGCGCCATAACCTTGCGCGCCCGCAGGCGTTTCGCGCGGTGGCAGACGATCTGGCACGTCAGGTGAGTAATGATTCACTGGCGCAGCTGCTGAATCTGGCGCAGCAGGATGGCAATGAAATCATGATTTTCATCGGTAACCGCGGCTGCACGCAGATCTTCACCGGCGCGGTGCAGAAGCTGATGCCGATGGATAACTGGATCAACATCTTCAATCCCACCTTCACGCTGCATTTGATGGCGGATCGCATCAGTGAAAGCTGGGTGACGCGCAAACCGAGCGGTGACGGCTTCGTCACCAGCCTCGAGCTGTTTGCCGCCGACGGCACGCAGATCGCCCAGCTGTACGGCCAGCGCAGCGAAGGCACGCCGGAGCAGGCACGCTGGCGCGAGCAGGTGACCTCACTGACAGCGGCAGGAGCATCAGCATGAGACAACTTTTGTTGCTGCTCAGCGCGCTGGCGCTGCCAACCTTCGCGGCGGAGCGCGTCATTTCCATTGGCGGCGACGTCACGCAAATCATTTATGCGCTGGATGCGCAGCAGGATTTGGTGGCGCGCGACAGCACCAGCCAGCATCCGGCGCAGGCCAACAAACTGCCGGATGTGGGTTATATGCGGCAGCTGAACGCCGAAGGGATTCTGGCGCTGAAGCCGACGCTGGTGCTGAGCAGCGAGCTGGCCAAACCGTCGCTGGTGCTGCAGCAGGTGGCACAAGCTGGCGTGAAGGTGGTGGATGTCACCGGCAAAAACAGCCTCGATGCTATCGCGGAAAAAATCGCCACTATCGGCAAGGCGCTGCATCGTGAAGAGGCCGCCAACGCGCTGATCGAAAAAGTGAACAAGCAGCGCGCGCAGATCCCACAAAAACCGTTGCCGATTAAAGTGCTGTTCATCATGGCGCATGGCGGCATGCGCACCCAGGCGGCTGGCGCGCAAACCGGCGCGGACGGTGCCATTCGCAGCGCCGGGCTGATCAACGCCATGGCGGCGGTGCCGCACTATCAGCAGCTGTCGCAGGAAGGCGTGGTCGCGGCGGCGCCGGAGTTGATTGTGGTGGGCGAAGATGGCCTGCGCACGCTGGGTGGCGAAGATAAAGTGTGGTCGTTGCCAGGATTGGCGCTGACGCCAGCCGGTCAGCATCGCGCCTTGCTGGTGGTGGATGAGATGGCGCTGTTGAGCTTTGGCCTCGATACGCCAGGCACTATCGTCAAGTTGCGTCGTGCCGCTGAAGCAGCTTCCCCGTCATACTTCAAGCCGCAGGCGCGTTAGCTGCGTGTTCTCACCCCAGTCACTTACTTTTGTAAGCTCCTGGGGATTCGAACACTTGCTGCCTTCCTGCATCTTGAATTATTTAGGGGAAAAAACATGACGAATGCATCCGTGCTGCGCTGGCTGTGTGTAATGGGCATCAGCATGGTGATATGCATGCTGATGGCCGCCAACTTCGGTGCGATGCCGCTTTCGATGCGCACCTTGTGGCGCGCCTCGCTGAGCGATATGGCGTGGCAAATCTGGATCAACATCCGCCTGCCGCGCGTGCTGCTGGCGGTGCTGCTCGGCATGGCGTTGGCGGTCTCCGGCGCGGTGATGCAGGGATTGTTTCGTAACCCGCTGGCCGATCCCGGTTTGCTCGGTATTAGCAGCGGTGCCGGATTGGCGGTGGCGATTTCGATTGTGATTCCGCTGAGCTTACCGCCGCTGCTGGCGTTATGGTTGCCGACCCTCGCTGCCTTTGGCGGCAGCCTGGTCGTCACCTTGCTGATCTTCAGCTTTAGCCGCCTGGCGCTGGGCAATTTGTCACGCTTGCTGCTGGTTGGCATTGCGATTAATGCCTTGTGCGGCGCGGCGGTCGGCGTGCTGTCTTGGCTGAGTAACGATCAACAGCTGCGTCAGCTGGCGCTGTGGGGCATGGGCAGTTTGAGTGCGGCGCAATGGCCAAGCCTGACCGTGTGCGCGCTGCTGATTCTGCCCGCGCTGATCGCCATTCAGCTGCGCGCGCGTCGCCTTAACTTGCTGCAGCTCGGCGAGGAAGACGCACATTACATGGGCATCGATGTAAAGCGTACCCAGCGTCAGCTGCTGGTGCTGAGCGCCTTGTTGGTTGGCACCGCCGTGGCGGTGAGCGGCATTATTGGCTTTGTCGGCTTAGTGGTACCGCATCTGATGCGTTTCTGCCTCGGCAGCGATCATCGCTGGATGCTGCCGGGCTCGGCGCTGGCGGGCGCAATTTTGCTGCTGCTGGCGGATACGCTGGCGCGCACGGTGGTGGTGCCGGCGGAGATGCCAGTGGGTTTGTTAACCAGCCTGCTCGGCGGCCCGTGGTTTCTCTGGCTGATTCTGCGTGAGCCCAAGGGGGATGAATGAGTGATTGCCTGCAGGCGCGCGGCCTGCGTTTTAGCCACGGCTCGCGCGCGTTAATCGATGACGTTTCGCTTAGCTTACAGCCGGGTGAAATGGTCGCGCTGATTGGTCCGAACGGCGCCGGAAAATCTACCCTGCTGCGTCTGCTAACCGGCTTTCTTACGCCGCAAGCCGGCGAATGCTGGCTCGGCGATCGCCCCTTAAACGACTGGCCGCGTGAGCCGCTGGCGCAGCGCCGCGCGGTGATGCGTCAGCAAAACAGCGTCACCTTTCCGTTACCGGCCGCCGAGGTGGTGGCAATGGGACGTGCGCCCTGGCCGAGCAGTCAATCAAAAGCGGTTATCGAAGAGGTGATGCACATCACCGGCAGCCTTGAACTGGCCAGGCGCGATTATCGCTCGCTCTCCGGCGGGGAGCAGCAGCGCGTGCAGCTGGCGCGCGTGCTGGCGCAGCTGTGGCACGACGATGGGCCGCGCGGCTGGCTGTTTCTCGACGAACCGACGTCGGCACTCGATCTGTTCTGGCAGCAGCACAGTTTGCGTTTACTGCACCGCTTAACGCGCAACGGGCGCTTCAGCGTCTGCACCGTGCTGCACGATCTGAATCTCGCGTCGCTGTGGTCGGATCGTGTGTTGCTGCTGCATCAGGGCAAGCTGGTGGCGGAAGGTGCACCGCAGGAGGTGATGACCGAGCGCACGCTAACGCGCTGGTATCAGGCGGAGCTGGACGTGGTGATAAAGGATGAAAAGGGCAGGCCGCAGATTCAACTGCGCGCCTGACACCGTAGCGGCGCGATTTATCGCGCTCTGTAAAAGATGCGCAATAAATTGCGCCGCTACGTGATGGTGCGATTAGCGGCAATCGACGATCAAGCGTCCACGCACTTTCCCCGCCAGTAGCTGCTCGGCACCTTCACGCGCTTCCGCCAGCGGAATCACTTTGGTTAACTGCTGCAGCAGCTCGCCATCCACCAGCTCCGCCAGACGTTGCCATGCCTGTTGACGCAGCGGTTTCGCGCACATCACGCTATCCACACCGGCCAGCACCACGCCGCGCAGAATGAACGGCGCGACGCTGGTTGGCAGATCCAACCCTTGCGCCATGCCGCAGGCCGCTACCACGCCATCGCGCTTGATGCCCGCTAATACATTGGCCAGCGTGTGGCTGCCGACGCTATCAATCGCTGCGGCCCAACGCTCTTTGGCCAGCGGTTTGCCGGGATCGCTCAGCTCTGCGCGATCGATAATCGACGCGGCGCCAAGCGTGTTGCGCAGGTAGTCGCTGTCGCTGGCGCGCCCGCTGGAGGCCACCACTTCGAAGCCGAGGCGTGCCAGCAGGCTGACGGCAAAGCTGCCCACGCCGCCGCTCGCGCCGGTAACTAACACCGGACCGTGCTGTGGCGTGATGCCCTGTTTTTCCAGCGCCAGCACGCACAGCATGGCGGTAAAGCCTGCAGTGCCAATCGCCATGGTTTGCAGCGGACTCAGCGCAGAGGGCACTTTCACCAGCCAGTCGCCCGAGACGCTGGCTTTCTGCGCCAGTCCGCCCCAATGTTTTTCACCTACGCCCCAGCCGGTGAGCAGTGCGACATCGTCCTGCTGCCATTCGGCATGACGGCTATTGATGACACGACCGACAAAATCGATGCCCGGCACCATCGGGAATTGGCGCACAATCGGGCCTTTGTTGCAGATGGCGAGGGCGTCTTTGTAGTTGAGTGTGGAGTAGCTTACTTCGAGGGTGACATCCTGATTGGGCAGTTGTTTTTCTGACAGATCTTGCAGGGTGGTGCGATAGCCCTGTTCATCATTTTCAATGACCAATGCCTTGAACATGCAGCCTCCGGCTGGTTGAGGAAAGTAGGGTAATAGTACTCCTTTTTTTCCCTCACCCCAGCCCTCTCCCGTAAACGGGCGAGGGGGCCGTCCGTGCGGTAGCTAAATATTGAGTACCAAATTCGAAATCTGCTGGATCGGTTCCCTCTCCCGTAAACGGGCGAGGGGGCCGTCCGTGCGGTGGCTAAATATTGAGTACCAAATTCGAAATCTGCTGGATCGGTTCCCTCGCCCGCTTGCGGGAGAGGGTTAGGGTGAGGGCACGGTTGTTCCTGCAAAAAAAAGATGACATGATTGCGCCCCAGTCAGTGATCAACTCCCTTATGACTTTCGCCGAGGAAACCTCCTCATTGCTGTGCCATCGGCACCCACTCATCCTCTCTCAGGGATTTGTGTTATGAACCCATTGAAAATTGCTGCCAGCGTTGCTGTAGCGCCAAACCTCAGCCTGAACACCGCGCGCGACGTGGTGACGCTGGACAATACTGATTTTACCGATGTGGCAGCGGTGGTTATCTCCCTATCGGACACCCGTAGCGGCGTTTTGACACTGTTGCGCCAAACCGGCTTCAATCTGCCGGTGTTTGTCGCTCATGCGTTCGATGAAGAGGTGCTGAAGTTGCCGGGCGTGAGCGGGGAAATCAATGGCGCGCCTGAAGAGTGGGCCGCGTTGGAGGACGCTGCGCAGGCGTACGAATCCGAGTTACTGCCGCCGTTCTTCGACACGCTAACGCGCTATGTCGATATGCAGAACAGCACGTTTGCCTGTCCGGGACATCAGGGCGGCGCGTTCTTCCGTAAACATCCGGCAGGACGTCAGTTCTATGAGTTCTACGGCGAGAACGTCTTCCGTTCCGATATGTGCAACGCCGACGTTAAGCTTGGCGATCTGCTGATCCATGAAGGTTCAGCCAAAGATGCACAGAAGTTTGCCGCCAAAGTGTTTAACGCCGACAAAACCTACTTCGTGCTTAATGGCACCTCCAGCGCCAATAAAGTGGTGACCAATGCGCTGCTCACGCGCGGCGATCTGGTGCTGTTTGACCGCAATAACCATAAATCCAATCACCACGGTGCGCTGATTCAGGCGGGCGCGACGCCGGTGTATCTGGAAGCGGCGCGTAATCCGTTTGGCTTTATCGGCGGCATTGATGCGCACTGCTTTGACGATGCCTATCTGCGTGAGCAGATTGAGAAAGTCGCGCCACACCGCGCGAAGGATCAGCGTCCTTTCCGCCTGGCGATCATTCAGCTCGGCACCTACGACGGCACGGTATATAACGCGCGTCAGGTGGTCGATCGCATCGGTCATCTGTGTGATTACATCCTGTTTGATTCGGCGTGGGTGGGTTATGAGCAGTTTATCCCGCTGATGGCTGGCTGCTCGCCGCTGACGCTGGAGCTGAACGAGAACGATCCCGGTATTTTTGTTACGCAGTCGGTGCACAAACAGCTGGCCGGTTTCTCGCAGACCTCGCAAATTCATAAGAAAGACAATCACATCCGTGGGCAAAAGCGTTTCTGTCCGCATAAACGCCTGAACAACGCCTTTATGCTGCACGCCTCGACCAGCCCGTTCTATCCGCTGTTTGCCGCGCTGGATATTAACGCGCGTATGCACAAAGGTGAGGCCGGACGTAGCATGTGGCACGACTGCGTCACCATCGGTATCGATGCGCGCAAAGCGATTCTGGAACGCTGTGAAATGATCCAACCGTTCCTGCCGGAAAAAGTGCACGGTAAGCTGTGGCAATCGGCCGAAACGGAAGCCATTGCCGCCGATCCAGCCTACTTTAGCCTTGAACCCGGGGCGAAATGGCACGGCTTTGAAGGTTATGCCCAGCAACAGTATCTGGTCGATCCCTGCAAGCTGCTGCTGACTACGCCGGGCATTGATGCTGCCAGCGGTGAATACACCCGCTTCGGTATTCCGGCGACCATTCTCGCCAACTATCTACGCGAAAACGGCATCGTGCCGGAGAAGTGCGATCTTAATTCGATTCTGTTCCTGCTGACGCCAGCGGAAACGCCGGAGAAAATGGCGCATCTGGTGGCGATGCTGGAACAGTTTGAGCAGCACGTGAAAGAGGATGCGCTGTTGGCGGAAGTGCTGCCAAGCGTTTATCGCAAGAATATCGAGCGCTATAAAGGCTACACGCTGCGTCGTTTGTGCCAGGAAATGCACGATTTGTATGTCAGCTTCGAGGTGAAGGATTTGCAGAAAGCGATGTTCCGCGCTGCCTGCTTCCCACCGGTGCACGTCAATCCGCAGGATGCGCATCAGGCCTATATTCGTGGTGAAGTGGAGCTGGTGGCGATTGCCAAAGCCGAAGGGCGCATCGCGGCCGAGGGCGCGTTGCCGTATCCGCCGGGCGTATTGTGTGTGGTGCCGGGCGAAGTGTGGGGCGGCGCAGTGCAGCGCTATTTCCTCGCGCTGGAAGAGGGCATCAATCTTCTGCCGGGCTTCTCGCCTGAGCTGCAAGGGGTTTACACCGAGGAAGATGAGAGCGGGCGTAAGCATCTGGTGGCGAATATGATGGTGAGCTGATTTCCCTCACCCTAACCCTCTCCCGCACGCGGGAGAGGGAATGTTTAGGTAGTGAGCATTGTTAAGCATGTGCTGGATCGGCTCCTTCTCCCGCGAGCGGGAGAAGGTTGGGATGAGGGCCAAGCCGCACCGTCCTAGAACCGACGATAGCTGCGCTGCGCCTGGCTCACCTTATACAAATAACGACGCGATTCTGCCGAAGGGTGGTTGGTGGTCAGCGTCTGATACACCTCCGCTGGCGACATACCGTTAATCGACGAGAACGCACGATCTTTATCGCTGGAGAACACGCGCAGTACGCTGCCAGCACCGCCGTTATAGGCCGTAATCACCGCATAACGCCGCGAAACCGGATCCTGAATGCCACCCAAATAGCTTCTCTGCAGCAGCGACAAATACGCGGTGCCCGCATCAATATTATTCTCAGGATCAAGCAGATAGCTACGGCTCGGCTTGCCGCCTTTGCCCTTCATACGGAACACATCAACACCGGCGGTATGCTGCACTACCTGCATCAGTCCCAGCGCATCGGCATGGCTCACCGCATAGGGGTTGAAGCTCGATTCAATCTGCATAATCGCCAGAATCAGTGACGCATCCACGTTATATTGCTCAGCGGCTTTACGCACCATCGGCAGATATTTGTGGGCACGCTTATCGAGGTGGTTCGGCACCATCGGAATGGTCACCGACCAGATGACGTGCAATCCGGAGGTGCGTTTCTGCAGTTTGTTCTGAATCAGATAATCAGCAAAGCTGCCGGCGCGGCCCTGCCAGCGAATCGGCTGACCGGTATTGTCCAGCACCTGGCCGTAAAGCAGCGGCTCTTTACTGATCTGAATATCGTTGGCATCAGAGTAGAGATCGACATTGCCCGGATCTTCGCCAATCAACAGCGTAGTGATGATCGCCTGGCGCAGGCTGGCCATCGGGTCGGTGCCGGAAATGGTCTCAATAGTGATGCTACCGCTGTCAAAGTTGATGTGACTGCGGGTGTAATATCCGTCGCTATATTTGACGTAATCTTTCGGTCCAGCGATCAGAACCTCATTGATTCCCCAAATATTTTCAATGTTATGGGCGAACTGGCCCATCAAAATATCAAATCCGTTGGTGTCCTTGACCCACTCTTCATGAAACGGCGATTTTTTTTGTCCGGAGCAGGAAACCAAAAGGGGTGCTATCACCAGCAGGGCTATCAGTTTTTTGTTCATTGTAAATACGTGCCTGACTCGAAAAAGAGGGCCTCAAAGGGAAGCCCTGAACGGTTATTTTTCTGGCGGGGTGTAACCTTCAATGTGCACATCTTTGCCTTCAAACAGGAAATTAATCATCTCCTTTTCCAGCACTTTGCGATCTTCCGGGTTCATCATGCTCAATTTCTTCTCATTGATCAGCATGGTCTGCTTGGACATCCACTGTTGCCAGGCTTCTTTGGAGATCTCATTGAAGATGCGCTTACCCAGTTCGCCAGGGTAGAGCTGAAAGTCCTGGCCTTCAGCATCGCGTTGCAGATAAGTACAAAAAATGGTGCGGCTCATTACTCTTCCTCTTCGGTCACATGCTTATGCAGTGACAGTTGCTGGGGATGGCGCAATTCATGCAATAAGCGCTCAACCGGCGCCGCCAAACCCACTGACGGTGGTTGCGCTAAGTTATACCAGAGACCGCCCGCTTCATCCATCAGCGACCCGGAGGAAGGCCACGCTAGCCACATAGGCACAATGTCTAAATGGAAATGGCTAAAGGTATGACGAAACGCCGTGAGCTGCTGCGGTTGGGCGTGAATGCCCCGTTCGCTTAGCCAGTCAGTCAGCGCTTGCTCACTAGTAAACTGTGGGAAGCAGAACAGTCCGCCCCATAAACCTACTGGCGGACGCTGCTCTAACCACACATCATCGCCATCCTGCATCATCAGCATCCAGCCGCTACGTTCCGGCAAAGTCTGCTTCGGTTTCTTGCCGGGATAGTCAGCCCAACTGCTGTTGGCATAAGCGACGCAGCCGTTGTTAAGTGGGCAGATTTCACACTTAGGACGTGAGCGAGTACATACTAACGCGCCAAGGTCCATCATCGCCTGATTAAACTGGCTAACGCCTGCGGCTGGCGTGACCTCTTCGCTGATCTGCCACAAACGTTTCTCAACGTCTTTTTTGCCCGGCCAGCCGCCGACCGCGTAGCAGCGCGCCAGCACGCGTTTAACGTTGCCATCCAGAATCGGGAAATGCAGACCCAGCGACAGCGATAGCACCGCGCCCGCCGTCGATCGACCAATCCCTGGCAATGCTGCCACATCATCAAAGTTACGCGGGAATTCGCCGCCGTGTTGCTCAACCACCTGCTTAGCCGCTTTATGCAGATTGCGCGCACGCGCGTAATAACCGAGGCCGGTCCACAGATGCAGCACTTCATCCAGCGGCGCGGCGGCCAGATCGGCCACCGTGGGGAAGCGCGCCATAAAGCGTTCAAAATAGGGAATGACGGTAGCAACTTGCGTTTGCTGCAGCATCACTTCAGAGAGCCACACTTTGTATGGCGTCTTCTCCTGCTGCCACGGCAGGGTTTTGCGACCGAAGCGCTGATACCAATCCAGCACTTGTTGCGCGAACATCGGCGCTTGCATCATAAGAAGGAAATTTTCCGTGTTTACTCTACAATCAGGCAGGAATTCCAGCACAGAGACATCAGGGTGTAAACCGGAACATTGCAAAGGCTTGCTTCTGCTTTCTAACTTTGCATAATGCCCGTTTCCCAGAACAGGCTAACCAGCAGGCTTCAACATGATTAATGACGTCATCACCCCTGAATTTGATGAGAACGGGCGGCCATTACGCCGTATCCGCAGTTTTGTGCGCCGCCAGGGGCGCTTAACGAAAGGACAACAGCTCGCGCTCGATAATTTATGGCCGGAGATGGGCGTTGAGTTCCAGCCGGAACCGCTGGATCTGGTGACGCTGTTTGGCCGTGACGCGCCGGTCGTGCTGGAAATTGGTTTTGGCATGGGCGCCTCGCTGGTGACCATGGCGCAGAACAATCCGCACCAGAACTTCCTCGGCCTGGAAGTTCATGCTCCGGGCGTCGGCGCTTGTCTGGCATCGGCTAAGGAAGCGGGCGTAGAGAACCTGCGCGTGATGTGTCACGACGCGGTGGAAGTGCTGCAGAAGATGATTCCGGACAACTCGCTGCGTATGGTGCAGCTGTTCTTCCCGGATCCGTGGCACAAAGCGCGCCATAACAAACGTCGCATCGTACAGGTGCCGTTTGCTGAACTGGTGATGCGCAAGTTGAAGCTGGGCGGCGTGTTCCACATGGCAACCGACTGGGAAGCCTACGCCGAACACATGTTAGAAGTGATGAGCAGCATCGACGGATATAAAAATCAGTCGGAGAGTAATGATTACGTGCCGCGTCCCGAAACGCGTCCGTTAACCAAGTTTGAGCAGCGCGGGCAGCGACTAGGCCATGGCGTATGGGATCTGATGTTTGAGAGGGTGAAATAATGGCCGTACAGCGTAGCCGTCGTTTGCGTAAAAAACTGCATATTGATGAGTTTCAGGAATTAGGTTTCTCCGTGGCCTGGCGTTTTGCCGAAGGCACCACCGAGCAGCAAATTGATGCGACTGTTGATCAGTTCATTAACGAAGTGATCGCGCCGAATGGTTTGGCCTACGATGGCAGCGGCTATCTGGTGTGGGAAGGTCTGGTTTGCCTGCAGGAAACCGGCAAGTGCACCGATGAGCACCGCGAACTGGTGCGTAAGTGGCTCGAGCAGCATAACCTTTCTGATATTCAAGTAACTGAACTCTTCGACGTTTGGTGGGACTAATCTTTAATGGTTGATGCGAGTTAAAAACGTGCTGGCTTTTCCCCACCTCGTACCGTGCTGGCTGTCCCCCTCCTCGGTCCTCCCCCGCTCGCGGGGGAGGAAGATGTGCCATATGTGAGTATTAAATTGGCATGTGGCAGCGTCTCCTTCCCCCGCTTGCGGGGGAAGGCCGGGATGGGGGGCAGCAAGCACATTTTGACTACAGCGAGCAAACTGTTACCCATCAGCCCGGTTTGTACCTTTATGGCGACCTTTTTATTGCTCAGGAGATTTCATGGTTCGTAAGGCACTTATCGCCGCGCTGCTGCTGGCGGCAACTCAGGCTCAGGCTGCATACGAGTGCAGCGTCAAGCCACAGGATGATGTGATCATTAAACCGCAGAGCGTGCAGGTGGTGGGCAGCAACGGCAACCTCGAAATCACTCCGCAGGGCGATGTGCAGTTTAATGGCCAGAAGGTCAACATGGATAACGCCGCGCGCCAGAAAGCCATCAATTATCAAACCGCGCTGCGTCGCGACTTGCCATGGATCGATAGCGGTGCGACTTCACGTCTTGAACGCAGCCGCGTGGCGCTGGATAAGGTGATCGTCGAAAAGCTCGGCGCTAACAGCAATGTGCGTAATCGTCTGACCAAGCTGGACGGCCAGCTCAAGCAGCAAATGAACCGGATTATTGAGCATCGCCCGGATGGATTAACCTTCCATCATCAGGCCATCGATCAGGTGCGCGCTGAAGGCGAGAAGCTGGTGCAGAGCACATTGGGCGGCATCATGCAGGATAGCCTCAACGAAATGGGCAGCAGCCAGGCCGCGAGCGGCAGCAATCCGCTGCAGGCCATCATGGGCAACCTTGGCGGCTTACAGCAGTCGGTGCAGGCGGAATGGAATAAGCAGGAGCAGGATTTCCAGAATTTCGGCCACGAAGTGTGTAACCGCGTCACCGTGCTGGAAGAGCAGCGCAAAGGATTGATGCAGGGCGTTAAAGGCTAACAACGCAGAAGGCCGGTTTCCCGGCCTTCTGTTTACTCATCTTCGCTTAAGAACAGCTCCAGCAGCGAGTTCAGGAACAGCTTCCCTTTCTCAGTAATCTGCCAGTATTCAGCACTTTCCACCACGTATCCCGCGGTTATCGCGGCATCAATTTGCGGGCGAATGATCTGCTCATCCATACCGGTATAGCGACGGAAATCCGCGCGCGGAGCGGCCTCCAGCAGGCGGAAGCGGTTCATAAAGAACTCGAATGGCTTATCGTTTTCGCCCACTTCGTGCTGCTTATCAAGATAATGACCTTTCATAAAACCACGTGGATGGCGCGTTTTTACGGTGCGCACGATGCGGCCATCCGGCTGCGTCAGCTTGCCGTGTGCGCCGCAGCCAATGCCCAGATAATCACCAAAGCGCCAGTAGTTAAGGTTGTGTTCGCAGCGATAACCGGGCTTGGCGTAGGCCGAGGTTTCATATTGCTGATAACCTGCGGCGCTCAGCAACTGATGACCTTGCTCAAAGATATCCCACAGCGCGTCATCATCCGGCAGTTTCGGTGGACGCGAGCCAAATAAGGTATTCGGTTCGATCGTCAGCTGATACCACGACAGATGCGGTGGGTTAAGAGCAATCGCCTGACGCAAATCATCCAGCGCTTCATCCAGCGACTGATCCGGCAAGCCATGCATCAGATCGAGGTTAAAGCTGCGCAAACCTAAGCCTTCAGCCAGCTGCGCCGCGCGTACCGCTTCTTGCGGCCCGTGAATGCGGCCCAGACGCTCCAGCTTCTGTGGGCTAAAACTCTGCACGCCAATCGAAATACGGTTAATCCCCGCGCGCTGATAACCACTGAAGCGATCGGCTTCCACCGTGCCCGGATTGGCTTCCATGGTGATTTCCGCATCGGCAGCCAGCGGCAAACGCGCTCGCACGCCATCCATCAGCATCTGCATCGCATTGCTGCTCAGCAGGCTTGGGGTACCGCCGCCGATAAAGATGGTGCGCACTTCGCGCCCCGCGGTGAGCGGCAAATCTTGCTCGAGATCGTTCAGCAGGTGCTGCACATACTCGATGTGCGGCACCTCGCCTTTTAACGCGTGAGAGTTGAAATCACAGTACGGGCACTTCTGCACACACCACGGAATATGGATGTACAGGCTTAACGGAGGTAACTCAGGCATTGCGCATCGCTTCCAGCAGCAGCGTCAATGCTTTACCACGGTGAGAGACGGCGCGCTTTTCGTCTTTACTCAGCTCTGCCGCCGT
Source organism: Pantoea nemavictus (assembly GCF_037479095.1). NCBI lineage: Bacteria > Pseudomonadati > Pseudomonadota > Gammaproteobacteria > Enterobacterales > Erwiniaceae > Pantoea > Pantoea nemavictus. Next base: position 1,285,299 of record NZ_JBBGZW010000001.1, on the reverse strand, counting down.
TTTACCTAATTCAGGTACGTAGAAGATGGGATCGTAACCAAAACCGCCTTCGCCAGCGGCTGAGCGGGTGATTTCACCGGCCCAGCTGCCGTGAAACACCAGCGGCGTGGGATCGGCGGCATGACGCACATACACCAGCACGCAGTGGAATTGTGCCTGGCGTTTGCCCTCCGGCACATTTTCCAGGGCCACCAGCAGCTTCTCCAGATTCTGCTGGTCGCTGGCGTCAACGCCAGCATAGCGCGCGGAGTAAATGCCCGGCGCGCCGCCCAATGCGTCCACCGCCAGGCCCGAATCATCAGCAATCGCCGGTAAGCCGGTAATGTCAGCCGCATGGCGCGCTTTGAGAATGGCGTTTTCGATAAAGGTCAGGCCGGTTTCATCCGCTGACTCCACGCCGAGTTCGGTTTGCGCCACGATATCGAGTCCGAAGGCCGCTAACAGATCGGCCAGTTCACGAACTTTGCCCGGATTACCGGTAGCGAGAACAACTTTTTGCATAACAGTTCCAGATTAGCGAATTACAGCAAATACCAGAGACCTGGGAACAGGTCCATGCCGAGGAAATTCAGCGCGTACAGCACCAGAATGACAATCATGGCAGAGAAATCGATGCCGCCCATCGCGGGCAGAATACGGCGAATCGGTGACATCAGCGGTTCAGTCAGCTGCAACAACACCTGATCCATCGGACCGCGGCCCTGGCTGATCCAGCTCATCAGTGAGCGGATGATGATTACCCAGAACACCAGATAACCGGCGGACTTCACCAGCGACAGCAGGCCAACCAGCAGATTGGTCGGATCAATCGAGAATACGCCGACCTGAATCAGCAGCAGTATCGGATATTTCAGCGTGGTGAGCACAAACGCCAGCAGCAGCGAAGCGGTATCAATTGGGCCAATCGCGGGGATGATACGGCGCAGCGGCTTGATAATCGGCTGAGTGATCTTCACGACAAACTGCGCCAGCGGGTTGTAGAAGTCACAGCGCGACCACTGCATCCAGATGCGCAGCAGCAGCACCATCACGTACAAATCGATCAGCGTTTTGACTAAAAACGTCAGTGTTAACATGAGGTTCCTCAATTATTGTTGTGTAGGTCGCGCATAATCCCGCGCGCCGAAAACGGCGGTGCCAATCCGCACCATGGTGCTGCCCGCGGCGATTGCCGCGTCCATATCGTCACTCATTCCCAGAGAAAGCGTATCGACGTCAGGATAATCCTGCTGTAAGGCATGAAACGCGCTGGCCATCTGCTGGCAGACCGCCAATTGCCGATCGTATTCTGATTCCGGCGCTGGAATGGCCATCAGCCCACGCAGGCGCAAATGTGGCAGCGCGGCGATGTATTGCGCTAGCTCGGGCAGCGCCTCCAGCATGATGCCAGATTTGCTGTTTTCGTCACTGATATTTACCTGAATTAACACGTTGAGCGGCGGCAACGACGCCGGGCGCTGATCGTTCAGGCGCTGCGCGATGCGCTGCCGGTCAACGGTGTGGCACCAGGCAAAATTTTCCGCCACCAGACGGCTCTTATTGGATTGTAGCGGACCGATAAAGTGCCATTGCAAATCAGGATGTGCGGCCAGCTCAGCCACTTTTTCAACCCCTTCCTGCACGTAATTTTCACCGAACGCCTGCTGTCCAGCGGCAATGGCTTCTGCGACCGCGCTCGCAGGTTTGGTTTTGCTCACTGCAAGCAGCGTAATTTCTTCTGGCGCGCGCCCGCAACGTGCGGCGGCAGCGGCGATGCGCTCACGCACTTGCTGTAAGTTGTGCTCAATGGAAGTCATAGTCAGGAGAAGTTAAATGGAGTTGGATGAAATTGTGGCCCTTAGTGTAAAGCATAACGCCGCCGATCTGCACCTTTGCAGCGGACATTTGCCGCACTGGCGACGACAAGGCGTGCTGGAGCCGATTCCGCAGCAAAGCGCGCTGGAGGGCGGCTGGCTGGAAAGCTTTATGCAGCAGTGGCTCACTGCGTCGCAGCAGGCCGAGCTGGAGGAAAATGGCCATGTCGATTTTGCCATTACGCTGACCAGCGGCGTGCGACTGCGTGCCAACTTGTTTATGCAGCGGCACGGTTTATCGTTGGCGCTGCGGCTGATTGCCAGCAGCGCGCCTAATCTTAGCAGCCTGCATTTGCCCGAAGTGGTGAGCCAGCTATTACAGCTGGAAGAGGGGCTGATTTTGATCACCGGCGCCACCGGCAGCGGCAAATCCACCACGCTGGCGGCAATGGTGGATAGCCTTAATCGTCAGCAGGCGCGGCACATCCTGACGCTGGAAGATCCAATCGAGTTTGTTCATCACAGTCAGCGATCGTTGATTCAGCAGCGCGAAGTGGGCGCGCACTGCGCCTCGTTTCAACATGGGCTAAAAGCCGCGCTGCGCGAAGATCCCGATGTGATTCTGCTCGGTGAACTGCGTGATAGCGAAACCATCCGGCTGGCGCTTACCGCAGCAGAAACCGGGCATTTGGTGCTGGCGACGCTGCATACGCGCGGCGCAACCCAGGCGGTGGATCGGCTGGTGGATGTCTTTCCCGCCGAGGAGAAGAACCTGGTGCGCACCCAATTAGCGGGCAGCTTAAAAGCGGTGCTGGCGCAGCGCTTAGTGCCGGCAAAAGCGGGCGGACGCGTGGGGTTATTTGAAGTACTGGTAGCGACGCCGGCGGTGGCAAACCTCATTCGTGAAGGGAAAATGCACCAGTTGCCGGGCGTGTTACAAACCGGCGCGCAGGCCGGGATGCAAACCTTTGCGCAGAGCGAGCAGGCGCGTCAGCAGGCGGGGATGATTTGATGTGGGATTGAGTACAAATCGTAGCGGCGCAATTTATTGCGCAATGCATGGATAGGCATGGTGCCGTCATTTATACGCGCGATAAATCGCGCCGCTACGGTATGTGAAAGATCTGGATGAGATAACTGGTAAGGGTTTAATGCGTCTCGAACCAATCTTCGAGGATAATCACTGCCGATTGCGAATCGACCTGGCCCTTCTGCAGCGCACGAAAACCGCCGCGTTCAAACAGGTCGGCACGCGCTTCAACGGTGCTCAGGCGTTCGTCCTGCAGCTCAACGCGCACGCCAAAACGACCGTGCAGGCGATTGGCAAACTTACGCGCGCGTGCCGTCAGCTCTTGTTCGGTGCCATCCATATTCAGCGGCAAACCGACCACTACATAATCGGGCTGCCACTCTTTCAGCAGTTTTTCGATCAGATTCCAGTCTGGCGTGCCATCTTGCGCTTTCAAGGCCGTCAGCGCACGAGCGGTACCCGTGAGCTGCTGTCCAATGGCGACGCCGATGCTTTTGGTGCCAAAATCGAAGCCCAATAAGGTTTCATTGGCCATCAGGCGTGCCCTGCATCGGTGGCGATATTGTGTATATCCACGCCTAAGCCGCGTGCCGCTTCGCGCCAGCGCTCTGCGATAGGCGTCTGGAACAAAATATTGGTATTAGCCGGTGAGGTAAGCCAGGCATTTTCCAGCAGCTCGTCTTCAAGCTGACCTTTCTCCCAGGCGCAATAACCCAGCGCCACCAGCACATTGTCTGGCTGCGAGGCAGTACCGATCGCTTCCAGCACATCACGCGAGGTGGTGATCACCGTGGTGTCAGAAATACGAATGCTCGAGGAGTAAATGCGCTGCGCCGAGTGCAGAATAAAACCACGATCCTCCGCCAGCGGACCACCGGCAAACACTGGCTTATCCAGTTTGATGGCTGGATCGCGTTCGGATGCGCTAATTTTAAGCTTTTTAAGAATGCCTTCGACCGTCAGGTTTTCCATCGGTTTATTCACGATCAAACCCATGGCGCCATCTTCATTATGCTCGCAGATATACACCACGGAGCGTTTGAATAGCGGGTCCTGCAGCGACGGCATCGCAATTAAAAAATGATGCTGTAAATTCATTATCACTCGTATATCAAAAATAACCGGCGCAGCCGCGACAGCGCCGGTTTTGGGTGTTCACGGAGCTTGCACTCCGACGGCATCAGCCCAGGCGTTTCTCAATGGCATCCATCAGCATGCCGGTGATTGATATCGGGAACGCGGCCTCGATTTCACGTACGCAGGTTGGGCTGGTCACGTTAACTTCAGTCAGTTTATCACCGATGATATCCAGACCGACAAAAATCAGCCCCTTGGCTTTGAGTGTTGGACCGACGCGACGCGCAATTTCCCAATCGCTGTCGCTCAACGGACGCGCTTCGCCACGGCCACCGGCGGCCAGGTTACCGCGCGTTTCACCGCCTTGCGGAATACGCGCCAGGCAGTAAGGCACCGGTTCACCATCCACCACCAGTACGCGTTTATCACCCTCTTTAATCGCCGGCAGGTAGTTCTGCGCCATGCAGAAGTTCTGGCCGTGATTGGTCAGGGTTTCAGTGATCACGCCGAAGTTCGGGTCATCTTGCTTCACGCGGAAGATGGACGCGCCGCCCATGCCATCAAGCGGTTTCAGAATCACATCACCATGTTCCTGCCAGAAGGCGCGCAGCTGCTCTTTGTTGCGCGTAACCAGCGTATCGGGCGTCAGATCGGCAAACCATGCGGTATACAGCTTTTCGTTGCAGTCGCGCAGGCTTTGCGGTTTGTTGACGATCAGCGTGCCTTGCTCTTCAGCACGCTCCAGCAGGTAGGTGGCGTAGATAAACTCGGTGTCGAACGGCGGATCTTTACGCATCAGCACCACGTTGAGATCGGCCAGCGGGATAAGCTGCTCGCTGCCAAACGTGTACCAGTTGTCGTAGTTCTGCTCAACGCTCAGCAGACGGGTGCGCGCATAGCTCACGCCGCCGCGCAGGGAGAGATCGCTCATCTCCATGTAATGAATTTCGTAACCACGGCGCTGTGCTTCCAGCAACATGGCGAAGCTGGTGTCTTTTTTAATGTTGATGGACGAAATGGGGTCCATAACGATGCCAAGCTTGATCATTATTCTCTCCTCAAGGGGTATTCAACCAAAAGTATCGCTTAACCGAGGTCGCCAAACCTCACCTGAAGTGCCGTAATGGCGGTGAGCGCGGTAGTTTCGGTGCGTAACACGCGTGGTCCGAGCAAAATATCGGTGAAACCCTGTTGCGCCGTCATGGCAATTTCTTCGGCGGATAAGCCGCCTTCCGGTCCAATCAGCAAACGTACGCGCTCCACCGGCTGCGGCAGCGTGTTAATGCTGTGACTGGCGCGCGGATGCAGATTGAGTTTTAAACCCTCATCGGCTTCCGCACACCAGGCTTGTAATGTCATCGGCTCGCGAATTTCCGGCACGCGATTGCGGCCGCACTGTTCACAGGCGGCAATTGCGATTTTCTGCCATTGCTGAATCTTTTTCGCCAGTCGCTCGGCATCCAGCTTTACGCCGCAACGCTCAGAAAACAAGGGCGTAATCACATTCACGCCAAGTTCGATCGATTTCTGGATAGTGAATTCCATTTTTTCGCCGCGCGACATCACCTGACCAAGATGCAGATGCAGCGGCGATTCACGGTCATCAGCCTGACTGGCAAGGACCCTTACTTTTACACGCTTTTTATCAGCCTGGGTGATTTCAGCGTTAAAAGTCAGATTACTGCCATCAAACAGCTCAATTTGCTGACCAGCGGTCATGCGCAGCACGCGCCCGACATGGTTAGCGGCGTCCTCATCAAGGAAGACTTCACTGTTTACTTCAAGAGATTCGGGGTGATAAATGCGAGGTATACGCATGCGGTTCCTGCCAGCGTTATGCCGTGTCAGCTGACACGGCGCAATCGAAAAAAGCTAGTGTAGGGTAGCGCTTTTAGCGCTGGCAAGCCTGCTGTACATAAGCGTTATGATTTCCCTGCACTTTAGCGATGCGGTTGTCGCGCTCGCACTCCCACTTCGTCACCGGATATTGCTTATCCCAGGCGGTAAACAGCTGGGTTTGCTGGCGTGACAGGCGCAGCTGATATTGATCGCGCATATAGAAGTAGGTGCGTGCTATCGCACCGCGTGCGCGCTCGGGCGGCTGCGCCAGCTTCTGCTTAAAATCAACCTTCATGCTGCACTGGCCATACTGTTGATCGCCACCGTTCCACTGGCTGTACTGGAAGTTATTGCGATCGCCGTTCACTTCGCCAATTGCCGGCTGCAGGTTATGCAAATCGCTTTCGATGCGGCGGTAATCCGCGTCTTTGCTGCAGTTTTTGCGTCCGCCGTTTTGCCAGCACTGACGCTGGTGACCGAATTCCCACGCTGGCATCACATGTTCCCACTCAATGCGTTCAGCGCGATTGGCATTCTTACGCACGCTGTAGCCGCAGCTGGATAAATCCGGCACGCCTTTTTTGCCGTGCCAGCTGATTTTGCAGCCGCAGTAAAAGTCCGCAGGCGCATCGGCGTTGATCTGCGCCGCATAGGCTTTGGCCTGATTAAAATTGTTTTGATGATAGTGAGTGAAACTGAGGCTATAAGCACTAAGTGGGGCAACTAATAAGGTAAGAAACAGCAGCGTTTTGCGAGACATATTCCAAAAATTAACCTGGTCCTGAAAAAGGGCGGCAGGGTAACAGAATGATGACGCATGGGATATGAGATTAGACTATGTTGCTGAGCTATGTTGCTGAAAACTCACCGGGCTGCAGCAGAGATTTGCAGTGTACGCAACGATACTCGCTTTCGCCGCGCAGCACGCGGTTATGGCGACGCACAGTCAGCTGGTGCTGCTGACAGCGGCAGCGATAGGGGAACGTATTGCTGCGCACTGAGTCGATTTCAAACTGGTGGGTGCGACGCGCCGGCACGCCGAGCACGCTCTCCATCATCCATTTCCACTCTTTACCGTGCGGCGGCACGCGGCCAAAGGTTTTCCACACCAGCAAATGCGCCAGTTCGTGCGGCACCACTTCATCAACAAACGCCTGCTGATTTTCCAACAGCAGCACCGGATTGATTCGGATTTCCCACTTTTCCAGCCATGCGGTGCCCGCCGCCGTGCCGCGCTGCTGGTAGATCAGCGAGGGCTCATCAAAGCGGCGCTCCAGCTTCTCGTTGGCCAGCTGTAAAAAATGGCGTAGCGAGCGCATAACGGCTTGTTGTAAGGCGATGGGAAGGCGCGGTGTTTTCATGTGGGGCAGAATAAAAGGTTGCGACAGTTGAATCAAACAAAAAAGGGCCGCCAGCAGGCAGCCCTTGAATTCGCTTATCGGGATTACTTCTGACCGATATCGCGCAGTTTTTTGCCTGACATCAGATTGCGTTCGATGTGTTCCAGCGAGACGTTTTTGGTCTCTGGAATCAGCGTCAGCGTCAGCAGAATGAAGAACACGTTCAGACCGGCGTACACCCAGAAGGTTGGCGCGTTGCCCAGCGTATTCAGCATGGTCAGGAAGGTGGCGCCGACAATCATGTTAGCAATCCAGTTGGTCGCGGTGGAAACCGTGATACCAAAATCGCGGCCTTTCAGCGGCTGGATTTCTGAACACAGCACCCAAATCAGCGGACCAGCAGACATCGCAAAACCAATGATAAACATCAGCAGCATCGCGACCGCGAAGTACTGCGCTTCTGGCGAGTGGATGCCGATGTGCAACATTGTACCCAGCACGCCCATACCAACGGCCATCACCAGGAAGCCCAGCAGCAGCGTTGGTTTACGGCCCCAGCGATCCACCAGACCAATAGCGATAAAGGTAGCCAGCACGTTCACCAGACCTACAATCACCGTGCCCCACATTTGCTGCGTGGTGTTGGCAAAGCCAGCGATTTCGAAAATTTTCGGCGCGTAGTACATTATGACGTTCATACCGGTGAACTGCTGCATCACCTGCAACAGCACGCCGAGGAACACCGCGCGGCGGAAGTTACTGTTGCTCTGGAACAGCTGCCAGCCAGACTGTTTGATCTTCAGGCTTTCACGAATCTCATCCAGTTCACGTTTTGCTTGTTCGCTGGTATCACGAAGACGCGATAACACGCGTTCCGCACTGCGGAAATCCCCCTTCGCGGCCAGCCAGCGTGGGCTGTTCGGCAGGAAGAACACGCCAATCAGCAGCAACACGGCAGGAATGGTGATGATGCCCAGCATCCAGCGCCATGCGCCGGCGTCGGCGAAGGCGGTATCAGAGAGATAAGCGGCCAGAATACCGATGGTGATCATCAGCTGGTAGAGCGAAATCATACTGCCGCGAATCTTCTCTGGCGCGATTTCAGAGAGATAGAGCGGAGCGGTATAAGACGCGACACCCACGGCCAGGCCCAGCACCACGCGCGCAGCGATCAGCATGTCCGGGCTGGTTGCACCCGCAGACCACAGCGAACCAATGACGAACAGAATGGCACCGGCCATCAGGCTTTTTTTACGGCCCAGACGCGATGACATCCAGCCGCTACCCACAGCACCCACCGCCGCACCAAACATCATCGAGCTGACGATCCATTCCTGCTGATGTGCGGTGACGTTAAAATCTTTTGCGATGAAAGGCAGAGCACCGGCGATAACACCGATATCCAATCCAAACAGCAAGCCGGCCAGGGCCGCTAAAAAGCAGACAAACAAGGTCATGACCTTATTTGATGTTCTGCTTTTGTGATTATTACCAGGCATGATGCCTCCAAAGTTTATCCATCGTTGTTGTTATCAATGTTATGAAACCTGTCGGCGGAAAAAAGTGAGAGCGATCACATCAGTGTAATCGGTTACACACGCTGAAACCCTGCAATCCAGCATTTTCCGCCCGAAATAGTTACGTAACCAGTAAGGTATAGCACCCTTTAAGTTTCTGACATTGCACTAAATACCGGCTATCAGACGACGCTGAAAATAACGCATTTTCACAGTAATAACTACGCTGAAAAATCTCTAAATTGCCGATTGTTAAAGGATTTCAAAATGTAATCGTTATCACTATGTTGTAAACACAGCGTAAGAAGTGTAGACGGCATAGAAAAATGCGCCTGACGATTAAAAGGCATAAAAAAAGCCCGCCTAAGCGAGCTCATTTTCAGTCATACATCTTGCAGCGTTTCCCTCTCCTGTGGGAGAGGGCCAAGGTGAGGGCATCAGCCCGTAGAGGCCGCGATTACTTCAAGCCCGCCGCTTCACGCAGTTGAGCCGCTTTATCGGTCTGCTCCCACGGGAAGTGCTCACGGCCAAAGTGACCGTATGCTGCGGTCTCTTTATAGATCGGTTTCAGCAGATCCATCATCTGAATCAGGCCATATGGACGCAGGTCGAAGAACTCGCGTACCAGCAGCGTCAGCTGCTCGGTTGAGACTTTCTCAGTGCCGAAGGTTTCAACCATGATGGAGGTTGGCTCAGCCACGCCAATCGCGTAGGAAACCTGAATTTCGCAACGGTCAGCGAGGCCAGCTGCAACGATGTTCTTCGCCACATAACGTGCAGCGTAAGCGGCAGAACGGTCAACTTTTGACGGGTCTTTGCCCGAGAATGCGCCGCCACCGTGACGCGCCATGCCGCCGTAGGTATCCACGATGATTTTACGACCGGTCAGACCGCAGTCACCCATTGGACCACCGATAACAAAGCGGCCGGTTGGGTTGATGTGATATTTGGTGCTGGCGTTGATCCACTCCGTCGGCAGAACCGGCTTGATGATCTCTTCCATCACGGCTTCGCGCAGATCGGCGGTGGTCACCTCTTCAGCATGCTGCGTTGACAGCACAACCGCATCGATACCGACAATTTTGCCGTCATCGTACTGGAAGGTGATCTGGCTTTTCGCATCCGGACGCAGCCATGGCAGTGAACCGCTTTTACGCACTTCAGCCTGACGCTGCACCAAACGGTGCGCATAGGTGACCGGCGCTGGCATCAGCACATCGGTTTCGTTGCTGGCATAACCGAACATCAGGCCCTGGTCACCGGCGCCTTGCTCCAGCGGATCGGTACGGTCAACGCCCTGGTTGATGTCTGGCGATTGCTTACCAATCGCGCTCAGTACCGCGCAAGAGTTCGCATCAAAGCCCATATCGGAATGGACATAACCGATTTCACGTACGGTATTACGGGTGATCTCTTCAATATCAACCCATGCGCTGGTGGTGATTTCACCGCCAACCAGCACCATACCGGTCTTAACGTACGTTTCGCAGGCCACGCGTGCTTTGGGATCCTGTTCCAGGATGGCATCCAGCACGGCATCGGAAATTTGGTCAGCGATTTTATCAGGATGTCCTTCTGATACGGACTCAGATGTAAAAAGGTGTTTAGCCATTCTGTTCTTTACCTTAACAATGGTTTGAATACGACTGCATAGCGTTAATGATGAAATCGACTTAACGCCCCTTCAGGCAAAGCCACGAGCAGTAAGAAGTTTTAATGCGCCAGACAGACACCGCCTGGATGTTAATCAGTTTAGATGGAAAACCATCTGGACGGCTATTCTAGGTTACTCAGTGAGCACTTTTCCAGTGCTTTTTCCGTTCCCGCATTTTCCGCAACATCGCAAGTGGAATAATTTCCTGACACCGCACGCAGTTACCTGACAAAGATTTTGCAATTTAACCCGTGTGGCTGTATAAAACGCCGCTGCTGTTTCAGCGTAAAGGATGACGTCACTGTGCGTCGCGCCGTCAGATGTCATTTATTCTGACTTTCACCCAAGCCGTTTCTCGCAGGCTGTTAGCCGGCGATGGAGGTGATTAAAGTAATGAACCACTCTTTCTCTCTCATTGGTTCACTGCGCTGTGTCGGCGCGCTGGCTCTCCTTTCCCATTCCACATCTGTTCTTTTATCCTGTCGACGTTCTGTTCATTATCCCGACACGAGCATCGGTTAAATTATCCCTACATCTATTACTGCGTTTCACTCGCTAATGAACGTGCAAATCTCCGGCTATTGCCCTGATTTCACCGACTTCGGCGCGGTGTTTTACACTTAGAGTCATGCAACCTTAAAGGGGCAGTAAGCAGGATGGGACAATTTTCACCTGGCGTTACCATGACAAAACGCGGTAACGATTTCATATTTCAACGGAAAATTGAGGTTCGCGATGTCTGACGACATGAAGAATATCAAGGGTTCGTCAGCTGGCGAACAGGGTTCACTCCGCTCCATGCAGGAGGTGGCAATGAACGATCAGGAAGCGAGCAGAATGCTGCGTACCTACAATATTGCCTGGTGGGGAAATAACTATTACGACGTCAACGAACTGGGGCACATCAGCGTGTGTCCCGATCCGGATCAGCCGGAAGTGCGCGTTGACCTGGCAAAACTGGTTAAAGAGCGCGAAGCCGACGGTCAGCGTCTGCCTGCGCTGTTCTGCTTCCCGCAGATTCTCCAGCATCGTCTGCGTTCGATTAACGCCGCCTTCAAACGTGCGCGTGAGTCCTACGGCTATAAAGGCGATTACTTCCTGGTTTACCCGATCAAGGTTAACCAGCATAAGCGTGTCATTGAGTCGCTGGTCAACTCCGGCGAGCCGTTAGGTTTAGAAGCCGGTTCGAAAGCGGAACTGATGGCGGTACTGGCCCATGCCGGTAAAACCCGCTCGGTGATCGTCTGTAACGGCTATAAAGACCGTGAATATATTCGTCTGGCGCTGATTGGTGAGAAGCTCGGTCACAAAGTTTATTTGGTGATTGAGAAGATGACCGAAGTGCGCCTGGTGCTGGAAGAAGCTGAGCGGTTGAGCGTGGTGCCGCGTCTCGGTATTCGTGCGCGTCTGGCCTCGCAGGGTTCAGGCAAGTGGCAGTCGAGCGGTGGCGAAAAATCCAAGTTTGGTCTGGCAGCGTCGCAGGTGTTGCAGCTGGTCGACATCATGCGCAAGGCCGGTCGTCTCGATAGCCTGCAGCTGCTGCACTTCCATCTCGGCTCACAGATGTCCAACATCCGCGACATCGCCACCGGCGTACGTGAGTCGGCGCGCTTCTATGTTGAGCTGGCGAAGCTGGGCGTTAACATCAAATGCTTCGACGTCGGCGGCGGTTTGGGCGTCGACTATGAAGGTACGCGTTCGCAGTCCGATTGCTCGGTCAACTATGGCCTGAACGAGTACGCGAATAACGTGATTTGGGCGATTGGCGACGCCTGTGAAGAGAACGGTCTTGAGCACCCAACGGTGATCACTGAATCGGGGCGTGCGGTAACCGCGCACCATACGGTGCTGGTGTCCAATATCATTGGTGTGGAACGAAACGAATTCAGCACGCCAGTGGCACCGGATGCCGATTCACCGCGTCCGATCCAGAGCCTGTGGGATACGTGGCAAGAGATGCATGAACCCGATGTGCGTCGTTCGCTGCGTGAATGGCTGCACGATAGCCAGATGGATCTGTTCGATATCCATACGGGTTATTCATCAGGAACTTACGATCTCGGTCAGCGCGCCTGGGCGGAGCAGCTCTATCTGAGCATCTGCCACTATATTCAGCAGCATCTCGATCCCAGCAACCGTGCGCACCGTCCGATCATTGATGAGCTGCAGGAGCGGATGGCGGATAAGATTTACGTCAACTTCTCGCTGTTCCAGTCGATGCCGGATGCGTGGGGTATCGATCAGCTGTTCCCGGTGCTGCCGCTGGAAGGGCTGAACAAAATGCCTAAGCGTCGCGCGGTGTTGCTGGATATCACCTGTGACTCCGATGGCACCATCGATCACTACGTTGATGGCGACGGTATTGCCACCACCATGCCGATGCCAGAATACGACATCGATAATCCACCGATGCTCGGCTTCTTTATGGTCGGTGCCTATCAGGAGATCCTCGGCAATATGCACAACCTGTTCGGTGATACCGAAGCGGTGGATGTGTTTGCATTCCCGGATGGCAGCGTTGAAGTGCAGCTGTCCGATGAGGGCGATACCGTGGCGGATATGCTGGAGTATGTGCAGCTGAATCCGAACGATCTGATGACGCTGTTCCGCGATCAGGTCACACAGCAGACCGATATTGATGAAGAGCTGCGTGCGCAGTTCCTGTCAGAATTTGAAAGCGGCCTGTACGGTTATACTTATCTTGAAGATGAGTAATTAACTGCTCATTAACCGGGCTTCGCCAGAGGCCCGGTTTTAACCATTCCTGCCTTTTTTCTTTTTCATCGCCACTTATTTAATTAATCTGTGAAGATGATCACTCTTGACCTATTTATAACCGCCCACCCAAAAAACGTCATTAATAGGTTCTTCTCTATCTTCTTATTTTTGCTAAGAAAGCCCGCCGGCTGGCATCGCTATTATCAATAATAACCCTGCAGTAAGTACTGATTCATCAACCATCTGACAGCCAATCTGTTATGTATTGATTGGGATGTATAATAAAAATTTAAACATTAAGGGTTGAATAGTAACCATTGTAATTATCGTTTTTTGGCACCTTTTGGAATCATTGATTTAAAATGAATGAATTCGCATTTTAGGATAAAAATATAAATCAACCCATATTGATTTAATTATTTTTGTTTTATTTCAAATGCTTCGTTGTTTCTTGATCTGTCAAGACTGGTACTAACTTAAATTTTTCTAGGAATAATCCGAAGTTTTTATGAACTTTAGAGAAATTTACTTACGTTATTGATTGGTTTAAACGATTGAAGTTGTCAGCACTGTTTACTGAAATCTATTTTTCAAAGTGTAAGTTGTACGTTAACCTTCAGTTAAGGCATTAAGTTTTATCAATGTTTCCCTTACTTCTTACATGAGAAATCCTGACAGTTTAGCGCTATCAGGCAGTTGCAGTAAGGACCATGAAATGAGCAATCAACCGAAGTTTATCTTCATGTTGGAGCCGGTTTACGCTTTATCCGGTCAGGTGATTGCCAGGGAATTGTTAACGCGTTTTGCCGATGACGCAGATATCAATAATAAGCGTAACCCCAACAGGGATGCAGGGTTCTTCAGTCAGCTTTCTGCTGACATTAAATGGCAGTTATTCCTCCACCAGATCGAAAAACTTATTCAGCTATACCAGAAAGGGTTTGATCAGATTGTCAGTGTGAATGTTGATAGAGATATCGTAGCCAGCATCTTTAAAGATGATGAAATACAAGAAAAACTGGCTCAACTGACGCTGCTGCGTCTGGAAATATCCGCATTCTTCACCGCGCGCTTTAATAGCGCCGATCTGCTGCTGTTAAAAGGTGTCGCGAAAGTGACGCCCGCCCCTTTATGGCTCGATGACTTTGGTCCGGGTTATTCCAACCTGAACATGCTCGATAGCGGAATATTTGAAATCGTCAAGATTGACAAAGATTTTTTTTGGCAATTTGGCGACGGTCGCACCTTTGACATTCTGCTCGACCACCTCAACGAATTATGCAACGGCGTGATTGTTGAGGGCGTTGAAAATCAACAACAGGTCGACCTGCTGTCGCGTAAAGCAATTTATGGCATGCAGGGTTATTTCTGGCAGAGCATCTATCTCAATGATTTTATAGCGTAATCCTGATGTTAGTTGGGTTGGTTTCATCCCTCGGGGAAGAAAAATATGTCAAAGCCTGGGCTGCACGCGTTTCACGTAATTACTGCCCGGCCGATTGAGAATAAAACTATTTTTCCCGTGGTGATTTTAAGAAATAAAACCAATGCGTTATCAGGATGGCGGCTTAACAAAACTCAACGCGATTTCATCATTAGCCTGTATGAGGTCGCTCCAGAGAAGAAGTGAATAATCTCACTGATTATTCACTGTAAAAGCCGGTGTCCGCGGATGCCGGGCATTTTTATAGAACTGCGCGGGATCTCAATAACATGAATAATATCTCAGTAACCCCCAAAGGTGGGACCATTGCTTCTGAGCTGAGTGGAAATCAAGTTAATTTAACCGCTCCTAGTGTAGTGAAGCTGCATCTTAATCAGTCTGATATTAAGTCTTTCACACGCAATGGTAATGATTTAGTTGTCACCACAAAGTCTGGTGAAGTGGTTGTTATTCATGGTTTTTATAGCCCGAATGGCGATAGCGATCTGGTCCTGCAGGACGATCGCGGCGCGATGTGGTGGGTGGAAGATCCCGGTACAGAAGGTTTCCAGTATGTCTCTATCGACAGCACCGAAGGTCTGTTAGCGGAAAACACCACCAATGACGGCACCATTGCCGCCTTCGGTATCGGTGGTGCAGCGCTGGCCGGTATCGGCGCGCTGTTTGCTGGCTCTGGCGGCGGTGGCGGAAATGCCTCACCTGGAGATAACGGTGGCAATCCCACTAACCCGACCAATCCCGACACCACACCACCAGCCCTAGTGAGCGATGTGGTGGTTACGGACGCCGTTGGCCCCTATCAGGGCACGATCAGTGCAGGTGGCATCACCGACGACAATACGCCAACGTTAAGCGGAACCGCAGAAGCGGGTGCCATCATCCGCATCTATGACGGCAATACGCTGATCGGCTCAGTGACCGCAGGTGCCGATGGTAGCTGGAGCTTCACCACGCCTACGCTGACGGATGGCCAGCATAGCCTGAGCGTGACCGCAACCGATGCCGCTGGCAATACCAGCGCGGCGTCAAATCCCGTAGGTTTCACCGTTGATACCGTAGCGCCGGATGCCGTGGCGGGTTTGTCCGTGGTGAACAACAGCGGCGCTACTGCGCTGCCGATCACCAACGGCGGCGCCACCAATGACACCACGCCACAGCTGAGCGGTACCGCAGAAGCGGGCAGCATCATCACCATTCGTGATGGCAATACGGTGCTTGGCAGCGTTACCGTCGGTAGCAATGGCGCATGGAGCTTTACCAGCCCAGCGCTGAGCCAGGGTAGCCATACGCTGAGCATCACTGCCACCGATGCGGCGGGTAATTCCAGTACGCCGACCACCATCACCTTTACCGTGGATACCCAGGCGCCTGCCGCTGCTACGGAGCTGTCACTGAGTGATAACTCCGGCAATAACTCAGGCAATGTGCCAAACGGCTCCTCCACCGATGACAATACGCCAACCCTGAGTGGGCGCGGTGAAGCAGGCGCAGTGGTGAGCGTTTATGACGGGCAAACCCTGCTCGGCACGGCGGTGGTGGGAGCAAATGGCAGCTGGAGTTTCACCACGCCAACCTTGAGCAACGGTAGCCACAGCTTAACGGTTACCTTGACTGATGCCGCCGGTAACGTCAGTCCCGCGTCGCCTGCATATGAAGTCAATGTTCAGGCCGGTATTCCGCCAGCCACCACCTCATTTGAAATCACCGATGATACCGGTAGCACGCTGGTGCAGCTTAGCAACGGTGCCAGCACCCACGACAACACGCCAACGCTGAGTGGCCTCGCCACCGCCGGGGCGCTTATCACGCTGTACAACGGCACAACCGTGCTGGGTAGCGTGGTGGCGGGCAGTGATGGTCAGTGGACCTTTACTCCAGGCACTTTGGCTGATGGTTCTTATGCTCTTCACGCCTCGGTGACTGATACCGGCGGCAACGTGACGCAAACGCCGACAATTTCCATCACTATCGATACCGTCGCCCCAGCGGCGGCTGGCGGCATACAGCTGAGCGATAACGATGGCAGCACGCTGCAACCGATCGCTTCCGGTGGCGCCACCAATACCACCACGCCGGTGCTCAGCGGCACCGCCGAACCGGGCAGCACTGTGACGGTGCGTGATGGCAGCACCGTGCTGGGCACGGCAACTGTCGGCAGCAATGGCACATGGAGCTTCACCTCGCCGACGCTGACCGAAGGCAACCACAGCCTCACCACTACCGTGACCGATGCGGCGGGTAACGTCGGTCCGGCTTCCAGCCCAATCACCTTCACGGTTGATACCCAGGCGCCAGCGGGTGCCAGCAATGTGGTGATCAGCGATAACGTCGGCAGCACCACAGGCCCTATCACCGCAGGCGGTACCACCGATGACAACACCCCGACCTTAACCGGTAACGGTGAGGCGAATGCCATCGTCAAAATTTATGACGGCACCACGCTGATTGGCAGCGTTACCGTGGGCACCAATGGCAGCTGGAGCTTTACCACGCCAACCCTGAGTAACGGTAGCCATTCGCTGAGCGTCACGCTGACCGACGCGGCGGGCAACGTCAGCCCGGCCTCCCCCGATGTTGAATTCACCGTCAATGCGGGCGTGCCGCCAACTACCAGTACGCTGGAGATCACCGATGACAGCGGCAGCACGCTGAAAGTGCTGCCTGAGGGTTCCAGCACGCAGGACACCACGCCAACCCTCAGCGGGCTGGCTGCGGCCAATGCGGTCGTTGAGTTGTACAATGGCACCACGCTGCTGGGCAGCACCGTCGCCGGTGCGGATGGCCAGTGGAGCTTCACGCCAGCGGCTCTGGCCGACGGCACTTACGCCTTCCACGCGGTTGCCACGGATACCAGCGGCAACGTGACCAATTCCGGCACCATCAACATCACCGTTGATACCGTGGTGCCGGATGCGGCGAGCGGGGTGGCACTCACCAATGATGCTGGCAGCATTACGCAACCCGTCACCTCCGGCAACGCCATCAATGATGCAACGCCGGTGTTGAGCGGCAGCGCGGAAGCGGGCAGTACCGTCACGATTCTGGATGGTACCACCGTGCTGGGAACCGTGACGGTGGGCAGCGATGGCAACTGGAGTTTCACCACGCCAACGCTGGCGGAAGGCAATCACAGCCTGACCACCACGGTGACCGATGCGGCGGGCAACGTCAGCCCGGCCACGGCACCGATCGCCTTTAGTGTTGATACCGTCGCGCCAGCGGCGACCAGCGGATTGGTCGTCACGGATAACGTTGGCAGCAGCACCGGCCCGTTAACCTCCGGCACCATTACCGATGACAGCACGCCAACCCTGAGCGGCACAGCCGAAGCGGGAGCGGTGGTGCGCGTCTATGACGGCACCACGCTGCTCGGCTCAGCGACGGTTGGCAGCAACGGCAGCTGGAGCTTCACGCCAGATGCCGCGCTGACCAATGGCCAGCATAGTCTGACCACCACGGTGACCGATGCGGCGGGTAATGTCAGTCCCTCTTCGCCGGTATTTACACTCAATGTCGATGCTGGCGTACCGGCCACCAACAGCTTGCTGATTGTCAGCGACGACAGCGGCAGCACGCTGGTGGAACTGCCAAACAATTCCAGCACCAATGACACCACGCCAATTTTGAGTGGCCAGGCAAGCGAGGGCGATCTGATCACCCTGTACAACGGCACCACGATTATTGGCAGCGTGGTGGCGGGCACCGATGGGCAGTGGAACTTCACGCCAGCGGCGTTGGCTGATGGCAACTACGCGTTCCACGCCACGGCCACCAATCCAACAACCGGTGTTGAAACCGATACGCCGACCATCAACATCACCATTGATACCGTGGTGCCAACCGCGCCAGCGGATGTGGCGCTGACCAATGATGCAGGCGATCCGATTCCTGCCGGCAGCAGCACTAACGACAATACGCCAACGCTGAGCGGAACCGGTGAAGCCGGTGGTACGGTCACCGTCTCCGATGGCACCACCGTGCTCGGTACCACCACGGTGGGCAACGATGGCAACTGGAGTTACACCACGCCTCCGCTAAGCGATGGTAATCACAGCCTGACCTCAACCGTCACCGATCCGGCGGGCAATACCGGCCCAGCGTCACCGCCGGTCACCGTCACCGTCGATACCCAACCGCCAGCGGCGGCAGGCAATGTACAGTTCAGTAACGATGACGGCACGCCGATTGCCGCAGGCGGCACCACCAATGACACCACGCCAACGCTGAGCGGCACCGCCGAGCCAGGTAGCACCGTAACCGTCAGCGACGGCACCACCGAGTTGGGGACGGCGACTACCGGCAGCGATGGCAACTGGAGCTTTACGCCAACCGATCCACTGAGCGAAGGGCAGCACAACCTCAGCACCACCGTCACCGATCCGGCGGGCAACGTTGGTCCAGCATCGTCGGTGGTGATAGTGATTGTCGATACCACGGCACCGGCCGTTGCCAGCGATCTGCAGCTCAGCAATGATGGCAGCGGCACGCTGGTACCGATAGCCGATGGTGGCACCACCAATGATTTGACGCCGGTACTCAGCGGGCGCGCTGAACCGGGCAGCATCGTGACGATTCTCGACGGCACTAGCGTGCTGGGTTCGGTGGCCGTCGGCAACGATGGCAACTGGAGCTTTACGTCACCCGCGCTGGATCCGGGCGCACACAGCCTGACCACCACGGTGACCGATGCGGCGGGCAATACCGGCGCGGCGAGTACGCCACTGACCTTTACCCTCGATGTCACCACGCCGCCAGCACCCGGCGGTGTGCAGCTCAGCAACGACACCAGCGGCACGCCAGTTCCGATTAACTCAGGCGCGGCGACCAATGATGCCACGCCGGTGTTGAGTGGTACCGCAGCGGAGGGCAGCACTATTACCGTCTCTGATGGCGGCACCGTGCTGGGCACCGTTACCGTCGGCAGCGGCGGCGAGTGGAGCTTTACAACGCCAGCCCTGAACGAGGGTAACCACAGTTTAACCGCGACGGTAACCAGTCCGGCGGGCAATACCAGCGCGCCATCGACGCCGATTGTGGTCACGGTAGATATCACACCGCCAGCTGCGGCTACGGGTCTGCAACTGAGCAATAACGACGGTGCGACGCCGCTACCGATTGCCGCTGGCGGCACCACCAATGACACCACGCCAGCCCTGAGCGGTACGGCCGAAGCGGGCAGCATCGTAACGGTACGTGATGGCACAGACATTATTGGCAGCGCCACCGTAGGCAGCGATGGCAGCTGGAGCGTTACGCCAAGCCAACCGCTGGCGGCAGGCGAGCATACGCTCACCGCCACCGTCACCGATCCGGCTGGCAACGTTGGGCCAACCTCAACGCCGATCACCGTCAACATTGATACCACGCAGCCACCGGCAGCAGGCGACGTGGCGCTCAACAATGACAATGGCGGCACGCCAGTGCCGATTACCTCCGGCGGCGCGACCAACGACACCACGCCGGTGATCAGCGGCACAGCAGCCGCAGGTAGCACCGTCACGGTGCTGGATGGCACCACGGTACTGGGCACGGTGACGGTGGGCAGCGGTGGAACCTGGAGCTTCACCACGCCAGCCCTGAGCGAAGGCGCGCATAGCCTGACCACCACCGTGACCAGCCCGGCGGGCAACGTCAGCGATCCGTCTACGGCGATCGCCTTTACGGTGGATACGCAGCCACCGGCCACCTCAACCGGGCTGCAGCTGAGCAATGATGGCGGCACGACCATCGCTGCCGGCGGCATCACCAACGACAACACTCCTATCCTGCGCGGCACCGCGGAGGCGGGCAGCACCGTCACGGTGCGTGATGGCACAACCGTATTGGGCACAGCAACCGCGGACACTGACGGCAACTGGAGCTTCACCCCAGCTACCGCGCTGGGTGAGGGCGCGCACAGCCTGACCACCACCGTGACCGATCCGGCTGGCAACAGCAGCGGTGCTTCCACAGCGATCGCCTTTACCGTGGATACCACACCGCCAGCCGCCGCCACCGATCTGCAACTCAGCAATGACAGCAGCGGCACAGCGGTACCGATTGATACCGGTGGCCGCACCAACGACACCACGCCAGTATTGAGCGGCAGCGCCGAAGCGGGCAGCGTGGTGACGGTAAGTGATAATGGCGCGGTGCTGGGTAGCACCACGGTTGGCACCGATGGCAAATGGAGCTTCACACCAACCACACCACTGGATGCGGGTGGACATAGTCTCACCACCACGGTGACCGATACGGCGGGTAACGTCGGCCCGGCATCACCGGCGGTGACGGTGACCATTGATACCGAAGCACCGCCAGCAGCTACTGACGTGGAACTCAATAACGATCAGGGCAACACGCCAGCGCCAATTGCTTCCGGCGGCGCGACCAACGACACCACGCCGGTGCTGAGTGGGAACGCGGATCCGGACAGTATCGTGGTCGTGCGCGATGGCACTACCGTGCTCGGCACGGTGATTGTCGGAAACGACGGAGCCTGGAGCTTCACCACACCGGCGCTGAGCCAGGGCGAGCATAGCCTGACGGCGACCGTCACCGATGCCGCAGGCAACAGCAGCGCACCGTCCACGGCCATCACCTTTACTGTGGATACCGAAGCGCCGTCGGCAGCCACCGGTCTGCAGCTGAGCAATGATTCAGGCGGCACCGCGGTGCCCATCGCCGTAGGCGGTTCCACCAACGACACCACGCCGGTATTGAGCGGTAGCGCCGAAGCGGGCAGCACGGTGACTATCTCTGATGGCAGCAACGTGCTGGGTTCGGTGGTGGTAGGCAGCAGCGGCAACTGGAGCTTCACTTCGACGGTGCTCGGCGAGGGGCCGCATAGTCTGACCACCACGGTGACCGATCCCGCCGGTAACGTTAGCGCGCCATCGGCGGCGCTCAACTTCAGCATCGATACCACACCGCCGGCAGCACCAGACGCGCTGGAGCTGAGTAATAACAACGGCAGCACGCCGGTGGGGATTGATGGCAATAGCACCACTAACGATGCCACGCCGCTGCTCAGCGGCACCGCCGAAGCGGGCAGCACCGTCACGGTACGAGATGGCACGCAGGTGCTAGGCAGCGCGATTGTTGGCAGTAATGGCCAGTGGAGTTTCACCACGCCAACGCTGGGTGAGGGCGGCCATAGCCTGACGGCGACGGTGACCGATCCAGCTGGCAACGTGGGTCCCGCATCCAGCGCGATTGCCTTTACCGTGGATACCGTTGCGCCGGTGGCGGCGACGGGCCTTGAACTCAACAATAACAACGGCGGCACGCCGGTGCCGATTGCCAACAACGGCACCACCAACGACAGCACGCCGCTGTTGAGCGGTACGGCGGAAGCCAACAGCATCGTTATCGTTTCTGATGGCACCACGGTGTTGGGCAGCGCCATCGCCAATGCGCAGGGCGACTGGAGCTTCTCACCCACCCTGACTGACGGTACGCATAATCTGAGCGTGACGGTGCGCGATGCGGCGGGGAATACCAGCCCGGCAAGCAGCGCGATTACCGTCACCGTCGATACCGTAGCACCGCCAGCCGCAACCGGACTGACGCTGACTAACGATATCGGCACGCCAGTCACTATCCCGAACGGCGGCCTCACCAATGACAACACGCCAGTGCTGAGCGGTTCGGGCCAGGCGGGCAGTATCATTACCATTGCCGATCAAAATGGCGTGCTGGGTTCCACCACCGTGGGAGCGGGCGGTACATGGAGTTTTACGCCGCAAACGGCACTGGCGGACGGTACGCATACCTTCAGCGTTACGGCCAGTGATGCGGCGGGTAACGTCAGCGCACCTGCCACCATTGGCGTAGTGATCGATGCCACTCCGCCGGCAGTCGCGGGGAATATTGTCGCCAGCAACGATGAAGGCACTTCACCGGTTGCCATCACCAACGGTGGCTTCACCAATGACAACACGCCGTTCCTGAGCGGTACGGCAGAAGCGGGCAGCACCATCATTATTCGTGATGGCACTGAAATCCTGGGCAGCGCTTCGGTGGGTAGCAACGGGCAGTGGAGCTTTAGTTCACCGCAGCTTGATGATGGCGAGCACAGTCTGACCACCACCGTTGTCGATGCGGCAGGTAACGCGGGCCCCGCTTCCACGGCGATCGAGTTTACCGTTGATACCACCGTACCTACGCCAGCCACGCTGGTGGTGAGTAATGACAACAGCGGTGCGCCGGTGCTGGTGCCTAACGGCGCAAGCACCAGTGACAACACACCGCTGCTGAGCGGGGCGGCAGAAGCGGGCAGTCTGGTGACCATTTACGACGGTAATATCGTGATTGGCAGCACCACGGCGCTGGGCGACGGAAGCTGGAGCTTCAGTTCGCCTGTGTTGACGGATGGTTCGCACACGCTGACCGCGACAGTGACCGATGAAGTGGGTAATGTCAGCGCGCCTTCCGCCAGCTTTACCGTGGTGGTGGATGTTACGCCACCGCAGCCGGCTGACGATCTGCTGCTGCAGAACAACAATGGCGGCACGCCGGTCACGATTGCTGACGGCGGCATCACCAACGACAGCACGCCAGCCATCAGCGGCACGGCTGAAGCCAATGCCGTGGTTAGAGTCTACGACGGCACCACGCTGGTGGGTTCGGCGATAGCGGGCAGCAATGGTGCGTGGAGCATCACCACCACGGCGCTCTCGAATGCCACGCATACGTTGAACGTCAGCGTGACGGATGCAGCGGGTAACGTCAGTTCCAATGCCTCGGTATCGCTGACGGTGGACACCTCAACGCCAGCACAAGTGCCGAGCTTTGCTGTCTATAACGATGCTAATACCACGCCGGTGCAGGTCGCGAATGAAGGGGATACCAACGACAACACGCCAGTGATAAGCGGTACCGGTGTGGCGGGCACCACCATCAATGTTTACGAAGGACCTACCCTGCTCGGCACCACTACGGTGGGTGATAACGGCACATGGAGCTTCCAAACCACGACCTTGTCGGATGGCCAGCATAGCTTCACCGTGTCGGTCACTAACGCGGCGGGTACCACCGGGCCTGAAGCGACGCCGATTACCGTCTATATCGATACGTCGGTGCCGGATCCGATCACCCTCGCTGATTTGACGGTAAACGACAACGTAGGCGGCAGCACCGGTCCATTGACCAACGGCGTCACCACCGATGACAACACCCCAACCTTTAGCGGTACAGCAGAGGCGGGCAGTCGAATCTCGATTTATGATGGCACCACGCTGCTGGCTACCGTCAACGCGGTTGGCGGTAACTGGAGCTATACGCCGGGTACCGGGCTCTCTAACGGCGGGCACAGTTTCACCTTCACGGTAACCGATGCGGCGGGTAACGTCAGCGCGGTGAGTAGTCCGGCGTTTACGCTGAACATTGCCGCCGATCTGCCACCCGCCACCAGCACGCTGGTGATCACCGATGACAACGGCACCACGCCGGTTGAGTTGAGCAACGGTGCCAACAGCAATGACAGCACGCCGGTCTTAACCGGTGCCGCTGAGGAAGGGGATGTGATCACCATCCATGATGGCGCTACCGTGCTGGGCAGCGTTACCGTTGGCAACACTGGGCAGTGGAGCTTTACGCCTACGCTAGCCGACGGAACTCACAGCATCTATGTCACGACAGTAAATTCAGCCGGTAATCCGGGAGAATCTTCACCGCCGGTGAACTTCACTATCGATACCGGAGTACCGCTCGCCGCCACCAATCTGTCTGCCGCCAATAACAACGACGGCATCACAGTACCGATTGCTGACAACGGTATCACCAACGACAGCACGCCACGGCTGGCAGGACTGGCCGAAGCCAACGGTATTGTCACGGTTTATGATGGCAACACGGTGATTGGCTCTACGGTCGCCAACGCTAGCGGTGAGTGGACCTTCACCGCGCCAACCCTCAGCCAGGGCGGGCATGTGCTGAGTGTTACCGTCACCGATGCGGCGGGCAACGTTGGACCGCGCTCGGATGTGGTGAATCTCACCGTGGATACCCTTGCGCCAAACGCCTCAACGCTGGTGGTCAACAACGACGAGACCGGTGCGGTGGTGCCGAATGGCGGCGCGACCAACGATAATACGCCAACCCTGAGCGGTACGGCGGAAGTGGGCAGCGTCATCACTATTTACGATGGCACCACGCTGCTGGGTTCAGTGGCTGCCGGCGCGGGCGGGGACTGGAACTTCACCACCGCAGTACTGGGTGACGGTAGCCATGCGCTGTCCGTGCGCGTGACCGATGTTGCAGGGAATACCAGCGTAGCGTCCAGCACGGCAACGGTGATCGTTGATACTGCAGCTCCTGCAGCCGTCAGCGGTCTGGCTGCGGCTAACAACAACGGCAGCTCACCGGTGGCGATTGCCGCTGGCGGCACTACCAACGACAGCACGCCAGCGCTGAGCGGTACGGCGGAAGCCGGTAGCATCGTTAAAATTTTCGATGGCGCCAACCAGATTGGTTCAGTTACTGCAGGCAGCAACGGTGCGTGGAGCTTCACCTCGCCAACGCTCGCTGATGGTCTGCATACGCTGACGGTGACGGCGACCGATGCAGCAGGCAATGTCAGCCCAGATGCCTCGATCAGCCTCACGGTGATCACCGCGGCACCAACGCCCGTCACCAATCTGCTGGTCTCTGACAACGTGGGTGCCACTACCGGTAACCTTAGCAACGGCGCTTCAACCGATGACAACACGCCAACGCTGAGCGGAACCGCCACGGCGGGCAACGTGGTGATCATCTCGGAAGGTAGCACGGTGCTGGGTTCTGCGGTTGCCGGCAGCAACGGCGCATGGAGCTTCACCACTGCCGCACTGAGTGATGGATCGCATCCATTGAGCGTGACGGTGCGCGACGCGGCGGGCAACACCAGCACCGCGACCAACTTCACGGTCAATGTGGATACGGTGGCACCGGCCAACGCAACGCTGCTGGTCACTAACGATACCAACGGTACCACGGTGCCGAATGGTGGATCGACCAACGACAGCACGCCAACGCTGAGCGGCACGGCGGAAGCGGGCAGCCGCGTTTCGATTTATGACGGCACAACGCTGCTGGGCACCGCAACGGCAGGAAGCGGCGGGGCATGGAGCTTCACCACCGATGTTCTGACCCAGGGCGCGCATGCACTGAGCGTGACGGTGACCGATGCGGCCGGTAACGTCAGTGGCAGCACCGCGGCGACGGTGAATATTGATACCGTAGCGCCGGTGGCGATCACCGGGCTGGCGGCGGCCAATAACAACGGCAGCACGCCGGTAGCGATTAACGCGGGTGGCAGCACCAACGACAATACGCCAGCCCTCAGCGGTAGCGCAGAAGCGGGCAGTCTGGTGATCATCCGTGATGGTACGGCGATTATCGGTTCGGTCACCGCAGGCAGCAACGGCAGCTGGAGCTTCACTACGCCAACCCTGGCGGACGGAGCACACACCCTTAACGTCACGGCGACCGATGCAGCGGGCAACGTCAGCCCGAATGCTGCGTTCGCCCTGACGATTGATACCGTGGCACCGTCACCGGTGACTAACCTGGTGATCAACGATAACGTCGGCACGATTCAGGGACCGCTGGCTAATGGTGCGGTAACCGATGATGCCACGCCAACGCTGAGCGGCACGGCGGAAGCCAATGCAATTGTCACCATCTATGACGGCAGCACGGTGCTGGGTTCGGTGACTGCTGGAGCCGGCGGTGCCTGGACCTTCACCACCGCCACACTGAGCAACGGCGTTCATCCGCTCAGCGTAACGGTGAAAGATGCCGCGGGTAATACCAGCGCGGCTACCACGCCGGTCTCCATCACCGTAGACACGGTAGCACCGACGGCATCAACGCTGGTGATCACTAACGACGTCACCAACACCACGGTGCCGAGCGGAGGAGCCACCAACGACACCACGCCAACGCTGAGCGGCGTGGCCGAAGCGGGCAGTCGAGTCACGATTTACGATGGCGCTGCGCCGCTGGGTACGGCGATTGCCGGCAGCGACGGCAGCTGGACCTTCACGACCGGTGTACTGACCACCGGCCCGCATCCACTGAGCGTCACGGTAACGGATGCGGCGGGTAACGTCAGCGGCACCACCTCGGCCTCGGTGATTATCGATACCACGCCACCGGCGGCGGTCACCAATCTGGTGGCAGCCAACAACAACGGCAGTACGGCGGTGACCATTCCGAACAATGGCGTGACCAACGACAGTACGCCGCTGTTAACCGGTTCGGGTGAGATTGGTGCGAAGATCAGCGTTTACGACGGGACAACGTTGCTCGGCACCACCACGGTGGGCAGCAACGGCACATGGAGCTTCGTCTCCACTGCGCTGAGTAATGGCACCCACACGCTGAATGTGACGGCGACGGATGCGGCGGGCAACGTCAGCCCAACCACGTCCACCACCCTGAGCATTGACACCGTGGCACCGAATCCGGTCACCAATCTGGTGATCACCGATGATGTCGGGACGATTCAGGGCCCCCTGGCCAACGGCGCCTCTACCGATGACGCCACGCCAACGCTGAGCGGCACGGCGGAAGCGAACGCCATTGTCACTGTCTACGATGGCACCACCGTTCTCGGTTCCGTGACGGCGGGCAGTACTGGCGCATGGACCTTCACTACCGCGACGCTGAGCAACGGCACCCATCCGCTCAGCGTAACGGTAACAGATGCGGCAGGTAACACCAGCGCGGCTTCGGCGACGGTCTCTATCATCGTCGATACCGTTGCGCCAGCGGCGTCAACGCTGGTGATTACCAACGACGTCAGCGGCACCGTGGTGCCGAGCGGCGGTGCCACTAACGACACCACACCAACGCTGAGCGGTTCGGCGGAAGTGGGCAGCAGAGTGTCGATCTTCGATGGCGGCACGCTGTTAGGTACCGTGACCGTTGGCAGCGGCGGGACCTGGAGCTTCACCACCGCCACGCTCGCTCAGGGCACCCATCCGCTGAGCGTCACGGTGACCGATGCGGCCGGTAACGTCAGCGGCACCACCACGGCCTCGGTGACGATCGATACCGTGGCTCCGGCGGCGGTAACCAACCTTGTTGCCGCTAACAACAACGGCAGCACCGCGATCGCTATCCCGAATAACGGCGCGACCAACGACAGCACACCGCTGTTGACCGGTAACGGCGAAGTGGGGGCAAGGATCAGCGTTTACGATGGCACCACGCTGCTCGGCACCACCACAGTAGGCAGCAACGGCAGCTGGAGCTTTATCTCTACTCCGCTGAGCAACGGCACGCACACGCTGAACGTGACGGCAACCGATGCGGCGGGCAACGTCAGCCCGAACGCCTCGACTACCTTGCGCGTTGACACGGTGGCGCCAGCGGCCAGTTCACTCACCATCACCGACGATGCGGGCAGCACGCCAGTGACGTTGGTTAACGGTGCTTACACTCGCGATACCACGCCGGTCCTCAACGGTACGGCGGAAGTTGGCGCGATTGTCACCATCTATGATGGCACCACTGCGCTGGGTTCCGTGACGGTGGGCGCAGGAGGAACCTGGACCTACACCACCGCAGCGCTGGCGAACGGTGCGCATCCGCTGAGCGTGACGGTAACTGATGCGGCGGGCAACGTGAGTACCGGCAATACGGCGGTGACCGTCAATGTCGATACGGTGCCACCGGCGGCGGTTAGTGGTCTGGCGATTAACGATGCCGGTACCACCGTCACCGGTAGCGGTGAGGTGGGCGCCATCGTCACCGTGCGTGATGCGGGCGGCAACGCCCTCGGCACGGCGACCGTCGGCACGGGCGGCACCTGGTCGGTTAGCCTGAGTACCGCGCAGACCACCGGAGCCTCGCTGTCGGTGATTCAGACTGACCGCGCGGGTAACGTCTCCACCAGCAGCCCGCTGACCGGCGCGATTCGTATCGTGGCGGCCAACGATGTCAACGAAGTGGATTACACCACCCAAACCGGCACGCTGAACAATGGCACGACCAGTGTGTCGCACACCGCGCTGCTTACGGTTGGGCTCGGCAATGTGCTGCAAGCCAGCGTATTGACCAATGGTAACGCCTACATGTTTAACGTGGGGCCGGATGACACGCGTACGGTAACGCTGAACGGTTCAATCAGCAGCGTGGGTTTGTTAACCAACTATTCATTGAATCTGTATGAGCAGCAAAGTAATGGTACCTGGCTGCTGATTAACAGCACCACTAACTACCTCGGTGCCGTGTTGTCGCTGGGAACGTTGAAAGGTGCCAACGTGACCTATAACAATCTGGGTACCGGCAACTACGCGGTGATCGTCGCTTCAACCGTTAACGTCAGTCTGCTGCCAACCTCCACGATTAGCACGGTGTCAGACATCACGACGCTGGCAGTGACAGTCGCGGCAACGGTCACCGGTAACTTGCTGACCAACGACACCAGTTCGCTGGCGGGCACCATTCCTAATGGCACAGCAGTGACGGCGGTATCGGGCAACGTGGTGGCGGCGACGGGCAACACCGTGATCAATACCACTTACGGCACCCTGACCATCGATTCACACGGTAACTACACCTATGCACTGAAGGCGGGTCTGAATATCGATACCCTGCCAGCGGCGGATACTTTTACTTACTCGGTAAGGGATGCGAGCGGTGCGTTGACCTCGGCCAGCCTGACGGTGAATTTGCACAATGGTGCGTCGGCGACCTCGTTGTTGGCAGCTAACAGCTTGTTTGCTGACACCACCAGCGGCGACCACGATGCCAGCGGCAGCATCTACGGTTCATCAACGGCGAGCCATACGGGAACCTTGAGTATCACTAATGAACACGGTGATATCACTACGGTTCACAGCGTGGGTACCACGGCGATTGCCGGGGACTTTGGTGTGCTGAGTATTGCCGCCAACGGTAGCTATACCTATGCGCTGAATGCCGGCGTGGATGGACAATCGCTCACCCACAAAGAGGTGTTCAGTTATACCCTGGCCGCGAATGACGGCACCATCACCAGTCAGTCGTTCACCATTGAGCTGCATCCAACCATCACAGGCACAGCGGGGGCTGACACGCTGACCGGCGGTGCCTACGACGACACCATCACCAGCGGTGCCGGCGCAGATACGTTGGTGTATCACTTACTGGCGAGCGCGGATGCCACCGGCGGTAACGGTCACGATACCTGGACCGACTTCAATGTTGCGCAAGGCGACAAAATTGATGTCAGTAACTTGCTTATCGGCTGGAATGATTCCACAAGTAATATTAATGATTTCGTGAAAGTGGACCATACTTCAGATGGCAATACGGTGCTCTCAATTGACCGTGACGGTACCGGTACGGGTTACAGCGCGACTCAACTGATTACGCTGGAAGGCGTGAACGTTTCTCTGGAGGAGCTGCTGCAACAACCGCACCAAAACCACACGGTCTAACGGCTATGTGACGCAGGGATGCAGTAAGGGCACAGGGATGTGCCCCTTTCTCTTTATTGACTGGTGGACTATCGATGGAACTGATGCACTCAGGCGCAACTTTTCGCCGTTCGTTTAAGCTCAGCGTTCTCTGTGCGGGCATAGCTTTACTTTACAGTTCTCAACTTTTAGCGGCCAGTGACGCGTTAACCAACGCGGGGCGTATTACTTCAGCAGGTTTGGCGCAACAACAGGAACTCCCTTCATTAGCCGGCGAGGTGGCTGAACCGGCCCTTGCCAACGTACCCGACTCTCTCACCATCAACCAGGCCGTGCAGCGCGCCATTCAGTGGCATCCGGATATTGCCGAAGCCGTTGGCAAGATGCTGGAACAGGCCAATCAGGTTGATGTGGCGAAAGCCAAATACTATCCGCAAATTAGTGCCGGGATGAATAACGGCTACAGTAACGCCTATAGCGAAAAGGGCTTCAGCCCATCGTTTGTGCTGTCGGTTTCGCAGATGCTGTATGACTTTGGCAAGGTCAGCAGCTCGGTGCGTTCTGCCGAAGCGGGCGTGGCGCAGGAGCAGGCCAACGTGTTGGTGAGTATTGACACCGTAGCGCACGATACCGCTGCAGCGCTGGTGGAAGTGCAGGGTTATCAGCAACTGGTGACGATTGCGCAGCAGCAGCTGGCGGCGCTGAGTAAAATTGGCGATCTGGCGCGCCAGCGGAATGAAGAGGGCGCGGCGTCACTGTCTGATGCGACGCAAACCGATGCGCGTATCGAAGGCGCGCGTACTACGTTGACGCAGTATCAGGCCAATCTTAACCGCTGGCGCGCCACGCTGGCGACCTATCTGGGCTGGCCGCTGGTGAAAAAAGTCAGCGATGATTTCCCCTCCAATCTCACCAAATCCTGTCAGATGGCGAAAGCCGATGACAAGCTCAATCCTGCGGTGCTGGCGGCCTGGGCGCAGGCCAATCAGGCGCAGGCAAAACTCGATAACGCGAATGCGCAAAATATGCCCACCATCTCGCTGGAACCGCAGGTGACGCATTATCTCAACGATCACTACTCCGGCAGCGAAAGTCTGGATCGCACGCAATATTCCGCCTTTGTCAAAGTCGAGATGCCGCTCTATCAGGGCGGTGGCATCACCGCCAGCCGTGACGCGGCCGCCAATGCGCTGCGCGCCGCCAATGCGGCCGTCAACTCGGCGCGGCTCAAAGCGCGGCAGCAGCTGAGCGAATCGCAGAACGAGTCGCAAAGCCTGGCGCTCAGCCTCGCCATCATGGGTCGGCAACAGACGTTGGGTGAGAAAACCCAGTCGCTGTATCAGGATCAGTATCTGCAGCTTGGCACGCGTCCGCTGCTGGACGTGCTCAACGCCGAGCAGGAGGTGTTCCAGACCCGTTTCACGCTGCAGCAAACCATCAGCCAGTTACGCTCACTGCAGCTCGATTGCCTCTACAGCACCGGGCATATGCGGTCGGCGTTTGCCCTGAATAACCAGCGGATCCAGTCCGTGGAGATCCAGCCATGACGCAACTACAACTTCCCGATGCGCCCGATAGCGCCTCCGGGGGAAATGTGCCCCTGCACGGATGGGCCACCGCCATTATCTTGATCGCCGGTCATTATCGCTTGCCCTGTTCGCCGGGGATGATCATGGCCGCTGCGGAGTGGCAAGGCAAACAGACGCGTGACAAAGCGTTGCGCCATCTGGCGCGCCAGGCCGGTTTATCGCTGCAGCTGTATGAAGAGAATAAGTGGGAGATCACCAGCTGGCGGCTGCCGCTGGCGGTAGAGCTGGCCGATGGTCAGGTGGGCGTGATCACCCAGTTTGACGGTGACGATGAGGTGCGGGTGCACTTTGCCGGTGATGAACAGCCAGCGCCGATTGCACTGGCAACGCTGCTACCGGAAATCCGCTTTGCCGCCGCGCTGCGGCCGGTGACGGCGGCCAAAGACAGCCGCGTTGATCGCTATCTGTCGACGGTGAAACCGGACTGGCTGCGCCGCCTGGTGCTGCACGATCTGCGTCCTTACGGCTACGTGATGCTGGGATCGTTTCTGATCAACCTGCTGGCGCTGGTCGGCATTATCTTCTCGATGCAGGTGTATGACCGGGTGATTCCGGCGCAGTCCTACCCGACGCTGTATGTGCTGTATATCGGGGTGATTATTTCGGTGGTGTTCACCTATATCCTGCGCGTCGGGCGCGATCATGTCACCGATCTGCTGGGTAAACGCGCCGACATGCGCGTCTCCGATCGCGTCTTTGGTCACGCGCTGCGGCTACGGAGCAGCGCGGTGCCGCGTTCGACCGGCACTTTCATCTCGCAGCTGCGCGAGTTGGAGTCGATCCGCGAAATGGTCACCTCCACCACGGTGACGGCGATTGTCGATATGCCATTCTTCCTGCTGTTCCTGCTGGTGATGGCAATCATCGCGCCGCAGCTGGCCTGGATTGCGCCGGTGGCGGTGCTGCTGATGATCTTGCCGGGGGTGCTGAGCCAGAAAAAACT
This sequence comes from Pantoea nemavictus, assembly GCF_037479095.1. Classification (NCBI taxonomy): domain Bacteria; kingdom Pseudomonadati; phylum Pseudomonadota; class Gammaproteobacteria; order Enterobacterales; family Erwiniaceae; genus Pantoea; species Pantoea nemavictus. Next base: position 1,252,984 of record NZ_JBBGZW010000001.1, on the reverse strand, counting down.
GTCGAAGCTGGCGCAGCAAAACCTGAAAGAGTCGACGCTGCGTAACGCGGTGCTGGTGGAGAGCGTACAAGGGCTGGAGGACATCAAGCTAATGCAGGCGGAAGATCGCTTCCTGCAGCAGTGGAACAGCTACATTCGTATCACCGCGCAATCCGGCGTCGAGATGCGCAAAGTGATGCACTCGCTGATCACCTGGGGCGTGACGGTGCAAGGGTTAGTGTATGCCAGCGTGATCGTCATCGGCGCACCGATGGTGATCGACGGCGATATCACCACCGGTGCCATCGTGGCCGCGTCGCTGCTCTCTTCACGCATGATTGCGCCGATGGCGACGCTGTGCGGCGTGCTGGCGCGCTGGCAGCAGGTGAAAGCGGCGAAAGGCAGTCTCGATGCGCTGATGAACTTGCCGGTGGAAAACAGCAAGGACGAGACGCGCATTCACACGCCGGTGCTGTTTGGTCACTATCAGTTCACCGACGCCATGTTCCGTTACTACACCGATTCGATGACTATCGCACTGCGCATTAAAAGCCTGACGATTAAACCGGGCGAGCGTATTGCGGTGCTGGGGCGCAACGGTTCCGGCAAATCGACCCTGCTGCAGGCGATGTGCGGCGGCATTGATTTAGTCGGCGGCGAGCTGCGGCTGGATAATCTCAGTTTGCCGCATATCGATGTTGCCGACGTGCGACGCAACGTCGGCCTGCTGACGCAAAATGCGCGCCTGTTCCACGGTACGCTGCGTGAAAATTTGACTCTCGGCGCGGCGCACGCCACCGATGATGCCATCTTTGGCGCGCTGACCGTCAGCGGCGGGGCAGATTTTATTCGTCGTCTGCCGCTCGGTCTCGATCATCCGATTATGGAAGGTGGCACCGGACTTTCCGGCGGCCAGCGCCAGTCGCTGCTGCTGGCGCGTATGCTGCTGCGCGATCCCAACATTATCCTGCTGGATGAGCCGACGGCGGCGCTCGACGATCACACCGAGAAGGAGTTTATCGAACGTCTTGGCCAGTGGCTGAATGGTCGCACGCTGATCGTCGCCACGCATCGCGCGGCGATCCTGGCGCTGGTGGATCGTGTGCTGGTGTTGAAAGAGGGACAGCTGGTGATGGATAGCCCCAAAGAGAACGCCTTGCCGCCGCCGCGCGCTAACGGTAGTCAACCGGAGGCGCAATCATGATCAAACAATTACCGGCAAGACTGCGGCTGGTGACCGCCGCAGAGGTGGACTCCTCCGACGATCTGCTGGGCGAGCTGCGATCCGAAACCCATTACACCGGTGCCGTGCGGTTGATTGTCATCAGCACCGCGTTGATCCTCGTCACGGTGATTTGGGCGTGGTTTGGCGTGCTGGATGAAGTCTCAACCGGCACCGGCAAAGTGATCCCCAGCTCGCGCGATCAGGTGCTGCAATCGCTGGAGGGCGGCATTTTGACCGAGCTGTATGTGCATGAAGGCGATCAGGTGCAGGCCGGACAGATTGTGGCCAAGCTTGACGCCACGCGTTCGCAATCCAACGTCGGTGAGAGTGCAGCGCGCTATCGTGCGGCGCTGGCAGCGGCGGCCCGTTTGACGGCGGAAGTGAACGATCAGCCGCTCACCTTCCCGGCGGAGCTGGATAAGTTTCCCGAGCTGGAGGCCTCAGAAACCCGGCTGTACAAAACCCGCCGCGCTCAGCTCTCCGATGCCACCGCGCAGTTTAAAGAGTCGCTGGCGCTGGCCAACCGCGAACTGGCCATCACGCAGCGCCTGGCGAAAACCGGTGCCGCCAGTAGCGTGGAGGTGCTGCGTTTGCAGCGTGATAAATCGGATCTGGAGCTGAAGCTTACCGACATGCGCTCGCAATATTACGTGCAGGCGCGCGAAGAGCTGGCGAAGGCCAACGCCGAAGCCGACAGCATGGCGCAGGTGGTGAAAGGGCGTGAAGACACGGTAACGCGTTTAACCATTCGTTCACCGATGCGCGGCATTGTGAAAAACATCAAAGTCTCCACCGTCGGCGGTGTAGTGCCACCGAATGGTGAGCTGATGAACATCGTGCCAATGAACGATCGTCTGCTGATTGAAGCGCGCCTGTCGCCGCGTGATATCGCCTTTATTCATCCCGGCCAGCGCGCGGTGGTGAAGATCTCCGCCTATGACTACGCCATTTATGGCGGCCTCAACGGCGTGGTGGAGAGCATTTCGCCGGATACCATTCAGGATGAGGTCAAACCGGAGATCTACTATTACCGCGTGTTTATCCGTACCGATAACGACTACGTACAGAATAAAGCCGGTAAGCGCTTCTCCATCAGTCCTGGGATGGTTTCTACCGTGGATATCAAAACCGGCGAGAAAACGGTGATGGATTATCTGATTAAACCGTTTAATAAAGGCAAAGAGGCGATGCGCGAGCGCTGATTTTTGCTGCCCGATTGCAGGGTGCTGCAATCTTCGCGATAATCGCGCCCATCATCCCTTCCTCGTCGGGCTTAACGACGCGGAGGGGATTTTTTTCATCTATACCCGTCATACTTCATGCGGTAGGTGCGTTGGCTGCTCTTGTTCACCCGAATCACTTACCTGAGTAAGCTCAGCGGGATTCGCTGGTTTGCCGCCTTCCTACAACTGGAATTATTTAAGGTATTAAACTTAGCTTGAATAAGTTTATAAAGAGGACGATTTATGTATAACACCCTGGGCAATCAGTACGATAACTCCCTGGTTTCTAACGCTTTCGGTTTCATGCGCTTCCCGCTGAACTTCCAACCTTACGACAGCGATGCGGAGTGGGTGATTACCGGTGTTCCTTTCGATGCGGCGACATCAGGCCGTCCGGGCAGCCGTTTAGGGCCGGGCGCGATTCGTCAGATTTCCACTAATCTGGCGTGGGAAGGCTGTCGCTGGCCGTGGGATTTCGATCTGCGTCAGCGTCTGAACGTCGTCGACTGTGGCGATCTGGTGTATGCCTTCGGCGATTCACAGGATCTGTCGGACAAACTGCAGGCGCACGCCGAGAAGCTGCTGGCGAACGGTAAACGCATGCTGACCTTCGGCGGCGACCACTACGTGACGCTGCCGCTGCTGCGCGCGCACGCTAAACACTTCGGCAAAATGGCGCTGGTGCACTTCGATGCGCATACCGATACCTACTCTAACGGTCCAACCTTCGACCACGGCACCATGTTCTTCACCGCGCCGAAAGAAGGTTTGATCGATCCGCAGCATTCGGTGCAGATCGGTATTCGTACCGAGTTCGACAAGAGCCTTGGCTTCAACGTGCTGGATGCAGCTCAGGTCAACGATCGCAGCGTTGACGATATTCTGGCGGAAGTGAAGCGCACCGTCGGCGATCTGCCGGTGTATCTGACCTTTGATATCGACTGCCTTGATCCTGCCCATGCGCCGGGCACTGGCACGCCAGTGATTGGCGGCCTGAGCAGCGATAAAGCCACCAAGCTGATTCGCGGTTTGCAGGGCATGAATATCGTTGGTATGGATCTGGTGGAAGTGGCGCCGGGTTACGACCACGCCGATCTCACTTCGCTGGCGGCGGCCACACTGGCGCTGGATATGCTGCACGTGCAGGCGGCGAATAAAGGTTAATCCTTGCGCCTGTGGCTACACTTAGTGGCGGTTAATTAATCTGCGGAGGCTTTTATGGGCTTGCTAGACGATTTAGTGGGATCGCTGGGCAATGGCAACAGCGCAAGTGGACAGGGCCATCAGCTCCAGCAGCTGATGGCTATCTGGAACTGGGTGCAGGAGCAGGGCGGCGTGGAAGTACTGCTGCAGAAGTTTCAACAGGGCGGACTGGGGCAGGTGCTGAATACCTGGATCGGCAGCGGCGATAATCAGTCGATTGGCGGCGGCGATATTCAAAATGCACTTGAGCCTGGGCAGCTCCAGTCGCTGGCGGACAAGTTGGGCACCGATGTGAATGGCGCATCCGGTACGTTGGCGGCGTTGCTGCCGCAGGTGATTGATAAGTTATCGCCGCAGGGCCACATCGATACGTCCAGCACGCAGGATTTGGGCGCGATGGTGGATGGTTTGTTTAAGCGTTAATCGTTCTTTGCTGGCTGCCCCCCACCTCGGTCCTCCCCCGTTAACGGGGGAGGAAGATGCTGCGATATGTGCGTTCAGAAGCTGCATATGGCTGCGTCTCCTTCCCCCGTTAACGGGGGAAGGCCGGGATGGGGGACCGCGAGCACTATTTACTTCCCGTCTGCGGCAATACGTTCGCGTATATGCTGCGCGCGTGCTTCAGAATCCGGGTGAGAATCAAACATCGAACTCTGGCGCCCCTGTTCCAGTTTTGCCAACTTCTCAAAGCTTGTCGCCAGGCCCATTGGATTCACGCCGCGTTTTTTCAGCAGATCGTAAGAGTAATCATCGGCCTGTGACTCCTGGGTTTGCGAGAACTGTGCATTGACCAGCTTCTCGCCCATTTCACCCAACTGCGATTGTGACAGCGAGCCAATCACGCCGCCTACCGATGCCGCCGCAGTGCGTGTCGCCGTGGTGGTCAGCGCGACCTGCATAGCTTTACGTGTGTGACCCAGCGCAACGTGGCCCATTTCATGGCCGAGCACGCCTTCCACTTCGTTATCGGTCATCATATCCATCAGCCCGCTATACACGCGGATGCAACCATTGGCCATCGCCCAGGCGTTGACGTCTTTGGTTTGATACACCTTGTAGTTGGCGGGTACGCCGTTGATATTGTCGCCGAGCGCGGCAGCGATTTTATTCAAACGCTGCTGATATTCACTGTTGGCGGGCGCAAGCTGGTTGTCTTTATCCATCTGCGCACAGGATTGGTCGCTCAACTCCTTCACTTGTGAATCGTTCAGCGCATAGGCTTGATAAGCCTGCGCGCCAGATTGCAGCAGCGCGTTGTTGTCGAATCCTTCGCAGCCGCTCAGCAGCGAAGCCAGGCCCAGAGCAACAATCGTGGCTCTCATTTTCATATCCGCATCCTTTAGGTAACAAGGTAAAGAAAACAAACACCTGAAACCGTCGCAGGTGTTTAAACGCATTGGTTATAGCTCGCAACTTATTCAATGGCTAGCAGACAAGGCCGGAAATGCAACCGTTTACCCGCTATTTAGCACCCCGATGCATGTACTTTTGCCCTGATTTTCATGTACATTGATGTGCGACTTTTTTCTCGCTTCGCCTTATAACTGATTAATTACAATAAGTTAAGCGCGGCGGAGCATTAATCCGACCTGGAGTAGAAGATGCCCTCTCGTAAAGAGCTTGCCAACGCCATTCGCGCGTTAAGTATGGATGCAGTACAGAAAGCCAATTCGGGACATCCGGGTGCCCCGATGGGCATGGCGGACATCGCCGAAGTGCTGTGGCGAGACTTCCTGAACCATAACCCTACTAACCCGCTGTGGGCAGATCGCGACCGCTTTGTGCTGTCGAACGGTCACGGCTCAATGCTGATTTACAGCCTGCTGCACCTCACCGGCTACGATCTGCCAATGAGCGAGCTGCAGAACTTCCGTCAGCTGCACTCCAAAACTCCAGGCCACCCGGAATACGGCTACACCGCAGGCGTTGAAACCACCACCGGCCCGCTGGGCCAGGGCATCGCTAACGCCGTTGGCTTCGCCATTGCCGAGCGCACGCTGGCGGCGCAGTTCAACCGTCCGGGCCATGACATCGTAGACCATAACACCTACGTGTTTATGGGCGACGGCTGCATGATGGAAGGTATTTCACACGAAGTGTGCTCCATCGCCGGCACCCTGAAGCTGGGCAAACTGGTCGCCTTCTATGACGACAACGGCATCTCCATCGACGGTCACGTCGACGGCTGGTTCACCGACGACACCGCCAAACGTTTCGAAGCCTACGGCTGGCACGTGGTGCGCGGCGTGGACGGTCACGATGCGGACGCCATCAGGAAAGCCGTTGAAGAAGCCAAAGCGGTTTCCGACAAGCCTTCGCTGCTGATGTGCAAAACCGTGATTGGCTTCGGCTCGCCGAACAAAGCCGGCACGCACGACTCGCACGGCGCGCCGCTGGGCGCCGACGAAATCGCGCTGACCCGCAAGCAGCTGGGCTGGAACCACGGTCCGTTTGAAATCCCCTCAGACATCTACTCGCAGTGGGACGCCAAAGAAGCCGGCCAGGCGAAAGAGTCCGCGTGGGACAAAAAGTTTGCCGCCTACGCCGCCGCGCACCCGGAGCTGGCTGCCGAGTTCACACGCCGCGTGAACAACGAACTGCCGGCTAACTGGGCCAGCGAGTCGCAGACGTTTATCGAGCAGCTGCAGGCCAATCCGGCGAAAATCGCCAGCCGTAAAGCCTCGCAGAACGCCATCGAAGCCTTCGGTAAAATCCTGCCGGAATATCTGGGCGGCTCGGCTGACCTGGCGCCAAGCAACCTCACCATGTGGTCCGGCTCGAAGCCGATCAACGAAGACGCAGCCGGCAACTACATTCACTACGGCGTGCGCGAGTTCGGTATGACCGCCATCGCCAACGGCCTGGCGCTGCACGGCGGCTTCCTGCCGTACACCGCGACGTTCCTGATGTTCGTCGAGTACGCGCGCAACGCCGCCCGTATGGCCGCGCTGATGAAAATCCGTCAGATCATGGTCTACACCCACGACTCGATTGGCCTGGGTGAAGATGGCCCGACGCACCAGCCGGTTGAGCAGATGGCCAGCCTGCGCGTGACGCCAAACATGAGCCTGTGGCGCCCGTGCGACCAGGTTGAGTCGGCGGTGGCGTGGAAGTACGCCATCGAGCGCGTTGACGGCCCGTCGGCGCTGATCTTCTCGCGTCAGAACCTGGCGCAGCAGGATCGTAGCGCTGAGCAGCTGGCTAACGTGGCGCGCGGCGGTTACGTGCTGAAGGACAGCAACGGCACGCCGGAGCTGATCCTGATCGCCACCGGTTCGGAAGTGGAGCTGGCGGTGAGCGCTTACGAGCAGCTGACGGCCGAAGGCCGCAAGGTGCGCGTGGTCTCCATGCCATCCACCGACGCGTTCGACAAGCAGGATGCGGCGTACCGTGAATCGGTGCTGCCGAAAGCGGTGGCGGCGCGCGTGGCGATCGAAGCGGGTATCGCGGACTACTGGTTCAAATACACCGGCCTGAACGGCGCGATCGTCGGCATGACCACCTTCGGTGAGTCAGCGCCAGCGGATCAGCTGTTTAAAGAGTTTGGCTTCACCGTTGAGAACGTGGTTAAAACGGCGAAATCCATTCTGTAATAGGCGGTCGCCATGAATGGCGACCTTACAGGGCAGCTCAATTGAGCTGCCCTCGTTTTATCCGCTTTGTAACTTAAGGGTGAAACGGTTCAATTATTCCTGCAGTAATAATCCCTCAGCGTAAAATTTGTGACGCAGATCCAATATTCCGCCACTCAATTGATCGCAATCATTCCCGTTATTCCGCGCATGCATTACTCTAGCTGAACCGTTTCAGTTGTAAGCGAAAGACTGCATCTGGCCAGTGCTGACGGACAATAATTCCCTGTACAAAACGGTGTGAAACGCTCAGGCTAATCGGCACGTTTTTTCGGGTGTGGTTGAAGGTAGAGATGACCGTTCGCGTAGCAATAAATGGTTTTGGCCGTATCGGGCGCAACGTGTTGCGAGCCCTGTATGAAACCGGCCGCCGCGCCGAGATCACCGTCGTGGCGATTAACGAACTGGCAGACGCTGCCGGTATGGCGCATCTGCTGAAGTACGACACCAGCCACGGCCGGTTTGCCTTTGATGTGCGCCAGGAGCGCGATCAGCTGTTTGTGGGCGATGACACCATCCGCATCCTGCATCAGGCCGAAATTGATGTGCTGCCGTGGCGCGAACTGAATGTGGATATCGTACTGGATTGTACCGGTGTTTACGGTAGCCGCGCCGATGGTGAAACGCATCTGCAGGCGGGCGCGAAGAAGGTGTTGTTCTCGCATCCGGGCGGCAACGATCTCGATGCCACCGTCGTGTTCGGCGTAAACGAACAGGCTCTTAAACAAACTGACCGCATTGTCTCCAACGCATCCTGCACCACCAATTGCATTATTCCGGTGATCAAGTTGCTGGATGACGCCTTTGGCATTGAATCGGGCACTGTGACCACGATTCATTCGGCGATGCACGACCAGCAGGTGATTGACGCCTATCACAGCGACCTGCGTCGTACCCGCGCCGCCAGCCAATCGATCATCCCGGTAGATACGCGTCTTGCTGCTGGCATTACCCGTATTTTTCCGAAATTTAACGATCGCTTTGAAGCGATTGCGGTGCGCGTGCCCACCATCAACGTGACAGCCATTGATTTGAGCGTGTCTGTGCGCGAAGCGGTGAAGGCGTGTGAGGTCAATGCGTTGCTGCAAAACGCGTCAGAAGGGGCGTTTCGTGGTATAGTTGACTTTACGGAATTACCGTTAGTCTCAGTAGATTTTAACCATGATCCGCACAGTGCCATAGTCGATGGCACGCAAACGCGGGTTAGTGGTCATCACCTTATCAAAACGTTGGTTTGGTGTGACAACGAATGGGGCTTTGCTAATCGCATGATCGACACCACGTTAGCAATGGCCGCAAGCGGTTTCAGGTAAGACGCGGACTGCGTCTGGCAAAACTTATGAGAATCAACGAGAGGGTTCACCATGTCTGTAATTAAGATGACCGATCTGGATCTTGCTGGTAAACGCGTTCTGATCCGTGCCGATCTCAACGTGCCAGTGAAAGAAGGGAAAGTGACGTCAGATGCACGTATTCGTGCTTCTCTGCCTACCATCGAAGCGGCGTTGAAACAGGGCGCGAAAGTGATGGTTACCTCTCACCTGGGTCGTCCGACCGAAGGTGAATACAACGAAGAGTTCTCCCTGCTGCCGGTTGTTAACTACCTGAAAGACAAACTGAACGGCACCAATGTCACCCTGGCGAAAGACTATCTCGAAGGCGTAGAAGTGGGCGCGGGTGAACTGGTGGTGCTGGAGAACGTACGCTTCAACAAAGGCGAGAAAAAAGACGAAGAAACCCTGTCGAAGAAATATGCCGCCCTGTGCGACGTCTTCGTCATGGATGCGTTCGGTACCGCGCACCGCGCGCAGGCGTCGACTCACGGTGTGGGCAAGTTCGCACCAATCGCTTGTGCGGGTCCGCTGCTGTCAGCTGAGTTGGAAGCGCTGGGTAAAGTGATGAGCAATCCAGAGCGTCCGCTGGTTGCTGTGGTTGGCGGCTCTAAAGTTTCTACCAAATTTGATGTGCTGCAGTCGCTGGTTAAGATCGCCGACACCGTGATTGTGGGCGGCGGCATCGCCAACACCTTCGTGGCCATCGACAATAACGTCGGTAAATCTCTATATGAGCCAGACTTCGTCGAAGCGGCCAAAAAGCTGCGTGACGAGCACGGCATTCCGGTTCCTACCGATTCCCGCGTAGGCACGGAATTCTCTGAAACTGCACCGGCAACCGTGAAAAAGGTTTCTGAAGTGGCGGATAACGAAGAGATTATGGACTTCGGCGACGAAACCGCTCAGGCAATGGCAGCGATCCTGAAAGGCGCGAAAACCATCCTGTGGAACGGCCCGGTTGGCGTGTTCGAATTCCCGAACTTCCGCAAAGGCACCGAGATCGTGGCGAACGCCATCGCCGATAGCGAAGCGTTCTCTGTTGCAGGTGGCGGCGATACGCTGGCCGCTATCGACCTGTTCGGTATCGAAGATAAGATCTCTTATATCTCTACCGGCGGCGGCGCATTCCTCGAGTTCGTGGAAGGCAAAAAACTGCCAGCTGTTGCTATGCTGGAAGAGCGCGCGAAGCAGTAATTCTTTGGGGGCGGCGCTTTGGCGTCGCCTGAAGGCTAGCCCTTTCTTGGGCAATCAAATCGCAATCCCTTCGGGGATGAACGGTAACGAAACGGGACACAACCATGTCTAAAATTTTTGATTTCGTAAAACCCGGCGTTGTCACTGGTGACGACGTTCAGAAAATTTTCCAGGTAGCGAAAGAGAACAAATTCGCTCTGCCAGCAGTTAACTGCGTCGGCACGGACTCCATCAATGCAGTATTGGAAGCTGCGGCCAAAGTGAAAGCGCCGGTCATCGTTCAGTTCTCCAATGGTGGTGCTGCCTTCATCGCCGGTAAAGGTTTCAAAACCGATAAACCACAGGGCGCGGCAATTTTCGGCGCTATCGCGGGTGCTTACCATGTGCATCTGATGGCGGAACAATACGGCGTGCCAGTTATCCTGCACACCGACCACTGCGCGAAGAAACTGCTGCCGTGGATCGATGGTCTGCTGGATGCGGGTGAAGAGCACTTCAAGAAAACCGGTAAGCCGCTGTTCTCCTCACACATGATCGACCTGTCTGAAGAGTCACTGGAAGAGAACATTGAGATTTCTTCTAAGTATCTGGCGCGCATGGCCAAGCTGGATATGACGCTGGAAATCGAACTGGGTTGCACCGGTGGCGAAGAAGACGGCGTGGACAACAGCCACATGGACGCTTCTGCACTGTACACCCAGCCAGAAGACGTTGATTACGCTTACACCGAGCTGAGCAAAATCAGCCCACGTTTCACCATCGCTGCTTCCTTCGGTAACGTGCACGGTGTGTACAAGCCAGGCAACGTGAAACTGACCCCAACCATCCTGCGTGATTCTCAGGAATACGTAACTAAGAAACACAATCTGCCGCATAACGCGCTGGACTTCGTGTTCCACGGTGGTTCAGGTTCTTCTGCTGCAGAGATCGAAGAGTCTATCGGCTACGGCGTGATCAAGATGAACATCGATACCGATACCCAATGGGCAACATGGGACGGTATTCTGCAGTACTACAAAAAGAACGAAGACTATCTGCAAGCGCAGTTGGGTAACCCTAACGGCGTGGATAGCCCGAACAAGAAATACTACGATCCACGCGTATGGCTGCGTTCTGCTCAGGCATCAATGGTTGTTCGCCTCGAGCAAGCTTTCAAAGAGCTTAACGCTGTCGACGTACTGTAATTTTTCCTTACAGTACAAAAAAGGCCCGAAAGGGCCTTTTTTTATGCGTCTCATCTGGAAAAGCCCGTAAATTCAGGCCATTTTTGGCGCTTCGCTCCATTATTGTTTACCCTTGTAGTCGGAGTGTCGGAGTCAATCTGGCAGTTTTTTGCATTTTCCTGCGGGAAACTCACTAACAGGGCTAACAAATGGAAGACTTAGATGTCGTTAATGGCATTAACAGTGCCGGTGGATGGCTGGTACGCAATCAGGAACTGATCCTGAGCTACGCGGTAAATATTGTGGCGGCAATCATTACCATCATTATCGGTATGTTCATCGCCCGCATCATCTCTAATGCGATTAACCGCGTGCTGCTGGCGCGTCATATTGATGCCACAGTGGCCGATTTTCTCTCTGCCATGGTGCGTTACGGCATTATCGCCTTCACCATTATTGCCGCACTGGGCCGCGTCGGGGTGCAAACCGCGTCGGTGATCGCCGTGCTGGGTGCCGCCGGTTTGGCCGTCGGTTTGGCATTGCAAGGTTCGCTGTCGAATCTCGCGGCGGGCGTACTGTTGGTTACTTTCCGTCCGTTCAAAACCGGTGAGTTTGTTGATCTTGGCGGCGTGATGGGTACCGTACAGAATGTGCAGATCTTCTCTACCACGCTGAAAAGCGCCGATGGCAAAATCGTGGTGGTGCCAAACGGTAAAATCATCGCCGGCAATATCATTAACTATTCGCGTGAGCCGATCCGCCGTAATGAATTCATTATTGGCGTGGCCTACGATGCGGATGTCGATCAAGTGATTGCGCTGTTCAAGGAAGTGGTTGAAGCGGATGAGCGCGTATTAAAAGATCTGGGCATCCAGATTGGCCTGAATGAACTGGCTGCATCGTCGCTCAATTTCGTGGTGCGCTGCTGGAGCAAAAGTAGCGATCTGCAGAACGTCTACTGGGATCTGATGAAGAACTTCAAACGTACGCTGGACGCGAACGGCATCGGTATTCCTTACCCGCAGATGGATGTGCATCTGCATCAGGTGAAGAGCGAGCAACAGCTGCCCGCCCGCACCGAGTAACTGAGCAAGGCACCTGCGGGTGCCTTTCTTATTAATTAAGCTAATACCCAATTAATTTTTTCAATTTCCTCTAATAACCTCGCGTCACTATACTGCACAGCATCTCCCCAATTTTCAGGAATATCGCTGTGTTATCTGTTTATTTACAAGGGCTTGCTTTAGGTGCTGCGCTTATTCTGCCGCTAGGTCCGCAAAACGCTTTCGTAATGAATCAAGGCATTAAGCGCCACTACCATCTGATGACCGCTTCGCTCTGTACCCTCAGCGATATTGCGCTGATCTGCGGCGGTATTTTTGGCGGTAGCGCGTTGCTCAATCAATCACCGATGCTGCTGATGCTGATTACCTGGGCGGGCGTCGCGTTTCTGCTGTGGTATGGCTGGGGTGCGCTGCGCAGTGCCTGGCAAGGTGATGTGTCGCTAACGTCTGACGCGGAGTTGAAGCAGGGGCGCTGGCGCATCATCGCCACTATCCTTGCGGTCACCTGGCTTAATCCGCATGTCTATCTCGATACCTTTGTGGTGCTCGGCAGCCTCGGCAGCCAGCTGCCCTCCGCGGATGCACGCCGCTGGTTTGCTCTGGGCACCGTAAGTGCATCGATCATCTGGTTCTTCGGCCTGGCTTTGCTGGCGGCATGGCTATCACCGCGCCTGCGTACCGTACGGGCGCAGCGGATTATCAATCTGTTAGTCGGCGGCGTGATGTGGTTTATCGCCATTCAGCTGGCGCGTCAGGGCATGGCTGCCTTTTAATCCAGATGCAGGCCATACAGTGCAGGCAGCGCGCCTGCACTGGCCAGCAGCTCGAGCCGAATCTGCTGGAAGGTCGCATCCTGCGGAACCCGGTGATGGCAAAGCGAGTGGTGATTCTCCGTCACCTCGGCCAGCAACATCTCATCCAGCCACAGGCGATAATGCGTGGTGCAGTGCGGCGTAACCGCCTGCGCATGGCCCATCTGCACCGTTTCCATTGCATGATCAAAATCGTTATCAAACAGCAGGGTGATCTGGCGGGCCTGCTGCGGCTGCGGCCATTGCCAGCTGACGTTGGGATGCGGGTCATCCGGTGCGGGTACCCAGCAGTTGGTGTGCTGTTCCGGACGTAACTTGCCGTTGAGCAGATAGTCGCGGTGCCACAACTGCAGCGGCGTTTCCAGCGCAAAGGCCAGCAGGATCTGCTGTGGCGCTCGGCGCGGCAGCCAAAAATCAAACTCGTCGACGCCGTAATCGCCATCGTTAATTTGACGCGTGCGTTTCGCCACGCGCGGGTTAAGGCTATTGAACACCATCATGACACCCGGCAAGCGCTGACTGGTGAGCGCTATCTCAATCGCTGGGTTTTCTGCGAAAGCGATAAACAGATAGCGATCGCAATCGGCGAGGTAATCAAAGCTCAGACGATAAGCGCCCTGATCGTTGACCTCAATATGCTGCGTGGCGATCGGGCGATCGCCGCAGGTATTGGCAGGATTCTCGCTGGTAAGCAGCGATACCTGCAGCTTCTGCGTCTGTGCGGCACGCAGTTGCACCCCGATCGCTGGCAAGCGCTCACCGGCTTTCAACGGCAGCAGTAGCGCACAGCGTGATTGCAGGGGTTGCCAGCCGGCATCGGCGGTCAGGGCGCGGAGTTCAAAAGTACTGCTGACGGTGACGTGGGCATTGCGCGCCGGATTCTCTAGCCGATGTCGCGGGATAAACGCGCCGGCGCGCAGCAGATGCTGCTGCAACTGCCCCACGCGCTCCGGCTGTGCCAGTTCGGCGGGGGTGATCTGCTGTTGCTGGCAGAGCGACGCCGCGCGACCCACGGCTTCACCCAGCACGCCGCAGGTGCACATCACGCGTGCGCTGCCAAAAGCGACGTGAGTGGCGGAGATGAGCCGGCCAGTTAACAACAGATTATCCAGTGATTGGCTGTACAACGCGCGGAATGGAATGGTGTAGGTGCCTTTGCTGTGAAACTGGCGGCAGCCATCGTGCTCGCTGTATACGCCATCGGCTGGATGCAGATCAATCGACCAGCCGCCATACGCGACCGCATCGTAATGATCGCGCTGCTCGATAATATCCTGCTGGCAGAGCAGGGTATCGCCGAGAAAACGCCGACTTTCGCGCTTGCCGGGAATCAGGCCAACCCATTCGAGGGTGAGGTTGTCGGCATCGGGGAATTCGCCGGAGTTTTTGATGTAATCCCACACGCCCCAAACGATTTTCCACAGCTCCCATTTGATGGTTTCGCTCTCATGCACGGTATCAAGCCGTCCGCCCCATTCCAGCCACCATAAGTCGCAGCCGTTCAGTGCTGAGGTCAGGCGTCTGTAACGCGGAATCGCGTTGATCTCTTTTAGCGCGAAAGAGGGCGGCACGAAGCGCACCGGCTGGGAAGAGCGCTTGGTGTAGAAGTAGATCGAGTGTCCGAGCTTGTGACCGAAATTCTCGCCCGGTGCCATCTTCTCGCCAAACTCTTCAATGGATTCTGCTCCCACGCGATGCGCCGCGCCAGCCAGATACCCCAACACGCCATCGCCGCTGGCATCGATAAACTGCGCCGCCGAGACGTGATACTGGGTTTGATTAATGGCGTTAAAAGCCCGCACCGCCTGCAGGCTGCGGCCGGATTTTTCGATGTCGGTAACCACGGTGTTAAGCAGTAACGTTAGACCGGTCTGCGACTGTACGATATCCAGCAGCACCATATCGAACAGCACCGGATTTCCTTCTTTATTGCGCCACAGGTTCTCCTCCATGATCTCGCCCATGATACCGCCTTCGCGCGCCCAGCGATTATTATTACCCATGTGCGAGGTGGCGCCATTGGCCCACAAACGCACTTCGCTGGAGGCGTTGCCGCCTAATACCGGGCGATCCTGTATCAATATTACGCTAAGGCCATCACGCGCGGCGGCCAATGCCGCACACACGCCCGCTAATCCACCGCCAGCAATCAGTAAGTCCGCATGTAATCGCTGCTGCGGAAAGTGACGCGCATTTTGCGAAGAGAAAGTTTGCATCATTTCATTCCTCTAACTCTAAGGCTAAGATTGAGTTTTCCCCGCCGCAGGTGATCTATGTCTTCTCAACCCAACCAAAGCCTGATCGACGGTATTCGCTGCCTGCAATATCTGGTCTCCAGCGATAAAGCCGTGGGCTGTCGCGAACTGGCGCGTCAGATGGGGATGAACAGTACGCGCGTTAATCGCCTGCTGATGACCATGGCTTCCATCGGATTGACGACGCAGGATGAGCACCGGCGCTATCTGCCCGGTCCCGGCATTCACGCGCTGGCGGCGCAGGCGATTCGCGGCTCCTCGCTGTTTGCTCAGGCGCTGCCGCAGCTGGAAATGCACGCGCCGCGCGACATTGTGGTGGCGCTGGGCGTGCTGTGGGAAGATCAGGTGATCTATATCTGGCACTCCGAGCCGGGTGAGCGCACCAACGCCAGCCAGGCGCTGGCGGGTTTCCGCATGCTGCCTGCGTGGCAGTCGGTGATTGGCGTGTCGTTGCTGGCTGCCGAAAGTGATGAGGTGCTGCGCCCGCGTTTTAGCGACGAACAGTGGCAGCAGATTGCGCCGCTGCTGGCACGCAAGCGTGCGGCAGATCATCTGATTTGGCATCGTGATGACGGTGAAATCAGCATGGCGCAGCCGATTAATCACAATCGCGCGGCGCTGGCCTTTGCCAAAATCTGGCAGCACGATGAGGCGCATCTCGCGCAGCGGTTGCAACAGCTGCAATCGCTGGCGCAGATAGTTGTCAGCCCGCGCTAACATGGTCGATTTTCCCGACGATAAACAGATAGCTGCAGATGCCAATCGCGGCCAGAACCGCAATAAATGCCAGTGCTGGCGCGAAGTTGTTGCCATCAATCAGCGCGCCGATGGCAATCGGCACGACGATCGATGACAGCGCGCCGGTAAAGTTAAACACCCCACCCGCCAGGCCAATCAAATGACGCGGCGCCAGCGCCGTCACAAACACCCAGGTGATGGTTGCCAGACCGTTACCGAAGAACGCCAGCGACATAAACAGAATGATCAGCGCGGAATCATTGGTGTAATTGGCACCCAGGATAAACAGCGTCAGGAACAGGCCAAGAATTACCGGCAGCTTACGCGCCACGCTGGCGGACACGCCGCGTCGTATCATACGATCTGAGGCAAAGCCGGCCAGCAAAACTCCGCAGAAGGCGGCGAAGTAGGGCACTGAGGCGACATAGCCGCTTTTGATGAATCCCATATGGCGATATTCCACCAGATAGGTCGGGAACCAGGTGAGAAAGAACCAGAAGGTGGCAGAGATGGTGAACTGACCAATATAGATGCCGACCAATTTGCGGCTGCGGAACATCTGCGCCAAATCGCTCCAGCGCGCTTGCGGTGATTGATTCTTATGCTCACTCTCCAGGAGCGCACCGTTACTGCGCAGGTAGTTCAGTTCAGCGTCGGACACACCTTTATGGTGGTTTGGCTCGCGGTAAAGCCAATACCACACCAGCGACCAAATCATGCCCGCCAAACCGGTAATCAAAAACAGTCCGCGCCAGCCAAACGCAGCCTGCACATGAAACAGCAGCGGTGTCATGCAGGCCAGGCCAACAAACTGCGCTGAAGAGTAGATACCAATGGCGCTGGCGCGCTCCTGTTCTGGGAACCAGCTGGAGATCACCCGATTGTTGGCGGGCATCACTGGCGCTTCAAACGCGCCCACGCCGAGCCGCAGGCCAAATAGCGCAGTAAAACTGTTGGCAAGCGCATGCAGCGCGGTGATTAAAGACCAGACGAACAGACCAACGCCATACACCACGCGCGCGCCAAGGCGATCAATCAGGAAGCCGCCGGGGATCTGCAGGGCGGCGTAAATCCAGCCGAACGCTGAGAAGATTAACCCCATTTCCAGCGGCGTGAAGCGCAGCTCTCCGGCCATTTCCGTGGCGGCAACCGACAGGTTAGTGCGATCCATATAGTTGATGATGATGTTGATAAACACCAGGCCGAGCATCAGAAAGCGCGTACGTCCGGCGGGAAGGCTGGCAGCGGTTTGGCTCAGCGGCTGTTCTGTCATAATGCAACTCTCCCGAATGCAGAGGTGTTTCTTTAATAGAAACGTTTAAATGAGGTTTCGGCCAACCTGTTCATTAAAATTTGCGATCGCGGCCAGGTTTAAACCGCAGCATGCCCGAACTTTTAGTCAGTTTAAAAATCAGATAAGCACACATGTTAATGTGTTTTAGGTTTAGCCATAGTGGCGACCTGTAAATTGAATCCCTCAAGGAGGACTTTCGTGAAACTGAAAGCACTGGCGCTGGCCGCCGTAATGAGCACCGGCGCACTGTCCGGTTTAGTCCACGCGGGTGAATTACCAAATGGACCGCATGTGGTGACGTCAGGACAGGCAAGCGTTGATGCCACGCCCGATATCGCCACGCTCGCTATTGTGGTGAATGTTTCGTCGAAAGACGCGGCGGAAGCGAAGAAACAGGCTGATGACCGCGTGGCGCAATATTTCGATTTCCTGCAAAAGAATGGCATCGAGAAAAAAGATATTGATGCGGCAAACCTCAGCACCCAACCGGAGTATGACTACACCAAAGAAGGCAAATCGGTGCTGAAAGGTTATCGTGCGGAGCGTCAGGTACAGGTGACGCTGCGTCAGCTGGATAAGCTGAACGAGCTGCTGGATGGCGCGCTAAAATCCGGCCTGAATGAAATTCGGTCGGTAGAGTTGGGTGTGGCCAATCCTGACAGCTATAAAGAGAAGGCGCGTAAAGTGGCGATTGCTAACGCCACGCAGCAGGCCAATGCGCTGGCTGAAGGCTTCAACGCTAAACTGGGTTCGGTCTACAGCATTCGTTACCACGTTGCTAACTACCAACCAATGCCGATGGCGCGGATGTACAAAGCCGCGGCAGCGCCGGCTGACACCACCGCACAGCAAACTTACGAGCAGCAGAGCATTCACTTTGACGATCAGGTGGATGTGGTGTTCGAGATTAAACCGAATACGCCGTAAGGCTTTGAGTCAGGTCGCCGTTTATGGCGACCTGATCATTATGCAGGCAAAACATCCTGGCGCAGCACGCGATGTCCGTGCGCAATCAGCGCATCCGTTACGCTGCGCATCAAACGGCTTTCTGGGGCAAAACGGTGCCAGTACAGCATGCGACGCTGATACAAACCTGGCGTCAAATCTACCAGCTCACCTTGCGCCAGCTCGCGCTCAATCTGCAGATGCGGAATCATACAGCACACCGAACCTTGGCGCGCCAACTGCACAAAGGCTTCTGACGAGTTAACGATGTGGCAGGGCACGCTGCCTGGCGACAGGTCAAAGTTCTGCTGCAAAAACGCCTGATGCATATCATCTAAATGATCAAATGCTACCGCCGGTGCTTTCAGCAATGCGGAGCGGGTCACGCCGTTGGGGAAATAACGTGCGGCGAAATCAGGCGAGGCGCAGAACAGATAGTCGAGCGCACCCAGCTGATCAACCAAACAGCTTGGCAGGGGTTGTGGCTGAATACTCACCGCGCCAACCACTTCACCGCGACGCAGACGTTCCTGGGTGCGGGTTTCATCTTCTACCTGTAAATTCAGGCGCACCGGCGAATCGGCCAGCACATCTTTCAGGGCGGGCAGCAGCCAGGTTGCCAGACTGTCGGCGTTAACCGCCAGCGACAGTAGCAGCGGCGTGGTACCGCCGTTATCGTCACCCAGCCACTCCTCTTCCAGCAGCTCAACCTGATGCAATAACGCCAGCAGTTTTTGTCCCTGTTCGGTGGGGCGCGGCGGCACGGTGCGCACCAACAGCGGCTGACCGAATAAATTTTCCAGCTGTTTAATACGCTGCGAAACCGCAGATTGCGTAATACAGAGTTTTTGCGCGGCGCGCTCGAAGCCGCGCTCGCGAATCACAGCATCCAGCGCCTGAAGCGTTCGATAATCCGGGCGTTTCATTGTTGTTCTCTCTCGTTCAGGGTGGACATTACTATGCCATAAAACGCTCAAATAGTGCTGTGGCGCTTTTTTGCGGGCTGGCTTCCAAAGACTTAAATCGGCTGTTCAACAGTCGCGCTTTTTTACGACGCCTTGTTTTATACTACGCGCACTTCGATGTCGCACAGGTTTTAAACATACCATGACCCAGGATGAACTGAAAAAAGCGGTAGGTTGGGCAGCGCTGCATTACGTAGAGCCCGGCACGGTGGTTGGCGTGGGAACGGGATCCACTGCCGCGCATTTCATTGATGCGCTCGGCACCATGAAGAATCAGATTGAAGGCGCGGTTTCCAGTTCGGAAGCGTCGACAGAAAAACTGAAAGCTTTAGGTATCCACGTCTTCGATCTCAATGAAATTGACGAACTGTCGGTGTATGTGGATGGCGCAGATGAAATCAATCCGCAGATGCAGATGATCAAAGGCGGTGGTGCAGCGCTAACGCGTGAGAAAATCGTTGCGGCGGTCGCAAAAAAATTCGTCTGTATTGCTGATGCATCGAAAGAAGTTGATGTGCTGGGGCACTTCCCGCTGCCGGTTGAAGTCATTCCCATGGCGCGTTCCTTTGTGGCTCGTGAACTGGTGAAGCTGGGCGGCTTGCCGGAGTATCGCCAGAACGTCATCACCGATAACGGTAACATTATTCTCGACGTGCATAATCTGCGGATTCTTGATCCTATCGAGCTGGAAAAAACCATTAACGCGCTGCCGGGCGTGGTGACCGTGGGTCTGTTTGCCGGACGAGGTGCTGACGTCGCGCTGATTGGCACCGCTGACGGCGTAAAAACCATCGTAAAATGATCTGTCCGGCGCCCGACATGCGCCGGTTATTTCCATCCGCAAAACATCTTTTCTCGCCAGGCTGAAATTTGGTGACTTATGTCACAAAAGATTCATCAGCAGTGGGTTCGTACTCCGTCCAACATAGATGCCACGATTTTGTACGGCATTGTGCTGCCTCCGCGTGGGCGCGTGCTGGCACGCAGGCAATCGTTTGTATTGCTGCGCACGAAATTTTTGATATTTTGACAGAAGGCTACCTTATGGTAGTCCTCATTGAATTCTGAATAGGGTCGGGAAATGGCAAAGGTATCACTGGAAAAAGACAAGATTAAGTTCCTGCTGGTGGAAGGCGTTCACCAGAGTGCGCTGGAAAACCTGCGTGCAGCAGGCTACACCAACATCGAGTTTCACAAAGGGGCGCTGGATGCGGAGTCGCTGAAATCCTCCATCCGCGATGCGCACTTCATTGGTATCCGTTCCCGTACCCAACTGACTGAAGAGATCTTTGCTGCCGCTGAAAAGTTGGTTGCAGTTGGCTGCTTCTGTATCGGTACTAACCAGGTTGATCTTGCTGCTGCGGCGAAACGCGGTGTGCCGGTGTTTAACGCACCGTTCTCCAACACCCGCTCCGTTGCTGAGCTGGTGATTGGCGAAATGCTGCTGATGCTGCGCGGTATTCCAGAAGCGAACGCCAAAGCGCACCGAGGCATCTGGAATAAAGTTGCCAACGGCTCATTCGAAGCGCGTGGTAAGAAACTGGGCATCATTGGTTACGGTCACATCGGCATGCAGCTGGGTGTGTTGGCAGAAAGCCTGGGTATGCACGTGTTCTTCTACGATATCGAAAGCAAACTGCCGCTGGGTAACGCCACGCAGGTTCGCCACCTCTCCGATTTGCTCAATATGAGCGATGTGGTCAGCCTGCATGTGCCTGAAACCCAATCCACGCAGAACATGATCGGTGCTGAGGAGCTGGCATTAATGAAGCCGGGCTCGCTGCTGATTAATGCCGCGCGCGGTACCGTGATTGATATCCCGGCGCTGTGTGAAGCACTGGCGAACAAACATCTGGCTGGTGCCGCTATCGACGTGTTCCCGGTCGAGCCGGCGACTAACAGCGATCCGTTCAACTCTCCGCTGTGCGAATTCGACAACGTGATTTTAACTCCGCACATTGGTGGTTCAACCCAGGAAGCGCAGGAAAACATCGGTCTGGAAGTGTCTGGCAAGCTGGCGAAATACTCAGACAACGGTTCTACGCTGTCTGCGGTCAACTTCCCGGAAGTTTCGCTGCCAATGCATGCAGCGAGCGCCAGTCGTCTGCTGCATATCCATGAGAACCGTCCAGGTGTGCTGACGGCTATCAACCAGATCTTTGCTGAGCAGGGCATTAACATTGCCGCGCAGTATCTGCAAACCACGCCAATTATGGGCTACGTGGTGATCGATATTGATGCGACAGAAGAAGTGGCGGATAAAGCGCTTCAGGCAATGAAAGCCATTCCGGGCACCATTCGCGCCCGTCTGCTCTACTAATCAATCAGGGCGCCACTGGCGCCCTTTTTTCTGCTTACGTTTCCCATTGCCACAGTTTTGATGGCGTCAGTATCGCCGGCAGCGGGACGTCCCATGCGGCGACGGGAAGTGTATCCGCGCGCTGGCAATCATGCGCAATGCCCACCGGAAGAAAACCGTGCTGCTGCCAGTTTTGCAGCGTGCGATCGTAGAATCCGCCGCCCATCCCCAAACGTTGGCCCTGGTGGTCAAACGCTACCAGCGGCACCAGCATCACATCTAATTGGTCTAGCGTGGCCAGCTGCGTGATATCTAACGGCGGCTCGGGAATACGCAGTTTATTTGGCGTGAGCGCGCTCGCGGGCGTATAGCGGATAAACAGCAGATTGCCTGGCGAGAAGGGGTGCAGCACGGGTAGATAAACCTGCTTTTTTTGCTGCCACAGTTTGGCGATCAGCGGGCGGGTGTTGATTTCACCATCGACAGACAAAAACAGCGCGATGCGTTGGGCATTGGCGATCGGCGCGATATTGATGGCGTGTTCAGCCAGCTGATCGGCGGCCTGTTCTTGCTGCTCAGACGTGAGATTACGGCGCAAATGGCGCACATGCTGACGGATGTCTTGACGGTCGAGAAAGGAGGGTGCTGACATGATATCCCCGGCAGAGTGGGCTGTTGCAAGCCACTATATCATGCGAACCGGGGGATTCGCGTCATACTTCAATCTGCAGCCGCGTTGGCTGCTCTCGTTCACCAGAATCACTTACTTAAGTAAGCTCACTGGGATTCTCTCGATTGCCGCCTTGCTGCAGACTGAATTATTTAGCGAGTAAAACTAAGTGGAGATCTCCGAGATGCCGCCGCAGGCTGTAACCCTTGAACCCTTGGTTCAAGGTGAACATGCCGTCACAACTATTAGGCTTCTCGGACGGACCGAGCATGCGCACAAATTGTGGAGCGTCACATTCTGTTGGTATGAAATATCGGCTCAGGGGACTGGCCCGCTTGCAAACATCTCAGAGAAAATTTACTTCACCGTCACTCTAGCATGAGGACCATGAAGTGTTATTCAAAATTAGGGCCCTGGCGGTCAGTTATGCGACCTTGCTCAACTAACGCTTGTTCAATGGTCTGCTGCAGCATGCGGATACGTTGTTCCATGTTTGCTGCATAGTCGCGCGTCTTACCTTTCTCTTGTGCCAGCTCGTGGCAGATGTTTAACGCGGCGATGAACACCAGTTGCTCTGTATTGGTGACTCTAGTGCGAACTTTTAAATCTTGCAACCGTTGATTGAGATCCTCTGCGGCCAGATTCAGCGCATCTTGCTGTTCAGGCGGACAATTCACTCTCAATGAACGACCAAAAATTTGAATATCTACTGGTTGTGCAGACATGCCACCATCCTGACTGATTACTTCGATCGCATCTCCCTTACCGGTCAATGGGTTGGGAGGTGCGAAACTATATATACCCGAGTTATAAGTTACAACCCCTTTTCTGGAAACCCAGAGGCACCTGGTGGTAGCATAACACGAACTTATTCCGCCAACGACGACCAAAGCTTATGTCTTTACAGAACGCAACGCCTAGTTACAACGCGCTGGCCGCGGCCCTTTCTCAGCAGGGCGTGGGCATGACGCCGGCCGAAATGCACGGACTCCTTTCCGGGATTCTGTGCGGTGGCAATCAGGATACCAGCTGGAAAACCATGGTTCACGATCTCACCAACGAAGGCATGGCGTTTTCGCAGAGCCTGTCTCAGCCGTTACAGGCGCTGCACGAGAGCCTGGCGACCACGCTGGAAGACGAAGGCTTTATGTTCCAGCTGATGTTGCCGGAAGATGATGACATCACGGTATTCGATCGCGCCGATGCGCTGGCCGGCTGGGTCAATCACTTCCTGCTCGGTTTGGGCGTTACGCAGCCTAAGCTTGAGAAAGTAACCGGCGAAACCGGTGAAGCGATTGACGATCTGCGCACCATCGCGCAGCTCGGCTATGACGAAGATGAAGACCAGGAAGAGCTGGAGCAGTCGCTGGAAGAGGTGATCGAGTACGTGCG